>NZ_JALLIZ010000020.1:0-126599 GCF_023242345.1 Pseudomonas sp. MWU12-2037 | reverse complement strand
GGATGTGGTCGAACGCGAACCTTGCGTGCGACACAACACCTGTAGGAGCCGGCTTGCTGGCGATCGCGGAGCAACTACCGCCGCAATATCCGAAGCCAAACGCGGTTACGCCCGCACCGGCTCCACCGCCAACTCGACGACTTCCGGCCGCTTGAGCACGGCATAAGCCAGCGCCGTCAGCAGGCTACCGGCGACAATCGCCAGCAGGTACAGCAATGTATGGTTGATCGCATTCGGGATCAGCATCACGAACAAACCGCCGTGGGGCGCCATCAGCTTGCAGCCGAAATACATCGACAAGGCACCGGTCAGCGCACCACCGGCAATGCTTGCCGGAATCACCCGCAACGGGTCCTTGGCGGCAAACGGAATCGCCCCCTCGGAGATAAAGCACAGCCCCAGCACAAACGCCGCCTTGCCCGCCTCGCGCTCGCTCTGGGCAAACTTGTGCCGCGCAATCAGCGTGGCAATCCCCAGGCCGATCGGCGGCACCATGCCCGCCGCCATGGTCGCCGCCATCGGTGCATAACTCTGCGACGCCAGCAGCCCGACCGAGAATGCATAGGCCGCCTTGTTGATCGGTCCACCCAAGTCGACGCACATCATCCCGCCCAGCAACACCCCGAGCAGAATCGCGTTGGTGGTGCCCATGCTGTCGAGGAAATGGGTCAGCCCTTCGAGCATCCCCGCCACTGGTTTGCCCACCACGTAGATCATCACCAGACCGGTGAACAGGCTCGCCAGCAACGGAATGATCAGGATCGGTTTCAACGCCTCAAGACTGCTGGGCAGCCGCGCATAACGATTGATCGCCTTGGCGCTGTAGCCGGCAAGAAAACCGGCAACGATGCCGCCGATAAAACCCGCGCCCAGGGTGCTCGCCAACAGGCCGCCGATCATCCCCGGGGCCAAGCCCGGACGGTCGGCAATCGAATAGGCGATATAGCCGGCCAGCAACGGCACCATCAACTTGAACGCGCTCTCACCGCCGATCTGCATCAAGGCCGCCGCCAGCGTGCCGGGCTCCTTGAAGGCGGTGATGCCGAAGACGAACGACAAGGCGATCATCAGACCGCCCGCCACCACCATCGGCAACATGAACGAAACACCCGTCAGCAGGTGTTTGTAGACACCGGTCTTTTCCTGCTTGACCGGAGCACCTCCGCTACCCGTCGCGACCTGTTCCGGCTGACCTTCGGACAGAGCCTTGTCGAGGGTCGCGTCCGGCTGCTTCAAGGCGATGCCGGTACCGCAACGGTAGATTTTCTTGCCGGCGAAACGCTCGGTGGCGACTTCGATATCCGCCGCCAGCAGCACCACATCGGCCTCGGCAATCGCCGCCGCGCTCAGCGGGTTGCGGGCGCCGACGGAACCCTGGGTCTCCACCTGCAGCTCATAGCCCAGGCGCTTGGCCGACTGCTGCAAGGCTTCGGCGGCCATAAAGGTGTGGGCCACGCCGGTCGGGCAGGCGGTTACCGCCACCAGGCGCGGGGCGCGCTTGGGCGCCGCAACCGGTTCGGCCGCGACCGCAGGGGCGACCTTGGGCGCGACAAACACCTGGGCCTCTTCGGCACCGCGACGCAACACCGCCTCGACATCCTGCAACGCCTGGGCCGGAGTGCTTTGAAACACCCGCTTGCCGACAAACCGCGACATCTCCACCGGCACGCTGCTGACCAGCAGGACCCATTCGGCGGCATCGACCGTGGCCGCCGACAATTGGCGCTCCGGGTGCTGGCTGTCGTGGACTTCGACGCTGGTGCTCCAACCCTGGCGCTGGGCCGCCGCATCGAGCAGGCGGGCGCAGAGCACACTGGTGACCATGCCGTTCGGGCAGGCGGTAACAATGGCTAATTTCATCACTATCCCTCTTATTGTTCTGTCAGGGCGTGCACGCGGACGCCGCTTTCAAGCTGCGCCAACTGCGCCCGGTCGCTAATGCCGAAACCGATCTGGGTCACCGCCTGGGCGGCAATCGCGGTGGCGATGCGCAGGGTCTGTTCGGCGGAGTGACCGCTGAGCAGCCCGTGCAGCATGCCGGCCAGCAACGAGTCGCCGGCGCCCACCGTGCTGGCGACTTTTACCTTCGGCGGCAGGGCCTGCAAAGCCGGCGCGCCGGAAAACCAGTTCACCCCTTCGGCACCGTGGGAAATCACCACGTGCTCGATGCCCTGGGCTTGCAGTCGCGCGGCGGTTTCGGCCTGGCTTTGCAACGAGTTCACGGGAATCTGCAAGGCCTCGGCCAGTTCCTCGCCATTGGGCTTGATCAACCAGGGCGTCGCCGCGAGACCGGCGCGCAACGCCGCGCCGCTGGTGTCCAGGGCGACCTTCAGGCCGAGACCTTTCAAGCGCAACAGCAGCGCCTGCAACCACTCGGGGCTCACCCCTTGCGGCAGGCTGCCGGCGACCACCACGGCGTCGTGCCCCGGGGCGATCAGGTCGAGTTTATCCAGCAAGGCTTGCCGCGCCTGTTCGTTGACCAAAGGACCGGGACCATTGAGATCGGTGATCCGTCCGTCATGCTCGGCCAGCTTGATATTGCTACGGGTTTCCCCCGGTACCCGGACAAAGGCGTCGACAAAACCGCGACGCGCCATCAGGGCCTCGAACGCTTGCGGATTGCTATCGCCGAGAAAGCCGCCCACGGTCAGTTGATGGCCCAGGTCCGCCAGCACCTGGGCGACATTCACCCCTTTGCCGGCGGCATGGGTCTGCATCGCTTCGCTGCGGTTGACCTGGCCGGGCTCCAGCCGTGCCAACTGCACGGTCAGGTCCAGCGCCGGGTTCAGGGTCAGGGTCAGAATCCGCGCCATTACAAAGCCTCCACCAGGGCACGGACTTCATCGCCGCTACCAACCGCCAGGGCGGCCTGGGCCAGCGCTTGGGCCTGGGGCAGGCTCAGCTCGCGGACCCGCGCCTTGACCTCGGGAATGCTCCGCGCCGAAACGCTCAGCTCATCCACGCCCAGCCCTACCAGCACCGGCACCGCCAAAGGATCAGCCGCCAGCTCGCCGCACACGCCGACCCATTTGCCATGGGCATGGGCCGCGCGCACGGTGATATCGATCAGTTGCAGTACCGCCGGGTGCAGGCCGTCGGCCTGGGCCGAGAGCGTCGGGTGGCCACGGTCGATGGCCAGGGTGTACTGGGTCAGGTCGTTGGTGCCGACACTGAAGAAGTCCACTTCCTTGGCCAGCACCGGCGCCAGCAACGCCGCCGATGGCACCTCGATCATGATCCCCAGTTGCAGATCTGCAACCGGGATTTCCAGTCGCAGACGTTCGGTCATCTCCCGCGCCTGGCGCCACTCGGAGACGCTGCCGACCATCGGGAACATGATCCGCAACGGACGGTTGTCGGCGGCCCGCAGCAAGGCACGCAACTGCCCTTCCATGATCTGCGGGCGTTGCAGGGTCAGGCGAATACCGCGCACACCGAGGAAGGGGTTTTCCTCCTTGGCGATCGGCCAGTACGGCAGCGGTTTGTCGCCGCCCACATCGAGGGTCCGCACCACCAGCGGGCGACCCGCCAGGCCATCGAGCACGCGGCGGTATTCGGCTTCCTGGGTCGCCTCGTCCGGCGCCTGCTGATGGGCCATGAAAATCAGTTCGGTGCGCAGCAGGCCGATGCCTTCAGCTCCCTGCTCCACTGCGCTGGCAACGCCGGCGCTTTCACCGATATTGGCAAACACTTCGACCGGGTGGCCATCGCGGGTCAGCGCCAGTTCGTGGCGTTGCTCCGAGGCCAGGCGCAGGCGTTGCTCGCGGGTGTCACGTTCCTGCAAGGCACGCTGCAGGGTCGCCTCATCCGGCGAGACATGCAGGCGACCGCGCTGCCCGTCGATCAGCAACGGCGTACCGGGCGCCAGCAGCAGCACCGCCGCGCCGGCACCAACCAGGGCGGGGATGCCCAGGGCCCGGGCCACGATCGCGCTGTGGGCCGTGGCCCCGCCGCGGGCCGTGAGAATCCCGGCAACCCGTGCCGGGTCCAATCGCGCCACATCCGAAGGACCGACCTCATCCATCACCAGCACATAAGGCTGGTCGGGCTCGGCCAGGGTCTCGACGCCACAGAGTTGCGCCAGCACACGCCGGCCGACATCCCGCAGATCCGCCGCGCGTTCGGCCAGCAAGGCATCCTGCAACGTCTCCTGCTGACGGGCCGCCGCCTCGATCACGGCCATCCAGCCGGCCTCGGCGCTTTCGCCCTGCTTGAGACGGGCTTCGACGTCGTCACTGAGTTCCGGGTCGTCGAGCATTTCCTGATGGGTAATGAAGATTTCCCGGATGGCCTTGGCCTTGCTGCGCTGGATCAGCCCTTCAATGTCCGCGCGCACCAGGTCCATGGCCTGTTGCAGGCGCTGACGCTCAACCAGCGCGGACTCGCCACGCAACGGGTAATCGAACTGCGCCAGCACCTGGACATGGGCCGGGCCGATGGCGATGCCCGGTGCGGCGGCGATGGCCTGGAGTTGGCTGCCGGCGCTCGGCGCCACCAGGGGCACGAGTACTTCTTCCGGCACCGGGCTCGCGGCACTGATCGCCGGCAATGGCTCGACTTCCTCGCCGAGACCTTCTTCCACCGCCGCCAGAAGCGCCGGCAAGGCATCGGCGGCAATGCTCGGCTCAGCGATAAATTCCAGCACCTGGGCACGCCGTGCGCCGAGGCTGAGCAACTTGCTCAGGCTTTTCACCGACACGGCACTGCCCGTGCCGTCGACAATGCGCACCCGGATATCACCTTCGAAATGCTTCGCCAGTTGCGCCAGGACTTTCGCCGGCCGGGCGTGCAAACCATGGGCATTGGCCAGGGCAATCCGCGCGCTCGGCCAATCGGCCGGCAGCTCACCACCGAGGACTTCGAGCACCGCACGGCTGCTGGTGGCGCGCCCCAGTTCCTGGCCACGGCCTTCGATCAACAGCGCACACAGGCGCTCGAGCAGAGCCTGGTGCGCTTCGCCGAGACTGGCCAGGCAGAACAGGCCGCTCAGGGGCTGACCGAGGTAGCGGATCGGTTTGTTCGGGGTCACGAAAGCCAGGCCCGGACGCTTGACCGTCTGCTCGCTGTGCAGCCACCAGAGGCCATCGCCCAGGGGCAGGGCTTCGACCTGCTGCAACACGGCGGCAAAACCATTGCTGACGCAATCGGCCTGGCGCAAGAGACGGGCTCCGCGCCAGACCAGCTCTTCGAAATCGTCCGCGGCCACGCCCAGGCCGATCATCTGTGCATCCAGCGCCAGCTCTTGGGGGGCGCCCTGCAGCAATTTCAGCAACGCTTCGGCGGAACTGGCACGACGCAGGGCCTGGCCCAGATCGGTTTCGCCGAGGGCCCGGGTCAGCAGTTGCAACAGGCGCAAGTGCTCGTCGGAGCGCGCCGCGATGCCGATGGCCAGGTAGACGATCTGGCCGTCGCCCCAGTCCACACCGTCGGGAAATTGCAGCAGGCGCACACCGGTGGCGAACACCTGGTCGCGGGTTTCCGGCGTGCCGTGGGGAATCGCAATACCTTGACCGAGAAAGGTCGAGCCCTGGGCTTCACGCGCCTGCAAACCCGCCAGGTAACCCTCGGCCACCAGGCCGTCGGCCACCAGTCTGTTCGCGAGCAGTTGCAGGGCCGCAGACTTGTCCACGGCCGACTGGCCCATGGAAATCTGCTCTACGGTGAGCTCGAGCATGCCTTTCTCCTATTCAGCGTCATAGGGACGCTAGGTATTGTTTTGAATGAATCAGCTTAGGCGGGTGGCCCGAACAATGTGCAACGGTCTTCTGGCAGGACCATGACACGGGCCGAATGCCGCAAAAATACGCTTGCTGAAACGTTTAATCTAGAGTGTTGGTCACGTTACTCGATTATTGTTCGGTGTTGAAGCCCCAGGGCGTCTTGAAAATCCGGGGACAAACCGCTGAACCATGGCGGGCCGTCGAAGCGTTTGACGGTCCCAAGGCTGCGACATGTGGGTTGTATACAGCCCGATATCTGAAGCTCCGTCGTCTTTTGACAACTGGACGACGAAGGTCGGCTGCCGGAATAGGATACGATCAGCGAAAATGCAGACCTGAACGCTGCAGCAAAATAAGGAACTCCCCGCTTGAAACTCAGTGATATCGCCCAACTGGCCGGTGTGTCCGTCACCACCGCCAGCTACGTGATCAACGGCAAGGCCGCGCAGCAGCGTATCAGCATCAGCACCGTGGAACGGGTGCGGGCGGTGGTCGAGCAACATGGCTTCACGCCCAACCCCCAGGCTGCCGGGCTGCGCAGTCGCAAGACGCGGACCCTGGGTTTCATTCTGCCGGACCTGGAAAACCCCAGTTACGCACGCATCGCCAAGCTGCTGGAGCAAGGCGCCCGCGCCCATGGCTATCAATTGCTGATCGCCAGTTCCGACGACGCCCCCGACAGCGAGCGGCAACTGCTGCAACTGTTCCGCGCGCGGCGCTGCGATGCCCTGTTCGTCGCCAGTTGCCTGCCCGCCGCCGACGACAGCTATCGCGAGTTGCAGGCCCTGGGGACACCGGTGATTGCCATCGACCGGGAAATGGAACCGGCACACTTCTGCTCGGTGGTCAGCGACGACCGTCGGGCCAGCCTGCAACTGACCCGCAGCCTGCTGCAGCCGTTGCCACGGCATATCGCCCTGATCGGCGCCCGTGCCGAGTTGAGCATCAGCCGCCAGCGCGCCGCCGGATTCGAGGAAGCCTTGAAGGGCTTCAAGGGCGAGGTGCTGATCGAGCATGGCGAGGCCTTCAGCCGCGAGTGCGGGCGCCAGTTGATGGAAGGCCTGATCAAACGCCTGGGCCATCTGCCGGATGCCCTGATCACCACCTCCTATGTCCTGCTGCAAGGCGTGTTCGATGCCCTGCATGATCAGCCGCTCCAGGCACAGCCGCTGCGCCTGGGCACCTTCGGTGACACCCAGTTGCTGGACTTCCTGCCGTTGCCGGTCAACGCCATGGCCCAACAACATCAGCTGATCGCCGAAAAAGCCCTGGAACTGGCCCTGGCCGCCATCGAGGACAAGAACTACCAGCCGGGCGTCCAGGCCATCGCCCGGACCTTCAAGCAGCGAATCCACGGGGCCTGAAAGTGGAGCTGATCGACACCCATACCCATCTCGACTTTGCCGATTTCGATAACGATCGCGACGAGGTCCTTGAGCGCAGCCGCGCCCTGGGTGTGGGGCGGATGGTGGTGTTGGGGGTTTATCAGAAAAACTGGCAGCGGGTCTGGGACCTGGTGCAAAGCGACTCGCGGTTGCACGCGGCGTTCGGCTTGCACCCGGTGTACCTGGATGAGCACCGCCCGGCCGATCTCAACGAACTGGGCGACTGGTTGACGCGTTGTGCCGGTCATCCGCAGTTGTGCGCGGTGGGCGAGTTCGGCCTGGATTATTTTTTGCCGCAGTTGGATCGTGAACGCCAACAAACGCTGTTCGAAGCCCAACTGAAACTGGCGGTGGACTTCGCCCTGCCCGTGCTGCTGCATGTGCGCAGAAGCCACGCGGCGACCATTGCCACTCTCAAGCGTTTTCGCCCGGCGCGCGGCGGCATCATCCATGCCTTTGCCGGCAGTCGCGAGGAAGCCCGGGAATACCTCAAGCTGGGATTCAAGTTGGGGCTGGGCGGTGCCGGCACCTGGCCGCAGGCCTTGCGCTTGAGCAAGGTCATCGCCGATCTGCCGCTGGACAGCGTGGTGCTGGAGACCGATTCACCGGACATGGCGCCGGTGATGTTCGCCGGCCAGCGCAACAGCCCCGAGCACTTGCCGGCGATTTGTGCCGCGCTGGCCGGGCTGATGAGTGTGAACCCGGAGACGCTGGCGAGCGCCAGCACGGCCAATGCCTGTGCGCTGTTCAATTGGCCTGCAGCAACAGCGTGAGCGCCGGCAAGCCTCGTCTCAGACCCTGAACGCGCCGATCAATTGCTTGAGTTCCACCACCTGTACCGAGAGCAGGCGGCTGGCACTTTCGGTCTGATGCGCGCCCTCCGCCGTACGCTCACCCGCGCGGTTGATCTCGACGATGTTCTGGTCGATATCGTGGGCCACGGCGGTTTGCTGTTCCACGGCGGCCGCGATCTGCTGGTTCTGGTCGACGATCATGCCCACCGCGCCAAGGATATTTTCCAGCGCCTGCTGGACCTTTTCCGACTGGCTGACCGTACTGTTCGCCATCCCATGGCTGATGCCCATGGCCTTCACCGCCGCCCCCACGCCGCCATGGAGCCGGCTGATCATCTGCTCGATTTCCCCCGTCGACTGCTGGGTGCGCTTGGCCAGGGTCCGGACTTCGTCGGCCACCACCGCAAAGCCCCGCCCCTGCTCACCGGCCCGGGCCGCCTCGATGGCCGCGTTGAGGGCCAACAGGTTGGTCTGCTCGGCGATGCTCTTGATCACTTCCAGCACCCGGCTGATGGACTGGCTATCGGTGGCCAGTTGATTGATCACCTGCACCGACTGATCGATCTCGCCGGCCAACTGCACGATGCTGTTCTGTTGCGACTCGACCAGACCGCGGCCGCTGAGGGTTTCGCCATTCACGCTGTGGGCGCTGCTCACCGCCGCCGCCGCGCTGCGGGCCACCTCCTGGGCGGTGGCCGACATCTGATTCATGGCCGTCGCCACCTGCTCGATCTGGCTGCGCTGACCGGCCACCGCCAGGTTACTGCGAGCCGATACCGACTCGACCTGTCCGGCCTGGCGCTCGACCTCACTGACGGTCTGCCCGACCCGCTCGATCAGGTCATGGATCTTCGCCACGGTGCCATTGAACACGCCGCCCAGTTCACCCAGTTCATCGCGGCTATGGGCGACGAAATTGACCGTCATGTCCCCGGCCGCGACCTTGTTCATCATTTCCCCCAGACGCCGCAAGGTGGTCCGGGTCGAAGCGTAGAAACCGCCATACAGATAGACAATGGAGAAAAACACCGCCGCCAGCGCGACCACCAGTGACAGCATATGCAGGCGATTTTGCCCCAGGCGCTGTTCAAGCTCCTGGCCGAGATAGGCCAGGGTCGCGTCATTGAGCTGGTAGGTTTGCGCCATCAGGGCGCTGACCTGATCGTAGAAAGCCGGCCAGGGCGCATCGAGGGTTTCGGCCATGACCACCTGCTCTTCGAACAGCTCACTGCCTTTTTTCAACGACGCCTTGCTGGCGGCGGCCTGAGAATCCAGGGCGGCATGGGCATTTTTACTGCCGCCCAGGGCATCCTGGAGTTTCAGGGCGTATTCGGCCTGCAACTTCTCGATCTGCTGCAACAGCTCGTCGAAGCGCGTGCTCGACGCCGAATTGAGAAAGCCCTGGCCCAGGGAATAAGCGCCCATGGAGCGGCCTTCGCCCAAGGTCTGGGTCACTTGCGGCGTGACACTGGTCACCAGTTCGCTCAACTGTCGCAGATCACTCTGGTTATCCCGGCTGAGCCCCGATTGACTGGCAATGATCTGGCTGAAAATCTGCGCCTTGGCCAACAGTTTGGCGATCAGTGCGCTTTTGCTTTGCAGGGAGGTTTCGGCCTGCTGGGCCTTGAAGGCGCTGATCATTTCATCTCGCTTGGCGTTGAAGGCGTCGATCTGTTCCGGGTCGATCGTCACCGGTGCCAGGCCTTGCAGGCGGGCGAGCACGTTTTGTTCAAGGGCGTGGATCTTGCCTTCCAGATCCCCCGCCTTGCCGGACTGACCGAGGACCGCGTCGATCTGCACCTGGTTGTTCAGGGTTTCCAGGTCGCGCCGCAGGCTGAGGCTGCTGCCCAGCAGGGCGAGGCTTTGCAGCTCGATCTGGGTGCCGGAGAATTCGCGGTAGGAATCGTGCACCAGGTAGAAGTTGGTCACCAGCATCGGCACGAAGAACAGCACACTGATCAAACTGAACTTCATTCCGAAGCTCAAGCGGTTCATCAGGGCGACGGCGGGATATAGCAAGCGCTTCACTGGAATGCTCCCTTTCGTATTATTTTTATAGAGGCAGGCACGGCAAGGCATAAAGCCAGTATCCGCAGCTACTGCCTGTATAACTTAATTTGAAAGGGTGTTTTGTAACTTAAGGTTAATGGCCATTGCCTGACGGTCTGACGACTGCATTGCTTTTGAAAACACCACAGACCTGTAAGAGCAGGGCTTGCCCGCGAAGGGGCCCTTGAGACCGCCAAAAGCTTCGCTGGCAAGCCAGGCTCCTACGGGTCCGCTGAGTTTGTGAGGGCCGTCTCCCCTCGAATCAGATCAGTACGGTCCACAGGGCAAACCCGGCATACCAGAGCACCGCCGCCCGTAGCAGCAGCTCCCACAGGCTGTCCAGGCTGGTGACGCCATCGGCGCCAACCACCGGCGCAGGGATTTCCCCGGCGACACGACCCACCTTTTCCACCAGTTGCCGCGCCGTGATGTCCCAGTTGAGCAACTCATGCAGCATCACCCGGCTGACCCCGACGAAGTTGCCCACCAGCGCCAGGCTGGCCGCCAGCAAGCGCACCGGCAACCAGTCGAAGGCGTGCCGCAGCAAGGTCGCACGTTCCACCAGCGCCGGGTTCTGGCCACGTTCCGCCGCCAGCGCCAGCAGCCGATAACTCAGCGCCGCCACCGGCCCCAGGAGGAAATACCAGAAAATCACCACAAAGAAACTCTGGTAGGCCTGCCACAACAGGTAGCCCTGGACCTGCTCCAGCAACTGCTCATCGCTGTCGGCGCACACATCCAGGTCACGCTTGGCCACATGCACCGCCGCCTGCACATCACCGCGCCGCCAGGTATCGCGAAACGGCCCGAGGGCCGCCAGCAGATCCCCACGGCCGAGGCTGTAAATCACCACCAGCAAATGCACCGGCAAGGCCAGCAAACCATAGGCCAGCGGTTGCAGCGCCATCAACAGCAGACCGAGCACGACCACCGGCAACAGCACCAGCAGGATCAGCACCAGCCAGGGGTGCCCGGCGGTTCGCGGAGCGGCTTCCAGCCGGGCCAGCTCCCGCAGCCAGGCGCCGTCACGTTGGACCCGTTGGCGCAAGGCCGAGAACTTTTCGATCCAGACCGCCAGCAGCAACACCAGAAAACTCATTGTGACTCTCCTTTTTCCAGCACGGCGGCACGAAAGCGCGCCCAGTCAAACGCTGGTCCCGGATCGGTCTTGCGGCCCGGGGCGATATCGCTATGGCCGCAAATCCGTTGCGGGGTAATGGCCGGGTAAACGGCCCGTAGCTGACGGGTCAAAGCAATCAACGCAGCGTACTGCGCCTCGGTGAAAGGCAGCTCATCGGTGCCCTCCAGTTCGATACCCAGGGAAAAATCGTTACAGGTTTCCCGCCCCTCGAAAGACGAGACGCCGGCATGCCAGGCGCGCTCCAGACAAGAGACAAACTGAGTGACTATACCGTCACGCTCAATCAGAAAATGCGCAGACACGCGCAGGTCGGCGATGCCTTCAAAGTAGGCGTGTTCCGTGACATCCAGGCGATTCTGGAAGAACTCCTGCACCTTGCCCGTGGCGAACTGCCCCGGTGGCAGGCTGATGTTGTGGATCACCAGCAGGGAGATTTCTTCGGCTGGACGCTGGTTGAAGTTGGGCGAAGGACAGTGACGCACGTCCTGGCACCAACCGCTGGCGGGATCCAACTGCATACCGATTCCTTCGAAGACAAACACGACAGGCTCAGTATGCCGCGATAGGCACGTGGATGGGTCAGCAATCCGCGCTTATCGAAGAAATTTTCTTGACCAATGCCCGACGCCAGGACAAGCGAGGCGCACTCAGCGCTTCTTCATCCGCCGCAGATTGCCGATGACCGAGGCCAGCGCCCGGTCGAACAACAAGGCGTCGTCGAGCAGGCGGACCGCGCCACGGCGGAACTCCACGGCCAGGGCCTGGGCCGTTCGCTCCAGTACTTTCATGCCGGTACGATTGACGAAGATGTACTTGCCGCCCGGCTCGATAATCGCCGTCAGCTTGCAGCGCAGGCTGTTCTCCTCGTCCTCGCGGATTTCCACCCACTGGCCGATGCGCAATTGCCGGATCCAGAGCAGCGCGGCGTCATCGGCCGGCAACTCGAAGGCCACGTCTTCGACCAGGGGCTCGTGGGGGGCACTGAGGACAATCTCCTCCACCACCTCGACCATCGCCGGGGCCTGGGCGCTCGCCACGGGTTCGGCATTCTTCCTGGCAAGCTGCTGGAGTACCTGCACATGCAGGCCTTCCAGCTGGCTGAAAAACTCACTGGTGGCGAAGGGATCGAACGCGGCGCTGGTCAAGCCGTCGCGCAGGGACTTGAGCAACCCAGGGACCAGCTCCAGCAGCTTGAGCCGAGCATCCACCGGGTCCTGGGGTTCGACACTCCAGATCAAATCGTCCAGGGTCTGCAAGCCGGCCTGCCATTCGGCGGACGCTTCGCCCTGCTTGAGCCAGGTCAGCAACAACACCTTGCTCCAGGCCTCCTGGAGCAAACGCACCACCACTTCGGGCAAGGTCCGCCCCAATAACCGCTCGTTCAAGACTTCCTGAACCCGCTGGCGCGCCTGCTCGGCTTTAGCACGGCCTTCTTCGGCATCCCGGGTACGCTGTTCGAGCAATTCGCTACGGCGGCGTTCGTCGCTCGTAAAGGCGAGGAACTCCACCAGCAACTCGGTAAAGATCGCCGGATCGTCGACGAAATCATTCAACAGCCGCTGCACGATCTGCTCGATACGCACATACAGGGCATCACGGTGATAGTCGTCACGGGAACCCCAGCCCAGGGCGGCGGAGGCGATTTCATTCAACAGGCGGCGGGCCGGATGACTGCCGCGACTGAAGAAGCTCTTGTCCAGCACCGCCACTTTCAACATCGGGATCTGCAAGCGGCCGATCAACGCCTTCAGCGAGTCCGGCAGGACCCGGTCATCGAGGATAAATTCGAAGAGCATGGCGATCAGGTTGATCACGTCTTCGTCCATGCCCCCGACCACCCGGGACTTGCCGCTTTTCACGCTGACCCGGGTCAACAGCTGTTCCAGCTGATTGCGCAGGTCGAAGTCTTCCGCCGAGCTGGGCTCCGGCACATATTGCTGCAGATGCGAGAGCAGGCGCAGCAGATCGTTGGTGGAAATCGGCTGGACCTCGGAGCCGGCCTCAAGCTTGGGCGCCACGCTGCCACGCACATGCAGCAGGAGTTCCTGCAGGGCGGCGAACACCTCCTGCACGCTTTCATCCAGGGGCTTGGCGCTGGCGGTCGGCGCCTGATGGCCGCGGGTGCTGGCCGCCGCACGATCGCTGGCGCGTCGTGCCGGGGCGGCCTTGAGCTCCGGCAACACACCGGTGGCGATCAGCAACTGATTGGCTTCGGCATACAACTGGTCGGCGTCGCTGAGAACATACTTTTCAAACAGCTTGAGAATGATCAGCTTGACCTTGATCTCCACCCCGAGGTTGCGCCCGGCCTCGAGGAAATACTCACAGAGCATCGCCGGGCCCATGGGGTTGCTCGCGTCATCGACACGTCGGGTAATCAAGGCATTGAAGCGGGTGCTGAGTTGCCCCAGGGCAAAACTGTCGCGGCTGAGGACCTTGGCGACCATGGCATCGAGGGCCACGGTGCGTTCGAGCTCATCGTTGGGCACGAGCGCCAGGGCTTCGTAGGACACCACCGAAGACAGTGTCGGCTCACTGATATCGTACTGGCCAAGGCGGTCAAAGGCTTCGAAAAAGCGCTCGAGAAAACCACGCTCGATACTCTTGCGCTTGAGGCGCAGGTCGCGCATGGCTTCGAAAAAAGTGTTCTGGTCGACGTTGTTCTGGGCCTTGTCGGCCATTTCGAACAGGGTGTCGTCGGCATTATCGAACAGCACCTGCAAGCCTTGCTTGAGCTGCAAGGCCGCCTTGTCACGGACCTGGACCAGAACCACGGGCAAACGGGCAAGCGGCGACGGCGTCGCTTGATCGTCGGCGGCCTTGTGCAAAGGCACGACCTTCCCGTCATTGTGCATCAAAGCCTCCTGCCGCAGCGGTTCTGTCAGTTCGGGTGAAAGATCGGTGTCTGCGGGGAGTGGGCATCATGCCTCACGACCGCTTCTCGGCGAACACCTCAGGCGCTCACCGGCTATCGATAATCGGGGAATCACAGGGACGTCAAAGCTATGACGTCAATTACAAGGCAGATTATCTTGTAAAAGATGTCACTTTTACTAGTTCTCGGCAATTCCTTTTCAGATCGATATGAAAATAGACCGCCGATCGGGCAAAACGCTCACGGCAAGCGACCAAAGGCAAGGTCCGGGCGGCCAGTCTCGGCCACGCGCCTTGGGTTGGGCGGCGCCCTGCCCCTATAATCAAGATACTTTGTTTGTGGAGTCCGTTATGCCGAATCTACGCCTCGCCGACCTGACCGCCGAAATCGAAGCCAACGTGCGCCGTGCGTTGCTCGAAGACATCGGCAGTGGCGACATCACCGCCCAGCTGATCCCCGCCGAGCGCCTGGCCAAGGCCACCATCATTACCCGCGACGCGGCGACCATCGCCGGTACGGCCTGGGTCGATGCGGTGTTTCGCCAGCTCGACCCAAGGGTGGCCGTGCATTGGCAGGTACGCGACGGCGAACGGGTACAGCCGAACCAGCCGCTGTTCCATCTGGAAGGCCCGGCGCGTTCGTTGCTCAGCGGCGAACGTTGCGCCCTGAATTTCCTCCAGCTGCTGTCCGGGGTCGCGACCCATGCGCGTTATTACGCCGACCAGGTCGCCGATACCGCAGTCAAGCTGCTGGATACCCGCAAGACCTTGCCGGGTTTGCGCCTGGCGCAGAAGTACGCGGTGACCTGCGGCGGCTGTCATAACCATCGGATTGGCTTGTACGACGCGTTCCTGATCAAGGAAAACCATATCGCCGCGTGCGGCGGGATCGCCCAGGCGATCAGCGCCGCGCACAAGATCGCCCCGGGCAAGCCGGTGGAGATCGAGGTGGAAAGTCTTTCCGAGCTCAAGGAAGCGCTGGCAGCGGGGGCGGATATCATCATGCTCGATGAGTTGAGCCTGGACGATATGCGCGAAGCGGTGCGCCTGAATGCCGGCAAGGCGAAGCTGGAAGCCAGCGGCGGGATCAATGAAAGCACCCTGCGGCCGATTGCCGAGACCGGCGTGGACTATATCTCCATTGGTGCGATGACCAAGAATGTGAAGGCGGTGGATCTGTCGATGCGTTTGAGTCTCTGAGAAGAGGCTCAACGCAACGAAAAGCGCCGCGACTCAAGCTCCAGCAACCATTGCTTGGCCGCCAGCCCGCCACCGAACCCGGTCAGGCTGCCGTTGCTGCCGATCACCCGATGACAAGGCACGATCACCGGCACCGGATTGCGTCCATTGGCCGCCCCGACTGCCCGTGACGCCTTGGGTCGATTGATCCGCTGGGAAATTTCGCCATAGCTGGTGGTCACGCCGTAAGGAATGGTCACCAGGGCTTGCCAGACGTCTTTCTGGAAGTCCGTGCCGAGCATATTGAGCTTCAGATCGAACTCGACGCGCTCACCGGCAAAGTACTCCTCCAACTGAATACGCACCTGTGCCAGTTTCTCCGGCGCATGCAGCCAGCCGTCCAATGGCGTCTGCGGCCGATAGTCCAGCTCGAAGCGCAGCTCCCGCAGCCCGTCGTCGTCGGCCACCAGCATCATGGGGCCGATGGGCGAAGGGATGATGTCGTAGTAAATCTGGCTTGCCGTCATTTTTGACTCCTGCGTATCGATTCTGCCTCACTCGCCCCGCGCCACAGGTACATCACCGTATAGGCGCGCCACGGACGCCAGTCTTCGGCGAGTAGTTCCAGCGCCTTGGTACTCAAGGGCGGAACATCCCTGACCACTTCGCGACGCAGGATCAGGTCCGCCGCCGGGAAGGCATCGGGATGATTGAGCGCACGCATGGCGATGTAGTGCGCGGTCCATTCGCCAATTCCCGGTAAGGCGACCCAGCTTTTGACGAAATCATTGAGACGTTGCTCTGTACGAAAACTCACCCGACCATCGAGCAAGGCCCGGGCGATACCTTGAATGGTGGCGGTGCGTGTCCTGATCACGCCGATTGAGCCCAGGTCCGCGTCGACCATCTGTTCTGGAGACGGAAACAAGCGATCCAGGCCCGGTGCCGGCGGTGCCTCAAGGACAGTGCCGAAGCGGGTCAGCAGTCGGGATGCCAGGGTACGTGCCGCCGCCACACTGACCTGCTGCCCCAACACTGCCCGCACCGAAATCTCGAAACCATCCCAGCCGCCTGGCAGCCGCTGACCGGGATAACGCCCAACCAGAGGCGCCAGCACCGGGCTCGCGCCCAGGGTAGCGGCGATGGACTGGGGGTCGGCGTCCAGGTCAAACATCCGGCGAATTCGCGTGACCACCGGCAGCATCTGCCCGGGCGGGACATTGAACAGCTCCAGCTTCAAGGCATGACCGCCATCGGGCCAGGCGCTGATCTGCAGCCAGCTGGGCGATTCGCGATTGCCGAAGACTCGCCGATAGCCTTGCTCGTCGACCACTTCGATACCCGGCAAGGCACGACTGGCAAGGAACGCCAATACAGCCTTGAAATCGTAGGGAGGTCGATAGCCCAGGCGCAGGACCAACGCGCTGTTGGCATTGGCCAAGGGCTTGCGGCGAAAATCCCGGGGCGGTGCATGGTTGGCTTCGGCAAAGGCCGAATTGAAGCGGCGCAGACTCTGGAAGCCCGAAGCCAGCGCCACTTCGGTGATCGGCAGCGCGGTTTCGGTCAGCAGTTGCTTGGCGAACAACAGGCGCTGGGTGGCATGGACCGCGATAGGTGGAGCGCCAAGGTGTTTGACGAACAGGCGCCGCAGCTGTCGGGCGCCGACATCGAGTCGGGCAGCCAGGTCGTCGAGGGACTGTTCGGCGAGAAAACCTTCGTGAATCAGCTTCAGCCCGCGGCCGACCAGATGTTCGCCGTGCAGCCAGATAGTGTTGCCCGGCGCCAGTTCTGGGCGGCAACGAAGGCAGGGGCGGAAGCCCAAGGCCTCGGCGGCGGCGGCACTGGGGTAATACTGCACATTCTCGACCTTGGGCGGACGCGCCGGGCAGACGGGGCGGCAGTAGATCCGGGTGCTGAGGACCGCCGTGAAAAATACCCCGTCGAAGCGCGCATCGCGGCTCAGGCGGGCCTTTTCGCAGATATCGGCCGAGGGAAATGAGGAAGCAATGGTCGTGTTCATGGGCAGAGACTAGCACCGGTGATGGGGCTGTTCTCGCCATTTTCGGACGTTAATGATGTGGTGCCGGAGATAGGAATCGAACCAATCTGAAAAAGTTCAGTAAACACGTCAGCTTTTGCTGATACAAAAACAATATAGGTACTCATTTAGGGACTCAGCAAAAACCAAGGTCTGCCGTCAGCTCTTAACCGCTGTGGCACCTCAGATTAGTCCAGGCATTTGCATTCGATCTGACCACTGATTGCATCGGATTTGACCAGCACGCTTAGTAATCATGATCGGCAGGGAGCTGCCCATAGCTGACGGTGGCGACAGGCAGAAATCGGCCGATTCTGTTGAAAAAGTCGACCTGAGCTGGCTGTCCGTGCATTGAGCGTTGAAAACGCCATTTTTGCACGCTGCTACGTAAAATCTGAGTCCTGAACCCTCTGCTCAAAACACAGATTTCAATCTCAGACGCGTACTTTTCTGCCATGGAAACCGAAGCCGACTTTTTCAACAGAATCGGCCAATTTCTGCCTTTCAGCAAAGGCAGAAAACGCCCAGTAGCACCTGTCGTTTCCGCTTTTGGATTCTCAGATCAAACTTCCTGGTAAGCTGATATGAACACGCTCGCCGGAGATGCTTTCCAGAAACTCTTGGGGAAGAACTCTTTCGAACACATCCAGCGTGGCGCTGTACTCGGCATGATGTGTCCTCCGGATTTATGGAAGGACAGGCATGGACCTTATAGGCAACGAGATCGGGCGCTAATCGGCCAAAAGCAATCAGATGTAACGGGCAGATCACGGCTCCTAAACCTACTTGTGGCGGCTGCGTTTCCTGAGCTTTAAGCTGAGTGCGTCCGGGGTCTGGCTAAGCTAGCCTATACGAGTCGCACCTATAGCCTGATAGCTGTAAAACAAGGGCAATTGTGCGCTACCGAACAGCGGGATACTTGATAGACTGCGCCGCACACGTCCAGGGAGTGGTAAATCATGCGTGGGGCGTTCGCTCTGATTGCGCTGTTAAGTGTTTTCTGGTCTTGCCAAGGGTATTCAGCCCTCAAAGTGGAGCAACTCAAGTCCACGGTCGATCCGCAAAAAGCCGAGGACTTCGCCACGCCGCTGATCGTGGGGTCGCCGGCAACGGTCGCACGACGCATCAATAACTGGCTGCAATATACCCAGCTGGGTTTGACTGACGGCGCGTATAAAACCTCGCCCTTTGAAAACCAGGACCCAGAGACAGGCACAACCGGCCTGAGCTACGTCGTGCTGGGGCAAACCCCGCAGTATTTGTCGCTTGAGTTGCGTGGCGAGTATATGGGTGCCTATCCCAGCTCCCACAGTCAGCCTGTGGTGTTTGATCTGCAGAGTGGAGACCGGATCGAGCTGGCGGACCTGCTGACACCGTCCGGTATGGCGCGCTTCGACAAACGCATGCTCCGCGAGCGTCTGGCGGCCATTGATGCCTTCCTGAAACTGCCGGACACGCGCTTATCGGAAGGTGATCAGGATGGCCACGAAGACTCCGAAACCCAGCGCCGTCTCTATCGGGAATGTCGTGCAAAAATGGTGAGTGGCCAGATCCGCCGCAACGAGTTTTATCTCGCCGACGGCAAGCTGACGGCGCTGCAAGGCTGTGACTTTCCCCATGTCGTCCAGGCGCTGGATGACCTTATGGATTTACCTCACAGCGAAACGTTTGCCGCGCTGGATCATGACCTGACGCCCTATGGTCACTGCCTGTTGATCGCTCATGGCACGCAGTGTGGTTTGCGCGCCGCGTCGGGGATCCACGAAGGCTTGTACGTGGGCACGATGGCTGGCAAGTTGCCGATCAGCCTGATGGTGTTTGGTGATGGCGGGCCATTTTATTTCTATGACCGCTACAAGGAACACATTCCCTTGACGCTCTCGCGACTGGGAGCGGGGCACATCGTGTTGTTGTTCTCCCACGAAAACCAGTCGTCCGAGAAGTTTGATTTGACCGTCGCTGCCGATGGCAGCCTGTCCGGCGGCTGGAGCCGGGGTGGGGCCGAGCCGGTTCCCGTCGTTCTGCATTAATTTCGCCAGGCCATTTCACCCCAATAAGGAAGTCCCATGTTTAGGGCGCTGTCAGCTTGTGTGCTGCTGTGTTTCGTCGGTCCTGCCATTGCCCTCGGGGTCGAGAGTGTTACGCCCGCATTGCCTTTTGCGCCTTTACCAGCCGTCACGATCAACGAATCCGGCAGCTTCACGCCCAATGCTGCCGGTGTACTCGAGTGGATTGGGCATGACTCCTACAAATCTTCCACAGGTGAAAAATGCCCGGTCAACCCGATGACTTGGGACAGTTGGAACCCGGTGACGGGCGAGTTGGTGCAGCGACCGATAGTCATCGATGGTCACGAAAATGATTCGCTCTATTGGCAGGCGCGACTGGCCACCGGGATCGTCGGGTTCTGGGCCATTGACTGTGGCGGACGCAAGGCCGGCTGGTTCGGTTTCATTGGCAACGATGGCAAGGTGTTGAGGTTGGACGACAAGCAGTGGCCCCGCCTGGTTTATCGTTCACGCACGGTGGTGCTTTCAGCGACCTCGCTGGCGCACGTCTGGCGCGCAAACAACGATCATTATTTACACGCGGAGATTGTCCGTTTGCAAGACAACACCTTGCAAGTGCAGTCGATACCCGACCTGCCAATCGCCTATCGAAACGACTATGGGCTGGCGGCGTATGGCGACCGTCTGATGATTCTCGGGGGTGGTGACGAGGAGTATCGCGGCTGCAATGTGTGCCGTGACGAAACCCATGTGTTCGACGCGACTACTGGCCAATGGAGCGATGGCCCGAAGATGCTGGAAGGTCGATCCGAACTCAACGCCACGGCCCTGGCCGATGGCAGTGTGCTGGTTTCGGGTGGCTACACGCGCAAGGCGGGATGGGGGAAAGGGCCTTCGCAGACTGCCGAGAGGCTAAACCCGGCGACCAACCGCTTTGAACCGGTTGCGCCCATGCCGTCCGCCAATGCAAAACACACGGCCATCGACCTGCCCGGCAGCGACGGCCAGGTGATGATGATCGGCGGCTCCAGCGGCAATATCGTCTCTTATGACCCGGCCAGTGATACCTGGCAGTTGCTGGCGACCTGCAATGGCCCGTGCAACGTCTTCCCCTTTCAGGCCGCCGGTCGCCTATATGGTTGGGTTGAGTCACGCGCCGAAGATAACGATGCCTACAGCGGCCCCAAGAGGCTTGCTCCGATAGCGTTGCGTCAGTCAACCTCGGCTCATCCGGCCGTCGTTGCGGTGGCGCCGCAACTCCTGTCGCTGGGGCGCCAGAGCGTGACGTTCCTGCCTTCGACGGCGACCCTGCCCGCGATGGTGATCAGCGGTTCCGGGCTTAACGCCGCTGATACCATTGACACGTCGGGGCGCATGGTCACGGTCCAGCCCATGTTGGGGCCGCACTATCGAGCGACGGCGTTGCGTTTCAATGGTGGCGTACTGGTGTATGGCGGCGAGCGGGATAATGGCCGTGCGCCGCCGACGGAACCGGCCATGGAGTGGCTACCGCCAGACAACGCGATCGGCCCCGCGCAATGGCAACGGGTAGTCGGAACGCCACCATCGTATATCAGCGCCGTCACCAGCCTGGCCAATGGCAATCTGCTGGAGGTCAACGAGGCGGGCGAGATTCATGAAGTCAGTCTGGACACCAGCCAGGCTCCAGCGACGCTGAAGCGCACGGCGTGGCCTGCTTTCCGGCACTTGCGCAAACCGACCGAGAAAAACCCCATGCAGATTCGCCAGCTTGATGATGGGCGAGTGGTCTTTGCCGCAGGTGAGATCCAACCAGTCGGCATGACCTTGCTGAAGCCTGATTCCGATCAGCCGGATTCCAAGGACGAGGTGCAATACCTGGGGGATTTCGACAGCGCCATGACTTACGCGATATTCGACTCGCGGAATCAGCGGTGGATCGAATCGGCCCCCGATGCCTATGAGAATGTCACGACCTTCATTCTAGCGGACGGTCGGGTCGCCCGCTTTGCCCAGGAGCCACTTGGCCCCGAGGCTGGTTTATCGCCCTCCATGCGCCTGTCGACAGCTGACGGCGCGCACTGGACCAGCCCCGCACGCAACGGCCTGCCGGTCGCCAAGGAGTACCGGGTTTATTTCAATATGAGCGACGACCTGCTGAGGAAAGAGTGGCTGATCGAAAAGGGCGCAAAGAACGACGGGCATTACATTCTCGAATGGTTTGACCTGGTGACCTCGACATGGCGCACCGTGCTCGATATGGACACCTACGGTCCCGAGTACCAGGTGGTGGCGCTACCCAATGGGCACAGATTTGTGTTGGCCCGAGACATATGATGAAACCCACGCTTTTACTGCTGAGCAGCCTGCTGACGTGCAACGCCGCGCTGGCGCTGGATGACGCCACATCCTTCGGGCAATTGACGATGGTGGTGGGTAACGATATGACTACCTCGGATGAAATCGTGCCGGGAAACGACTGGCTGTCGTTGCACTGTGACCCGAGCGGTTGCCGACTGCTGCCCGCGACTGTGGCGGTTGGCGGCGAAGAGCCGAGCACTCGCGACAGCATGAACATGACCCTGCATCGCTTGCACTTCGCCAACGCGGGTCCCGAAGGCACCACGGGCGTCGAAGTATGGTTGCGCCGCAATTCCCGTTTCCCCTGGCTCAAGCCCGGACCGGTGCTGACCTATACCGCCACAGAGGGGCCTGTGGATGGGGTCGCAGATCTTGCGACCAAGTCGGTCAGCGTGCCGCTGGCCGATCGCACGGTGACGCTGATGCCGTTGCTGGATATCGAGCATCGGCAGATCCCGCTGCAACTTCGCGAGCCGAAACAACGGCAGATGCTCGACGACATGACCGCGTGTCTGGTGGCGACCGGTTACTTGCGCTGGTCCGGGGACCTGGATGGCGATGGGCGCCCGGATTATCTGATCGATTACCCTCGGGGTTCCGCTGGCACTCACTCGGTGTTGTACCTATCTACGATGGCAAGCCCGAGCCAGTTGGTCGGTTCGAGCGCTGTGTTCGACAGTACTGTCGGGTTTAACGGATGTGATGACAGTGAGTGGTTTGGTAGCGAATAAAACGCGGTATTAATCGCCATTGGTTTCGTAGACGCCTTGAACGGCTGCATTGGGTCCAGGCTGTGTAAAAACGCTTCGTCAAAATTGAAGTTTGCGCGTCTATGCGAAATCTGAAGATTATCGGCTGCTCAGCTGATCTGGATTTTGCGTAGAAACGCGATTTTCAGTCCAGCACTGGGCTCCAATCGCGCTGAAAAACGTTTTTACACAGCCTCGGTCGGAAGCGGCCGTGGCGAATGGACCACTACGGCCGCAGCCGCTGCGCCCAAGCTACCGTGCGAAGCTTCGGGGGCGCCTTCGTCACCCTACCGAAGCCGATTAAGAGGTTCTCGTCGCCGTCCGGGCCGCCAGGGGACCAGAACTGGCATACGTTGACATTGCCGGCAAATGCCGGCATGCTAACTCAATTGATGCCGGCATCCGCCGGCAATTTTCTGAAAGGACTGGCTCATGTCAACGGAATACAAGCCCACGCTACGTTTTAACGCACTTGAAACCCGCCGCATCAACTCCGCAGCCAGCAAGGCAGAGCTGAAACCGGCCGAATGGATGCGCAAGCTGATCCTCGATCACGCCCCGCAGTTGACCATCGCCGACCCACTGGCCGTGCGCGTGGCTGGCTTTGATGAACGGTGTGGCTGGAACCTCATTCACTACGCCGAAGCGCTGGCCCATGCCAAGACCTTCCAGGCGGACGTCAGCGATATCGCGGACTACATGGAACGCTACACGACGATCGAGGACGAGGAGGAGTGGATCGACGGCGACAAACTCCCGGGCGTGTCAGCTCTCGATGTGACCAGTGTAGAGGCAAGGGCTATAGATCTGTGCCGGGCGATCAATCTCGCGCACATACGCGCCGAGCTTGCGAGCGAGAGGGTGTCGGCCAGTTAGTTAAACGGTCGCTGGTCGTCGACTCAGGCCAGGCCGATCAGATCGGGCACGAGATCAGCCTGGGTGAGGTGAAGCGGATTAGGCTGTAAGCCATACCTGCCCCTCCTAAAGCCCCGCCAGGGGCGGGGCTGGGTGTCACGGATTACCAGCCATCTGACGGGCGTAATGACGGTCACTGAGATTCTTCTTAGGATCAGCCTTGGCCCAACGCTCCGGCCCCTTACAGTCCATGCAGATCAGTATCTGTTTATCGGTACTGAGAGTGTACAGGTGAGTTTTAGAACCATCGCCGATCTTCAAGCCGGCGTCCGTTACATTGAACCCTGGAACCTCATACCCCAGACGATCATCCATATTCTCGAACTTGAACGACCAGACCCTGATCTGTTTCTCGCGCCAGATGGTCATTATGGTCAAAGGGTCTTGTTTCGTAGTACGTTGAAAGACCCAATCGCCCTCATAAGGCGTCAGCTTCGGGGCTTCTAAATTACGTAGACCTTGCTCCAGGGCTTTCTGCTGCATTTTTTCCCGTTCGGCATTCCGCGCTTCCTCGTTCTTGCGGGCTTGCTCCTTAAGCATCTGATCTACGTCATACGGCCCTTTAGGGTCATATTTCCAAACATGCTCGTCCGTCTCCATGCCGAGTACCTTGCAATTAAGGCAGTCAAGGCTTCGCTCATCGACGTTACGCCTCATTACCAGACGTGTAGAGCCGTTCACGGCATCAAGAAGAAGTTTCTTATCTTTTACCGAAACCTTCATTTTACCCAGAGGTTTGATGCCGTCTTTCTCAAAATCCCCAAAGAGCTCCGCTTCATCACTATGAACATTGAGAACCATGGCCCCCTTCATAGTTGAGTCTTTAAATCGGTAAGCCCCAGTAAAATCCTCACCACCACAGGCAGCAAGGAGTGAACCGGAAACAACAGTTGCCACTAGCCTGAATAAAGTACGCATAACATCCTTTTTTGCTATTTATGACGCCTGTTTCCTAGCGTCCTGTGAGGGGGAGCAATAGCCCAAAGCGGCACGCCAAAACAAAGAAGTCATTTTGCCATCATTGCCATTTGTTTGCCATTGAGCTCGCCAACGAACAATTCAGCGCGAAACGGATCCAGTCGCAGCGGTACTGGCATCCAGTACAGCCGCAGCACCGCTCCATCCGTCGCGACGATCACAGGCCGCGTCGAGGAGGCCGACCAGACCAGCTCTGGACAGAGGCAACTGACGAGTATCAACTCATCCAGGTCAGCGTGAATCATCGTCCGATCCTCCGCGATGCTCCAGCCACTCCCCCAACCCCCACAAAACGGCGCCCAGCGCAGCCAGCGCGACGATGCACCGCAGCGGCAACCAGCGATTTGAACCGATCCAGACCCCCAGTCCACCGAAGAAAACCGTCATCAACAGCCGCTTCATCTCACGCCTCAGATTTTGTTCGAGAGGCAAACGTTAACCGTGGGTCGGGACGTGTCATCGAGGCGCCACGAAAAATCGCCAATTCCTGAACTTGGAAGTGGCGAAACTTCAGCGGCATCGCTGAGAACGACGGTGACTCCCTTAGTGGATTTGGGTGGCACAAATGCGGTCCGCTGTTATCTCTCAGGGGTATTTGAGTGACGCGCCGCTGGTTCAGTGGGGTTTCTCAGGGGCATGAGAGTGACTCGATTATTGTCCGCTGTGCCCCCGTGGTTGGGGGTGTAGTGAATGCTCGGTATAACTAGGTGGCTTATTGGGGAGATCGGAGGAGGAAGCCAGGTAAGCAGCAGTGAGCCGCCAGTGGTGAGAATGGGAAATGAGCCGTTATAATGAGGTGAGGGCAGTGGGCCACCCAGCAGAGGTGGCTGGTGATGCTGACGATGCCAGTAAGACCGGTACCCAGCATCACGCGCCCATTCCTATTGCTCAGGTCAAACATATAGATGGGCCTGTACTATGGTGTGCCCAACCTAGTGCATCACCAACTCACTTGAACGGCGAGTCTTCTGCCCGAAAAGATCTCAACGTGGCGGTGGCGGTGGGACCAGTCGTGAACGCCGGACCTCGCCACGCCCGCTCGGATTGGGTGTTGTAGGCCAATACATCTTCGCCACGCTGTCAGACGCGCCGGGATTTGGCGCAGGCCGAACTGGCGGAAGCGAACCGCTGCCAGCAAGGCTCGGGGAGACGGGACGCGGCGGAATCGTACTACCACCGACACCAGAACCACCCCCTCCCCGTCCAACTGCTCCCCCCCTCATCGCGCCCAGTCGGCTAATCGCCATAACAGTTCCCACAGCACGTGCTGCGAATCCACCGACACCACTAGCTGTAGCCATCGCGCCAGTCAGACTGCCCGCCAAGCCACCCAGAGAAACACCGGTCAGACTAGATGCAATCCAGGTCGTGATAGCGAGCAGGATCGCCGCAATCGCGCCCATAAATCCGCGTATCGCGTCGAACCCAGCACCAGAACCTGTCCAACCACTCGCGGCAGCCGCCTGACCAATAGCGACGGAGGCCATTACGAGCGAGACAGCCACGATTAGGGCATGCGCAAAAAGCATTGCAATAACAGGGAAAAACAGGAGTGATGCCCAGCTCATCAGAACCCGCGCCCCCCGTAATGGGGTAAGCAGCAACGCCACCGGCGCAGCAAGCAGCACGAGCCAGAACAACCAGGCCGACAACATCACGTATCCCGGCAGCAGGGTTTGCAGATCAAGCCAACCAGACATGTCCTTGAACATTTGAACACTGGCTAGAACGCCCGCCCCAATCTCAGAGCTCTCTTTCGAAAGGCCGGTAGTGCTTTGCAATGAGCGCGTCATAAAGCGTTGCCATGCCGTCGCAGTGCTCACGGCCCCCACTTCGGCACTAACACGTTGACCGCCGGCAATTGTTCCGCCTGCCTCTTTTAGAGCCTGGTAGGCCTGTTCAGCGCCCAACTGGGCTATTTTGTAGGCCTCCACGCAACTGCTAGGCTGAAACATGATTGCAGTGTTATCCCCCCCCACAACCTCCGACTTCTGGCCAGGGATCATCGTAATCGGCAGATAACTTGGAGTTGCATCTGATTTTCCGGTGAACAGAGCCTGCCAGTGCGCTTGGGTAGGTAGTGCATAACGGCCGCCCTGAAACGGCCCGGAAGTCTCCAGAGCTGCCATTCCTGCCTCACGGCGTGATCGGATCGAACCAATGTCTACGGCTTGGTTAAGCCCGGTTCGAGCAGCGCCGCCGCCCAGGAGATAGTTAAGCCACCCACCATTCTCCTCAGCAGAGCCATTTAGGTATTTTCCTAAACCGTCACCTGCCGCCTTTATTTGGGCTAACAGTCCGATTTGCTCATCTGGAATGCCAAGCCCGCCGCCGCCCAAGAGGCCAACCGCATGCAAGGACTCAACTTTCGCTGCATGCTCAGGTCCCGCCAATTCCGCACGACCTGGTGCACAACTGGCATTGTAATCCTGGATCAGTCGGGCCAGATCGGTGCCCTGGTACAACTGCGCGCCCCGGGCCACGATGTCATCGACTGCCGCCTGAGCCGGGATAATCGATCCGGCAATAGTGTGCTCGCTGAGCACCCCATCCAGCGCCGATCGATAGATACGATGCACTGCCATTGCCAATTTCAGGGGCGTTGCCTGAATCTCCACCAAATTAACCGAGGTCCCACTGGGCAGTTGCACGGTCGCCGGCCTCATCCCGTAAAGCACGAAAAAGAAAATGACCGCACCGCTCGCCAAACTACGAGCCAACCCATCATATGCTCGCAGCACAGTCATTATGAGCCAGGCAAATCCGACTGCTCCGCTCAGTCCAACGCTGCTGCTGTTAAATGCAGTAAAAATGGGTTGAGTTGCGGCGAGCATGGTCATGCCCACGTCATCCCACAGAGCAAATATCCAACCGAACCCTGCGTAGCCCTCCGGGGTTGCCGCGACGCTCATACCGAACATTCCGGCCAGCGACTACCCAGCCGCCGGCGCAGTGTGAGGAGCAGGCGCAGCCCCCACATGCCGACCCACAGCAAACATAGGGTGAAACCGAGCAGGATCAGATACTGGGCCAGCGGCGCAGTCAGTAGATCGCCGGTTCGCTGAACGGCATCGTATTGCTCCAGTGCTCGGCGCCCGTATACGCCGGGCATGAGCAGCATGGCGGCAATGTGGAGCAGCCCGAGCAGAGGGCCGAGCGCAATTCCGGCCCAACCAACTCGTTTCGTGATTGCTGGCATACGCTGATGTGCTGCATCCAAAATTCGCGAAATTTTCTTGCTGGTCATCATTCGCCATATCCCCTCATCCATGTTGACTGCAACCAGCGTAATGGCGAAGCCACTGTGTCACCACCGAACCCGATGCACTTTCTATGTTGCGCGTAAGCCCGCTATGTAACGCGCCTAATCGGCGCTTTACATAGCGGGCTTACTGGATATCTATGATTTAGCGCAACAGACATAACGCAACCCTAAACGATTGCGTCCTCCCCCTAGGCTCTCGTAAGCTGACCAGGCTCAAAACCGCCCTGCCCGGCCGCTCGTGCCCGTGTTGTTCATGGGGATAGGCAATGGCAGAGGGCTCCTGTTCTGCGTCATCGCAGGCAGGGCTTTATCGATTACGCGCCGCGTCATCGCTCGCGTAACCGGCTTGGCCCCGACCGATTTATCGGGAACATCAAAGACCAACAGAGGAGAAACGACAACCTAACCAGATCAGCCAGACCAACAATGGCAACCGCACCTGAACGGTTAATCAGGAACCCGCTCGGAGACTCCGAATAGGCGTGAACAGTCCCCGCCTGCACATCAGTGCAAAGGGGGGCGAACAGGCACACAACGAACCATCCTCGGATGGTGTGTCGCTGAACCGGCAATGGTCAGAAGTTCTTACACATCCAGAGAGCGTCCCATGAGCGAATTCGATGCGGAGACCATTGCTGCGCGCCTCAAATCCGAGTCTAGGATTCGGAGAAAACCCCGAACTTATGCCCAGCGGCGCTCATTACTTGATAACTACAAACACGAGCTGTTGCAGCTTGATGCAGTAGGTTGCAATGGCAGCGAGTTGCAGCGCTGGATAGCCGAGAAAGGCATTACAGTCGAACGCTCGACTGTGAACCGCTGGCTACATCGGAACCGCCAGCATGGCTAAGTTCGCCAAACCGGCGAAGCAAGCAGCGTCCGTGATGAAGCAGCTGCAAGGCAGCCACATCAAATCGGTCAGCACCGTACGGAACTATGAACAACGCTTAAAGCAAATCACTGTCCATCTCCAAGAGCACCGCCTGGGCAGCCTTCGTGATATGACTCCGACTCGTGCCCTCGAATATCTACGACAACGTGCCGAAGTTGTTGGCCAAAAAACTCTGGATATGGAGCGGCAAGCCCTGCAAGCGATGATGCAACACGTCACTCATCAGCTCCCACCAAGTCAAACTCTGGTTGTCATCAAAAGCACCGCACCGGCAGCCCGAAAAGGAAAGGCCGGTCAGCCAACATTAGGTCGACGATTGGCCGAGCAATCGAGGTCATACACCCGTGAGCAAGTGACTCTCATCGCCGCTCGCCAGTCGCCACACAACGCCCTAGCAACCGAGATTTCCCATGCATCAGGCCTGCGTGCCCATGAGTTACTAACGCTGCGCCGTATCCACCACAAAGCCCCAGATGTTCGACCTGCGCATGCTTTGAAGTTTTCCGGCATCCGGGAAAACTCCATTGCCTACACCGTTCACGGTAAAGGTGGTCTTACCCGCGAGGTACGTATTCCGATCAACCTGGCTAGGCGCCTGGAAGCGACACGTCTACCAGAGGCTCGTAGCGTTACGGATCGAGGTGTCCGATACCAGCAGTTCTACGAACTTGGCGGCGGTCAGCCCTGGAGCAAATCATTCGGTGCGGCTTCAAAAGCAGCGCTTGGCTGGTCCAACGGAGCCCACGGGCTCCGTCACAGTTACGCCCAGGAACGCCTTAGCACGATGCAATGCCATCTCACCCGTGAAGAAGCAAAGCGCGTCGTCTCTCAGGAGTTGGGCCACTTTCGTCCAGAAATTACCGAGGTCTATCTACGATGACAGTCGCTAGACCTTCGCCGAAAAGATAAAGATTAAAAATGATTAAAAACAGATTAGTGCCTCCGGCGAAAATCTGTGCACAGCCGATTCGTCCTGGGCTAGAGACCGATATCAATGTCGCGTACCAGGAGTGCTGGAACGGTATCTACAGGGGTGCCAGAACGGCATCGTCGGAGTGCAGGAACGGTAACCGGGGGTGCTAGAACGGTATCACAGGTGGGCTGGAACGGTATCAGCGTTTATTGGCTAAGTGTCGCCGCTGCGAGGGGCTGGGAGTAGTTTTGACTCGCACCAGGTTCCCCTCTATCAGGTAACTAAATGGTTGTCCTGCTGCATTGCAGGCTCTTTCCACAGTATCTAACGATCGGCGCAAATCCTTTTTGAAATCAACTAAAGAGCTAGCTCGGCTTCCACACAGTCGATGCAGAGTTTCGACCCTCAGATTATAGGGTCGTGCATGAGTCACATAGAAACCATGTAGCCACTGCGCAAGCGGTCTCCCATGCAGCGTTTGACGAACAGACCAATCCACATCAGTGAACTGGTCATCAAGGAACAGCACCCGGAGCTTAGGATTCAATCGAATGACATAACTCCGTGAGTCATGGTCGCGGTAGACCTCGTGAATCAAACTCCCCTCGTATGAATGCTCGCCCACTCGAACCTGCAAGGCGGTCGCCTTCATTCTGCTTAGATGCCTATCTAAGATCGTTCGATTCTTTCCTGTATCGGTTCTACCGAGATCTTTCAGGAGTCGATAGGCGGTTACCCTGCACTCCGAACCTAGCTCCTGCATCCGCGCCAAGTGCAGCACGGTTTCCCACACGTCCAAATCCCCCTGATCAAGCAAGGCACCCGTGTAAAGTATGCTGATTCCACCCAGAGCGTTAATCTCCACTCGCTCAAGGTATGGACGGTGCCCCTTGCTGATTGCACCAAATAGCGCTGAGCGAAGAGCAACGTTCGGCACACGCCGAACCGAGTCAGACCAGTTCGGCAATAGGCCACGAACCTGTTCGATCTCCGCGTCTTGCAGCTTCGCGCGAGAGCGCTTTCTGTTCTCTTCTAGCCGGGCAAGGGTACGGCTAGGAATTGGCGTAATTACAGACATCGTTAACGAACGGATGCACTTATTTTTTCTGCAACCCAGGCATGCACTTGCTCGGCAGGCCATGCCACAGAATTCGCCCCAAGTGAAATCCCAGCAGGGAACTCGCCCGCCCGAATCAGGCGATATATCTGAGATTTGCTCAGCCCAACGAGGGCACAGACATTAGGAAGGCGAAGCAGTAGAGGTGAAACAAATTGACTAGCCATCTGGACGGGTCTCCTTGGAACCGGACTGGATGGCTAGGGATTTAATGGCACCTCAAGCGAGGAGTCATGGGAACTCCCAAATTCTCGGGGAAAATCCCAAGTTTTTTGGTTATGTGACTTCATGCCCACTATCGGATTTGGACGGGGCACGCATGTATTTTCTCAGTGTTTTATGATCTTTAGGCATGTCGACTCCGGCATCCTCTGCGAGAGATATGACGGCAGAATATAAATCGAAATTCTTACGCGGAGGATTGTTGAGCCTGGAGGCAGCACGCTTAATAGCCTCTGCGCGCATTTTGTCAGCGCTACCGAGTAACCGGCCAGAATGGGCCTTATCAACCTCCTTAATCAAATCAACCAAACCATTAATTATCTTATTAATAGTTCCCAACTCTTTTTCTTGAAAACCCTGACCGCCCTCACCCCCCTTAGCGCTCTCACCTGCATTAACGTTCAATATATAGTCTGGAGGTTCAACCCCTGCATCCAAAGCCCATTTAGCCAAAGCACTCTTAGACAAATATATTAAACCCGCAGGAATATCTTTAGCAGAACTGTCACTCTCACAGTACGAAGGGATAAGGTCTTTATCAACCCCGGACAGGGGATCACATGAACAATCCAAGTATTTTATGAGCCCATCAAAAAACAGTTTATAACTTCGAATTGAGCGTTGTGAAGAGCCCACCCTTCCAACCCAGAATATGTGACCAGGCAGCGCAACTTTTCCTTGGCGCACGCTGTACTCTAGACACAACTCCTTAATCAGCTCATGTAGAGCGTGTGCAGCATCTTGAGTATCAACTTTATAGTAACGAGCACACCCAGACACCAAGTCCGGTAATCGCATAACATCACTCATACGGCGTTCTCCTCGCCTGCGGTAGAAGCTACGACACTACTGCATGACAAAACATCTAAATGGTCGGCATACCACTGAAGCATCTCGCGACGGCCCTCCAGATACTGGGCATGGTTGTAGGTGCCGCGAATGCTGTTCTTGTCCACATGCGCCAATTGGGTTTCGACCCACTCACTGCGGTACCCCTGCTCATGCAGAGCGGTGGACATCGTGTGACGGAATCCATGACCTGTGGCACGACCGTCGTAGCCGGAGCGCTTCAACAGCTGGTTGATGGCGGCCTCGCTCATGGGCTTTGCCGGATCGTTACGACCAGGGAGCGCGAGAGTGTAACCACCAGTAATACTTTCCAACTCACGCAGTGCAGCCACCGCCTGCTTGGAGAGCGGGACTAGATGAGCGCGGCGCATCTTCATACGCGCAGCAGGAACCAGCCAGAGCGCCTTATCGAGGTCAAACTCCGACCAAGGAGCCCCCCTCAGCTCAGCCGTACGCACCCCCGTCAGAATCAGCAGGCGGGTGGCGATCTTAACTACGTCATGCCCCGGACACGCCTGAATACTGCGTATGAGCTCCGGGATTTCTGCAATAGGCAAGAAAGGATAGTGTCGGGAGGTAGGGGTCTGAAGCGCCCCTCCGATGTCTGCGATTGGGTTGTACTCAGCACGACCAGTGGCAATCGCGAAACGGTAGACCTCTTGGCAGCGTTGCCGAACCTTGCGCAGCTTCTCCAAAGCACCTCGCGACTCGATACGGCGAAATACCTGTAACCACTGCATGGGCTTGAGGTCGGTTAACGGGAAACGTCCCACTTGGGGAAAGATGTCCAGCTCGAAAGCTTCCATAACGTCACCGGAATAACCTACCGACCAGCGTGGCGACTTATGTTGATGCCACTCCAGCGCTAGGCTCTTGAACGTATTAGCGCGAGAGATAGCCGCCTGGGCCCGAGCGACCTTTCTCTCAAGCCCAGGATGCCGCCCCTGCGCCACAAACTGGCGAGCTTCAGAAGCAAGCTGCCGCGCCTGTGCGAGGGTTACCTTGTCGATGGTGCCAAGGGAAATATGCGACTGCTTGCCATCCAGGCGGAATCGGAAACGCCAGGACTTGCCGCCTACTGCGCGAATCCAGAGGAATAGGCCACTGCCATCGGCGAGGCCATAGTCCCTCTCGCGTGGTGCAGCATTCTTCACCTGAAGAGCCGTCAAAGGCATGTTGAGTACCTATAGATTATTGAACAACCTAAAGGTACTCGGATAGGCACTCAGAAGACAAGCGCTTGGGTGGAACCGGATGGCACCGCATAAAACAAGAAGCCCGCACTAGGCGGGCCTTCTGGGAATTCATGACACGGCTTGGCACTGCATGAATCTATTAAGTGGTGCCGGAGATAGGAATCGAACCTACGACCTTCGCGTTACGAGTGCGCTGCTCTACCGACTGAGCTACACCGGCGTGGCGCTAAAGCTAGCATCCGATGCCCCGGCGGGCAAGCTACTCGGGCTTGATCGCAATCACGCCCTGAATCCAGAAGCGCGGTTGGTAATGACCGCCGTATTGCTGCTGGTAGAGGTTGTTGCGCTCGTCCTGGTGAGGAACATCGCGGATTGCCACATAGGCCAGGAGCAACACGGCGGCGCTGCTGATGCCCATCCAGGACCAATGGATAAAAGCATTGGGTTTGGCCGGCTCACGCCTCCAGACATGCAGCCCTATCAGCCAACCAACCACCAGCGACAACCAGAGCTGGGAGTACGGCATCACGATCACACCGTCGACCATGGATTGGGTCAGGGCGCCGATCAGGCTGGCGAACAGGCACAGGCGCAGCAGATCGGTCGACTCATGGGAAGTCGAGCGCTCGCGAATCAGGCGCAAGGTCGCCCACAGGCCGCGCCCGACCAACCCCATCACCAGCAAGGTGGAAGGAATCCCCCATTCACTGGCCCATTGCAGGATCGCTTGATGCGGATGGGCCGCGATGGGATTGTGGATATCCGCAAAGTGCATGGGGCCAAAGCCGAGCCAGGGGCGTTCGCGGATCATGTCCCAAGCCTGTTGCCAGAGTGGGCCTCGGCCGGAAAGCGAGGTGGTCAGACGATCGCTGACAACATTGCTCACCTCCATGTCGAGGTAGCCGGTGAGGACGCTGAACAAGAGCCAGTAAAGTATGCCCCCGACTATAACCGCAGATAGTTGCCAGGCGATCCAACGCCCGCCGATGTGACCGCAGAAGAACAGCACACCAGCGGCTACACCCAAGCCAAGCCAGGTACCGCGAGTGCCGCCGGTTACAGCGATCAGCCACCAGAGACTCAAGAGCGAGAAGCTCCAGATCCGGGTGGAGCCTTTGGTGGCAGGCAGCAGAAGAGGGAAAGCCAGAAGCGGCAGGGTGAAGGTCTGGAACTGGCCGTAGAAACGTTTGTTGGAGAAACCACTCAGAAATTCGTCGGGATCCAGCATCCGTATACCCGAGAAAAGCCAATGGAATGCCAATGTCAGGAAATCAAAGCTCTTGAAGGCACAGATAAAAACAATAAACAGCATCAGCAGCCGATCAAACGATGCCCCATTTAATCGACGTGTGCGGGCAAAGGCTTCAGCACAACAACAAGAGGCGACGATCAAGGCGACCTCTGTAAGCGCCCAGAGTGGTTGATGTGCGGAGAGGGAAGAGACGATGCCGGCCAGCAAGACCAGCCCGCAGGCCAGGAGCGCGGGCCGCTTGACAAGACTGGAGGCATAGGGTGTTCGGCAGAAAAGAAGGAGAACCACTGCCGAACCGGCGATGACGAGTTGTCCTAAACGCTGAAGCGTATGCCCGCCCAGACCGTGCCCAAGGACCATCACCGCGGCGATCAGCAGCGTGAGTACCAGCCAAGTCCTTGTTCGCCCAGTCCAGGCAGCGTCCATTACCACCTCGGAATGTCCATTTCAGGTAGTTTACAGAGGGTTCAGGCTTTCGGCGCCAACATCAACGGTGGCTTGGGGTGCGCTCTGTCACAGACCTGCTGAGCCCCTCTGCTGCATCCAAGCTCTAGGGTTCGCTGGGCATCCTCCGGTCTCCCCAACGCTTTCAAGGTCTCAGCCATCCCCACGTATGGCTTGGCGTAACCGGGCTTCAACCGGATAGCCTGTTCAAAATCCAGCCTAGCTTTTTCGAACTCTTTCAACTCAAAAAAAGCTCTACCTCTTTGATGGTAAGCATATGAATAGCTAGGTTTCAAGGAAATTGACTTGTCATATTCTTTCAACGCCTGCTCGATAAACCCGGCTTCAAAAAAAGCATTACCAAGATTGTAATAAATTCTATAACCACCGTACAGCCCTGGGGTATCGCCCTGAGCCTCCAGATAGCGGGCGGCATCGTCCCAGACAAAATAAGGCGAGGATATAGCCATCAACCGATCATAAGAAAGCCCGGATAGATACAGCGCAAAGACAGGTAGTAGCGTAGCGAGATAGAAACGTTTGAGCCGACGAACCCCCATTGCCAGGGCAATAAACATCCCCGGCACCCACAGATAGCTGCGATATAGGACAAAAGGTTCCTGCAGGCGCACTGAGGCCAGCTCCGTGGCAAAGAGCACCCACGGGAACAATAATGAGAATCCGAAAAGCCCTCTGCTACCACCGCGAATCAACAATAGAAAAGCCGCAGCACCATAAGCCACAAATCCTACAAGCCCCACCCAGAGCCACCACACCCCATAACTTAATGGGAAGGGCACTCTCAGATCGAGTCCCATCGCGCTGCTCTGGGGCAAAATCAATATTGAAAGGTACTTGAAGAACAACCCCATCTGATTGAACAGGCTCAACAGGTAAAAAGAGCCCTGAGGCTTGAATAGTTCATCACGAAGGAGCTCTTCACTATTCATTTCATAATTCTGACCTATCACTCCTTTAAGCCACAGTACGACAGAGATCGAGACAATTGCCTGAACAGCTAGCGCAGAAAAAATTTCACGTGCGCCGAGAGTCGACGGCAAGCGACTCCGATGATGCAATACCCATAACAGAAAGCACAATACTGGCAGCATCACTGCATGCTCTTTGGCATACATAGATAAAAGGATGCACACACAGGAAATCCAAAGTGCCCAACGCTTACCGCACAACCCCTGCCAAAACGCCCATAAACCCAGTAAGCCAAACAGCGTGGCACAAACAGTGGTGCGCTGAATCAAGTAACCCTGAGTCATGATAGCCAGCGGGTGGATCGCGAATATAAATGTAGCAAAAAAGGCAGCGGTATCTGTTTTTAGGGAAAAAATCCCGCTACGTTCCAGAGTATTCAGAAGCTGGCGGATCAGTCCGAACAGGGCAAGGCTCGCCAAGCCATGGATAAATAGATTCTCCAGTCTGAGGGAAATAATTTTATCGCTGATATAGACGAAGCTGGCGGCCATGGAGTAGTCCACCCACCAACGCGGAGTCCAGAGAAAACCTTTAGCGATGACCGACAATGGACCGTCAGCCCGAAAGAAAGGCTCATCGTCAAAAATGAGAGCACTATTCAAAAACGAGAATGAAAGTACTAATAGCAGGCCGGCAGAGAGCACGGTAAAAAATAAAAACCCCGAGCGACGCGAAACCATAGAGCTCTCTTTATTAATAACTTCAAAATAAAGCAAGTTTCTTAGTTGTACAAAACCAGCCCCTCCTTCTCAGAGAAGGAGATGCCGGTTTCATTTCTCAACAACTCAAAATGCCATTTCAGCGCACGCGTTACTTACACGCATTATTGGTCAAACAGGTACCGCCAGTGATCCACTGAATACCGCCATTAATAAGGTTAGGTGTAAGAGTTAGTGTATAACTGCCCGCCGCTGCAGTACCGGCCATGCTGATCACGCCGCTCGATACAGTCATACCTGCTGCAAGGTTAGTCGTAGCTGGAGCAGCAGCGGGGATACCGCTGGAGCCCGCATTACAACCACTGAAGTTGGTGCCCCCGGAATCCGTGATGCAAAGTGCCACAGCCGTCTTGTAGCCATCAGCAATCGAAAGCACTTCAGCGAAACGTGCTCGCTGCGTATAGGTGTTATAAGCCGGCAACGCAATAGCTGCCAAAATGCCGATGATCGCGACAACGATCATCAGTTCGATCAAGGTGAAACCCTTTTGAGCATTCATATTTCGTCTCCAAACGTGAGCAAAGGCGTTATGACTCCGATAACGATTAGCACAGCCCGTGCCATACCGCTCAGTACAGCTCAGCACCTGCCAAAATGCCCTGCCACGCCAAGAGCGCTGCTTCAGAACAACAAAACCTGACATTTTTTGTCACCCACCTACCTCCGATTTGGCACCATCGCCCGACTACGCTATAAGACTCCGACTGTTTGCGTTTGGTGCTCAAATGAACGATATCGCCCTTTCCGGTCTGGCCAAGCAACTGGTTGCCGCCGAGCTGATTACCGACAAGAACGCTCAGCAGGCGTATCAACAGGCTCAGCGCAATCGGGTGTCCCTAGTCAGCTACCTAGTCCAGAACAAACTGGTAAAGAGCCGCCAAGTAGCAGAAATCGCCTCAGAGCATTTCGGGGTCGCCTTGCTCGACCTGAGCTGTCTTGACAAGGAGAGTCAGCCTAAAGGCCTTGTCAGCGAAAAGCTGATCCGTCAGCACCATGTCCTGCCACTCTGGCGGCGTGGGAATAAATTGTTTGTCGGGATATCCGACCCCAGCAATCACCAAGCAATTACCGATATCCAGTTCAGCACAGGGCTCACCACCGAAGCTATCCTTGTCGAAGACGACAAGCTTGCCGATGCCATCGACAAGTTCTTCGACAGCCACACCAGTGGCCTTGAGGACATGGCAGATGTCGACCTCGAAGGCCTGGATATAGAGTCGGTTGATGACAAGAAGCACGAACAGATCGCTGGCCAGGATGCCGACGATGCCCCAGTGGTACGCTTCGTCAACAAAATGTTGCTAGACGCTATCAAAGGCGGCTCCTCAGACTTGCACTTCGAACCCTATGAAAAGGTCTACCGCGTTCGCCTGCGTACCGACGGCATCCTGCGCGAAGTGGCCAAACCGCCGATCCATCTCGCCAGCCGTATCGCCGCACGCCTGAAAGTCATGGCCAGCATGGATATCTCGGAGCGCCGCAAGCCCCAGGATGGGCGCATCAAGATGCGTATCTCGAAGACCAAGGCCATCGACTTCCGGGTCAACACCCTGCCGACGCTGTGGGGCGAAAAGATCGTGATGCGGATCCTCGACCCATCCAGCGCCCAGATGGGGATTGATGCACTCGGCTACGAGCCGGATCAGAAAGCACTCTATATGGCAGCCCTGAAACAACCGCAGGGCATGATCCTGGTCACCGGCCCCACCGGTTCGGGTAAAACCGTTTCGCTCTACACCGGCCTGAATATCCTCAACACCGTGGACATCAATATCTCCACCGCCGAAGACCCGGTGGAAATCAATATGGAAGGCATCAACCAGGTCAACGTCAACCCGAAACAAGGGTTGGACTTTGCCCAGGCGCTACGCTCGTTCCTGCGCCAGGACCCGGACGTGATCATGGTCGGCGAGATCCGCGACCTGGAAACCGCCGAGATCGCCATCAAGGCCGCCCAGACCGGCCACATGGTGCTGTCCACCCTGCACACCAACAGCGCGGCCGAAACCCTGACCCGCCTGCACAACATGGGCATTCCCGGTTTCAACATTGCCACCTCGATAAACCTGATCATCGCCCAGCGGCTGGCGCGCAAGCTGTGCAGCCACTGCAAGAAGGAAATCGATATCCCCGAGGAAGCCCTGATCAAGGAAGGCTTTCCTGCGGATAAAATCGGCACCTTCAAGATCTACGAGCCCGTCGGCTGCGAGCAATGCAACGGGGGCTACAAAGGCAGGATCGGGATCTACGAAGTGGTCAAGAACACCCCGGACCTGCAACGACTGATCATGGCCGAAGGCAACTCCATCGAGATCGCCACCCAGATGCGCAAGGACGGCTTCAATGACCTGCGCACCTCGGGCCTGCAAAAAGCCATGCAAGGGCTGACCAGCCTGGAAGAAGTCAACCGCGTGACCAAGGACTAAACCATGGCGACCAAAGCAGTCAAAGTCAGCGTTTATGCCTGGGAAGGGACGGATAAGAAAGGTAATAAAATGTCCGGCGAGCTCACCGGCCACAACCCGGCGCTGATCAAGGCACAGCTACGTAAACAAGGGGTCAACCCGGGCAGAGTGCGGAAAAAAAGCAACTCTATCTTCAGCAAAGGCAAACGTATCAAGCCTCTGGATATCGCTCTGTTCACCCGCCAAATGGCAACGATGATGAAGGCCGGTGTGCCGCTGCTGCAGTCCTTCGATATCATCGGCGAGGGCTTCGAAAACCCGAATATGCGCAAGCTGGTGGACGACATCAAGCAGGAAGTTGCGGCCGGTAACAGCTTCGCAACATCCTTGCGTAAGAAGCCGGAATACTTCGACGATTTATATTGCAATCTGGTTGACGCGGGTGAACAAGCTGGCGCCCTGGAAAACCTGCTCGAACGGGTAGCCACCTACAAAGAAAAGACCGAAGCCCTGAAAGCCAAGATCAAAAAAGCAATGAACTACCCGATTGCCGTCGTACTCGTGGCGGTCATTGTCTCCGGGATCCTGCTGATCAAGGTCGTGCCGCAGTTCCAGGCTATTTTCAAGGGTTTTGGCGCAGAGCTTCCAGCCTTCACCCTGATGGTGATCGGACTCTCCAACGTGGTGCAAGAGTGGTGGTGGATCATTATTCTGGCGTTGGTTGCGGCAGTCTATTCCCTGAGACGGGCGCATAGAACATCTGAGCGTTTTCGCAATTGGATGGACAGGACACTGCTAAAAATGCCAATCGTCGGCGGCATACTCTACAAATCCGCCGTCGCTCGCTACGCACGAACCCTCTCAACTACCTTCGCTGCCGGCGTTCCGCTCGTCGAAGCCCTTGACTCCGTGGCTGGTGCCACCGGTAATGTCGTCTTCAGGAATGCGGTCAACCGCGTAAAGCAGGACGTCTCCACCGGCATGCAGCTGAACTTCTCCATGCGGACTACCGGTGTGTTTCCGAACATGGCCATCCAGATGACAGCAATCGGCGAAGAGTCCGGCGCCCTGGACGATATGCTCGACAAAGTCGCCACCTACTACGAAGGCGAAGTCGACAATATGGTCGACAGCCTTACCAGCCTGATGGAACCCATCATCATGACCGTACTCGGCATAATTGTCGGCGGTCTGGTAATCGCCATGTACCTGCCTATCTTCAAACTCGGCTCAGTAGTCTGAACATGCCCCTACCCGACTTCCTGGCCAGCCACCCGCTGGCCTTTGTTTTTTTCGCCCTGCTCCTCGGCCTGATCGTCGGCAGTTTCCTCAACGTCGTCGTCTGGCGACTGCCGAAAATGCTCCAACGCGACTGGCGCACCCAGGCCCACGAGGTCCTCGGCCTGCCCCAACCCGCGCCCGATCCGACCTACAACCTGCTCCTGCCCCACTCCCATTGCCCGCACTGCAATCACCAACTGCGCGCCTGGGAAAACCTCCCTCTGATCAGCTACACCCTGCTGCGCGGCAACTGCTCCAGCTGCAAGGCCCCCATCAGCAAACGCTACCCACTCACCGAACTGGCTTGCGGCCTGCTCTCGGCCTTTGTCGCCTGGCATTTCGGTTTCGGCTGGCCCGCCGCCCTGATGCTGGTACTGACCTGGGGCCTGCTGGCCATGAGCCTGATCGACGCCGATCACCAGCTCCTGCCTGACGCCCTGGTCCTGCCGCTGCTCTGGCTCGGCCTGATCGCCAACCACTTCGGTCTCTTCACCGACCTGGACGACGCCCTGTGGGGCGCCGTAGCCGGTTACCTGAGCCTCTGGTCCGTCTACTGGCTGTTCAAACTGCTCACCGGCAAGGAAGGCATGGGCCATGGCGACTTCAAGCTGCTGGCGATGCTGGGTGCCTGGGGCGGCTGGCAGATCCTGCCGTTGACCATCCTGCTCTCATCCCTGGTGGGCGCCGTACTCGGCCTGATTCTGCTGCGCCTGCGCAACGCCCAGACCTCGACGCCGATCCCCTTTGGTCCCTACCTGGCGATTGCCGGCTGGATTGCCTTGCTCTGGGGTGGTCAAATAACCGCTTCCTATCTGCAGTTTGCCGGTTTCAAATGACCACAGCCGTTTCAACACCCTGGATTCTCGGCCTTACCGGCGGCATCGGTAGCGGCAAGAGCGCAGCGGCCCAGCACTTTATCGACCTCGGCATCCACACCGTGGACGCCGATCACGCCGCCCGCTGGGTGGTGGAGCCCGGTCGCCCGGCGCTGGCGAAGATCGCCGAACACTTCGGCCCCGGCGTGCTGCAAGCCGACGGCCAACTGGACCGCGCCGCCCTGCGCACGCTGATCTTCGAAGCCCCGGAGCAACGGCGCTGGCTCGAAGCCCTGCTGCATCCGCTGATCGGCGAAGAGATCGCCAGCCACCTGGCCCAGGCACAATCGCCCTATGCGATCCTGGTCTCGCCGCTGCTGATCGAATCGGGACAATACAAGAACACCCAGCGCGTGCTGGTGATCGACGCCCCGCAAGCGTTGCAGATCCAGCGCACCCAGCAACGGGACCAGACCAGCGAACAACAGGTGCAGGCCATCCTCAAGGTCCAGGCCAGTCGCGAAGAGCGCTTGCGCCATGCCGACGATGTGCTGGTCAACGACCGCGACCAGGCCTGGCTACGGAGCGAGGTCGAGCGTCTGCATCACTTTTATCTGACTTTGCGTGGAGGCCACTCATGAGCCAACCCTTGACCGTTGAATGCCCGACCTGCGGCGCCCCCGTGGAATGGATCGCCGCCAATCCGCAGCGGCCGTTCTGCTCCGACCGCTGCAAACTGATCGACCTCGGCGCCTGGGCCTCGGAAGAACACAAGATTCCCGTCAGCCCCGATGCCGAGGACGACCTGTTCTCCGACGATCTGCCGCCTCGCGCCCACTGATCGAGAGAGAATCAGGGCCGCATAAAACCGTAGTCCTGCTCATCATCGAGGTTCTCGGCAAGAAATTGCAGTTCGTCCGCCAGATCCTCCGCACTGCGCAACGCCTTGCTCTGCTGCACCACCGCGCTGAGCAAGGCGCGCAGGCCCAGCCCCGGTTCGAATCCCTCCACTTGTGCATCTTCCAGACTGGCCTGCACCTGCTGACGCGCCCATTCGTACACACTCATGACCTTGCTCCCGTTTTTTTCCGCAGCATGGTCGTGGGGCGAACCTGCCGGCTTGACCCAGGTCAACGGGGCTCATTGTCCTTCCAGGGTGCCGACAGGTAGCGGGTGCGGTTGAAGGTTTCCAGCCACTCCGGACAGAACACCACCAGCGCGCTGACCACCATGCCGTTGATAAAGGCCTCGGGAAAAATGATCAGCCACAGGTAACCGACAAAATCCCCCAGCCACTCCGGCAGGGCGAAACGCCCGTCGAACCAGAGCAATCCAAGGCTCGCCAGCAGGCAGAACAAAGCCGCCAGGGCTGCGGCGAAAAAGCCCGAGCAGAAGATATACACAAAGGGGTTACGCGGCTGCGCCCGTTCCACCAGGATCGCGCAGACCTCCGTCACCAGCACCGGCAGCAGGATCAGCAAGCTGCCGTTGACGCCGAGCGCGGCCAGGTCCTGGCGCCCCAGCAACACCAGGCCGAGCTGCGCCACCAGACCACCGACAATCGCCAGCGGCCAGTCCAGCAGCAGGGTCACCGCCGTCAGGCCGATAAAGTGATAGGACACCCCGGTATCGAAGTCACGTCGCACCAGCCAGAGCAGGAACAAGGCGAAGACCGTGCCGAACAGCAGGTGCTGGCGGCGACTGTCAGTGAACAGCTCGACCCAGGGCGAACGCCAGATCGCCCAGGCCACCACCGGCAGATAGATCAGCCAACCGATGACCAGGCTGGCGGGCGACAGCAGTTGCGCGCCGATCATAAAAACATCTCCACACTCCGCGGACTCGATAACACTTGCCGGCTTGAGTCCTGAAGTCTACACCGCCCGTTACGACGCATCGCGTCGACAAAAATTGCCCAGGACTTCCAGCCTTTGCAGTTTCGACGCTAAGCTTGGGCCATGGACGACTCGGATTTTTTACGCTTGCTGACCATCCAGGCGGAGCAAGCCAACACCTTTCTTTCCAATGCCCGCAAATGGGAGCGTGAGCGTTGGGTCTGCCAGCGCCTGCTGCAAGGACTGAACATTCCCTATCGCGCCGAAGACTTCCACCCCGCCCAGGAGCCGCCGGACGTGCTGTTTCGCGATGCCTGCTTCGAGGTGTTTTTCGTCCTCGACGAAGGCCGGCGGCTGAACGATGAGTGGCGCGAAGAGTTGCAGCGCCGGCGCAGCGCCTTTTCCCTGAGCCAGCTGGTGCGCCGCGAAGCCAAGCCCAGGCGCATTCCCGCCTCCGAGTTGTTGCAGCGGCTGGCCCCGACCCTGCGCAAGAAAGCCCACAATTACAAGGAGCGCGGGCTGGACCTGGGTGAGCTGGACATCATCGCCTTCGCCAGTCTCAAGCGCGAAGTGCTCGACCTCAACAGCCACTTCCCGCCGCCGACCGAATACCTGCGCCAGGGCTGGCGCTCGCTGTCGCTGGTGGGGCCGACCTTCGCCCGGGTGCTGTTCGCCCACCCCGACGCGCCGGACTTCCTGCGCGGCAACCTGGGGCGCAGCATCGTTTTCGACGTCGGCATCAGTTTGTAAGCCATGGCGTAATCACTGCACCAGTGATACAAAGCATCTTAATAGCGTCTTCCTGACGAGGCTCCCATGACCAGCCGCCTGAACCCCGACGACCAGCAGCATGTCGATCAGTATCTGCAGCTTCCCCAACACCAAGTCGAGCGCCGGCCCTTTCGGCCGTGGATGCTCCTGGTGGTGGTGCTTGCCGTGGTCATCGGCCTGGGCCTGTTGAGCCGCTTCCTGAGTTACCTGGTGCTATGAGCTGCCTCGCGCTCGCCCGGATAACGCAGGCACAGATTTCCTTTAGCCTTGCGAGATATCCCCATGAACCATCGTATCGTGATCGTCGGCGGCGGCGCCGGCGGCCTGGAACTGGCGACCCGCCTGGGTAAGACCCTGGGCAGACGCGGCATTGCCAGCGTCATGCTGGTCGACGCGAACCTGACCCATATCTGGAAACCCCTGCTGCATGAAGTGGCGGCCGGCTCCCTCAACTCTTCGGCCGACGAGCTCAACTATGTCGCCCAGGCGAAATGGAACCACTTCGAGTTCCAGCTGGGGCGCATGAGCGGGCTTGATCGTGAGCAGAAGAAAATCCAGCTGGCCGCCACCTACGACGAACACGGCGTCGAGCTGCTACCTGCACGGGAACTGGGCTACGACTCGCTGGTGATCGCGGTGGGCAGCACCACCAACGATTTCGGCACCGAGGGCGCGGCGCAACACTGCCTGTTCCTCGACACCCGCAAACAGGCCGAGCGTTTCCACCAGCAATTGCTCAACCACTACCTGCGCGCCCATGCCGGACAGACCGATACGGTCGAGCAGATCAGCGTGGCGATTGTCGGCGCCGGTGCCACGGGCGTGGAACTGGCGGCGGAGCTGCATAACGCCGCTCACGAGCTGGCGGCCTATGGCCTGGACCGGATCAAACCGGAAAACATGCATATCACCCTGATCGAGGCCGGTCCTCGGGTGTTGCCGGCCTTGCCGGAGCGTATCGGCGGACCGGTGCACAAGACCCTGGAAAAACTCGGGGTACGAGTCATGACCAATGCGGCCGTGAGTGAAGTGACCGCGGACAACCTGGTGACCGCCGACGGCCAGGTGATTGCCGCGAGCCTCAAGGTCTGGGCGGCAGGGATTCGCGCGCCGGGCTTTCTCAAGGACATCGATGGCCTGGAAACCAACCGGATCAATCAGCTCCAGGTGCTGCCGACGCTGCAGACCACCCGCGACGAGAATATCTTTGCCTTCGGCGATTGCGCGGCCTGTCCGCAGCCGGGGACCGACCGCAATGTACCGCCACGGGCACAGGCGGCCCACCAGCAGGCGTCATTGCTGGCCAAGTCGCTGAAACTGCGTATCGAAGGCAAGACCTTGCCGGAGTATCGCTATACCGACTACGGCTCGCTGATTTCGTTGTCGAGGTTCTCCGCCGTCGGCAACCTGATGGGTAACCTGACCGGTAGCGTGATGCTGGAAGGCTGGCTGGCGCGGATGTTCTATGTGTCGCTGTACCGGATGCACCAGATGGCGCTGTATGGCACCTTCCGCACCTTGATGCTGATGCTGGGCAGCCGGATCGGACGCGGGACCGACCCACGGTTGAAGTTGCACTGATAGCGGGTGCCATAGTAGGAGCGAGCTTGCTCGCGATGGTCGTGAACGATAACGCGTGTTTAGCCGGTACACGCGGCGCTCTTGAGCCCATCGCGAGCAAGCTCGCTCCTACAGTCCAGGGCGATCAAAAGCCTTGAGTAAAATACAGGCAAAAAAAAGCACCCTTGCGGGTGCTTTTTTTCTGAAGATGGTCGGGGTAAGGGGATTCGAACTCCTGACATCCTGCTCCCAAAGCAGGCGCGCTACCGGACTGCGCTATACCCCGGTAAAAAAAAGGCACCCGTTAAAGGCGCCTTCTGCGATCAGCGCTTTTGGCCTCTGATCTTAAGATTCAATCCCAGCGAACTGGTTTCAAAAATGGTGGGTCGTGTGGGATTCGAACCTACGACCAATTGGTTAAAAGCCAACTGCTCTACCAACTGAGCTAACGACCCAAAAATGGTCGGGGTAAGGGGATTCGAACTCCTGACATCCTGCTCCCAAAGCAGGCGCGCTACCGGACTGCGCTATACCCCGATTTGAAATTGGCTCCGTGACCAGGACTCGAACCTGGGACCCAATGATTAACAGTCATTTGCTCTACCGACTGAGCTATCACGGAACTACATATTTCAAGTTACAACCTTTACCACAGACTTCCATCGCTGAAAGCCTCCTCAACCAGGCTTTTGCATCGCTGCGTTCGCTTGTCTGAGGCGCGCTATTCTACAACCCTGAAAACCTCTGTCAACCCCCTAAATTGCTTTCAAGACAATGATTTGCAATCTTTTTTCGAACTTCCCTTGTGGGAGAAATCCGAGGGGTGACGTACTGCGGGGCGCACTTTACAAGCCTTTGCCCCTGAGTTCAACGCCCTATCGAAAAAAACCTGCGAAATCGCAATACACTGTGTAGGAGCCGGCTTGCCGACGATGAGGCCAGCAAGCCTTGCATCGACCTTGCGGACGCCATCGCCGGCAAGCCAGCTCCTACAAGGGGATCGCGTTGATCCCAGGTACTCAGGCAAACACGATCTCGTCGTTGACCACCGAGGCCGTCACGCTCGTTCCCGGCAGGAACCGCCCCGACAGGATCAACTGCGCCAACGGGTTCTCGATCCAGCGCTGGATCGCACGCTTGAGCGGCCGCGCGCCATAGACCGGGTCGTAGCCCACCGCGATCAACTTGTCCAAGGCCTCGCTGCTCAGTTCCAGCTTCAGCTCGCGCTCCACCAGGCGACTGCGCAGGCGACCCAACTGGATCTCGGTGATACCGGCGATCTGATCCCGGGCCAAAGGCTCGAAAATCACCACCTCGTCGATCCGGTTGATGAACTCCGGCCGGAAATGCGTACTCACCGCATCCATGACCGCTGCCCGCTGCGCCTCGCGATCCCCCACCAACTCCTGGATCTGCGCCGAGCCCAGGTTGGAGGTCATCACGATCACGGTATTGCGGAAGTCCACCGTACGACCATGGCTATCGGTCAGGCGACCGTCTTCCAGCACTTGCAGCAGGATGTTGAACACATCCGGGTGGGCCTTCTCGACCTCGTCCAGCAGGATCACCGAGTAAGGCTTGCGCCGCACGGCCTCGGTCAGGTAACCGCCTTCCTCATAGCCTACATAGCCCGGTGGTGCCCCGATCAGACGCGCCACGGAGTGTTTCTCCATGAACTCCGACATATCGATACGCACCATGGCCTCTTCGGTATCGAAAAGGAATTCGGCCAAGGCCTTGCACAACTCGGTCTTGCCCACCCCGGTCGGGCCGAGGAACATGAAGGAGCCGCTCGGACGGTTCGGATCGGACAAGCCGGCCCGGGAACGGCGTACCGCGTTGGCCACCGCCACCACCGCCTCGTTCTGGCCGATCACGCGCTGGTGCAGCAGGCTTTCCATCTTCAACAGTTTGTCGCGCTCGCCTTCGAGCATCTTGGACACCGGGATACCGGTCCACTTCGACACCACTTCGGCGATTTCCTCTTCGGTCACCTTGCTGCGCAGCAGCTGGTTCTCGCTCTTGCCGTGCTGGTCGACCATCTGCAGGCTACGCTCCAGATCCGGAATCACGCCATATTGCAGCTCCGCCATACGGTTGAGATCGCCTTTACGGCGTGCCGTTTCCAGTTCCTGGCGCGACTGCTCGATTTTCTGCTGGATCTGCGCCGAGCCCTGCACTTCGGCTTTTTCCGAAGTCCAGACCTCTTCCAGGTCGGCGTACTCGCGTTCCAGGCGGACAATTTCTTCCTGGAGTTTTTCCAGGCGTTTTTTCGCCGCTTCGTCGTCTTCTTTCTTCAGGGCCTGGGATTCGACCTTGAGCTGGATCAGGCGACGCTCCAGACGGTCCAGCACTTCCGGCTTGGAGTCGATCTCCATGCGGATACGGCTGGCGGCCTCGTCGATCAGGTCGATGGCCTTGTCCGGCAACTGGCGGTCGGTGATATAACGATGACTGAGCTTGGCCGCCGCGATAATCGCACCGTCGGTGATCGCCACCTTGTGGTGCACTTCGTAACGCTCTTTCAGGCCACGGAGGATGGCAATGGTGTCCTCCTCGCTCGGCTCGTCCACCAGTACCTTCTGGAAGCGCCGCTCAAGGGCCGCATCCTTCTCTATATATTGGCGATATTCATTGAGCGTGGTCGCCCCGACGCAATGCAGCTCGCCACGGGCCAAGGCCGGCTTGAGCATGTTGCCCGCATCCATCGAGCCTTCGCCCTTGCCGGCGCCGACCATGGTGTGCAGTTCGTCGATAAACAGAATGATCTGCCCTTCCTGCTTCGACAGTTCGTTGAGCAGCGACTTCAGGCGCTCTTCGAACTCGCCGCGGTACTTGGCGCCGGCAATCAGCGCGCCCATGTCCAGGGACAGCAGGCGCTTGCCCTTCAGGCCATCCGGCACCTCGCCATTGATAATGCGCTGGGCCAGGCCCTCGGCAATGGCGGTCTTGCCCACGCCGGGTTCGCCGATCAACACCGGGTTGTTCTTGGTCCGCCGTTGCAGCACCTGGATCGTGCGACGGATCTCGTCGTCACGGCCGATCACTGGGTCGAGCTTGCCTTCTTCGGCACGCTTGGTCAGGTCGACGGTGTACTTGTCCAGGGCCTGGCGCGCGCCCTCGGCGTTGGGGTCATTGACCGCCTCGCCGCCGCGCAGGTTGTTGATGGCATTCTCCAGGGCCTTCTTGCTCACACCCTGGCCGAGCAGCAACTTGCCCAGCTTGCTGTTCTCGTCCATGGCGGCGAGCAGCACCAGCTCGCTGGAAATGAATTGGTCGCCCTTCTGCTGGGCCAGGCGATCGGCCTGGTTGAGCAGGCGCGCCAGATCCTGGGACATGTTCACGTCGCCGGTGGGATTCTGGATTTTCGGCAATTGATCGAGCTCTTTGCTCAATTCCTTGCGCAGGCTGTTGATGTCGAAACCGACCTGCAACAGCAGGGGTTTGATCGAGCCGCCCTGCTGCTCCAGCAGCGCCTGCATCAAGTGCGCAGGCTCGATGGCCGGATGATCGTGGCCGACCGCCAGGGATTGGGCGTCTGACAACGCCAACTGCAATTTGCTGGTTAAACGATCTATACGCATGAGTCACCTTCCTTTGGAGCAGGCCGGAGCAAAGGACGCACCTGAATAAAGAAACCTGCCAGATGCCCAAGTAGATGCGGCCTATTCTGAGAGATTCAAGCGTCACAAGCTTGACGAAGATCAGAAGAGTCTAGTCTTCCAGCCAGATCAGGGAGGCGAAGCGACCGGTACGCGGACTGCGCCGGTAGGAGAAAAAGCGCGGGTCGCTGACCGTACACAGCCCGCCACCATGGACGGCGGTGATTCCGCGGGCGGCCAGACGCAGGCGCGCCAGGGCATAAATATCGGCCATGAAGCGTCCGGCATTGACGCTGGGGACAAAGGCTTCGATTGTTTCAGGATGCGTAGAGAGAAAGGCTTCGCGCACTTCCGCCCCCACTTCGAAGGCCCCGGGACCGATGGCCGGGCCGAGCCAGACGAGGATTTGCGAAGCCGGCACGTCCAGTCGATCGACCGTGGCTTCCAGCACGCCTGCGGCCAACCCGCGCCAACCGGCATGGGCAGCGGCTACGCGGGTGCCGGCACGGTCGCAAAACAACACCGGCAGACAATCGGCGGTCATCGAGGTGCAGGCAATGCCCGGCGTACTCGTCCAACTGCCGTCGGCTTCGACGGTCAGCGTCGGATCGGCCTCGACCACCCCGACACCGTGCACCTGGCGCAGCCAGGCGGGCTGAATAGCAAAGGTATCGGTGAGGCGACGGCGGTTTTCCGTGACGGCAAGGGGATCGTCGTCGACATGATCACCGAGGTTGAGACTGTCGAACGGCGCCAGGCTGACGCCGCCCGCCCGCGTGGTCACGCAGGTCCTGACCCGCGCCGGCGCAGGCCAGTCGGGAATCAGGAAGTCACTCACCCGATGAACGCCTCGCGGTCCTGCTTGAGCAACGTCAACAACCAGACGAAATCGTCCGGCAGTGGCGACTCCCAGCTCATACGCTTACCGCTGGTCGGATGATCCAACTCGAGGAAACGTGCGTGCAGGGCCTGGCGCGGGAAGTTTTTCAGCGACTCGACCATGGTCACGCTGGCCGCCGGCGGAATACGGAAGCGACCGCCGTAGGCAGGATCGCCGACCAACGGGAAGTTGATATGGGCCATGTGCACGCGAATCTGGTGGGTACGACCGGTTTCCAGCTTCACCCGGACATGGGTGTGGGAACGGAAGCGCTCCAGCACGCGGTAGTGACTCACCGCCTGCTTGCCGCCTTCCATCACCGCCATGCGCTGGCGCTGCTGGCCGTGACGACCGATGGGCGCATTGATCTTGCCGCCGGCGGTGACCACGCCGATCACGATGCATTCGTAGATCCGGCTGACGCTGCGGCTCTGCAATTGCGTGACCAGCTGCGTCTGGGCCTGGATGGTCTTGGCGACCACCATCAGACCGGTGGTGTCCTTGTCCAGGCGGTGCACGATGCCCGCGCGCGGCACATTGATAATGTCCGGCACGTGGTGCAGCAAGGCGTTGAGCAAGGTGCCATCGGCGTGACCGGCGGCCGGATGCACCACCAGGCCCGCAGGCTTGTTGATCACAAGGATGTCGTCGTCTTCATAGACGATATCGAGTTCGATGTCTTGGGCGATCCACTCACCCTGAGCTTCCTGCTCGGCAATCAGTTCAAGAACAGCGCCACCATGGACAATGTCTCGTGGGCGGATAACCGCGCCATCCACAGTCAGGCGGCCGTCTTTGATCCAGGCGGAAAGGCGCGAGCGTGAGTGCTCAGCGAAGAGTTGGGCGGCGACTTGATCGAGGCGTTGGCCGCCCAGTTCGGACGGCACCTCTGCGCGAAGTTCAATTTTATCGGACATGCTCGGACTAGGCGTCGGCACAGCCTTTGGTTTCGGCTGCGCGCTTGTGGTTAAATACGGCGTCTTTTGCCCCGAGGCTATCAACGGGGCACTCATCATAACAGGACGGCCCCGCCCAAGACAGCGGCCGTCATAGGGACGCAAGCCGCCATGCAAGTGAGACACCTGCTGCTGATCGCCATCCTCGCACTGACTGCTGCTTGCTCGTCGAAGGAAGTCGTCGACGAAAACTTGAGCGAAGTCGAGCTGTACCAGCAGGCGCAGGCCGACCTGGACAACCACAGCTATACCAGCGCCACCGCCAAGCTCAAGGCTCTGGAGTCGCGTTATCCGTTCGGTCGCTACGCCGACCAGGCCCAGCTCGAACTGATCTATGCCAACTACAAGAATGGCGAACCTGAGGCTGCCAAGTCGGCCGCCGAGCGTTTCATTCGCCTGCACCCGCAACATCCGAACGTGGACTACGCCTACTACCTCAAGGGCCTGACCTCGTTCGACCAGGACGTCGGCCTGCTGTCGCGCTTCCTGCCGCTGGACATGACCAAGCGTGACCCGGGCGCGGCCCGTGACTCCTACAACGAGTTCGCCCAGCTCACCAGCCGCTATCCGAACAGCCGCTACGCGCCGGACGCCAAGCAGCGCATGATCTACCTGCGCAACCTGCTGGCGGCCTACGAGATCCACGTGGCCGACTACTACCTGACCCGTCAGGCCTATGTCGCCGCCGCCAACCGCGGTCGTTATGTCGTGGAAAACTTCCAGGAAACCCCTTCGGTCGGTGACGGCCTGGCGGTGATGGTCGAGTCGTACCAGCGTCTGCACCTGGACGAACTGGCGGCTTCGAGCCTCGAAGTGCTGAAAACCAACTACCCGAACCATCCGACGCTGGTGGACGGTCAGTTCGTGCCACGGGTGGCCGAGGCGGACAACCGTTCGTGGATGAGCAAGGTCACCCTGGGCCTGATCGAATCCCGTCCACCGCTGCCGCCGGGCGAAACCCGCGCCAACCAGGACGTGGTCAAACAGTTCCAGGACGCCAAGGATTCGATTCCGTCGGACCTGAAGCCGGAAGGCGGCGATGCGGCCCAGGAAGAGCAACACGAGGCCGAAGGCAGCAAAGGCAGCAGCAACCGCTCCTGGTTCAGCTACATGACCTTCGGCGTGTTCGACTGAGTCACAGCCCCGTGTAGGAGCCGGCTTGCCGGCGATGGCGGCAGCCCATTCAGCGCCGCACTCTTCCCCTACCCGCCGCCGGCGTAAGAAAAGAGCCTTTCGAGGCTCTTTTTTTTGCCTTCGCCACGCCCCCCATCAAATGCGCTGTGCGCCCGGCATGTCCTTGGCTAAACTGCCGGATCATTTGCCAATAAGCGGGTTGCCATGGTTCGCCTACTGTTCTGGATTGCACTGATTGCGGCCGCCGTGTGGTTCTGGCGTAAATTCAATCGGCCCACCGCCCCCAACCGCCCGGCAGACACACTGGAAGCCGCGCCCATGGTCCGTTGCGCCCATTGCGGCGTGCACCTGCCCCGTGACCGCGCCCTGAGCGTGCAACAGGACTGGTATTGCAGCCAGGCCCACCTCGAGCAAGGCCCGGGCCCTCGTGAGCGCTGAGACCTTCAGTCTCGGCGGCGCCCAGGCCCAGCGCCTGCTACGGCTTTATCATCTCTACCGTCTGAGCATCGGTATCGCCCTGGTTTTGCTGATCTCCAGCAAGATGGACGACAAACTGCTGGAGCTGGCCGACGGCGAACTGTTCCGCACCGGTAGCTGGATCTACCTGATCCTGAATATCCTGGTGGTGGCCCTGCTGGAAAACCCCAGGCGCCAGGGCCAGGTCTTTATCCTGGCACTGGCGGATGCGGTGATGCTGTCCGGCCTGTTCTATGCCGCCGGCGGCGCACCGAGCGGCATCGGCAACCTGCTGATCGCCTCCGTGGCCATCAGCAACGTACTGCTGCGCGGCCGCATCGGCCTGCTGATCGCCGCCGTCTCGGCCATCGGCATCATTTACCTGACCTTCTACCTGAGCTTCAGCCGCCCGGCCGCCGCCGGCTATTACGTGCAGGCCGGTTTGCTGGGCATCTTGTGCTTCGCTGCCGCGGTTCTGGTCCAGGGCCTGACCCGGTTGCTGGCGGTGAGTGAAAACCTCGCCGAACAACGCGCCAGCGACGTCACCAATCTGGAAGAGCTCAACGCCCTGATCCTGCAGCGCATGCGCACCGGCATCCTGGTGCTTGACGAACAACACCGGGTGCAGCTCGCCAACCAGGGGGCGCTGACGCTGATGGGGGAGCAGGACCTGAACGGTCATGTGCTCGACGCCTATTCCCTGGAATTGGTCGAGCGCCTGCAAGTCTGGCAACGCAATCCGATACTGCGCCCGCAAAGCCTGAAGATCCTCGGCGCCGGTCCGATCCTGCAGCCCAGCTTTATCGCGCTCAAGCGCGGCGAGCACACCCAGACACTGGTCTTCCTCGAAGACTTGTCGCAGATCGCCCAGCAGGCCCAGCAGCTCAAGCTCGCGGCCCTCGGGCGCCTGACCGCCGGGATTGCCCATGAGATCCGTAACCCATTGGGCGCCATCAGCCACGCCGCCCAACTGCTACAGGAGTCGGAGCAGATGCCGGAGGCGGACCGCCGTCTCACGCAGATCATCCAGGACCAGTCCAAACGCATGAACCTGGTGATCGAGAACGTGCTCCAGCTGTCCCGGCGGCGCCAGACGCAAGCGCAACTGCTCGACCTCAATAAGTGGCTGCAGGCCTTTGTCAACGAATGGCGCGAGCGTTCCCGGCCCAAACAGTGCCTGCACCTGCAGATCGACGACGCGTCCCTGCAGACCCGCGCCGATCCGCTGCAACTGACCCAGGTGCTGAACAACCTGCTGGAAAACGGCCTGCGCTACAGCGCCCAGTTGCATGAACTGGCGCAGGTCTGGCTGACCTTGGCAGTGGACCCGAACAACGGGCTGCCGACCCTGGAAGTCCTGGATAACGGCCCCGGCGTCGCCGCCGAGCAACGCCAGCACCTGTTCGAACCGTTCTTCACCACCGAGAGCCAGGGCACCGGCCTTGGCCTCTACCTGTCCCGCGAGCTATGCGAAAGCAACCAGGCGCGCCTAGACTACTCGGTACGCCAAGGCGGCAGTTGCTTTCGCATCACCTTCGCTCACGCACGTAAACAGAGTTGAACATGAGCCCACGGCAGAAGATCCTGATCGTCGACGATGAACCGGATATCCGCGAACTCCTGGAAATAACCCTGGGCCGGATGAAACTCGACACCAGCAGCGCGCGCAATGTGGCGCAAGCCCGGGAAAAGCTGGCCCAGGAAAATTTCGACCTGTGCCTGACCGACATGCGCCTGCCGGACGGCACCGGCCTTGAGTTGGTGCAGCATATCCAGCAACGTTATCCCCAACTGCCGGTGGCGATGATCACCGCCTATGGCAGCCTTGACACCGCGATCAACGCCCTGAAGTCCGGCGCCTTCGATTTCCTGACCAAGCCGGTGGACCTGGCCCGCCTGCGGGAACTGGTCGCCAGCGCCCTGCGTTTGCCCACCAGCGGTGGCAAGGCGCCGTCCATCGACAGCCGGCTGCTGGGGGATTCACTGCCCATGCGCGCCCTGCGCAAGCAGATCGACAAACTGGCCCGCAGCCAGGCGCCGGTGTATATCAGCGGCGAGTCGGGCAGCGGCAAGGAGCTGGTGGCGCGGCTGATCCATGAACAGGGGCCACGTGCCGAACGGCCGTTCGTACCGGTGAACTGTGGGGCGATTCCGGCCGAGCTGATGGAAAGCGAGTTTTTCGGCCATCGCAAAGGCAGTTTTACCGGCGCGGTGGAGGACAAACCGGGGCTGTTCCAGGCGGCCAATGGCGGCACGCTGTTTCTCGATGAAGTCGCCGATTTGCCGCTGGCGATGCAGGTCAAGCTGCTGCGCGCCATCCAGGAAAAGGCCGTGCGCAGTGTCGGCGGCCAGCAGGAGGAAATCGTCGATGTGCGCATCCTCTGCGCCACCCACAAGGACCTGAACGCCGAAGTCAGTGCCGAGCGTTTTCGTCAGGACCTCTACTATCGATTGAATGTCATTGAGTTACGGGTGCCATCCTTGCGTGAGCGCCGCGACGATATCGAGCCCCTGGCCACCAATGTCCTCAATCGACTGGCCTCGGGTAGCGGCATGCCGGCGGCTCGCTTGCATCCGCTGGCGCTGGATACGCTCAAGGGCTACCGCTTTCCCGGCAACGTGCGGGAATTGGAAAACATGCTCGAGCGGGCCTACACCCTGTGTGAAAACGAACAGATCGAAGCCGGCGACCTGCGTCTGGCCGAGGGTGGCGGGAGCACCATGCAAGTCGGCGAACCGAGCCTGGCGCAGATCGACAATCTGGAAGATTACCTGGAGAGCATCGAGCGCAAGCTTATTCTCCAGGCCCTGGAGGAAACCCGCTGGAACCGCACGGCGGCGGCCCAGCGCTTGAACCTGTCGTTTCGTTCGATGCGCTATCGGCTCAAGAAGCTCGGGCTGGATTAAGCCTCAGATCCGGCCCTCGGGCGCATAAGGCGCCGGATCGATGATCGGCTCGCGTCCCAGCAACAGATCGGCAAACATCTGGCAGGACGCCGGCGCCAGCACCAGTCCGTTGCGATAATGCCCGCAGTTCAGCCATAGCCCCTCGAACCCCGGCACCCGGCCGATATAGGGAATCCCCTCGGGCGAGCCCGGGCGCAATCCCGCCCAATGCCCGACCACCTCAGCCTGCGCCAACGCCGGAATCAACTCGACCGCCGAGGCCTTGAGGCTTTCCAGCGCCGACAGCGTCGGCGTCTTGTCGAAGCCTTCATGCTCCAGCGTGCTGCCCACCAGGATATGCCCGTCACGCCGGGGAATCGCATAACGGCCTTTCGCCAGGACCATGCTCGAGAGAAAATCCGCCGCGCATTTGTAGAGGATCATCTGGCCCTTGACCGGCTCGACCGGCAGCGCCAGCCCCAAACTGCCCAAGAGTTCGCCGCTCCAGGCACCCGCCGAGAGCACGACCTGATCGGCACGCAGCTCACCCGTGGCCGTGCGTACGCCGACCACGCGCTCGCCTTCACGGAGAAACCCGGCGACTTCGCACTGCTCGCGAATCGTCACATTGGGCAAGGCCTGCAAGGCCGCCTTGAGGGATTTCACCAGGCGCGGATTGCGCACATTGGCGACATCGGCCATGTAGATGGCCCGGGAATAACCGTCGCCCATCACCGGCACCGCATCGTGAACCGCCGAGATATCCACCGCGCTCAGGGGACGCTGCTCACGTTCGGCCCAGGCCAGGGCCTCGGCTTCGTCGTCCAGGTCGAGCCAGTACAGGCCGGTGGTGTGAACCTCGGGATCGACACCAGTGGCGGCGAACAAGCGCTCGCCCAGTTGTGGATAGAAGTCCTGGGACCAATGGGCCAGGGCCGTGACCGCGGGACTGTAGCGCCAAGGGTACAGCGGAGAAACGATACCGCCGCCGGCCCAGGAAGACTCCTGGCCAAGGCCGGAACGGTCCAGCAGCGTCACTTGCCCGACCTCGGCGGCCAGATTGAAAGCAGTCAGCAAGCCAATCACACCGCCGCCGATGATTACCACGTGTTGTTGCCCGGCCATCTCATCATCCAACCAGAAAAGGAAACAGGCGCCAGGGTGCGCCCATAAAAGCCTCAACGTCCCCAGCAGTCCTTGGTCGTTGCGCCCACGGAGCCAGGATTGCCCCTCGCGCCGGTATTGTCGAGGGTGTAATTGCCGCACATGTCGCCCACCATCATCGACCCCGTGCTCGGCGTGGCCGTCAGTGTGAAAGTCGTGGCCGTGGAGGCGACCGAGATGGTGTAGTAGCTATTACCCGCGCTCAGGCCAGTCGCGTTGAGATAGGTCGCGTTCCTGGTGTAGAACCGCTCCAGTGTCTGCGCCTGCTCGGAAATCAGCTCGGCGATTTCATAGCGATGGGTCCTTTGCATATATGCGATGTAGTTGGGATAAGCCACGGCAGCCAGGATGCCGACAACCGCCACGACGATCATCAGTTCGATCAGGGTGAAACCGCTACTGCTTCTACGCATTGAATCCCTCACTGTAATTGACGCCACATGATACGACGGTTGTTCACACCACCGAGCTCCAACGGACCACCTGGCCCGCCCGGCCCACCCGGTAGCCCCATCAACATTTGTGAACCATCGGAATTACTCATTAGCCCGGCCAGGTTCGGTACCCCACCAACGAAGTTCATCCCACTGATAATCTGGTCGCTGGCGTTGACCTTGCGGTCGCCATTGGTGTCCAGCACCGGGTAGGTCAACATCGCCCCGGTGACGGCGTCGACATCCATGAAGCGCCCCGACCCCGCACTTGAACAGGGGTCAGTGGTATCGACAATCGCCGTGGTGAAAAACAGCCGGCCAAAACTCAGCACCGCCGGATAGATCACCCGCTCCCCGGTCAGCACGCTGTTGATCACCAGGGAGAAGTAGAAACCTTTCTTGGTGGTGTAGTCGACGGTGTTCTGGCTTGAGGTGAAATTCACACTGCCGGCGGCGGGCGCATTGATGGTCTGCGCCACCAGGCTGCTTTCCGTGATGCTGGCGGTGGCGCCATCGTTGTCGAGCACCGCATAGAACGCCTGGCGTGCTGTGCTGGTCTTGTCCGCCGTCTCGCTGAGCTTACCGGTGCCGAAATAGACCAGCTTGCCCTGTCCTGGCAGATTGCCAATCACCGGCTGAGCCGTAATCGGCTGCGCCGAGCCGCCCGAGGCGGTGAACAGCGGCGCCCCCGAGAAAGCGACTTTCCAGCTGGCCGGGGACAAAGCGGTCAGATCGAACTTCCACATCTGCCCCTTGAGATCGCCGCCGTAGGCATACAGCACCTGGCTTTGCGCATTGACACGCAGCTTCACCGAACTCAAGCCATTGTTGCCCGTGGTATCGACAGGAATCTCGGTGATCACCGAACCATCTTTCATATCGAGTACCAGCAGCGAAGCCACCCCGTTGAAACTGCCGTAGCCATTGCCGATGAACGCCGCCCAGCGACCGTCCTGCAAGCGCGCCACCTCCGGCTTGGCGTAGGCATACCCCAGGTTGTTGTACTTGTTGCCGGTGGTGGAGACATCCGGGGCCTTCACATCCCACAAGGCACTGATCGTGTTACCGGCCGAAGCGTCGTACAGCTGAATCGCGTAGAAGGCCTTGCCGCCCGCTCCCACACCGCCCACAGCAATGGTCTTCCAAGTGGTACCGGGCTTGGCGTCCACCACTGAGATCTGGCCGTCGGCGAGGAATTTGTGCGTGGTGCCATTGATGTAGGCCGGGTCAGCCACGTAATGCAGGTTAGTCAGGACACTGGAGGGCATGTAGGCATAGAGACGACTGCCCGTGGTCGGATTGATAACATTGAAAAAGCCATCGTTGGCGTTCACCACCAGGCGCGGACTCATCCCGGTCGAGGAGGACTTGCCGTCCAGGTAAGCGGTATAGCTGGTATCCCCGGTGAGATCGGACGCCGTATGGTCGGTGGGTGACGCATAGACCAGACGCGAATTGACGATATCGCCAAGGAGTACGGTACGGGTCTTCAGGCCGGTCTTGTTGACCCCCATGCTCCATTGCACCAGGTCACTGCCGCTGATCCCCGTGGGCAGGCTGGCGCTCAGGGCGGTCTGCTGGGTGGTGGCGAAGTTGGCGTATGCCAGGGTGATCGCCAGGTTCGTGCCGGTATTCCAGGACTGGAAGGTCGCTGTGTTGGTGCTCCCGGGAATAATGGTGGTATCGGTGCTCCAGTTCGCATTGGTGTTGAGCGACCCGTCAGTGCCAAATCCAAAGGCCTTGATGGTCCCGCGCCAGTCGGTCGGATCGTACTGGGAGGTGTAGTAAAGCGAGCCGGTGTTAAAGCTCGACGAACTCGTGGCACCGCCACCACCGGATCCCGCCTTGGACGTAATGTCGTTCAGGGCTGCCGACAACGCAGCGTTGAGGCCGGCGCTGTCAGTGGCCTGATAGTAAATGCCGTGACCATAGGTCGCCGTATCCGCGAGCATCTGATTGGCGGCCGTAAACCCCACGGCGTAGGTGAACATGTTCTGCTTGGGGAAATCGCTCGCATCCCAGCTCTTGCCCGCAGCGTCGTTGCCGGCGGAGCGCATGTCGATGTCATAGGCGAACTTGGCGATGTCGTCGAGAAACAGCGAGTCGCCCTCATTGTCCCCGCCCAGCGGATTGTTGCCGTCATTGTTGATACCGTCCCAGTTCGGAAGATTCGATCCACCCAATGGGTCATTGCTGGGAAAGGTCCGGTCATAGGTCGGAAAGCCGTCGGTGATCACCACACCGTAGTTTTTCTGGCAACGGTACTGGATCGGGCTGGTGTAGGTGGTCGGCGAAGAGTTGTAGTAGGGCGCCATGCCACGAAAATAACGGGTGATCTCGTAATAGGTTTCAGCCAGCGGCGTGTTGGCGATGGCCGCCAGGCCGCTGATGGAAGTCAGCAGTGCGTTGTAGTTGGCATCCGCCTGGGTCTGGGTGGTCGAACTGGTCACCGACAGGTCGCTGATGGCCCGGGCAATATAGCCACCGGGCCCGGGATCGCGACTGTTAGGCGGGTTGAAGGTCGCCAGGCCGATACGCAGGTTGCGGTTGCTGGTCACCAGTGCCGAAGACACATTACGCGCCACGTTGACCCGGTAATCATTGGGGATCGAACCGTCGGTATAGTCCTTGGTCGTACCCGTCATCTGGGTGATCAGGTAGGCCAGGTATTTGTTGGCGATGCGTGTATTGCCGCCGCCCACCGGGTCGGGCAGCTTGAGGCAGTAGACCGTGTTGCTGGTGCCGATCTTGAACCCGTCGTAGTTCGACGCGCAGGGCCCCGGGTAGAAGCTGCTGATGAACTGGTTGTCACTGGTCATGTCCAGTGTGGTCACACTGTTGCAGTTGGAGTACGAGTAGCAGTTGTAGACCTGTGCACGGGTCACGGTCGGGTCATAGCCTGTCGGCCAGATCAGGTTGTTCATACTGCCGGAGTCGTCCACCAGCAACATCACGTTCGGCGGCACCGAGCCGGCGCTCAACAACGGCGAGTCGGAGGGCGTGAAAGCATAGACCGGAGCGCTGAGGTACAACCCGAGAAGCCCCCCGGCCAGCCAGGGCATCAGCTTCGAGCGCAGGCGATCCAGGCGCTTACTTCTTGACATAGATGCTCTCCAGCACGGTTTTCGAGGTGCCTTGCACACCCACGCCGGTAATTCGATAGAGGGTCCAGGGCAGGCTGTCTTCCATTCCCGCCAGGTTCATGTTCACCGGGTCCTTGGTGGTACCCAGCTTCTGGATGCCATAGAAACCGCTGTTGCTTGTGACCCAGGTCACCCCGGAAGTAGTGTTCAGTCCTGCAACCAGAGGCGTGTTCGGGTCCACCGCCTCGGCCGGCGGCGCGCATTTCGTCGTGTTCGGGCACACGGGCAAGCTGTAGGCCTGGGCCTGTACCACGGTTTCCCCGGCCCGCAGGGCCGTTTCGGCGAACTGGAAGGACTCGTTGCGCAACTTGACGCTACCGGCCATCTTTTCCTGCAGGTTGGCGTTCTGCATCGACGAGATACCGATCAGGGTCAGCAGCAGCAGGAACACCAGGCTGACCAGCAGGGCCATGCCGCGCTGCTTGCCCGAACTGCGAACAGAGTAGTGATTCATCGACATCCCCCTATCTCAACCGATTGCGTAAGGCCGCCACGACACTGAAGGTCTGGTTGCGCACTTTGCTGGTGGGGTCCTGCAAGGTCAGGGTCAGACGCACGCTACGGATCAGCGCCGGGTTGCTCGGGGTCGTCGAGTAACTGGAGGCCACGGTATCGAGCGGGGTCCTGGCCATGCCGAAGAGCACGCTGAAGGCGTTCACATTGTTGATCAGTGCCTGGGCGCCGAGATAGATCTGGTTGGTCTTGAAGGTGTAGGCCACTTGCCGAACTGGAATGGCGATCTGCCCTACTGCCGGCGCAACCACTCCGTCATTTGCCGTGGAGAGCACCAGGCAGTCGGACAGCACCGTCCAGTTCTGCCCGATGCCGTTCCCACCGACATCCGCAGTGACCAGGGTCAGGATATTGTTGGCGCTGTCCCAGGTGATCGGGTTCGCCATCGCCGTGGTGTAGGTCTTCGAAGCACTCGAGTCCGCCACGGTGCCCACGCACCCGATCATGCCCACCATACGAATTTCCTGGAGCATCTTGCTCAGCACGAAACGGGCGTCCTCCTGCATCGCCGCGGAAGCCGTCTGACTGGTGTAGGTGGACTTGGCCGCAACAAAAATCTGGATGATACCGGCGGTCACCACCAGCCCCAGGGTCAGGGCAATCATGAGTTCGATCAGGCCGAAGCCTCTGGACTGATTTTTCATGTTCCGGTCCATACAGTGGCGATCTGACTGACCAGGGTATAGGTGATGCTCGCGGTGCCCGCGCTAGTGTTCCCGGCCGCCGTATTGGCCGCATTGGCCGCTCGCGAGTCATCCCAGGTGATGCTGATAGTGACCACACCGCCGGTGATCGAAACCGACCGCTGTGTCGAGCCACCCAGGTTCGTGACATTGTTAGCGAAGTCGGATAGATCCTGGTCACGCACACTGGATATGGTGGTCGGCGCGGCGGTCTGGGCGGCCAATTGGTAATCCGCACCAGGATTCGAGCACGGGCTGAACGACGCATTCGAGCAAGGATTGGCGCGGATACGATCGAGCAGGTCATAGGCAATGAAACTGGCCTGGGTGCTCGTCGTCGAACTGTCGGTGTACCTCAGGGCGTTGAGTTGCAGTGCCGCAGCCCCAAGCAGACCTACGGCCAGGACCAGCATGGCAACCAGGACCTCGATCAGGGTCACCCCGGCCTGATGATGACGCTTCATGGGCAACTCCCATTGAGCGCGATCCGTCCCGTGAGACAGACGCTGAGGGTATTGGTATAGGCACCCTCGACAAACGAAAGGGTCACCGCCGTCGCCGGGGAAACCAGGGCCCCGAGGTTGTTGAACTCGATAAAGGTGACCGTGCTGGCCGTCATCGTCGAGGTGCTCGACATGGCCGGCACCACCCGCAATACGGTCGTACGCAAATTGTTCGCGGTGGTCGCGCCCATGGTGGTGCTCTGCCCGCTCGTCCAGTCGCTCCCGGCTCCGCTCGAGGGGCCGATACGCACATTCACGCCGCGGTTGATGGCTTCAAGGCGGGTGTAGTTCAACGCGCGTTGCAGGTCGCTCGCCTCGGAATCTGCGCGAGACTTCTGGATGCTGCTGGTAAAGGAAGGCGCAGCAATAGCTGTCAGGATCGCCAGCACGGCGATCGCGACCATCATCTCAACCAAGGTAAACCCTTTGGTACCTTGAAACATATACGCACTCCCCCAGCCAGTGCTCTGGACTATAACTAGCCTTACCGTCCGAACCACCCGGCGACAGGATATACGGTTGTTTTGGATGGACCAGTGCACATGGACCGTGCAATGAAAATAAACAGGGAGGTGTTCGACATGCCGCAGCGTGGCCTGAGCCTGATTCAACTATTGATAGGACTGAGCCTGATCGCCCTGCTCGCGCATCTGGCCTTGCCGTCCTTCCGGGAAACCGTCGATGCCCACCGCCGGCAGATCTCGGCCGAGGAACTGATCAGCGGCCTGCGCACCGCCAGGACCGAAGCGATCCTGCGCCAGCGCGATGTGGTGATCCATGCGCTGGAAGAAGATTGGAGTCGAGGCTGGCGGATCATTGTCGACCGCAGCGGACAAGGTCACTTGGATCCGGACAACCCGGTGCTGGTTGAACGACGTAGCGACGGACTGACACCGATCAAAGGCAACCGATGGCTCGAGCAGTTTGTCCGCTTCACCCCTCTCGGTTCGCTCAACCCGCAAAACGGTGCCTCGATGGGCGGCACACTGCATATCTGCGCCAGGGACCAGCCGGTCAGCCACCATCAGGTGATCCTGGCAGCAACCGGTCGGATCAGGCTCGAAAAAAGAGCAATACCCGAGGCACTCTGCGCCTCCCCGGGCTTACAGCAAGGAGCGAACGCGTAGTTCCTTGGGCATGGAGAAGGTCACATTCTCCTCACGCCCGGCCAACTCGTCGGCACCGGTCGCCCCCCAGGCCTGGAGCTGCTGGATCACGCCACGCACCAGCACTTCCGGTGCCGAAGCCCCGGCGGTGATGCCGATCCGCTCGACACCGTCGAACCAGCTGCGCTGCAGGTCTTCGGCACCGTCGATCAGGTAGGCCGGCGTCGACATGCGCTCGGCCAGCTCGCGCAGGCGATTGGAGTTGGAGCTGTTCGGGCTGCCCACCACCAACACCACATCGCATTCGTCCGCCAGTTGCTTGACCGCGTCCTGGCGGTTCTGCGTGGCGTAGCAAATGTCGTCCTTGCGCGGCCCACCAATGGCCGGGAAGCGCAACCGCAGGGCATCGATCACGCGGCTGGTGTCGTCCATGGACAAGGTGGTCTGGGTCACGAACGCCAGTTTTTCCGGGTTGCGCACCTGCAAGGCGGCGACGTCTTTCTCGTCCTCCACCAGGTAGATCGAACCGCCATTGGCGTCGTCGTACTGGCCCATGGTGCCTTCGACTTCCGGGTGGCCCGCATGGCCGATCAGGATGCATTCACGACCGTCGCGGCTGTAGCGCGCCACTTCGATATGCACCTTGGTCACCAGCGGGCAGGTCGCGTCGAACACCTTCAGGCCACGACCCGAGGCTTCCGTGCGCACGGCCTGGGAAACGCCGTGGGCACTGAAGATCACGATCACGTCATCCGGGACCTGCTCCAACTCTTCGACGAAGATGGCGCCACGGGCGCGCAGGTCTTCGACGACAAATTTGTTGTGAACCACTTCATGGCGCACGTAGATCGGCGGGCCGAAGACTTCCAGGGCCCGGTTGACGATTTCGATCGCCCGGTCCACGCCGGCGCAGAAGCCACGGGGGTTGGCGAGTTTGATATGCATGCTGTGCCTCGTGTCTTGCGCGCAAGGGGAAATATTAAAGCGCCTTGACCTCGATGATCTCGACATCGAAGGTCAGGGTCTTGCCCGCCAGCGGGTGGTTGAAGTCAACGGTCACCTGGGCGTCGTCGAACGTCTTCACCACACCTGGCAGCTCGGTGTTGGCCGCATCGTTGAAGATCACCAGCAAACCTTCCGACAGCTCCATGTCCTGGAACTGCGAACGCGGGATGACCTGCACATTCTGCGGGTTCGGCTGGCCGAAGGCATTTTCCGGGGCCACGGTCAGGTTACGCTTGTCACCGGCCTTGAAGCCGAACAACGCCACCTCGAAGCCCGGCAGCAGGTTGCCGTCGCCGACCTTGAAGGTCGCCGGGGCCTTGTCGAACGTGCTGTCGACGGTGTCGCCGTTTTCCAGGCGCAAGGCGAAATGCAAGGTGACCTGGGTGTTCTGACCGATGCGTTGCTCAGCCACTGCGTGTTCAGTCATGAACGGGTTCTCCGGACTTTTTACTCTTGAACATATCCAGCGCCAGCATCACCGCGCCGACGCTGATGGCGCTGTCGGCAAAGTTGAACGCCGGGAAGTACCAGCGGTTCTGCCAGTGCACCAGGACGAAATCGATCACGTGACCCAGGGCCATGCGGTCATACAGGTTGCCCAGGGCACCGCCGAGCACCAGGGCCAGCGCAATCGCCAGCCAGGTTTCGTTGCGTCCCAGGCGCTTGAGCCAGACCACCAGTACCGCGCTGACCACCAGCGCGATCAGCGCGAACAGCCAGCGCTGCCAGCCGGAGCTTTCAGCCAGGAAGCTGAAGGCCGCGCCGGTGTTGTAGGCCAGGGTCCAGCTGAAGTAATCGGGGATGATCACGATCTGCTGGTACAGGGACAGCGAGCTTGCGAAGTGAAGCTTGCTGACCTGGTCGATGACCAGGACCAGCACGCTCAACCACAGCCAGCCCAGGCGGCCGAAACGGCCGGCACTGGTATTAGGCATAGTGGCGCACCTCGCCTTCGCCGCTGATATTGTCCACGCAACGACCGCAGATTTCCGGATGCTCCGGGTTGACCCCGACATCCTCGCGGTGATGCCAGCAACGGCCGCACTTGGCATGGGCGGACTTGACCACCTTGAGCTTGAGCCCGGCGACTTCGGTGACCACCGCATCCGCCGGAGCCAGCGCCAATGGCGCAACGGTCGCGGTGGAGGTGATCAGGACAAAACGCAGTTCGTTGCTCAGCTTGCCCAGGTCGGCCACCAGGGCCTCTTCGGCGAACAGGGTCACTTCGGCCTGCAGGTTGCCGCCGATGGCCTTGGCCGCCCGCAGGTTTTCCATCTCCTTGTTGACCGCGACCTTGACCGCCATGATCCGCTCCCAGTAGGCGCGGTCCAGCTCGAAGCCTTCCGGCAGCTCGCTGAGGCCTTCATACCAGGTATTCAGCATGACCGACTCGTTGCGCTCGCCCGGCAGGTACTGCCACAGCTCGTCGGCGGTGAAGGCCAGGATCGGCGCGATCCAGCGCACCAGCGCCTCGCTGATGTGGTACAACGCGGTCTGGCAGGAACGCCGGGCCTTGCTGTTGGCGCCGGTGGTGTACTGGCGATCCTTGATGATGTCGAGGTAGAAACCGCCCAGTTCCTGCACGCAGAAGTTGTGTACCTTGGAGTAGACGTTCCAGAAACGGTATTCGCCGTAGTGCAGTTCCAGCTCCCGTTGCAGCAACAACGCGCGGTCCACGGCCCAACGGTCCAGGGCGAGCATCTCGTCGGCCGGCAACAGGTCGGTGGCCGGGTTGAAACCGCTCAGGTTGGAGAGCAGGAAACGCGCGGTGTTGCGGATCCGCCGGTAGGCGTCGGCGCTGCGTTGCAGGATCTGGTCGGAGACCGCCATCTCGCCCGAGTAATCGGTCGAGGCGACCCACAGGCGCATGATGTCGGCACCCAGGGTGTCGTTGACTTTCTGCGGCGCGATCACGTTGCCCAACGACTTGGACATCTTGCGACCGGCCTCGTCGACGGTGAAACCGTGGGTCAGCAGTTCGCGGTAAGGCGCGTGGTTGTCGATGGCGCAACCGGTCAGCAAGGACGAGTGGAACCAGCCGCGATGCTGGTCCGAGCCTTCCAGGTAGAGGTCGGCCCGTGGACCGCTCTCATGGCCCATCGGGTGCGAACCGCGCAGCACGTGCCAGTGGGTGGTGCCGGAATCGAACCAGACGTCGAGGGTGTCGCTGATCTTGTCGTACAGCGGCGCTTCGTCGCCCAGCAACTCGGCGGCGTCCATCTTGAACCAGGCCTCGATGCCTTCGACTTCGACGCGCTGGGCCACCTGCTCCATCAGCTCGGCGGTACGCGGGTGCAGCTCGCCGCTTTCCTTGTTGAGGAAGAACGGGATCGGCACACCCCAGTTGCGCTGGCGGGAGATGCACCAGTCCGGACGGTTGGCGATCATCGAGTGCAGGCGCGCCTGGCCCCAGGCCGGGACGAACTGGGTCTCTTCGATGGCCTTGAGCGCGCGCTCACGCAGGGTATCGCCGGCCACCGGGGCCTTGTCCATGCCGATAAACCACTGCGCGGTGGCGCGGTAGATCAGCGGGGTCTTGTGGCGCCAGCAATGCATGTAGCTGTGGCTGATGGTTTCGGTATGCAACAGCGAGCCGACTTCGCTCAGCTTGTCGACGATGCCCGCGTTAGCCTTGAAGATAAACTGGCCGCCGAAGAACTCCAGGGACTCGGCATACACGCCGTTGCTCTGCACCGGGTTGAGGATCTCATCGTTGACCATGCCGTACTGCTTGCAGATCTTGAAGTCGTCCTCGCCGTAGGCCGGGGAGCAGTGAACGATACCGGTACCGGCACTCAGTTCGACGTAGTCGGCCAGGTACACCGGCGACAGACGGTCATAGAACGGGTGACGGAAGTTGATCAGTTCCAGGGCTTCGCCCTTGGCAATGGCCAGTACCGAGCCTTCGAGTTTGTAGCGCGCCAGGCACGATTCGACCAGCTCTTCAGCCAGTACCAGCAGGCGGTCACCGACATCCACCAGGGCGTAGTTGAATTCCGGGTGGACGTTCAGCGCCTGGTTGGCCGGGATGGTCCACGGGGTGGTGGTCCAGATCACGATCGCCGCCGGCTTGGCCAGGGACGGCAGGCCGAACGCGGCGGCCAGCTTGTCCTGGTCGGCAATCGGGAAGGCCACGTCGATGGTCGAGGACTTCTTGTCCTGATATTCGACTTCGGCTTCAGCCAGGGCCGAACCGCAATCGAAGCACCAGTTCACCGGCTTGAGGCCCTTGAACACGAAACCGCCCTTGACGATTTCGGCGAGTGCGCGGATTTCACCGGCCTCGTTCTTGAAGTCCATGGTCTTGTAGGGGTTGGCGAAGTCGCCGAGCACACCCAGGCGGATAAATTCGGACTTCTGCCCTTCGATCTGCTCGGTGGCGTAGGCACGGCACAGTTCGCGGGTCTTGTCCGCGCCCAGGTTCTTGCCATGGGTCACTTCGACCTTGTGTTCGATCGGCAGGCCATGACAGTCCCAACCCGGCACATAAGGGGCATCGAAGCCGGCCAGGGTCTTGGAACGGATGATCATGTCCTTGAGAATCTTGTTCAGCGCATGACCGATGTGGATCGTGCCGTTGGCATACGGAGGACCGTCGTGAAGAACGAACTTCGGACGATCCTTGCCAATCTCGCGCAACTTCCCGTACAGGCCAATGCTGTCCCAGCGCTGCAGAATCTGCGGTTCGCGCTGTGGCAGGCCGGCCTTCATTGGGAAGGCGGTGTCCGGAAGGTTAAGCGTGGCTTTGTAGTCGGTCATTTCAGGCTCTTTTTAAGCGGTGAACCCTGCCAGTGGGCACGGGCGGCGGCGACGTCCGCATTGATCGCCGTCTTGAGCGCCTCCAGGGAGGCGAATCGCTGCTCATCGCGCAGCTTGTGGTGGAAAACCACGGTCAAACGCCGGTCATACAGATCACCGGTAAAATCCAGCAGGTGCACTTCCAGGTGAGCGCTGCCATCACCTGAAACCGTGGGCCGCACGCCGATATTGGCGACGCCCGGCCACGGCTGGCCGTCGATCTCGACGCTGACCAGGTAAACCCCGGTCAACGGCACGCGACGGCGCTTGAGCTGCACGTTGGCGGTCGGCGTGCCCAGTTGGCGCGCCAGCTTCTGGCCATGCAGCACCCGTCCGGCAATCCGGAACGGGCGACCGAGCAAGCGCTCGGCCAAGGCGAAGTCAGCCGCCGCCAGGGCATTACGTACCTGGGTGCTGCTGACCCGCAGGCCATCGAGCTCGACGGTCTGCGCCGCCTCGACGGTGAAACCCCGGGCGCTGCCCGCCTGTTGCAGGAACTCGAAATCGCCGACGCGATCACAGCCGAAGCGGAAATCGTCGCCGACCTCCAGATGCTGCACGCCGAGACCGTCCACCAGGATGGTATCGACGAACTCGGCGGCGCTGAGTTTGCTCAGGCGCTGGTTGAAGGCCAGGCACAGGACCCGGTCGACGCCCTCGGCGGCCAGCAGTTTCAGCTTGTCGCGCAAGCGCGCCAGACGTGCCGGCGCGGTGTCCGGAGCAAAGAATTCACGGGGCTGCGGCTCGAAAATCACCACGCAGCTGGGTACACCCAACTCCAGCGCACGCTCACGCAGTCGGGCCAGGATAGCCTGGTGACCACGGTGAACACCGTCAAAGTTGCCAATGGTGGCGACGCAGCCCCGATGCCGGGGGCGCAGGTTGTGAAGGCCTCGAACCAGCTGCATAACGCGCTTCTTGCTCATAAAGTGGTCGATTATAACCACACCCGACGGCCGACGACAGGCAACAGCAGCACCCAAATCGATCGAACCGACAAAACTCTCTTGCGTGACACCCTCTCGGGGGCACCCCGAGCTACGTCAATGATTTGCGATTGAAATGCCGCAAACGCAGCCCCATCGCCGCCAGCATGGCGAAATAGGCCAGCACACCGGCCACCACCAACCCACCCAAACGCAGGAAACGCTCGAACATGTGCCCCTGGTCCCAGGCCGGCATGATGTGCATCAACCCCAGCAATACCGCCGACATCACCGCCACCGCCAGCACCAGCTTCAGCAGATAGACGCCCCAGCCCGGCTGCGGCACAAAGAGTTGTTGCTTGCGCAATTGCCAGAACAGCAGCCCGGCATTGATACAAGCCCCGGCGCTGATCGCCAGCGCCAGCCCGGCATGGGCCAATGGCCCGATAAAGACCAGGTTGAGCAGTTGCGTGACCGTCAGGGTGAAAATCGCGATTTTCACCGGCGTGCGAATGTTCTGCTGCGCGTAGAAGCCCGGCGCCAGCACCTTGATCATGATGATGCCCAGCAAGCCCAGGGAGTAGGCCACCAGCGCACGCTGGGTCATGGAGGCATCAAAGGCACTGAACTGGCCGTACTGGAACAGCGCCACCGTCAGCGGCTCGGAGAGAATCGCCAGCGCCAGGGAGCACGGCAGCACCAGCACGAAGCACAGGCGCAGGCCCCAGTCGAGAATCCGCGAATACTCGTGGCGGTCCTTGCTGGCATAGGTTTTCGACAGGATCGGCAACAGGATGGTGCCCAGGGCCACACCGAGCACCCCGGACGGCAACTCCATCAAGCGGTCGGCGTAGTACATCCAGGACACCGAGCCCGCCACCAGGAAAGAGGCGAAGATGGTGTTGATGATCAGCGAGATCTGGCTCACCGAAACGCCGAGAATCGCCGGCAGCATCTGCTTCATTACCCGCCAGACACCGGCGTCACGCAGACTCAGCCGTGGCAGCACCAGCATGCCGACCTTTTTCAGGCTCGGCAGTTGGTAGAGCAGTTGGGCCAGGCCACCGGCCAGCACCGCCCAACCCAGGGCCATGACCGGCGGGTCAAAGTACGGCGTCAGGAACAGGGCAAAAATGATCATGCTCACGTTCAGCAGCGTCGGCACGAAGGCCGGCACCGAAAAACGGTTCCAGGTATTGAGGATCGCCCCCGCCAGGGAGGACAGCGAGATCAGCAATATATAAGGGAACGTCACCCGCAGCAGGTCGGAGGTCAGCTTGAACTTCTCCGGTGTGTCGGTGAAACCCGGGGCCGTGGCCCAGATCACCCAGGGCGCGGCGACCATGCCCAGCACCGTCACCAACGCCAGCACCAGGGTCAGCAGGCCGCTGACATAGGCGATAAAGGTTCGGGTCGCCTCCTCGCCCTGCTGGCTCTTGTATTCCGCCAGGATCGGCACGAAAGCTTGGGAAAACGCGCCCTCGGCAAAGATCCGCCGCAGCAGGTTGGGCAGTTTGAAGGCAATAAAGAAGGCATCGGTGGCCATTCCGGCCCCGAAGATACGCGCGATAATCGTATCGCGAACGAAGCCCAGAACCCGGGAAATCATCGTGATAGAGCTGACGGCAGCCAACGATTTGAGCAGATTCATTAAAAGAGTGTGCGCCTTTGGAGAAAGAGCAGGCGAACAAAGCGCCCAGTTGTGCGATACTCCGCGCCGCAACAGCACAGAGCCAAAGCTCGCGAGTTTACAGGTCAGGCGCCGGAAATAAATCACCCGTCACTTCAAGATCGACCACTCAGCGGAACGCATCACCCGCCCTTGACAAGACCTCAACTCATCGGCATGATTCGCGGCCTATTTTGTTTGCTATTTCCTAAAAAGTCTTTCGAGGAGCTCGACGGTGGCCAACACACCTTCCGCCAAAAAACGTGCAAAACAGGCTGAGAAGCGTCGCAGCCACAACGCCAGCCTGCGTTCCATGGTTCGTACCTACATCAAGAATGTGGTTAAAGCCATCGACGCAAAAGACGCTGCCAAAGCTCAAGCCGCTTATGTTCTGGCTGTTCCTGTTATCGACCGTATGGCCGATAAAGGCATCATCCACAAGAACAAGGCCGCTCGTCACAAGGGTCGTTTGAACGGCCACATCAAGGCTCTGAACCTTGCTGCTGCAGCCTAAGCGACACGCTTGTTAAAAAACCGACCCTAGGGTCGGTTTTTTATTGCCTGCAATTCCGACACCCCTTACAGAAAATCACACCAATCTGTAGGAGCAGGGCTTGCCCGCGAAGAGGCCCTCAAGATCGCCAAAAGCTTCGCGGCGGTGCGGCGCCCCGACAAGCCCTGCTCCTAGAGGTTCGCGTTCAACGTCAGAACCAGGCAACACAATTGCCGCCCCAATACCTTACTGATGCGGCCAAGGCAGGATCGGAATCGCCGTCACCGCATTCTGCGGGCTACCTTCGATCAAGCGGTCGCTATAGACCAGATACACCAGGGTATTGCGCTTCTTGTCGAGGAATCGCACCACCTGCATGGTCTTGAACACCAGCGAGGTGCGCTCCTTGAACACCTCCTCGCCATCCTTCAACTCACCACTGAAACGAATCGGCCCGACCTGACGACAGGCCAACGATGCCTCGGCACGATCCTCGGCCAACCCCAAACCACCTTTCAAGCCGCCGGTCTTGGCCCGGGACAGGTAGCAGGTCACGCCCTCGACCTTGGGATCATCAAACGCCTCGACCACGATACGATCGTTCGGCCCGACAAACTTGAAGACCGTCGACACCTGACCAATCTCTTCCGCCGACGCCAGCAATGGCATCGCCAGCAGCAATCCCAACAATCCCTTTGCGATACCCATAGCCCTCTCCCTCAATCCATCACACCAGAATCAGGTTATCGCGGTGAACCAGTTCAGGCTCCGCCATATACCCCAGCACACCGACAATCGCATCCGACGGCTGGCCGATAATTTTCTGCGCCTCAAGCGCACTGTAGTTCGCCAGCCCACGAGCGATCTCACGACCGTCCGACGCCACGCACACCACCATCTCACCACGCCGGAAGCTGCCCTGGACCAGCTTCACGCCCACCGGCAGCAAACTCTTGTGATCCCGCGCCAACGCATTCACCGCGCCGTCATCGAGCACCAGCGTGCCACGGGTCTGCAGATGCCCGGCCAACCACTGCTTGCGCGCCGCCAGCATGCCACGCTCAGGCGACAGCAAGGTGCCGATGCGCTCGCCCGCCTTCAGGCGATCCAGCACCCGCTCCAGGCGCCCGCCGACAATGATCGTGTGCGCCCCGGAACGCGCCGCCAACCGCGCCGCGCGCAGCTTGGTCTGCATACCGCCACGCCCCAGCGCACCGCCAGTACCACCCGCCACCGCATCCAAGGCCGGATCATCGGCTCGGGCTTCATAAATCAACTGGGCATCGGGATTGTTGCGCGGATCAGCGTCGAACATGCCATCGCGATCCGTGAGAATCACCAGCAGGTCCGCCTCCACCAGGTTGGCCACCAGCGCCGCCAGGGTGTCGTTGTCGCCAAAACGGATTTCATCGGTGACCACGGTGTCGTTCTCATTGATCACCGGGATGACCTTGAGCTCCACCAGCGCCCGCAAGGTGCTGCGCGCATTGAGGTAGCGCTTGCGGTCGGACAGATCGTCATGGGTCAGCAGGATCTGCGCGGTATGCCGGCCATGCTCGGCAAAGCTCGATTCCCAGGCCTGCACCAGGCCCATCTGACCAATGGCGGCGGCGGCCTGCAACTCGTGCATGGCCGTCGGTCGCACCGTCCAACCCAGACGACTCATACCCGCCGCCACCGCACCGGAAGACACCAGCACCAGCTCGACGCCCGCCTCATGCAACGCCACCATCTGCTCGACCCAGACCCCCATTGCGGCGCGATCCAGACCCTTGCCGTCCGCCGTCAGCAGTGCGCTGCCGATCTTCACGACCCAACGCTGCGCACCTGTCACCTTGCTCCGCATCATCTTTCAACCTTGGCTTGCGGGCAGCACGACCGAGCACTGCCCATGCGATTGTTCAGGGTAGCCGGTTCCCAGAAACCAGAACGCCGCTCGAATGAGCGGCGCCAGGTGGAACAGGCTGATGACGATGATAACACCGCCACCCGTCAGATAGACCGCCCGCTCACCCTCGAGCAGCGGCCAATCCGCACAACATGCGGCAACATCAGTCGCGCACGTAGATGATTTCCGGGCCATCTTCGTCATCGACATCTTCTTCGTCCCAGTCATCGTCGCCGATGTCGTGGACGCTCTTGACGCCGCTGCGGCGCAGGGCACGCTGGTCATCCAGGGCCTGCAACTGGGCACGCGCCTCATCTTCGATGCGCTGATCGAGATCACGCAGCTCGTCGGCATAGGCCGGGTCATTGGCCAGACGATCGAGACGATCTTCCAGGTAGCGCATGATGTCGCGGGTCAGGCGCTCGGTCCCTTCCTTGGCAATCGCCGAGATCACATAGACCGGACCGGTCCATTGCAGACGCTCGACCACTTCCTTGACCCGCTCCTCATGCTCTTCCTCGAGGATCTGGTCGCACTTGTTCAGCACCAGCCAGCGATCACGCTCAGCCAGGGACGGGCTGAACTTGGTCAGCTCGTTGACGATCACTTCCGCGGCATCCGGCGCACTGCTGTCATCCAGCGGCGCCATGTCGACGAGGTGCAGCAGCAAACGCGTGCGCGCCAAGTGCTTGAGGAAGCGAATCCCCAGGCCGGCACCGGCCGAAGCACCTTCGATCAACCCCGGAATGTCAGCAATGACAAAGCTCTTCCAGCGGTCGACGCTGACCACGCCCAGGTTCGGCACCAGGGTGGTGAACGGATAATCCGCCACCTTCGGCTTGGCGGCCGAGACCGAACGGATAAAGGTACTTTTACCGGCGTTCGGCAAGCCCAGCAGGCCGACATCCGCCAACACCTTCATTTCCAGCTTGAGGTCGCGCTGCTCGCCCGGCTTGCCCGGCGTAGTCTGGCGCGGCGCACGGTTGGTGCTGGATTTGAAACGACTGTTGCCCAGGCCGTGCCAGCCGCCATGAACCACCAGCAGACGCTGACCAGCCTTGACCAGGTCACCGATGACTTCCTGGGTGGCGGAATCGATCACCGTGGTGCCGACCGGCACGCGCAACTCCAGATCCTCGCCCTTCTTGCCGGTGCAGTCGGTGCTGCCGCCATTGGAACCGCGCTCGGCATCGAAGTGCCGGGTATAGCGATAATCCACCAGGGTATTGAGGTTTTCGTCGGCAACCATATAGATCGAGCCGCCGTCACCACCGTCACCGCCGTTGGGACCGCCGTTTTCGATGAATTTTTCCCGACGGAAACTCATGCAACCGTTGCCGCCGTCGCCAGCTTTTACGCGAATCGATACTTCATCAACGAACTTCATAACACACGCCTCTCGCCACCAGGACGAGCCGAAAAAATCACAAATACAAGTATAAGACCCTTGCAAAGATGAGCGCGGCGACTCAGGTTTTGCCCGAAACCTGCCTGCGCAACGATCATGCTGCGTTAAAAATAGCCTCGGAATGCTCATTTAGCGGACTAAAATGCGCTTCCTCGGCTGTTTTTACCTTGCCTGATCGCCGCTCGGCGAGCTTTCGAACAAACCCGCTCAACGACTGAAAAATCCAGCGCCGACAGCCCATACAAACAGCTTTGCAAGAGACTCACCCCACAAACGAAAAAGCCCCGTCGCAAGACGGGGCTTCTCCAGCATTCTCGCGATTAAGCCGCGATGATGCTCACGTAACGGCGGTTGAACGCGCCTTTTACTTCAAACTTGATCACGCCTTCGACTTTAGCGAAGAGAGTGTGATCTTTACCCATGCCAACGCCGTAACCGGCGTGGAATTGGGTGCCGCGCTGACGCACGATGATGTTGCCCGCTTTGATAGCCTGGCCGCCATACATCTTCACGCCAAGGCGTTTGGCTTCTGAGTCGCGACCGTTACGGGTACTACCACCAGCTTTTTTGTGTGCCATGAGTTCAATTCTCCAAAAAGGGGATTAGGCTGAAATTAAGCCTGAATACCGGTGATTTTGATCTCGGTGTACCACTGACGGTGGCCCATACGCTTCATGTGGTGCTTACGACGACGGAACTTGATGATGCGGACTTTATCGTGACGACCTTGGGAGATCACTTCAGCCACAACGGTAGCGCCCGCAACAACTGGAGCGCCGATGTTCACGTCATCGCCATTGGCGACCAACAGAACGCGATCAAAGGTAACGGATTCGCCGGTGGCGATTTCCAGTTTCTCGATCTTCAGGTATTCACCTGGAGCGACTTTGTACTGCTTGCCGCCGGTAACGATTACTGCGTAAGACATGGTATTTCTCCGATAATCCTGCTCACCCAGCGCTTTATAGGTAAAGGTATTGGCTGGCATGGCTGCATGGGGCTGGAACGGCCCAGATGCAATTGCGTAAGGCAGGTGCTGCCCAGGAAGTTCAGGGTGCGCGATTGTACGCAAGCCATCTGGCCATTGCAAGCCCGTAGACCGCGTACCTTGACAGCACAGACCCCCCGCCCTAGCATGCCGCGCAACCCTTCTGGAGCGACTCCCGCTGATGCAACCCCAAGCTTTCTACCGCGCGGTGGCGGACGATTTTAGCGCCGTCGACGGCATCATCAAGAAGCAGTTGACTTCCCGGGTGCCGCTGGTCTCGAAAATCGGCGATTACATCACCTCGGCCGGGGGCAAACGCCTGCGTCCTTTATTGGTGTTGCTGTGTGGCAAGGCCCTGGGCCGCGAAGGCGACGACCTGCGCCTGCTCGCCGCCACCATCGAGTTCCTGCATACCGCCACCCTGCTGCACGACGACGTGGTCGACATGTCCGGCATGCGCCGTGGCCGCTCCACCGCCAATGCCATGTGGGGCAACGCCCCGAGTGTGCTGGTGGGCGACTTCCTGTACTCGCGCTCCTTCGAAATGATGGTCGAGCTGGGCTCGATGCCGGTGATGAAGATTCTTTCACAGGCCACCCGCATCATCGCCGAAGGCGAAGTGTTGCAGCTGTCCAAGGTCCGCGACGCCAGCACCACTGAAGAAACCTATATGGAAGTCATCCGCGGCAAGACCGCGATGCTCTTCGAAGCCTCGACCCACAGCGCCGCGGCCCTGTGCCAGGCCACGCCGGAGCAGACCGAAGCGCTGCGCACCTTTGGCGACCACCTGGGTGTTGCGTTCCAGTTGGTGGACGACCTGCTGGACTACAAAGGCGATGCCGAGACCCTGGGCAAGAACGTCGGCGACGACCTGGCCGAAGGCAAGCCGACCCTGCCGTTGATCTACACCATGCGCGAAGGCACGCCGGAACAGGCGGCCCTGGTGCGCCAGGCAATCCAGAAAGGCGGCATCGAAGACCTGGAAAGCATTCGCGAAGCCGTACAGGCCTCCGGCTCCCTGGACTACACCGCGCAACTGGCCCGCGACTACGTGGCACGGGCGATTGCCTGCCTGGAAGCGCTGCCGGCGAGCGAATACCGCGATGCCCTGGTGGAACTGAGCGAGTTTGCGGTCGCCCGTACTCACTGATCCCCCCCCCTGCAAGCACCGCCTGTGGGAGCGGAGCTTGCCCGCGAAGACGCCAGTAAGGCCACCAAAAGCTTCGCGGGCAAGCTCCGCTCCCACAGTTTCCAGTCACCGCTGCTACACCTCCACCGATAAAAACCCTATATAATGTGCGCTTTTCGCCTTCCCGAAACCGAGGAACCTTAGTGAGCACGTTGCCACCCTGCCCGAAATGCAATTCCGAATTCACCTACGAAGACGGCACCCAACTGGTCTGCCCCGAATGCGCCCATGAGTGGTCTGCCGGCGGCGAAGCCGAAGCCACCAGCGACGACACCGTGAAAAAGGACTCCGTGGGCAACGTCCTGCAAGACGGCGACACCATCACCGTGATCAAGGACCTGAAGGTCAAGGGCACCTCCCTGGTGGTCAAGGTCGGCACCAAGGTCAAGAACATCCGCCTGTGCGATGGCGACCACGACATCGACTGCAAGATCGACGGCATCGGCCCGATGAAACTCAAGTCCGAGTTCGTCCGGAAGGTCTGAAGCCCCCCTCCTCTGTAGGAGCCGGCTTGCCGGCGATAGCGGCCGACCAGGCGATGCAAGGCTTGCGGCCCCATCGCCGGCAAGCCGGCTCCTACAAAGGTCCGCGCCAACCCTGGCTGCCGGGACCAGGATTACGCCAGCCGCCATCCCCGCCTTCGTTGACCTCAGACAAATCCCCCTACAGAAAATCCAACTATCGGCCAATAGGCACTTGCTATTCCTTGAATAAGAATTATTCTCATTGAAACCCATCAAGGAGATGAGACCATGACTTATTTGATCGATGCCTGGCTGGACCGCCCACACCCTTACCTGCGCATCCTGCATCGGGAAACGGGGGAAGTCTGTGCGGTACTGGAAGAAGAAGCCTTGAACGAGCTGCAGGACCAGGGCGACCTGGACGTCAGCGGCTTGAGTTCCAGCGAGCCGCTGGTGCTCAAGGAACTGGTGCGTAACCTGTTTCTGTTCTGCTATGCGCGGGCGTTGCGCCCGAGTGGGGAGCCGGATGCCAAGATCCAGTTATGACGCGCCTATCCCTGCCGACACCGTACTGTAGGAGCGTGGCTTGCCCGCGAAGCTTTTGGCAATATTGACGGCCTCTTCGCGGGCAAGCCCTGCTCCTACAGTACAGCGGTGACAGCAGTCGCGCGGTACTTACAGAACGTCGAGCAGCTCGACATCGAACACCAGTACGCTGTGCGGCGGAATGCCACCGACGCCCTGGGCGCCATAAGCCAGCTCGCTCGGCACGTACAGACGCCATTTGCTACCGGCATTCATCAGTTGCAGTGCCTCGGTCCAGCCGGCGATCACGCCACCGACCGGGAATTCGGCTGGCTGGCCGCGCTCGTAGGAGCTGTCGAACACGGTGCCGTCGATCAGGGTGCCGTGGTAGTGAGTACGCACGGTGTCCTCACGGGATGGCTTGGCGCCCTCGCCCTGGGTCAGCACTTCGAACTGCAGGCCGGAAGCCAGGGTGGTGATGCCTTCGCGCTTGGCGTTTTCCGCCAGGAATTCCAGACCGGCACCCGCCGCGGCTTCAGCCTTGGCAGCGGCTTCGGCCTGCATGACTTCGCGGATCACTTTGAAGCTGGCGGACAGCTCTTCCTGGCCCACGCGGCTTGGCTGGCCGTGGAAAGCGTCGGTCAGGCCGGTCAGGATCGCATCGAGACTTACGCCCGGCGGCGGGTTATCACGCAGTTGGTCACCCAACTGACGGCCGATACCGTAGCTGACGCGGGTTTCGTCGGTGGACAGATTTACTTCGGACATAACACTGCTCCGCTGTGGGCTGCGACGGGAAACACCTGTCGAACAAGGTATTGCCCCACGCACCCGGAACCAAAAAGGGCCAGCAGACTAGCACACAAGCACAGCGGGGTCAGTGCTTGGTCAGCTTGTCCAGGTAGCCCATGGCAAAGGCCGACACGACAAAGGTCATGTGGATGATCACATACCATTGCAGGTGCACCGGGTCGACGTTCTTGGCATCCATGAACACCCGCAGCAGGTGAATCGAGGAAATCGCCACGATCGACGCCGCCACCTTCATCTTCAACGACGTGGAGTCCATCTTGCCCAACCAACTGAGCTTTTCCTTGCCCTCATCGATGTCCATCTGCGACACGAAGTTCTCGTAGCCGGAAATCATCACCATCACCAGCAGGCCACCCACCAGCGCCATGTCGATCAGCGACAGCAGCACCAGGATCAGGTCGGCCTCGGCCATGGCAAAGACGTTGGGGATGACGTGAAACACTTCCTGGAAGAACTTCAGCGCCAGGGCCAGCAGGCCCAGGGACAGTCCGAGGTAAATCGGTGCCAGCAGCCAGCGCGAGGCATACATCGTATTTTCGATAAAACGTTCCATGGATCTCATACCAACTGAAAATGGCCGCGAGTATACCAGCGCCAAAACCCGAGGGAAAAAGCCCTCCACAGGCGCTCGTTCAACATCGGGACAGCTGCGCCAGGGCGATTTTCTGCTAGTGTCGGCATCAATGACATCGCGTGTGCACTGTGTACAGGAAAACTGAACAATGGATTTGCGACTTCCCCTGGCTTGCCTCGGGCTATCGGTGGCTCTGCTGATGAGCGGCTGCTCCCCCAAAGACAAGCCACACCAAGCCAGCCTCGAGGAAAGGACCGCACAGTTCGAAAAAACCCTCGACACCCTGCAAGACCCCAAGCTCAAGGATGCCGTGGCCGACCTCGGCGGCTCCCTGCTGTTGCTCGAACGGGCCCGCCTGCGCCTGCGGGACAAGCCCATCGAAACCGAATACAGCGACGATGCCCTGGCGTTGCTCAAGCACTACCCCAGCCCCCAGGCCCTGGCCGACACCTATATCAACGGCCTCTTCGTGTTGCGCAAAACCGCCAGTTCCGACTACCTGACCGACCTGCAGCCGATCTTTCCGTTCAGCTTCAACTACCCCACCGAATTCCCGTTTCCCCATGCACTGGAATGGCAGTCGGTGACCCTGAGCAACAAACAGGTGATCCCCTTCCAGCCTGAATGGTCGGAAACCGATCCCGGGATACAGCTGAGCCCCTCCAGCTCGAACATGACCAACCCCGACGACCTGACGATCACCTATCCGTATGTCGAAGGCCAGGAAGTCGATCCGAAAAAACAGCCGCAACCCCTGACCCTGCACGGCAAGGTCGAAGTGATCGCCCCAAGCAAGGTAGTGACCTTCAACCTGACCCGCCAGGACGTCGGCAAACTGCAAAGCCGCGACAACGTCAGCCTCACCCTGGTATCGCTGGACAAGAACAATGCCGAAATCGAACTGAGCGGTAACGCCGTGCAGGCGCCCCAGGTCGGCGACACCCCGCTCAACCCACTGATCGTCCAGGCCATGGACAACACCGGGCAATTTCTCTCCCGTGCCGGCGCCATCAACGAAAACACCGCGCAGATTGCCTTCTACCAGCAGCAACTGGACGAAATGCTCAAACAGAAGAGCTGGAGCGACACCTTCGAGAAAAAACTCGACAGCGAGCAAAAGGCCTTCGAGGCGAAGCAGACCAGCCACTACACCCGGGTCTACTTCAACGGCATGATCGACAAGCTGGAAATCAGCGTGATGGACTTTTCCGGGGCGACGGTCGACCGCAAGGAGCTGGACCTGCCGGTACGCCAGTTCGACAACACCACCAGCAAGGATATCCAGCCGTTGCCCATGCCGGTGGTGGTCTACGACGACAAGGCGTCGAGCTATCTCAAGGACGCCAACCTGGACGCCGAGAAGCTGAAAAAAAGCGTGATCATCAGTCAGTCGGTGGACGATGCCAGCGCGGCGAACATCGAGTTCGACCACCCCAAGACCTTCAACGACGAGTTGCTTGGCACGCCCACCGCCCCCGGCGGCAGTCCGGTGACCTTCTTCACCGAAGACGAACAAGGCAAGCGCGGCGAGCCCCTGGAGTTGCCTAACGAGGCCTTCGAGGTCAATCCGCTGGACGGTACCATCACCTACGACCTGAACCTGTTCCCGGAAACGCCGGCCTATGCCGTCGGCTCGATGCCGTTGTTCCTGGCCGATATCCAGAAAAACACCCTCGACGCCCACCAGTTGCCAGCCGGCCTGGAGCTCAAGGGCAACGCCCTGATCGTCGACCAGAAGCGCTTCCCTGCCGAGTCCTGGCGCTTCTACGCCAAGGACGACAGCGGCAACTACCTCAAGGAAATCCTCGCCACCAGCCATAGCGACAAGGCTGATTCGCCGCCGGTCTATGACGTCCACTACTTCTACGGGCAGCCGACCCAGCTGGAAAGCTACCAGCGCACGGCCTTGAACACCGTCGAGTACGGTTTCGAGGTCAAGCTCGACAAGGCCCAGGTTTCAGGCCCCGCCGAATGATCGTGGGCTGGCGCCTAGTGTTCCAGGCCCCGGCCTCGCGTGCCGTTGATCTCCCGTAGCTGGGCCTGCAAATGCAGGCTCCAGATCTGCGGATCCTCGGCCAGCTGATAGCCATGCAAGGTCAGGCTTTCGACAATCGACTCAAGGATGGATTCGGCCACGACCGGGCCATGGAACGGACCCTGGGCCTTGATGGCCGAGGGTTGTTCGCCGGCCATTCCGGCGGCGAACAGGAGGGTCCACATTCCGTTATCGCCGGCAATCGGGCGAATACTGCATTCGATACGGGTCACGAGACCCAGGCATTGGCGGGTGAGACAAAGGTTGCGCGGCATGGCGGCGACCCTCGGTAGATCCTGTCTTCAGCCTCCGGGGGGAGGTTGCATCGGTCCAGTGACTACAGTGGAGGTCCTTGCCCAGAGAATAGAATAAAACTACAGGCAGCAAGGATTTGCAGGACCAACGGGCGTCAGGTTGGCATGCGCCAAAGCCTTGACTCCTTTCCCGCACACACTTAATTGCACGCTGCTTAATTCTTGAGAACACAACGGAACCTGTGGGAGCAGAGCTTGCTCGCGAAGCTTTTGGCGGCCTCAAGGACGCCTTCGCCGGCAAGCCCTGCTCCTGCAGGGCCGTAATCAGGACGCCTTGACCTCAGCCAATGCCTGCTCGGCGGCTTCCTTCTCGGCCTCCTTGAGGTCCTCTTCGCTGATCATCTCGGCGATCACCCGCAGACGCTCCACCACCCGCGCATTGATGCTGCCTTCCGGGAACTGGCCATCGGCATCCGGCTCACCGGCCGGCTCGCCCACCAGCAGGCTCAGGGCCTCATCGGCCTGGCGCACGGCATACACGTGGAACTGCCCGGCCCGCACCGCCTGCAGTACGCGCTCATCGAGCATCAAGGTGGCAACGTTCGCATGGGGAATGATTGCCCCCTGCTCACCGGTCAGGCCACGGGCCTCGCAGAGCCGGAAGAAGCCTTCGATCTTCTCGTTGACCCCGCCCACCGCCTGCACTTCACCGAACTGGTTGATCGACCCGGTGATGGCAAAACACTGTTTGAGTGGGGTTTTCGACAAGGCCGAAATCAACGTGCAGGCTTCGCCCAAGGACGCGCTGTCGCCATCGACATAACCGTAGGACTGCTCCAGGGCAATGCTCGCGGAAATCGCCAGCGGGAATTCCTGGGCATAACGGCTGCCCAGGTAACCGGTGAGGATCATCACGCCCTTGGAGTGGATCGGCTGGCCGAGGTTGACCTCACGCTCGATGTCGACGATTCCGCTACCACCCGGATACACCGTGGCGGAAATCCGCGCCGGCACGCCGAAGGCCGAGTCACCGACTTCCAGCACCGTCAGCCCGTTGCACTTGCCCACGGCCGCGCCCGCGGTGTCGATCAGGATGATCCCCGCCAGCATATCGTCGAGGATCCGCGCCGAGACCCGCCCGGTGCGGGTGGCCTTGGCCTTGAGCGCCCGCTCGATGTGGCCGGCGTCGGTCATCTCGTCATTGGCCAGGTGGCGAATGAAATCCGCCTCGCTGACCAGTTGGAACAGATCGCCGATCCGCGCCGACAAACGCCCCTGGTGCTCGGCCAGACGCGCGCTGTAGGTCGCCAGGCGCGCCACCGCGTCAGCGGTCAGCGGGGCCATGCCCTCTTCCGAAGTGCGGGTCTTGAGCAACTGGGCGAACTGCTCCAGGCTCTCGTCGACCATGGGAATGTCTTCGTCGAAGTCCACCAGCACGCGGAACATCTCCTGGAAATCCGGATCCAGGTCCTGCAGCGTGTAGTACAACTGGCGGGCACCGATGATGATGACCTTGACCTGCAACGGAATCACCTGTGGCGTCAGCGTCACGGTGGCCAGGCGCCCCAGTTCACCGAGCGGCGACTCCATCTTCAACTTGCGCGACTGCAGGGCGCGCTTGAGCGCGTCCCAGACAAAGGGCTCGCTGAGCATCTTCTCGGCTTCGAGAATCAGGAAGCCGCCGTTGGCCCGATGCAAGGCACCCGGACGCAACTGCCGATAGGTGGTGTAGAGCGCGCCCTGATCGGTGCTGTATTCGATACGACCGAACAGGTTGTCGTAGGTCGGGTGCGGTTCGAACACCACCGGCGCACCGCCATTGAAGGGTTGCCCCACCACCAGGCTCGGCGCGTACTGTTCCTCAAGCAGCTTGCGGGCCACGGCATCGGTCTTGCTGTCGTCGACCAACTGCTCGACCACGGTTTTCAACAGGTAAACCTGCATGGCTTGCAGGTAACCGCAAACCGCCGCGTTCTCCGCGTATTTTTCCGACAACGGCGCCAGCAAAGGCTGCAGGGCCAGGGTGATGGTTTCTTCGTTCAACTGGCGCAGCTGATTGCTCGATTCGCGCTTCCATTGCGGCAGGCTGGCGAGCTCCTCGTTGAGGCGCTCCTCAAGATCCGCGATATCAGTATGGAAACGTTCACGCTCGGCTTCCGGCAACTGGGCGAATTCCGCCTCGTCCAGGGCCTTGCCTTCGCTCATGGGGGTAAAGGCGATATTGGTGCTGTCGCGATACAGCGCAACTTCCTTCTCCAGCGCCAGGCGCTCGATCACATCCAGGGCGCGGTCGTAACGCTGGTTGAAGGCGCGGTCGATGGCGCTCTTCTTCTGCTGGTAGGACGGGTGCTCGAACACCGCAGGAAAGGTCGCCAGCAGGTTGTCGATCAGGCCGTTGATATCGGCGATGAACGCGCCCGCCTCGCCCGCTGGCAGCTCCAGCGCCCGTGGCTCGCGAGGTTCGTCGAAATTATTGACATAGACCCAGTCGGACGGGGTCTGTAGGCGTTTTCCTTCAGCTTTCAGATAGCGTTTGACGAACGAAAAACGCCCGGTACCGGGTTCGCCCATGACAAACACGTTGTAACCGGGGCGTGGCATCGCCACGCCGAACTGCAAGGCTTCAACGGCACGTTCCTGGCCAAGCACACCGCGAAAAGGCTCCAGATCATTGGTGGTAGAGAAGCTGAACTGTTCAGCGGAAAAAGGACGGGTCAGCGCTTCAGGCGCTAGTCGCAAGCTGGCAGCAACAGAATCAGGCATCGGGCTTCCTTACATCAGGCGGGGCAGATGAAAGCATTCTGGCGCTCGCCATGCCTGACTGGCAAGGCGAGCGATGACTGAATCGCTACGGCGTGGCAAAAGTCCTCAGACAGGGACTACAAACTCTTTCCCGCATTCACATCAGGAAAAAACAATGGAACCCTTGGAACCTGCCTAAACTCCAACGTGCGAGGCTGGATTGATAACCAGCCTACTGGCCCTGAACCAGGCCAGATCCCCTCGTCATTGGCACGCACATAAAGAGAACAAAGCTATGAAACGGATTCTTCTGGGTACTCTCTTCACGGTTGTCTCCCTCAATGCCATGGCCCAGGCGCCAGGTGGGCCGGATTGCGGCTGGGGTAACATGCTATTCAAGGGCCAGCGCGGCACTCCCGCCCACATTCTGGCGTCCACCACCAACGGCACCTCCGGCAACGCCACCTTCGGCATGACCTCCGGCACCAATGGCTGCTCCACCCGTGACTCACTGACCTATGGCGGCCGCTCCTGGATCGCCATGAACGGCATGATGAACGAACTTTCCGAAGACATGGCCAAGGGCCAGGGCGAAGCCCTGACCACCTACGCCGTGGTCCTTGGCGTGGCCCCGGAAGACCGTGAGCATTTCGCGGCCGTCACCCACGAGCACTTCCAGCAGATCTTCAGCAAGGCTGACGTGACCGCCGACGATGTGCACACCAACACCCTCGCGGTCCTCAAAGGCGATCCGCGCCTGGCCAAGTACGCGACCCAGGCTTAAGCTCGACCCGCCCGCTCCTTTCGGAGCGGGTTTTTGTGTGCGTTGCCTCTTTTCGTCTGACAACAGTTGCCCACCATGCTCAAACGCCTTGCCTACCTGGCGCTCTGTGCCTGCGCCCCGCTGTACGCCGCACCGCACCTCGACACCCAGCGTTTGCAGCAGTTGGCCCATGACCCGTTCTGGATTTCCCTCGGCCATTACGAGACGGCCAAGCTCGGCGGCTGGCGCAGTTATGTCAGCGACAAAAAATATTTCCTCGCGGCCGACGGTGCCCATCACCCGGACGCGGAACTGCAAGCTACCCTCGACGCCCTCTATGCCCCGGCCAGCCTCGGCAACCAGCATCCCCAGTGTGTCTATCCGGCCCGCACGCGCTGGCTCAAGGCGCAACTGCAGCTGACCGACCTGCCCGCCCCCGATTGCACGGAATTCAACCAGTGGTTCAAGGATGTCGCGCCCCACAGCATGGTGATGATCTTCCCGGCGGCCTACCTGAACAGCCCGTCGTCGATGTTCGGCCACACTTTGCTGCGCATCGACCCGGCCGGTGTGCAGCGCGACCAGACCGCCCTGCTCAGCTACGCGATCAACTTCGGCGCCTATATCGAAGGTTCCGACAACAGCATCCTCTATGCCTGGAAAGGCCTGGCGGGGGGTTATCCGGGCCTGTTCGCCATGGTGCCCTACCAGGAAAAGCTCTCCGAATACCGCAGCCTGGAGAACCGCGACCTGTGGGAATACCGGCTGAACCTGACGCCCGAAGAGACCCAGCGCATGGTCGAGCATGTCTGGGAGTTGAAGCAGATCCAGTTCGACTACTTCTTCTTCGATGAAAACTGCTCCTACCGCCTGCTGGAACTGTTGCAGGTGGCGCGTCCGAGCCTGCACCTGACCGCACAGTTTCCGCTGACCGCGATTCCCACCGACACCGTCAAGGCGGTCAAGGACGCGGGACTGGTGGACAGGATCGACTACCGGCCATCCCGCGAGCGCGAACTGCTGGAGCGGGCCAAACCGCTGGATCCCGAGGAACAGCAGTGGGTGCTGAAAGTCAGTGCCGACGCGCAGCAACTGCAATCGGCCGGCTTCAAGCAATTGGCCAAGGCTCGCCAGGCGCTGATCATCGACGCCGCCTATAGACTCGAACGCTACCGGGCCAATGGCCAGGAACGTGATCCGGTACAAGCCCAGCGCAGCTTCGAGCTGCTGCGGGCGATCAACCAGAACCCGCCGCCGGAGCTGCAGATCGAGCGTCCGGGCCTGCCGGAAAACGGCCATGAGTCCCGCACCTGGCAGGCTGGGGTCGGCACCCGGGGCAGCCGGACATTCGGCGAATATGGCTTGCGCATGGCCTATCACGACCTCAACGACAATGCCGAGAGTTTTCCCCTCGGCGCACAGATAGAAATCCTGCAGATGAAACTGCGCCAGTACGAAGGCAATCACTGGCAGTTGCAGCAACTGGACCTGGCGACCATTCGCTCGCTGACGCCGCGCAATGCGCTGTTGCAGCCGTGGTCGTGGCAAGTCACCGGCGGCCTGGAACGGGTGCCGGGGCGGCATGACGACCAGACCCTGGTCAGCCATGTGAACGGCGGCGCGGGCGGCACCTGGCAGTTGGGCGACGATGTGCTGGGGTTTGCCCTGGGCACTGTGAGGGTCGAACACAACGCGGACTTCGCGGCGGTTGTTTCGCCGGCGGCGGGGTTCGACACCGGCCTGTTGTGGAAAAACCCGCTGGGCAACCTGAGCCTGGAGGCCAAGGGCGACTACTTCATCAATGGCGAAGTGCGTCGCAGCCTGAGCCTCAACCAACAATGGGCGCTGTCGCGCAACCTGGGCCTGCGCTTAAGCGCCCAGCGCGAGTTCAGCAAGCTGGCCACGCCGGAGAACGAGGTGATGCTGGAGGTGAAGTGGTATCACTATTGAGCGGCGGCGGGAGCTATTCGCATTGAACGTTCGGTCGCCCGGACTGCACCGCCGGCAGGTCGGACTTGCGCTCCAGCAACTCGGCGTGCAAACGCAGGCAACGCTCATAATCGCGCCTGGCCATATTGTCGATGGTGATATTACCCACCTCCTCCGGCGCCATCCGCTCGCCGAAGCGGATATCCACCACCGGTGTCTCGGGCTTCAACTGAAACAGGCTGGGTGACTTCCCGTCAGACATCTCCACCTGAGTGGCCGCCGGCAACTGGTCCGGCGTCACACCGTAGCGGCCCAACAGGGAGCTCTCGGGCAATGGCTCACCCACGGCGAAACAGGCGGACAAGGTCAGGCCGACACCCACGCCATGGGTTTTGAAACAACTCATACACAACACTCGCTTTCTTTGACTGCACTCGCCCCACGCCTCCACGCGGGGCCGAAACACCTGACGCAGAGCGCCCGGCGTCGTATTACCCTACAATCCAAAAGAACGACCGGCGTCGTAAAAATTTACCACCCAGCCTCACAAACCGCTCATTGCGCCTGTTTCAGGCCTGAATCTGCGAACGTCGAGCTCTGCTCGGAAAGCCGACACGGTGCAGATCCAACCACCACAGGTCGCTTACGGATATACCGGCAAACCCAAACCCTGCGAGCATGGTCGGATACCCATGAACGGGAGATTGCCATGAGCCGCGCCTTCGTCAACGAAGACAGCGCCGCCGCCCAGGCCGAGCAGCCGGTGGAGCGCCAGGTCAGTACCCAGCCCAATTACGTCACCCCACAGGGCCTGGCGCAATTGCACGCCCGCGTGGCGGCGCTGCAAGCCGAATACAGCCAGCAAAGCGCCCTGGACGAGGCCGCCGACAAACAGCGCCAGGCCGATATCGAGCGCGACCTGCGTTACTTCAACCAACGCCTCTCCAGTGCCCAGCTCGCCACGCCGGCGACCTCCACCGAGGTGGTGCAGATCGGCAGTCGCGTGACCTTCGCCAATGAACAGGACGAAGAGCAGCAGGTGCAACTGGTCGGCGAGGACGAGGCGGATGCCGCTCGCGGTTTGATCAATTGGGGCTCGCCCCTGGGTCGGGCGTTGCTGGGTGCGCGCCTGGGGGATGAAGTGCTATGGAAACGACCGGCGGGGGATCAGTCGATCGAGATCGTGAGGATCGAACCGGCTTAGCGGCGCGCAATAAAAAAAAACGGAGCCCCGAGGGGCTCCGCTTTTCAACCACCGACCCGATCAGGCCAGTTTCTTGTGCCGTACACGGTGCGGCTGGGCCGCCGCATCGCCGAGGCGCTTCTTGCGATCGGCTTCGTACTCGGTGTAGTTGCCTTCGAAGAACACCGCCTGCGAATCGTCTTCATAGGCCAGGATGTGCGTCGCCACCCGGTCCAGGAACCACCGATCGTGGGAGATCACAATTGCCGCGCCCGGGAAGTCCAGCAGGGCTTCTTCCAGGGAACGCAGGGTTTCCACGTCGAGGTCGTTGGACGGTTCGTCGAGCAGCAGGACGTTGCCGCCCTCTTTCAAGGTCAGCGCCAGGTGCAGGCGACCCCGCTCACCACCGGACAGGTCCTTGACGAACTTCTGCTGGTCGCCACCCTTGAAGTTGAAGCGCCCCACATAAGTGCGCGATGGAATCTCGTAGTTGCCGATACGGATCTGGTCGGAACCGTCGGAAATCTGCTGGAACACCGTCTTGCTGCCGTCGAGGTCGTCGCGGCTCTGGTCCACACAAGCAAGCTGCACGGTTTCACCGATCTCGATGCTGCCCGAGTCCGGGGTCTCCTTGCCCATCAACATGCGGAACAGGGTCGACTTACCGGCACCGTTACCACCGATCACGCCGACAATCGCGCCCTTGGGCATGCTGAACGACAGGTTGTCGATCAGTACGCGGTCGCCATAACCCTTGCTGACGTTCTTGAATTCGATGACCTTGTCGCCCAGGCGCGGACCGGCCGGGATATAGATCTCGTTGGTCTCGCTGCGCTTCTGGAATTCCTGCGACTGCATTTCTTCGAAACGCTGCAGGCGGGCCTTGGATTTCGACTGGCGAGCCTTGGCGCCTTTGCGCACCCACTCCAGCTCTTCCTTCATGGCCTTTTCATGGGCCGACTGCTGCTTGGACTCAGCGGCCAGACGATCGGACTTGGCTTCCAGCCAGCCCGAGTAGTTGCCTTCGTACGGGATACCGGCGCCGCGGTCGAGTTCGAGAATCCAGCCGGCGACGTTGTCCAGGAAGTAACGGTCGTGGGTGATCGCAACCACGGTGCCCGGGAAGTCGTGCAGGAAGTGCTCCAGCCAGGCCACGGAATCGGCATCCAGGTGGTTGGTCGGTTCGTCGAGCAGCAGCATGTCCGGGGCCGAGAGCAGCAGGCGGCACAAGGCCACACGGCGCTTTTCACCGCCGGACAGGTGTTCGACCTTGGCGTCCCAGGCCGGCAGGCGCAGCGCATCGGCGGCGACTTCCAACTGGCGTTCCAAGTTGTGGCCGTCGCTGGCCTGCAGGATCGCCTCGAGCTTGGCCTGTTCGGCGGCCAGCTTGTCGAAATCGGCATCAGGATCGGCGTAGGCGGCGTAGACTTCATCCAGGCGGGCCTGGGCGTCCTTGATCACGCTGACCGCTTCCTCGACCACCTCACGGACCGTCTTGCTCGGATCGAGTTGCGGCTCCTGGGGCAGGTAGCCGATATTCAGCTCGGGCATCGGCCGGGCTTCACCGTCGAATTCGGTGTCGACACCCGCCATGATTTTCAGCAGAGTGGATTTACCCGAACCGTTCAAGCCGAGCACGCCGATCTTGGCGCCCGGGAAAAACGACAGGGAGATGTTTTTCAGGATTTCCCGCTTCGGCGGAACAACTTTGCTCAGCCGATGCATGGTGAAGACGTATTGAGCCATGGAGAACCTAGCGTCAGTGACAGATGAATAAGGGCGCGAGCGGTACCCGCAGTGAACAGGCCCCGTGTGCCAGCCAAGAGTTCAATCCATGGCCGCACCGGTCGATACCCTTGCATGGGGAGCGTGAATTGCTGGCGCGTAACCGGTAAAACTACCTGAATGCGGCAGACAGGGCAAACCGCTCGGTCGAACAGGACTGGCACTTTGCCACAACTCAAGGCATGCTAGCCGCCCTTCGGGCGTCCGGCTTATAGTGCATGTCGCGCCAATCCAGCCCAACCGCAGGATCACAGTTTGACCAACGCCAATCCGCCATCGTCCGCGCGCGCAGCCAACCCGGCCTCGACTCCACCGCTGCGCGGGACACTCAAAGGCATACTGGCCACGCTGGTGCTGTTCCTGCTCGTCCTGCTGTTTTGGCAACTGATCGATCAATTCCAGCAAACCCGCCAACTGCAACGCCAGAACAGCATCGACTCGAGCGCCGACCTGGCCCAGCGCGTCAGCCTGAACATGGCGCTCAATGCGCAGATCGCCCTCAATCTACTACCGATCGTCGACAAACCCAACAACCGCGAAGAACTCCTGGCCTTGCTCGACCGGGTACGGGTGTCGATGCCGGACCTGCAAAGCATCGCCCTGCTCGACGCCAAGGGCGCCCTGATCAGCGACAGCGCCACCGACAGCCATGACGCCGCCTTCCTCGTCGAACAGGTCAAGCACAGCAACCGCAAGCAGACCTACTACTTCACCAATGACGATCACGGCTCGGCCGTTCACCTGTTGTTGCAGCAGGCCAGCGGCGAGAGCAACGGCTATTGGGTCCTGCGCCTGTCACCCCGGCTGTTCCAGGACCTCACCCGCCCGGGCAATCAGGAATCGGGGGCCAGTTGGCTGATCGAAAACCGCAACAATCACCTGGTGATCAGCCGGGACGACGACATCGCCCCCACGCCGGTGCCGCTGAGCACCGACGAAGAGGCCAACAGCGTGCTGATCACGCCGCTGTCCAACAGCGACTGGCAACTGCGCGGCCTGTTCGACCCGCGCAAGGTGATCGAGGACCTGCTGCCGGCCCTGATCGGCAAATGCCTGCTGGGGCTGGGGTTGTCGCTGCTGCCGGTGCTGGCGTTGCTCAACATGCGGCGGCGCCAGTTGCAGGTCACTGAAGGACGCCGGCGCTACCAGGATATTTTCGAGGGTACCGGCGTTGCCTTGTGCGTCCTCGACCTTTCCGGGCTGCCGGTTTTCCTCGAACAGCATCGCCTGCTGGACAGCGAGTCGCTCAAGCACTGGATCGCCCACGACCCCGAGCACCGCCGGCTGTTGATGCAGGAGTTGCGGATCACCGAGGTCAACCTGGTGGCCCTGCGCCTGCTCAATGTCGATTCCCGTGAAAGCGCCTGGCAATGCCTGATCGACGGCTGCCCGAGCAATGCCGCCGGTATCGGCTACTCGCTGGTCGAAGCGCTGCTCAACCGCCAGAACCAGCTGGAACTGGAGATCAAGCTGAGCGCCGGCCAAGGCCAGGACCAGCACCTGTGGCTGGTCATGCGCCTGCCGGAGGACGCCAGCGACTATTCCTCGGTGATCCTCAGCATCACCGATATCACCAGCCGCAAGCTGATCGAACTGTCGTTGCTGGAACGCGAGGGTTTCTGGTCGGATGTGGTGCGTACCGTGCCGGATCACCTGTATGTGCAGGATGTGATCAGCCAGCGGATGATCTTCAGCAACCATCACCTGGGCCAGACCCTCGGCTACAACAAGACCGAGCTGCACCAGATGGGCGAATACTTCTGGGAAATCCTCCTGCACCCCGAAGACGCCGAGCACTATCATCGCCTGCGCCAGCAGCAGCGCCATGCCGGTTACAGCCAGTTGCTCCAGTGCCAGCTGCGTTTCCGCCATCGCAACGAGCATTGGCGGCACTTCGAGGTCCGCGAGCAGGCCCTGGCCCGGGACAAGTACGACCAGGTCACGCGCATCATCGGCGTGGCCAAGGACGTCACCGACCAGATCGAGGCCAGCGAGTCCCTGCGCGACAGCGAGAAGCGCTACCGGATGCTCGCCGAAAGCATCAGCGACGTGATTTTCTCCACCGACAGCCGACTGAGCCTGAACTACGTCAGCCCGTCGGTCCAGGCGGTGCTCGGCTATGAAGTCGACTGGGTGTTCCAGCATGGCTGGCAGTCGACCATTGCCAACCCGCAGCAACTCAATGGCATCTACCTGTTGATGGAGCGGGTCAGCAAGGCCCTGGACAAACCCGAGGAACTGACCGAACTGCGCGAACAAGTGCAGACCCAGTTGTTCCTGTTCGACTGCCTGAAAGCCGACGGCCGCAAGATTCCCATCGAATTGCGCCTGGTGCTGGTGTGGGACGAACACGGCGCCTTCGAGGGCATCCTCGGCGTCGGCCGCGACATCAGCCAGCAACGCCGGGCGGAAAAAGACCTGCGCATGGCCGCGACGGTTTTCGAGCACTCGACCTCGGCGATCCTGATCACCGACCCGGCCGGCTACATTGTCCAGGCCAACGAAGCGTTCAGCCGGGTCAGCGGTTACGCCGTGGCCGACGTGCTGGACCAGTTGCCCAGCCTGCTCACCGTCGACGACCAGCAGGAAGCCCACCTGCGTTATGTACTCAAGCAACTGGAGCAGCACAACACCTGGGAAGGCGAAGTCTGGCTCAAACGCCGTAACGGCGAGCACTACCCGGCCTGGGTCGGCATCACCGCGGTACTCGACGATGAAGGCGACCTGGCCAGCTACGTGTGTTTCTTCACCGATATCAGCGAGCGCAAGGCCAGCGAACAACGGATTCACCGCCTGGCCTACTACGACGCCCTGACCCACCTGCCCAACCGCACGCTGTTCCAGGACCGCCTGCACACCGCGCTGCAGCAGGCCGAGCGGCAGAAGTCCTGGGTAGTGCTGATGTTCCTCGACCTGGACCGTTTCAAGCCGATCAACGACTCCCTGGGCCACGCCGCCGGCGACCGCATGCTCAAGGAAATGGCCACCCGCCTGCTGGCCTGCGTGGCCGACGACGACACCGTGGCGCGCATGGGCGGCGACGAGTTCACCCTCCTGCTGCAACCGCGGGCCACTCGGGAAATGGCCTTGAACCGGGCCATCAATGTCGCCGAGCAGATTCTCACCAGCCTGGTGACGCCGTTCGTGCTCGAAGGCCGTGAGTTCTTCGTCACCGCCAGTATCGGTATCGCCCTGAGCCCGCAGGATGGCAGCGAGCTCAGCCAGTTGATGAAAAACGCCGACACCGCGATGTACCACGCCAAGGAACGCGGCAAGAACAACTTCCAGTTCTACCAGGCCGATATGAACGCCAGCGCCCTGGAACGCCTGGAGCTGGAAAGCGACCTGCGCCACGCCCTGGAGCAGAACGAATTCGTGCTGTATTACCAGCCGCAGTTCAGCGGCGACGGCAAGCGCCTGACCGGTGCCGAAGCCCTGCTGCGCTGGCGCCACCCACGGCGTGGCCTGGTGCCACCAGGGGATTTCATTCCGGTACTGGAAGAGCTGGGGCTGGTGGTGGATGTCGGTGACTGGGTCCTGACCGAAGCCTGCCGCCAGCTCAAGGCCTGGCACCTGGCCAAGGTGCGGGTGCCCAAGGTCTCGGTGAACATCTCGGCGCGGCAGTTCTCCGACGGCCAGTTGGGCAAGCGGATCGCCAATATTCTCAAGGAGACCGGTGTCTCGCCGGCCTGTCTGGAGCTGGAACTGACGGAAAGTATCCTGATGCGCGAAGTCAGCGAGGCCATGCTGATTCTCGCAGGGCTCAAGAACCTCGGGCTGAGCATCGCGGTGGACGACTTCGGCACCGGTTACTCGTCGCTGAACTACCTCAAGCAGTTCCCCATCGACGTGCTGAAGATCGACCGCACCTTCGTCGACGGCCTGCCGTCGGGCGAACAGGATGCGCAGATCGCCCGGGCGATCATCGCCATGGCCCACAGCCTGAACCTGGCGGTGATCGCCGAAGGCGTGGAAACCCACGAGCAGCTCGACTTCCTGCGCGAGCACGGCTGCGACGAAGTGCAGGGCTACCTGTTCGGCCGACCGATGGCGCCCAATCGCTTTGAAGCGCAGTTCAGCAATGATGCGCTGTTCATGTTCGATTGAGCGCCGCTTATCTGCGACATGATGCCCTTTCATATGCCAGATAAAAGCCATTGGGTTAGAATGCCTTCTTTTCTGCCCCCGATCCTTGAGGACCGCCATGTTCAGCCGTGATTTGACTATTGCCAAGTACGACGCCGATCTCTTTGCCGCCATGGAGCAAGAAGCTCAGCGCCAGGAAGAGCACATCGAGCTGATCGCCTCGGAAAACTACACCAGCCCCGCGGTGATGGAAGCCCAGGGCTCGGTCCTGACCAACAAGTACGCCGAAGGCTATCCGGGCAAGCGTTACTACGGCGGCTGCGAATACGTCGACGTGGTTGAGCAGTTGGCCATCGACCGTGCCAAGGAACTGTTCGGCGCCGATTACGCCAACGTCCAGCCACACGCCGGCTCCCAGGCCAACTCGGCCGTTTACCTGGCCCTGCTGCAAGGCGGCGACACCATCCTGGGCATGAGCCTGGCCCACGGCGGTCACCTGACCCACGGCGCCAGCGTTTCCTCCTCCGGCAAGCTGTACAACGCCGTTCAATACGGTATCGATGCCAATGGCCTGATCGACTACGACGAAGTCGAGCGCCTGGCGGTCGAGCACAAGCCGAAAATGATCGTGGCCGGTTTCTCCGCCTACTCGCAGATCCTCGACTTCCCACGTTTCCGCGCCATCGCCGACAAGGTCGGTGCCTACCTGTTCGTCGACATGGCCCACGTGGCCGGTCTGGTCGCCGCTGGCGTCTACCCGAACCCGGTGCCGTTCGCCGACGTGGTCACCACCACCACCCACAAGACCCTGCGCGGTCCACGTGGCGGCCTGATCCTCGCTCGCGCCAACGCCGAGATCGAGAAGAAGCTGAACTCCGCCGTATTCCCGGGCGCCCAGGGCGGCCCGCTGGAGCACGTGATCGCGGCCAAGGCGATCTGCTTCAAGGAAGCGCTGCAGCCTGAGTTCAAGGCCTATCAGCAACAAGTGGTGAAAAACGCCCAGGCCATGGCCGAAGTGTTTATCGAACGCGGTTTCGACGTGGTTTCCGGCGGTACCAAGAACCACCTGTTCCTGCTCTCGCTGATCAAGCAGGACATCTCCGGTAAGGACGCCGACGCCGCACTGGGCAAAGCCTTCATCACCGTGAACAAGAACTCGGTGCCGAACGACCCACGCTCCCCGTTCGTCACTTCCGGCCTGCGTTTCGGTACCCCGGCTGTCACCACCCGTGGCTTCAAGGAAACCGACTGCCGCGAACTGGCCGGCTGGATCTGCGACATCCTGGCTGACCTGAACAACGAAGCGGTGATCGACGCCGTTCGCGAGAAGGTCAAGGCGATCTGCAAGAAGCTGCCGGTTTACGGCGCTTGATAGCGGTTCGCTGAAAGCCCATCTGGCCGACAGGCCGGTAGACTGAAACCAATGCCCCGACTTGTCGGGGCATTGGTGTTTTTGTCCCCTGTAAAAGCAAAGCCTTTACACCTTGCCATCAGCTTTCAGACACAAAGCCGGAAACACCTGTCGGTCACTGACGACTTTTGCCAATACGTCTGGCGATGCGTAAAGGACATGCTGATACCTCATTCAAAACGAGGTTTCAGCCATGATAAAACCCATTATCCGAGGCGCCACACTGGCCGTGTTCAGCATCGCGTTCACCACGGCTGTACACGCAGACACCACCACGGATAACGAGTACAACTGCTTTGCACTCACACCTTCACCCCAAGCCCCCCAAGGCGTCGAAGTCGCCCACGAAAGAATGCTCGCGGCCACCGCGCAAGGCGCGGAAGTCAAAATGGCCCGCAAGTATCTCCAGGCTGAGACGGTTCGCTGCTTCTAGAACCGAAGACGTGCCGTCAACCCGCGGCCACTCGGTCCCCCTCCAAGAGCCCGGCCAGCCATGGCCGGGCTTTTTTTCGCCTGGAGGAAACTCGCCGTCCGTCGCCCCTTCGCAGTAAAGCAGCACCTTGCGGCGGAGCACCATTTTGTGGGAGACGGCTTGCTGGCGATGGCGGTCTGAAGGCTTGCATCGCACTTGCGGGCCTCATCGCCGGCAAGCCAGCTCCTACAGGACCAGCATTACTGGTCAGACCGGTCCAACCAATTTCGCGAAAATACCTTGTTATCCGGGAAAAACCGGGCGTAGACTGACCCCGCACTGGACATACCGGTAAGACCACAACAATTAAGTTCCGAAGCTGCGGCCACCGGCACAGATCACGGAACGCCGACCAGGATCCTCCCCATGCTCAGATGGTGCTCGCGTTCGATTTTCCTTCAGGTTGTCCTTGGACTGGTGCTCGGCATCATCTGCGGACTCGCCCTTCCCGAATTCTCCGTCCAACTCAAACCCCTCGGCGACGGCTTTATCAAGCTGATCAAGATGCTGATCGGACTGATCGTCTTCTGCGTGGTGGTCAGCGGCATTTCCGGTGCCGGCGACCTGAAGAAAGTCGGGCGGATCGGCCTCAAATCGGTGATCTACTTCGAAGTCCTGACCACTATCGCCCTGTTGATCGGGCTGATCCTGGCCTTCTCCACCGGCATCGGCAGTGGCGCCAATATTCACCTGGAGCAACTGTCCAAGGTGGCCCTGGGCGACCTCGCCGACCGTGGCCAGCATATGCGCGGGACCACGCAGTTCCTGATGGACCTGATCCCCAACTCGGTGATCGGCGCCTTTGCCGACAACAATATTCTCCAGGTGCTGCTGTTCTCCGTACTGTTCGGTAGCGCCCTGAACCTGGTGGGCGAGTCGGCGTCAGGCATCTCGCGCTTGATCAATGAACTCAGCCACGTGATCTTCCGCATCATGGGCATGATCGTGCGCCTGGCGCCGATTGGCGTCTTCGGCGCCATCGCTTTCACCACCAGCACCTACGGCCTGGACTCGCTGCGCCAGCTCGGCAGCCTGGTGGCGTTGTTCTACGTGACCTGCCTGTGCTTCGTGCTGGTGATCCTCGGCCTGGTGATGCGCCTGTCCGGCCTGCGGATCCTGCCCTTCCTCAAGTACCTGCGCGAAGACCTGCTGATCGTGATGGGTACTGCGTCCTCGGATGCCGTGCTGCCGCAGGTCATGCGCAAACTCGAGCACCTGGGGATAGGCAGTTCGACGGTGGGCCTGGTGATCCCGACCGGGTATTCGTTCAACCTGGACGGTTTCTCGATCTACCTGACCCTGGCCATCGTCTTTATCGCCAATGCCACCGGCACCCCGCTGGCGCTGAGCGACCTGCTGACCATCCTGCTGGTGTCGCTGATCACCTCCAAGGGCGCCCACGGTATTCCCGGCTCGGCCCTGGTGATCCTCGCCGCCACCCTGACGGCCATTCCGGCGATCCCGGTGGTCGGGCTGGTGTTGGTGCTGGCGGTCGACTGGTTCATGGGCATCGGCCGGGCCATGACCAACCTGGTCGGCAACTGCGTGGCGACCGTGGCCATCGCCCGCTGGGAAAAGGACATCGATGTGCAGCGGGCCCACAAGGTCCTCGATGGCCAGCAAGGTTATGCCTTTACGCCGAGAAAGCCGGCAACACCGGCTCATCAGCAGGAGTTTTGATGCCGGGCGCCCGGGGACGGGCGCCGGTACTGGCCCCTGGCCCGCGAAACAAGCGCCGGCCTCGGGTCGTGGCCTCACCGTTTTATCTGGAGTACACCGTGATTACCTCAACCGTTGTCAATTCAGTCGTAGAAAAACTCCGGGCGGCCCTGGCCCGGGGCCAGTGGCGCCGTGGTGAGATGCTGCCGGGCCAGCGTGAACTGGCCGAACAGCTGGGCATCAGCCGCCCGAGCCTGCGCGAAGCCGTGACCGTGCTGGAAACCCTTGGCCTGGTGCGCTCGATGCCGGGCAAAGGGGTGGTGGTGCTCGACGCCGCCCCCAGCGAAACCTCGGCCGCCCACAGCGGCGTGGCCGACGCCAGCCTCGAAGATGTGCTGCAACTGCGCTACACCCTGGAGCCGTTTATCGTCGGGCTGGTGGCGCAGTCCATCAGCAGCAAGGAAGTCGGCCAGTTGCGCCTGACCCTGATGGACATGCGCGAAGCCCTGGAGGCCGATGACAGCGAAGCCGGGATGAACGCCTACATCGCCTTCCATGAAGAGCTGTTCGCCCTGACCGCCAACCCGATCTTCCAGAACGTGGTGCAACAGACCAGCAACGCCCTCAAGCAGAGCGCCGAGGTCCTGCGCAATTCGCCGGAACACCTGGCCGAACGCCTGCTGGAAAACGAGGCCGTAGTGCGCGCCATCCGCAACAAGAACAGCGCCCTGGCCAGCGCGGAAATGCGTCGCCATATCCTCCAGGAAGGCCGACGCATGGGCATCGAACTCACCATCCCGGACGACCATCTGGGCAGTACCGAGCAATAACCCACCCGCCAAGGGGAGACCGGATATGAACAGCGTTGCGACATCCCTGCCCTTCACCACCCGGCGTACCCTGGTGCCGCCACAGGGCCCGGCTTTCTGCGCCGAGACGCTCTACGCCCAGGTGTTCGAAGACATCCTCGACCGCCAGTTTGCCGAGGGGTTGAGTGAAGAGGCCCTGATACGCGTCTACGGCGCGGGTCGCAGCCAGGTGCGCCGGGTCATGAGCCGTCTGGCGCGGCAACAGATCATTCTTACCCGCCCCAACCAACGCGCCCGGGTCGCCGAGCCGGACGCCGAACAGATCCGCCAGACCCTGCAAGCGCGGCGGCTGGCCGAGATCAGCGTTATCGAGCTGGTTTGCGCCAAGTCCGCTGGACTGACGTTTGCAGCGCTTCGCACGCTGGTCGCCCGTGAACGCCAGAATGCCGAAGCTGGCCGGCAGAACACGGCGACAAGGCTGGGGGGCGAGTTTCATCTGGAATTGGCGAGGATGGCCGGCAACGCCCCCCTGGCGCACTTTCTCAGCGGGCTGGTGCCGCTGACCGGGTTGGCCCTGGCGCAACATTCGGCGCGCAACGAGGACTGGCGAGTACGTGAGGCCATCGTCAATGCCGTGGAGAACGGCAATGCCGGAGTCGGCGTCGAATGGCTGACGGAGTACCTGGATCAGCTTGGCGTCCTGCAGTGGTCCTGAGTCCGCCAAAATCTTCCCAGGAAGCCAGCCGTCCCAGTTAAACGCGGACTCAACCGTGGCGAGCGGGCTTGCCTTAATGCCGTTCATGTCGAGGGGAATGGAATATTGAAAACGCCACTTAACCTGTAGGAGCAGGGCTTGCCCGCGAAGCTTTTAGCGATCTTGAGGCCCCCTTCGCTGGCAAGCCATGCTCCTACAAGGACGGTGTTCGGCCTTAACTGAACGGCATCAGGGTTTGCCCAGTCACCACAGTGCTCACATCAAGCCGTCGCGACCTTCGCAAAGCCTTCGCGAATCTTCTCTTCCGGCAGGTCATCGGCAATAAACACGATCACGCTCTCCCGCGCCGCGCCCTCTTCCCACTCGGTGTCCCAGTCGAAACCGTACAGCCTGAGCACCCCCTGGAACACCATGCGCCGGGGCTCACCGGCGATATTCAACACGCCCTTGTAGCGCAGCAACTGTTTGCCGTGATCTTCCAGCAGTTCGTTCATGAACTCGCTGAGCTTGTCGATATCCAGCGGCTGGTCGGTACGCAGCACCAGGCTGGAAATACGGTCGATGGATGCGGCCTTGCTGACCGGACGCAAACTCAAGCCGCCACCCAGGTCGGCATTGAGATTGAAGCCGCGCACATCGAGCAGTTCGGCCAGATCAATGTTGCCGTGCTCGACGATACGGATCGGTGCCCGGCGATTGATCCGCGTCAGCCGTTCGCTCAAGGCCGTAAACGTCGCTTCATCCACCAGGTCACGCTTGCTCACCAGCAGCCGGTCGGCAAAACCGATCTGCGCCTGGGCGATGGCCTGGGTCAGGTGGTGCTCGGCATGGGCCGCGTCCACCAGGGTGATGATGCCGTCGAGCAGATAACGCTCGCGCAATTCCTCGTCGATAAAAAAGGTCTGCGCCACCGGGGCCGGGTCGGCCAGACCGGTGCACTCGATCACCAGTCGGTCGAAGGCGATTTCGCCGCTGTCCAGGCGCTCCAGCAGCAGATACAGGGCCTTGGTCAGGTCAGTGTGAATGGTGCAGCAGACGCAGCCGTTGGACAGCGTCATCACTTGCACCGGCTCGGCACCCAGCAGTTGGGTGTCGATGCCGGCGTCGCTGAATTCGTTCTCGATCACGGCGATTTTCAGGCCGTGCTCGGCTTTGAGCAGATGGCGCAGCAAGGTGGTCTTGCCGGCGCCGAGGAAACCGCTCAGGACGGTCACAGGAATAGGAACTGACAAACAGAAATCTCCCATACGCTAAAAAAACGATGGGAGCCCGGCTTGCCGGCGATGGCGTCCGCAAGATCGCCATCGCCGGCAAGCCGGGCTCCCACAGTGACAGTGTTCAGCCTTGAATAACCCGGTACGCCCTCAAGAGAGCGCCACCCGGGTCAACAGCACTTCGGCCCGCCCTTGCCCCCATAACGGGCTTCCTGGCGTTCCCGGAAGAACGCCTCGTAGGTCATGACCGGCTTGTCCGGGTGCTTGTTCTGCATATGCTCGACGTAGGTGTCGTAGTCGGGCATGCCGACCATCAGGCGCGCGGCCTGACCGAGGTATTTACCGAGGCGACTCAGGTCGTTGAACATGGCGGTATTCCTCTTTTACGCTTCAGGCACGGCCTGGAACGGGGTTTCTTTGTCCGTGCGTTCCTTGTTGCCCCAGGCCGAGACACCGACCTTGATGGCATAGAACAGCACACTGAATACCACAAACAGGAAGAGTGCCGTCAACGCCGCGTTGGTATAGGCGTTGAAGATCACGTGCTGCATCTGGTTGATGTCCTTGGCCGGGGCGATCACCTGCCCTGCCTCCAACGCTACGCTGTATTTCTTCGCCAGGGAAAGGAAACCGATGGCCGGATTGGCATCGAACAGCTTGATAAAGCCAGCGGTGGTGGTACAGATCAACAGCCAGGCGGCAGGCAGCAAGGTCACCCAGATATAGCGCTGGCGTTTCATCTTGATCAGCACCACGGTGCCGAGCATCAGCGCGATACCGGCCAGCATCTGGTTGGAGATGCCGAACAGCGGCCACAAGGTGTTGATGCCGCCCAACGGGTCGATCACGCCTTGATACAGCAGGTAACCCCACATGGCCACGCAGCCGGCGGTGGCGATCAGGTTGGCGGTCCACGACTCGGTGCGCTTGAGCGCCGGGACGAAGGAGCCGAGCAGATCCTGCAACATGAAACGTCCGGCACGGGTACCGGCATCCACCGCCGTCAGGATAAACAGTGCTTCGAACAGGATCGCGAAGTGGTACCAGAACGCCATGCTGTTCTCACCGGGGAGGACATGGTGGAGGATCTGCGCGATACCGACCGCCAGGGTCGGCGCACCGCCGGCACGTGACAGCACGGTGGTTTCACCGATGTCCTTGGCCACGGCCAGCAGGGCGTCAGGGGTGATCGCAAAGCCCCAACTGGTGACGGTCTGTGCCACCGTCACCACATCACTGCCGACCGCCGCCGCCGGGCTGTTCATGGCGAAGTACACGCCTGGCTCGATCACCGAAGCGGCGACCATCGCCATAATGGCCACAAAGGACTCCATCAGCATGCCGCCGTAACCGATGTAGCGGGCGTTGGTTTCCTTGTCCAGCAGCTTGGGCGTGGTCCCCGAGGCAATCAGCGCGTGGAAGCCCGAGACAGCACCACAGGCGATGGTGATGAACAGGAACGGGAACAGGCCGCCTTTCCAGACCGGACCTGTGCCGTCGACGAACTGGGTCAGCGCCGGCATTTTCAGCACGGGCATGGTGATCAGGATGCCGATCGCCAGGGCGATGATGGTGCCGATCTTGAGAAAGGTCGACAGGTAGTCGCGCGGCGCCAGGATCAGCCAGACCGGCAACACTGCTGCCACAAAACCGTAACCGACCAGCATCCAGGTGATCTGTACGCCAGTGAAGCTGAAGGCCTTGGCCCACACAGGGTCGGCGGCAATCTGCCCGCCCAGCCAGATCGAGCCGAGCAACAGGAGCACGCCGACAATGGAGATTTCACCGATGCGGCCCGGGCGGATATAGCGCATGTAGATGCCCATGAACATCGCGATCGGGATGGTCGCCATCACCGTGAAGATGCCCCATGGGCTCTCGGCCAGGGCCTTGACCACGATCAGCGCCAGCACCGCGAGGATGATGATCATGATCAGGAAGCAGCCGAACAGGGCGATGGTCCCCGGCACGCGGCCCATTTCCTCACGGACCATATCGCCCAGGGAACGGCCGTTGCGGCGGGTGGAGAGGAACAGGACGATAAAGTCCTGCACCGCACCGGCCAGGACTACACCGGCGATCAGCCAGAGCGTGCCAGGCAGATACCCCATCTGCGCCGCCAGCACCGGCCCGACCAACGGTCCCGCGCCGGCGATGGCCGCGAAGTGGTGACCGAAAAGAATGTGTTTGTTGGTCGGCACATAGTCCAGACCGTCATTGTTGAGCACCGCCGGCGTGGCCCGATTGGCATCGAGCTGCATGACATTGTTGGCGATGAACAAACTGTAGTAACGATAGGCAACCAGATAGATCGCCACAGCGGCGACCACGATCCACAAGGCGTTGATCGCCTCGCCGCGGCGCAAGGCCACTACGCCCAGGGCGCATGCTCCAACGATTGCCAGCAGCAGCCAGGGTAGGTGGCGTAGCGGGCTATTATTATTTTTCATTTTTATATTCCAGCCAGAGAGGACAAGAAAGACAGCTACCTTGAGTTTAGCGCCAACAGGGCCAAAGGCCATACCCGACATTGCTCGAGAACGGCTTTTTTGCCCCGGCGCGATGGCTTGCAATAGCCACCCACCCTGGCCCACGGCAGCACAAATCGTGTGGTATCCGGCTATACATTCGCTCCTGCTGGCTGTGGAGGCTATAGTCAGTGAATACGCCAAGGAGCCACGTCATGAGCGACCCGCATTCCAATCGACGCCAATTCAAACGTATTGATTTCGACGCCGACACCACCCTCAGCCAGGGCTCCACCGTCTGGTCGGCGCATCTGATCGACCTGTCGCTCAAGGGGCTGCTACTTCAGCGACCCGGCACTTGGGATGACAGCAACGAGGGCATCTTCCGCGTCGACATTCGCCTGGCGGCAAACGCCCATGTCGAAATGGACGCCGAACTGGTGCACCGGGAAAAAGACCACCTGGGCTTCAAGTGCCTGCATATCGGCCTGGAATCGATCCAGCACCTGCGGCGCCTGATCGAGTTGAATCTGGCCGACGCGGCGGAACTCGAACGGGAACTGGGCGCCCTGATCGAGCTGTAAACAAAGCCATACAAAAATTGTGGGAGCCGGCTTGCCGGCGATGCGGCGGTGAGTACACCCTCGCAATCACTGGCAAACCCGCACCGGCACCATCAGGGAAACGCCGAGCGCTGCGGAAAATCGCTCTCGGTGTCCCAATACCCCGCCTCTTGTCGCGACGACAATTGCCAGGCGCCGTTCTTGAACCGATAAGTCCGGTAGGTGGTGACGAACTCTTCATCCTCGCTCGCCGGCGACGAGGACACCTGCTGGATCTGTGCCACGCCGTCCGCCGTCGGCGCGCCGACCTGCCAGGCCGCCTTGCCGGTCTGGGCCAGGAACAGCGCCTCGCTCTTGCCCTCCGCCGTCCGATAGACCGTGGCGTTGAGCTTGCCCGTCGACGGCATCAGTACCTGGGTGGCCGGACCGCTGTAGGTGCCCATCGGTGCCGTTTCATCGATGGTCAGGAAATAGGCCGGGGCCGGCAGACCCACCAGGGGGGCTTTCTCAACCGTGGCCAGCGGATAACCCAGGCTTTTGTTTTCCAGCGCCTCACCGGAGGCCGCCAGCAAGCGCACCTGGGCGTCGACGAACGGCTTGTTCTCGACATCCGCGGCGAGCACCTGGTCATCAATACTTTCCGGTTCCGTACCGTTGCCCCACAGGGCGCGATGCAGGTCAGGAGTCATCCGCACGTCCTCCAGTATCTCCAACACCTGCCCGTTATCGATCGGCAGTTGCTGGGCCACGCGATAACCGGCGGGCACCTCTGTCGCCCCTGCCAAGCCGCACCACACGGCCAATCCCAACCCCAGCACGGCCGAGTTGAAACCTTTCATCCTTTGACTCCCTTCCCAATAGGTCGATTGATAGATGAAGCGATCATTATTCAAACAACGCATCCAAAGCCTGCTCCAACCGCGTCACCGCGATGATCACCAGCCCCGGCGGCGCTTCTTTCGGCGCATTGCCCTTGGGCACGATGGCCCGCTTGAAACCATGCTTGGCCGCCTCTTTAAGACGCTCCTGGCCGCTGGGCACCGGCCGCACTTCGCCGGACAAGCCTACCTCGCCGAACACCAGCAGGTCGTGGGGCAATGGCCGGTTGCGCAGGCTGGACATGATCGCCGCCAGCAGCGCCAGGTCCGAGGCGGTCTCCAGGACCTTGACCCCGCCGACGACGTTGAGGAACACATCCTGGTCGTGGGTCGGAATCCCGCCATGGCGGTGCAGGACCGCCAGCAGCATCGCCAGGCGATTCGGGTCCAACCCGAGGGTGACCCGGCGCGGGTTGGCCAGGTGACTGTCGTCCACCAGGGCCTGCACCTCCACCAGCATCGGTCGGGTGCCTTCCCAGGTGGCCATGACCACACTGCCCGGCACTTCTTCCTGGGCCCGTGTCAGGAAAATCGCCGAGGGGTTGGAGACTTCCTTCAGGCCACGGTCGGTCATGCCGAACACGCCCAGTTCATTGACCGCCCCGAAACGGTTCTTCACCGCGCGCAACAGGCGCAGACGGCCATCGGACTCGCCTTCGAAATACAACACGGTGTCGACCATGTGCTCGAGCACCCGCGGCCCGGCCAGGGCGCCTTCCTTGGTCACGTGACCGACCAGGAAAATCGCCGTGCCGCTCTGCTTCGCATAACGCACCAGCAGCGCCGCGCTCTCGCGGACCTGGGACACGCCGCCCGGCGCCGATTGCAGTTGCTCGGTGAAAATGGTCTGGATCGAGTCGATCACCATGACCTTGGGTTTTTCCACCCGGGCGGTGGCAATGATGGTTTCGATGCAGGTCTCGGTCATCACCCGCAGTTGGTCCTGGGGCAGGCCCAGGCGCCGGGCGCGCATGGCGACCTGTTGTTGCGACTCTTCGCCGGTGACATACAGCGCCGGCATGCGCGTGGCGAGATTACACAGGGTCTGCAGCAGAATGGTCGACTTGCCGATGCCCGGGTCGCCACCGATCAGCACCACCGAGCCGTCCACCAGGCCGCCGCCGAGCACTCGGTCGAGTTCCCCGGACGCCGTGGAAAAACGCGGGATTTCCTCGACGCTGACTTCGGCCAGGGTCTTGATCTGCGCCTGTTGCCCGGCCCAGCCGGTGCGACCGCTGGGCGGCGCGGCACCACCGCTTTCCACCATCGTCTCGGTCAGGGTGTTCCAGGCCCCGCATTCACCGCACTGGCCGGCCCACTTGGGAAAGGTCGCGCCGCACTCGGTGCAGCCGTACATGCGCTTGGCCTTGGCCATCTGAACCCCCACGCAAAACCGCGATGATAGCTCAGCTGGCGGCGATCAGCGCGGCGCCGGTGTGCGGATTTCGCCGTCCGCCAGACGCGCCGCGCTATTGCCCAGGGGATCTTCGGCGTCGAGGTTGGCACCTTTGGCCGCCAGGGCGTCGAGCAACCCGGTACGTTTGAACAACCCGGCGTACATGGCCGCCGTCTGGCCGGCGCCGTTGCGTTGGTCCGGGTTGCAGTCGGTGGCGAGCAGGCGCCGGGCGATGCTCACCTCGCCCTTGAAGATCGCGCCCATCAACGCGGTGTTGCCGCGTTTGTCCTGGGTGCAGGCATTGGCTCCGGCGGCCAGCAGGCGTTCGACCGCCGGGCCCTGGCCATGATAGGCCGCCAGGATCAGCGCGGTGTAGCCCTGGTCGTCCTGGGTATCGAGGCTGTAACCGGCGTCGATAAAGGTGTTGAGCATCTCGACGTCGCCACGGCGGGCGGCATCGAAATAGTAATCCTTGAGCTGCGCCTGGAGGGCCGCAGGGTCAGTGGGAACAGTGGATTCCTGGGCTGAAGCCGCGAAGGCACAGGTCAGTAAAAGCAGGAAAGCATAAATACGCATAGTGATGCTCCTACGACGGGCGCGCCGCCGCAATGACGGCTCCAGGGATCCTGGCAACACGGGACTTTGCGGTGATACACCGACCTGTGGGAGCCGGCTTGCTGGCGATGAGGCCCTTGAGACTTGCATCGCCTGATCGGCCGCTATCGCCAGCAAGCCGGCTCCTACAGGATTTGTGGTGTTTTCAGGATCGGGTCAGGCTTGAGTGACAGACCTCAATCCGCCAGCTTCGCCGCCAACGCCTTGACCCGTGCCAGGTCACCCTTGGCCACCTTGGTCACCCCCGCGCCATACTCCGGGTCGGCCTTGTAGAGAAACGACAGCATGATGTGCTTGCTCTCATCGTCGGTGTCCGCCAGGGAACCGCCGAAGCTCTCGATCAGGTCCTGCTTTTCCTTCTTGCTGTAGGAACGGTACAGGTCACCGGCCTGCTTGAAGTTCTGCTCGCGCTGGATCTTCGCCTGCTGGGTGCTGCCGGCCAGGGCCAACTGGCTGTAGCGGGCCGCCTGCGGCTCCTCGCGAGGCAACAGGCGGCTGGGCTGGTAATTCACCCCGGTGCTGCTGTGGCCGCTGTTCATCGCCCCATCCTGATTGCCGTTGTTGACCGCGACTTTCGGCGCGTTGATCGGCAACTGCAGCGCGTTCGGCCCCAGGCGATACATCTGGGTATCGGCATAGGAAAAGACCCGGCCCTGCAACAGCCGGTCCTCGGACGGCTCGATACCCGGCACCAGGTTGGCCGGGGCCATGGCCACCTGCTCGGTTTCCTGGAAGACATTCGCCGGGTTACGATCCAGCACCATCTGCCCGACCCTGCGCTCAGGCACCCCCGGCCAGATCTTGGTGGCGTCCAGCGGATCGAAGTCGAACTTGCCCAGGTCCTCTGGCTTCAGGACCTGGACATAAAGATCCCACTTAGGAAACTCGCCCTTGTTGATATGCGCCACCAGATCGTGGGTCATATGGCTGTAATCCTTGCCCTGCACTTCGACCACCGATTTTGGATCCAGGTTTCGAATCCCTTGCAGACTCTTCCAATGGAACTTGACGTAATGCACGTCGCCCTTGGCATTGATCAACTTGTAGGCGTGCACACCGTTGCCATCCATCTCCCGGTAACTGGCCGGCGTGCCGGAGTCCGAGTACAGCTCGGTCAGCGTGCGAGTGGCTTCAGGGACATGGGAGAAAAAGTCGAAGCGCCGCGAGTCGTCATCGAGATTGGTCCGCGGATCGGGCTTGAAGGCATGCACCATGTCCGGGAACTTGATGGCATCGCGAATGAAGAAGGTCGGGAAGTTGTTGCCCACTAGGTCCCAGTTGCCTTCGCTGGTATAGAACTTGGTGGCAAAGCCGCGCGGGTCGCGCAGGGTTTCCGGCGAATGATTACCGTGCACCACTGCGGAGAAACGCACGAATACCGGCGTGGCACTGCCGGCGGCAAAGACCTTGGCCTTGCTCAGGTCGCTCAGGTCATCGGTGACGGTAAAGGTGCCATGGGCACCGGTGCCGCGCGCATGCACCACACGCTCCGGAATACGCTCACGGTCGAAGCGCTGGAGTTTCTGGATCAGTTGCACGTCCTGCAGCAGCACCGGCCCGGCGGCGCCGGCGGTCTGCGAGTTCTGGTTATCGCCGACCGCGGCACCGTTATCACGGGTCAGGGTCGCGGCGTGGACGGACAGGGATAGTAGGCTGGCGCTCAAGACGCACAGCACGCGCCTTGAAGAAACGCTTCCAAGGGCAGGAATGATGTTCATGTCGGACTCCTCTGGTTTTTGTAGAGCGCATTCCAATGCGCTGACCAGAGGCTAGTGACTGAAGCCCGGTTCTCTAAATAGAAAAGCCTGAAGAGGTCGATTGAAAAAATAGACGGGCCATCCGTCGCCAAGGCGCGTATTTCGCGCGATTGCTGGCACTTTGCAAACTTTTCCCCGGGCAACCGGTCGATTAGAGCAAGCGCAGCCGGCTCCGCACATCCTGCAAGATCCGCGCGGCTCCATTACACTGCGATCACTCCACTCATCTGTAACAAGGAATAACCTATGAGCGTGCTCAGTGAGTTCAAGGCCTTCGCGGTCAAGGGCAATGTGGTCGACATGGCCGTTGGTATCATCATCGGCGCGGCCTTCGGCAAGATCGTTTCGTCGTTTGTCGGCGACGTGGTGATGCCTCCGATCGGGCTGCTCATCGGCGGGGTCGACTTCAGTGCCCTGGCCATTACCTTGAAAGCCGCCGACGGCAATGTGCCAGCCGTGGTCCTGGCCTATGGCAAATTCATTCAGAGCTGCATCGACTTCATCATCGTCGCCTTCGCCATTTTCATGGGGGTCAAGGCCATCAACCGGCTCAAGCGCGAAGAGGCGGTAGCCCCGACCGTGCCGCCGATCCCGACCAAGGAAGAGGAACTGCTGGGCGAGATCCGCGACCTGCTCAAGGCCCAGGCCAACAAGCCCTGACTGCCACAACGCAGTGTCGCCCTACCAATAGTTCTCCACCGCCACCTGCCCGGGGCGCCGGCTCAGACTGAGCTGCAAGCCCCGTTGCTTGAGCAGCGCCCGGGTGTCATCGATCATCTGTGGATTGCCGCACAGCATCACCCGGGAATGCTCGGGTGACAGCGCCACCCCCGCCACCCGTTCAAGCTCGCCGCTCTCGATCAAGTGAGTGATGCGTCCGTTCAACAGACCCGGACACTGCTCGCGGGTCACCGTGGCAATGAACTGCAATTTGTGGCCGTGCTCGGCCAGGTAATCGCGCCCGGCCAGACCAGCGATCAGTTCCCCATAGGCCAGCTCCGCCGCCTCGCGGGCACTGTAGACCAGGATGATCCGCTCGAAGCGCTCCCAGACCTCGAAATCCTGCAGGATCGACAGGAACGGCGCGATACCGGTGCCGGTGGCCAGCAACCAGAGGTCGCGCCCGTCGACGAAACGGTCCAGGGTCAGGTAGCCAAATGCCTGTTTGTCCACCAGCAAGGTGTCGCCCTCGCGCAGACGACTCAGCTCGCTGGTGAATTCGCCCCCGGGCACGACGATGGAAAAGAATTCGAGGAACTCGTCATGGGGTGAGGACACCATCGAATAAGCCCGCCACACGACACTACCGTCGGCCTTGCTCACCCCAAGGCGGGCGAACTGGCCGGCTCGAAAACGAAAGCCGGCATCACGGCTGGCGCGCAAGGTGAACAGACTGGGGGTCAAGGGCTGGACATCGTGCAGCACCTGGCGGGTGAACTTCTCGGCGCTGGCAGTCATGACGTTCTCCGTAAGGCAGTGAAGGTCAGTGTCGCGCAAAGTCCATGGGAGAAACACCGGTACTTTGTGTTGGTATAGGATTTCCGGAAAACTTATACACATTAATTACAAAAATACACATACAACTGAAAACAACAGCTTATGTAAAACATTTCGACCAGCATTTAGTAAACACTCACAAATAGAAGCTCTTGCAGAGTCCGCAAAGGCCCTACTTACACCCACACCCTCCGCAAGGGTACAATCCAAAATGATAGCAAACCGCCCTCAATTACCGCACGACGCGCGATAACTGCTTTTTTTTAAAGTCGATAAAAATATCATCGGAGAGCAAAAAACATCGGCCCGCAATACGGATCTTTCCTACACTATTCCCGTCACCTTCGACCGTTACACGCAATCACGGAAGGGCACCTCAATGGAGAACTGGCAGGACAATCAACTGCATCAGCTCATGAGTGAAAAAGAAGAACAAGCAATCTTCAACGCAGTTTTCAATCTGGCCATGCAAATAGGTTTCACCTACGTATCATTCAGAATGACCACCTTACTCGGAAGCCATCAAACAAACAGCACAAGCTTCAACAACTACCCAAGTGAATGGAACAGATGCTATCAGCGCAACAACTACCAAACGATCGATCCGTTGGTTTTCCACTGTCATCGTTCGGTGTTCCCGATCCTCTGGTCCCCGGAGGTCTTTCAATCCACCCCAACACTCTGGAGAGACATGCAAGAGCATGGGTTGAGACAAGGATGCTCACAGTCCGTCCATGACGTTCGCGGCATCGTCAGTACCTTGAGTCTGGCGCGCAATTCGGTCCCGATTACCACCGATGAGTTCTACAGCAAGGCAGGGCAAGTGCTCTGGCTGTGCAACTGGCTGCATTCAGCGCTGGCAGACAAGCTGCTGCCGACCCCACGGTCGGACAACAGCTACCCGTTGTCGCCGCGCGAAGCCGAGATCATGAAGTGGACCGCGGAAGGCAAGACCGCCTCCGAGATTGCCGACATTCTCCACCTGACCACGCGCACCGTGGGTTTTCACATGAGCACGATCATGAGGAAGTTCGGGGTCAACAACAAAGCTTCCGCCGTCTTGTGTGCCGCCAAATCAGGGCTGCTTTTCTGAACGAGCACGGAGCGACCTGGCAGAAGGACCTGCCCTCAGAAGAAACAGGCAATCCGCGCCAAACCCACGTAAAATCCTTCGAACTTCTCTTCCCGCTTGTCCTGTCCTGACCTGTGACGAGGCAACATCGACGCTCCAGAGCCCTCCATGCCCCTGCTAGAAAGCCCGTTTGCCCGACTCGACCTGATCCGCCAGCCCGAACAACAGAACGAGCCCCTGCAAGCCTTCGATGCCGCGGATGAGTACCTGCTCGCGCATCTGGCCGAGCAGGGCGTGTCGGCCGAGACCCGGGTGCTGGTGCTCAACGACAGCTTCGGCGCCCTGGCCAGCAGCCTGGCCGGACAGGTGCGGGTGACCAGCAGCGGCGACTCGTTCCTCGGTGCCCTGGCGCTGGAAAAGAACCTGGTGCGTAACGGCCAGGCCTTCGACGCGGTGCCGCATATCCCCGCCAGCGAGACCTGGGCCGGGCCCTTCGACCGGGTGTTGGTCCGGGTGCCGAAGACCCTCGCGCTGCTGGAAGAACAGCTGATTCGCCTGCAAGGCCAGCTGGCCCCGGGCGCCCAGGTGATCGCCGGCGCCATGATCAAGCACCTGCCCAGGGCCGCCGGCGATCTGCTGGAGCGTTATATCGGCCCGGTGCAGGCGTCCCTGGCGGTGAAGAAGGCCCGCTTGCTGATCGCCACGCCCGAGGCCCGGGAGCCGGCCGTATCGCCCTACCCGACGCGCTACCGGCTCGACGAACCGGCCATCGAGCTGCTCAACCACGCCAATGTGTTCTGCCGCGAAGGCCTGGACATCGGCACCCGGGCCTTCCTGCCCCATCTGCCGGGCAACCTGGGTAGCGCGCAGGTCGCGGACCTGGGCTGCGGCAACGGGGTATTGGCGATCGCCAGCGCCCTGCAAAACCCCCAGGCCCAGTACACCCTGGTGGATGAGTCGTTCATGGCCGTGCAGTCGGCGCGGGAAAACTGGCGGGCAACGTTGGGCGAGCGCGAGGCAGTGATACGGGCTGGCGACGGCCTGGCGGGACAAGCGCCGCAATCGCTGGACGTGGTGTTGTGCAACCCGCCCTTCCACCAGCAGCAGGTGGTCGGTGACTTCCTCGCCTGGCGAATGTTCCAGCAGGCCCGTGAAGCCCTGGTGGTGGGCGGTGCGCTGTATATCGTCGGCAACCGCCACCTGGGTTATCACAGCAAGCTGGCGCGATTGTTCCGGGGCGTCGAACAAGTGGCGGCGACACCCAAGTTCGTGATTCTCAAGGCGCGCAAGTAACCGAACGTCAAAAGCTTCGCGGGCAAGCCCTGCTCCTACAGTTTGATGTCGTACGCAGAGTCTGTGTTCGGCACCGTACTGTAGGAGCAGGGCTTGCCCGCGAAAGGGCCCTCAATACCACCACAAAGATCGGCTAGTGCGTGGTCAACCCCGCCGCATTCATGAACAGCCGCATCAGGCTCGCGACCACGAACAATGCCAGCACGCTCCCCGTCCAGATAATCACCAGCCAGCCAATACGTTGCCAGAGCGGTTTCTTTTCCGCCGCCTCGATCTCATGCAAAGAAGGTTTGCCTGTCATAAACCCAATCCTCGTCTCTCAAATCCGCTGACGTTCCACAGGACGCCATCGCGAACGAGCCCACTCCTGCACGGAGCGGGCACACTCCCCTAGTGATAACCATCCTCGTGGGTCACCTTGCCGCGGAACACGTAGTAGCTCCAGAAGGTGTAGCCCAGGATGAACGGGATGATGAACAGCGTCCCCACCAGCATGAAGCCCTGGCTTTGCGGCGGCGCGGCGGCGTCCCAGATCGAGATCGACGGCGGCACGATATTCGGCCACAGGCTGATGCCCAAGCCGCTATACCCCAGGAAAATCAGCGCCAGGGTCAGCAGGAACGGCGTGTAGTGGGCGTTACGTGCCACCGCCCGGAGCAAGCCGTACAGCGTCACCAGCACCAGGATCGGCACCGGCAGGAACCAGAACAGGTTCGGCAAGGTAAACCAGCGCGCGGCGATCTCGGCATGGGCCAGGGGCGTCCAGAGACTGACCACCCCGATCACCGCCAACACCACATAGGCCAGGGGCCGCGCCAGGTCATGCATCTGCTCCTGCAACTTGCCCTCGGTCTTCATGATCAGCCAGGTGCAGCCGAGCAAGGCATAGGCCACCACCAGCGCCACGCCACAGAACAGCGTGAAGGGCGTCAACCAATCCAGAGAGCCGCCGGCGAACTGGCGATTGACCACCGGAATACCATCGATGAAAGCCCCCAGCGCCACGCCCTGGAAAAAGGTCGCGGTCAGTGAACCACCGATAAACGCCTTGTCCCAGATATGCCGCTTGTGCTCCTTGGCCTTGAAGCGGAACTCAAAGGCCACGCCACGAAAGATCAGCCCGATCAGCATCAGGATCAATGGCAGGTAGAGCGCCGACAGCACCACCGAATAGGCCAGCGGAAACGCGCCGAACAAGGCCGCGCCACCGAGCACCAGCCAGGTTTCGTTGCCGTCCCAGACCGGCGCGACGGTGTTCATCATCACATCGCGGTCACGGTCGTCCTTGATGAAGGGGAAGAGAATGCCGATCCCCAGGTCGAACCCATCCATGACCACGTACATCATGATGCCGAAGATGATGATCACGGCCCAGATCAGCGGAAGATCAATACCCATGACTCAGTTCCCCTTGTTCAGGTGGTGAGCATCTTCGGCGCCATCATCGGCGGCGGAGAGCGGACGGGCCGGCGTACGTTGCTGGCCGGGACCACCGTGGCTCGACTCGGCCCCTTCGTTGGTTTTCGGCCCTTTGCGCACCAGGCGCATCATGTAGCCCAGGCCGGCACCGAACAGCGAGAAATAGACCACGACGAACAGCGCCAGGGTGATGCTCATTTGCACCAAGGTGTGCCCGGACGAAGCATCCGCCGTGCGCATCAGGCCGTAGACCACCCAGGGCTGACGACCGATCTCCGTGGTGAACCAGCCGGCCAGGATCGCGATCAGGCCCGAAGGTCCCATCCACAGCGCCAGGTACAAGAAGGTACGGTTGCTGTAGAGGCGATCACGCTTGCGCAGCCACAGGCTCCAGAGCCCGGTGAAGATCATCAGGAAACCCAGGCCGACCATGACCCGGAACGACCAGAACACAATGGTCGAATTCGGCCGGTCTTGCGGCGGGAACTCCTTGAGGGCCGGCACCTGTTTGTCCAGGCTGTGGGTCAGGATCAGGCTGCCCAGGTAGGGAATCTCCACGGCGAAGCGGGTCTTCTCGGCTTTCATGTCCGGCAGGCCGAAGAGGATCAGCGGGGTCGGTTCGTTGCCGACGTTTTCCCAGTGGCCTTCGATGGCGGCAATCTTCGCCGGCTGGTGCTTGAGGGTGTTGAGGCCGTGGAAGTCACCGATCACCGCCTGGATCGGCGCGACGATCAGTGCCATCCACATGGCCATCGAGAGCATGGTGCGGATCGCCGGATTATCGCGTCCGCGCAACAGGTGCCAGGCCGCCGACGAGCCGACGAAAAACGCTGTCGCGACAAAGGCCGCCGTGGCCATGTGCATCAGCCGATAAGGGAAGGATGGGTTGAACACCACCGCAAACCAGTCCACCGGGATCACCCGGCCGTCGATGATTTCGTAGCCCTGGGGCGTCTGCATCCAGCTGTTGGACGAGAGAATCCAGAAGGTCGAGACCAGCGTACCGATGGCCACCATTACCGTGGAGAAGAAATGCAGGCCCCGTCCGACGCGGTTCCAACCGAACAGCATCACGCCGAGGAAACCGGCTTCGAGGAAGAACGCCGTGAGCACTTCATAGGTCAGCAACGGCCCGGTGACCGCACCGGCGAAGTCGGAGAAGCGACTCCAGTTGGTCCCGAACTGATAGGCCATGACCAACCCGGAGACCACGCCCATGCCGAAGTTGACGGCAAAGATCTTCGACCAGAAATGGTACAGATCGCGGTAGGTATCGTTGTGCGTCTTCAGCCACAAGCCTTCGAGTACCGCCAGGTAACTCGCCAGGCCGATGGTGATCGCCGGGAACAGGATATGGAAGGAGATGGTAAACGCGAATTGGATTCGGGCGAGATCGAGCGCCTCCAAACCGAACATAATGCTTCCTCTGTCAGGTATTGATCCGGATCAATCAACGTTGAAAGAGTAGTCCCATTCCGACGAGCTGCCTGCGTGGTCTTTTGCCGCGTGACAGGTTGTCTCAGCTCAGATGCCCTTCTGATCCGCAAAAAACCCGTGCAATCTGGCAACTTCTTGTTACACCCAAATGATAACCTCTGCTTTCCCCACGCCCCGACCGAGCCCCCGATGCCCGACACCACGCCGTTGCTGTTGCGCCACCACCGTCCGTTCCTGGCTTTCTGGCTGGCGCGGATCTTTACCGCCAGCGGCTTCCAGATGCTCACCGTGGCCATCGGCTGGAACCTCTACCAACTGACCGGCAATGTGCTGGACCTGGGCCTGGCTGGTCTGGTGCAGTTTGCCCCGCGGCTGCTGTTCATGCTGCACACCGGCCATGTCGCCGACCGCTACGACCGGCGCTACGTCTCGGCGCTGTGCCAGTCGTTGCAGGCGCTGATCGCCCTGAGCCTGGCCGTCGGCAGCGCGACCCACCACGTGACCCGGGAAATGATCTTTATCCTGGCGTTCCTGCTGGGGGCGGCGCGCTCTTTCGAAATGCCCACCACCCAGGCGCTGTTGCCGTCCATCGTCCCGGCGGCGCTGTTCCCGCGCGCCGTGGCCGCCGCGCAGTCGGCCCAGCAACTGGCGACCATCGTCGCCCCGGCCCTCGGTGGTTTGCTCTATGCCCTGGGCAGTGTCTGGGTCTATGGGCCCACTGTGGCCCTGTATGCGATCGCCTGCCTGCTGATGCTCAACCTGCCGGCGCGGCAGACCGCCCTGAACAAGGGCAAGGCCACCCTGCATTCGCTGTTGGCGGGGATTCGGTTTATCCGCAGTCGCCCGGACATCCTCGGGGCGATTTCCCTGGACCTGTTCGCCGTGCTGCTGGGCGGTGCCACGGCCCTGCTGCCGGTATTCGCCAAGGACATCCTGCTGACCGGCGCCTGGGGCCTGGGCCTGTTGCGCTCGGCCCCGGCGGTGGGCGCCCTGCTGATGTCGCTGTGGCTGGCGCGCTTCCCGGTGGAGCGCAAGGTCGGGCGGATCATGTTCACCGCCGTCGGCGTGTTCGGCGTGGCGACTATCGCCTTCGGCCTGTCGACCTCGTTCTGGTTCTCCCTGGCGGTGCTGGTGGTGCTGGGCGCGGCGGACATGATCAGCATGGTGATCCGTGCGTCCTTCGTGCAACTGGAAACCCCGGACGAGATGCGCGGTCGGGTCAGCGCCGTGAACGGGTTGTTTATCGGCGCCTCCAACCAGCTCGGCGAATTCGAGTCAGGATTGACGGCCAACTGGTTCGGCACCGTGCCCGCCGTGGTGATGGGCGGCATCGGCACCCTGGTGATCACCGGGAGCTGGATGAAACTGTTTCCGACCCTGGCCCGACGCGACCGTATGCACGAAGCCCCGGGTCAACCGGCACAAGCGGCTGAGCCTGCGAAAGTCGCTTAGTAGGCGGCGATTTGAATTTCCGCACCCAGGGTCCGCACCGGCGCCGTCAGCGAACGATCGGCGACGACGAAAGTGCCGACCTGCTGGCTGTCCAGCTCAAACACATAGGTGAATTTGTAACCCACCACCTTGCCACTGGTACAAGGTGCGAATGGCCGTTGGAATTCACAGAGTGAACTGCGCGTGGCGTATGTCAGGGGGACACCGTTGAGAAAGGCCAGCAGGCCGTGCCCATAACCCGACTCCACCACTGTCACGGTGATCGGCCCGCGATGGGCGCATTGGGTTTGCGTGCGACCGTCGGATACGTCCTCGACACAGCCCTTGGACACCACCGTATAGAGGCCGACGCCGATCAGCGCCTGGGCCGGCGCGGCAGACGCCGTCAGCACTGTACTGGCCATCACCAGGCCCATACCCAGGACCAGACTCTTCACTCGACTGCTCATAAATCCCTCCGAAAGGAGCCAGCAGTATGCCTGATGGACTCGGCGACGACACCGATGCCCCGCACCAGGGCAAATTTTTTGCCCATGTCCTGGCATCTTGCTTGCAACGCGCAGCCAACCGGCACAAACCACTGGTATGATGCGCGGCTTTTTTCCACAGACAGAAGCTCATCAGGCCGCTAGAGTCTGTGCTTGGCTGTTTGGGGATCGATTCATTCACGGCGCCGAGTGCGCCACGGGGGAGCAGAGATGCTGGAAAGGCTGTTTCAACTCAAGGCACACAACACCAATGTACGCACCGAGATACTCGCGGGCGTCACCACCTTCCTGGCCATGGCCTACATTCTGTTCGTCAACCCGAGCATCCTCGGCGAAACGGGCATGGACAAGGGCGCGGTGTTTGTCGCCACCTGTCTGGCCGCGGCCTTCGGCTCGACGGTCATGGGCCTGATCGCCAACTACCCGATCGCCCTCGCACCGGGCATGGGCCTGAACGCCTTCTTCACCTACACCGTGGTCCTGCACATGGGCCATACCTGGCAAGTCGCGCTGGGAGCGGTCTTCATCTCGGCGGTGTGCTTCTTCGTGCTGTCGATCTTCCGCATCCGCGAATGGATCATCAACAGCATCCCGCTGCCGCTGCGTTCGGCGATTGCCGCCGGTATCGGCCTGTTCCTGGCGCTGATCGCCCTGCACAACGCCGGCATCGTGGTGAGCAACCCGGCGACCATGGTCGGCCTCGGTGACCTCAAGCAGCCGGCACCGATCCTCGCGACCCTGGGCTTCGCCGCCATCGTCGCCCTGGACGCCCTGAAAGTCCGTGGCGCGGTGCTGATCGGCATCCTCGGCGTGACCATCGTCTCGATCCTGATGGGCTTCAGCCCGTTCGGCGGGATCGTCTCGGCACCGCCATCGCTGGCCCCGACCTTCCTGCAGCTGGACATCAAGGGCGCCCTGAACATCGGCCTGGTCAGCGTGATCTTCGCCTTCCTGTTCGTCGACCTGTTCGACAACTCCGGCACCCTGATCGGCGTCGCCAAGCGCGCCGGGTTGATGGGCAAGGACGGCCACATGCCGAAAATGGGTCGCGCGCTGATCGCCGACAGCACCGCCGCCATGGCCGGCTCGCTGCTGGGCACCTCGACCACCACCAGCTACATTGAATCGGCGGCGGGCGTCAGTGCCGGCGGCCGTACCGGCCTGACCGCCGTGGTGGTGGCCGTGCTGTTCCTCCTGGCGTTGTTCTTCGCCCCGCTGGCCGGCAGCGTCCCGGCGTTCGCCACCGCACCGGCGCTGCTGTTCGTCGCCGTGCTGATGACTTCGAGCCTGGCGGAAATCAACTGGGAGGACATCACCGAAGCCGCCCCCGTGGTGGTCACCGCCCTGGCCATGCCGTTCACCTATTCCATCGCCAATGGCATCGCGTTCGGCTTCATTGCCTGGACCGCGATCAAGCTGCTGTCCGGTCGCGCCCGCGAACTGAACCCGGCGCTGGTGATTCTGTCGATACTGTTCGTGATCAAGCTGGGCTGGTTCAACGCATGACTTTTGACTCCAACACCTACACCGCTCAGCTCGAAGACAAGGTCGCGCGCTTGCGCGACCTGCTGGCGCCGTTCGACGCCCCCGAGCCGCGGGTGTTCGACTCGCCCTTGCAGCACTTTCGCCTGCGGGCGGAGTTCCGCCTCTGGCGCGAAGCGGGCGAACGCCACTACGCGATGTTTTCCCAGGACGACAAGCGCACGCCGATCCTGATCGAGGAATTCCCCATCGCCAGCCTGCGCATCAATGAACTGATGCCCAAGCTCAAGGCCGCCTGGCAAGCCAGCGCGCCCCTGAGCCACAAGCTGTTCCAGGTGGAGTTCCTGACCACCCTGGCGGGCGATGCGATGATCACCCTGTGCTATCACCGTCCGCTGGACGAGCACTGGCAGACCGCCGCCGAGCAGCTGGCCGCCGACCTTGGGGTCAGCATCATCGGCCGTTCCAAGGGCAAGCGCGTGGTGATCGGCCACGACTACGTGGTGGAGAAATTCGAGATTGCCGGGCGCACCTTCAGCTACCGGCAACCGGAGGGTGCCTTTACCCAGCCCAACGGCACGGTGAACCAGAAGATGCTCAACTGGGCCTATGAAGCCCTGGGCGAGCGTTCCGACGATCTGCTGGAGTTGTATTGCGGCAACGGCAACTTCACCCTGCCGCTGGCGACCCGGGTGCGCAAGGTACTGGCCACCGAGATCAGCAAGACCTCGGTGAATGCGGCCTTGAGCAACCTCGACGAAAACGGCGTGGACAGCGTCACCCTGGTGCGCCTGTCCGCCGAGGAGTTGACCGAAGCACTGAGCGAGGTTCGCCCGTTCCGGCGCCTGCACGGCATCGACCTGAAAAGCTATGAGTTCGGCAGCGTATTCGTCGACCCACCGCGTGCCGGCATGGACCCGGACACCTGCGAGCTGACCCGGCGCTTCGACAATATCCTGTACATCTCCTGCAACCCGGAAACCCTGGCAGCGAATATCGCGCAGCTGCACGATACCCACCGCATCGAACGCTGCGCGCTGTTCGATCAATTCCCCTGGACCCATCATATGGAATCCGGGGTGTTGCTGACTCGTCGCTGACCGTCACATCACCTGTAGGAGCCGGCTTGCTGGCTCCTACAGTTCGGGTTCCAACGCAAAGATATCGTCGTGTTCAGTCCTTCACGAAGCCGAACAACTCCGCCGCCGTATTGCACAGCAGATGCTGACGTAACGGCGCGGCGCAGGCCAGACGGCGCAGACGATCAAGCTCCGAGCTGAAACCTACCTCCTGCTCATGCTGCGTATGCGGCCAATCGCTGCCCCACAACAAACGGTCCGGCCCCAGGGTTTGCAGCATCAACGACAAGGCCTTCTCGGCGAAATGCAGGTTTTCCATCGGCGTCCCGCCCAGCCGGTAAATACCCGAAACCTTGATCCACAAGCGCTGGCTTTCACCCAGTTCAAGCAGACGGGCAAAAGCCGGTTGCCCTGCCCCTAGCCGTGCATCGGGACGGCCGAAATGATCCACCACCACCTTGCAACCCAGCGCCAGCAACGGCTCGACCAAAGCCGGCAGATCCTCCAGTTGACGGTGCACTTCGACATGCCAGTCGAGGCGGCGCAAATGGCCGAAAAACACCTGCCACGGCGCTTCGGCAAAGTCCGGTAGCGGCTGCCCCATCAGATTCAAACGCACCCCCTTGACGCCGAGCTCGGCCATCCGTGACAGCTCGCTGAAACCAATATCGCGTTCGACCACCACCACCCCGCGCAGCTGTTCGGGCGCCTGCTGCAAGGCCGCCAACAGATAGCTGTTATCGGTGCCGAGAAAGCTCGGCTGCACCAACACGCCATGGCTCAAGCAGTTGTTCTGCAAGTGTTGCAGGTAAGTCTCCAGCGTAGCGTCGTAGCCCGGCGTATAACGGCGCCTGCTGGCAAGCCCCAGGCCGCGCTGGAAAACATGGGCATGGGCATCGATGCCGCGAATCGGCAGTGGGCAAGTCTCGGGCATGGAACTCATCTATGGCTGAAGCACCGCACAGGGCGGCGCGATATAAAGTTGAATCACGTCTGAACGCAGGTCTTGTGGCGATGAGGCCCTTGAGCCTGGCGTTGCCTGTCAGGACGCCTTCGCGGGCAAGCCCTGCTCCTACAAGTTACGTGGTGCTCTCAGGATAATTGGCGGGCATCTGCGCCCTTGGCCGACGCGACTTCCGGCACAGTCTCCTGCAGATTGCGGCCCTTGGTTTCCGGCAACGCCAACGCGGCCAGCACCGCCACGCCGTAGGCGATTCCCGCGTCGATACCGATGGCCGAACCCAGGGACATCGACTCGCTCATATGCCCGACCATGAACGGAAACACCGCCGACAGCACACGACCGAAGTTGTAGCAAAAACCCACCCCCGCACCGCGCACATCCGCCGGGTACAGCTCATTGAAGAACGACCCCAGGCTGGCCGGGATCCCGGCGGCGAAAAAGCCCAGGGGGAAGCCGAGGAACAGCATCTGGGTATTGCTCAACGGCAGGAACAGATAGCACTGCACCGTGATCACGCAACAGAAGGCGAAGAGGATGATGTTCTTGCGCCGGCCGATACGGTCCAGCAACAGACCGCTGACCACACAGCCGAACCAGAACGCCACGATGATCACCGCCAGGTAGCCGCCAGAACTCAACACCGAAAGGTTGCGTTCGGTCTTGAGGAAGGTCGGCAGCCAGGTCATCACCGCGTGATAACCACCGTGCGCCCCCAGACCGAGGATGCCGCCGAGCAGCGTCACCCGCAGCAACTCGGGACGGAAGATCGCCGCCATCGAAGCCAACAAACCACGGCTCTGGGCCTTGGCCTGGCGTTGCGCGCTGTCGGGTTCGACCACGCTGCGCCGCACATAAATCACCAGCAGCGCCGGCAACAGGCCCACCAGGAACATCACGCGCCAGGCCATGGCCTCGGGCACGAAGGTATAGATCAGCGTAAACACCCCGACCGCCGCGCCCCAGCCGATCGCCCAGGCGCTCTGTACCGCGCCCATGACCTTGCCGCGGAACCGGGCCTGGATGGTCTCGGCCATCAGCACCGCGCCCGCCGCCCATTCGCCGCCGATGCCAAAGCCTTGCAGCGCCTTGACGATCAGCAACTGGTTGAAACTGGTGACAAAGGCCGAAAGAAAGGTGAACAACGAGAACCAGAGGATCATCCATTGCAGCGTTCGGACCCGGCCATAGCGGTCGGACAGCGTGCCGCCGAGCCAGCCACCGATGGCCGAACTGATCAGGGTCACGCCGCTGACCAACCCGGCGTCGCCCTTGCTCAGGGCGAAGGCGGCGATCAGCGCCGGGATCGCCAGGCCGAACATTTGCACTTCCAGTGCGTCCAGGGACCAGCCGCCAAAGCAGGCCCAGAATGTCTTGCGCTCCCTCGAGGTGATATCGCGATACCAACTGAACATGATTTCTTATCCTTATAGGTGAACGGGGAGCGGACCAGGGCTCAGCGAATCTCGACGCTGTAGCGGAAGTGGCTGGCCTGGCCACGGGAGCGCCGCCACTCCAGCGGCTGGCCGGCGTAGTCGCGGGCCAGTCGCTCGATCACCACCACCGGGCTGTTGGCCTCGATCTGCAACAACCGCGCATGGACCTCGCCCACGGCTTCGGCGGTAAGGGTTTCCTCGGCACAGGCGACGACCTGGCCGCAGAGTTCCTCATAGATCGGATAGAGCAGCGGCCCCTGCTGGTCCAGGTCGGCGCTCAGCAGCGCCTGGAACGGCCCCTTGGGCAGCCAGATTTCCTCGGCCAGCACCGGCGCGCCTTCCAGCAGTCGCAGACGGACCATACGGATCACCTCGGCCTCGGGCGGCAGCCCCAGGGCCTGGCTGACCGCCGAGGGCGCGGGCAGGGAATCGATATTGAGGATTCGGCTTTCGGGGACCTGGCGTTCACCGGCCAGGGTCTGGAAGCGGAAGAAGCGGAACAGCGAAGACTGGAACTGCGGGCGACGGATAAAGGTGCCGCGGCCTTGATGGCGTTCGAGAATGCCCTCCTCCACCAGCTTGTCGATGGCCTTGCGCACGGTACCGATGGACAGCTGGTACTCGCCGGCCAGCACCGTTTCGGTGGGAATCGCCTCACCCGGGCGCCAGCGGTTGTTGGCTATTTGCCGGGCCAGTTCGTCACGCAGACGTTGATAAAGGGGCAGGCGTTCGTCGCTGGAAAGGGCATTCATTCTTGTAGTTATCCAGTCATCTATATGAATTTTTACCGAGTATTCTCCCTGGATGAAAAAGCGTCAAGTGGCGGGCCGAAACGGCCTGACGACCGGACTGGCGCTCACCCGCCCCAGCAGCAACACTCATTGCGACAGCAACAAGAGGATTCCCACATGCTCTGGAGAAAAGGACGGCGCAGCGACAACGTGGTGGATGCTCGCGATGACAGCAATGCCGGGAGTGGCGGTCTGCGTTTCGGCGGTGGCAAAGGCTTGAGCCTGGGCGCCGTCGTGTTGATCGTCGGCATCGGTCTGCTCACGGGCCAGGACCCCATGCAGATTCTCGGAGAACTCAGCAACCACCTCAGCCAGCAACCTTTAGCCCCCGCCACTCAGCCAACCCGCCAGGCACCGCCGGCCAACGATGAGCAGGCGGACTTCGTCCGGGCCATTCTCGGGGACACCGAAGACACCTGGGGCCAGATCTTCCAGCAGGCCGGTCGTCAATACAAAGACCCGACACTGGTGCTGTTCCACGGACGGGTCGCCTCCGCCTGCGGCCTGGCCTCCTCCGCCACAGGACCGTTCTATTGCCCGGCGGATCAACAGGTCTACCTGGACCTGGATTTTTTCCGCGAGATGTCCCAGCGCTTCAAGGCTGCCGGGGATTTTGCCCAGGCCTATGTGATCGCCCACGAAGTCGGCCATCACGTGCAAAACCTGCTCGGCGTGTCCGCCAGGATGCAGGCGGCCCGCCAGCAAGGGCAAAAGATGGAAGGCGCCGACGGCTTGCTGGTCCGCCAGGAACTGCAAGCCGATTGCCTGGCCGGGGTCTGGGCCAACCACGCGCAGCAACGTCTGAAATGGCTGGAACCCGGCGATATCGAAGAAGCCTTGAATGCCGCCAACGCAATCGGTGATGATCGTCTCCAGCAGCAGGGTCAGGGGCGCGTGGTGCCGGACTCCTTCACCCACGGCACCTCTGCGCAACGGGTGCGCTGGTTCAAGACCGGCTTCGCCCAAGGGCAACTCAACCAATGCGATACCTTCGCCGCCAAGAGTCTGTAAATGAAAAAAATACTGTGTGGGTCATTGTTGTTGGGCATGTGCGTGATCGGCGCCCAGGCCCAGGCCAAGGAACACGGGCTCGAAGTCAGCCCCAATCACTTGAAGTTGTCGGCCGGTGAATTGAGCGTCGGGCTCAATCGCGATTGGCAGGGGCCGATGCCGGATGTGGAACGGGTGCTGATCATCGTCCACGGTCGGCTGCGTAACGCCATGACCTATCTGCAGAGCGCGGAGACCGCCGCGGCCCAGGCGGGCCAGGACCGCAATACCCTGATCATCGCCCCGCAGTTCCTCAATGAAAGCGATGCGCGGGGCAATCACCTGCCGGGCAACCTGCTGCGCTGGCACGGCGATGACTGGATGGCCGGTTCGGAATCGACCGGGCCTTCGGCGATAAGCTCCTATGCGGCCCTGGACGAAGTGCTCCAGCGCCTGGGCAACAGGAAGAAGTTTCCGGCCCTGCGCGAAGTGGTCGTCGCCGGGCACTCCGGGGGTGGCCAGGTGGTGCAACGCTATGCGCTGGTAGGGCATGGCGATGCGCAATTGGCGGGGAGCGGCGTCAAGCTGCGCTATGTGGTCGCCAACCCGTCGTCCTATGCCTATTTCAACGCCCAGCGGCCAGTGGTGGGGTTCAGCCCGGCGAGTTGCCCGGGGTTCAACGACTGGAAGTATGGCCTGCAGAACCTGCCGGACTACGCCAAGGGGCAATCACCGGCGCAGTTGGAGCAGGGTTATGTGCAGCGCGATATCACCTACCTGCTGGGGCAACAGGACACCGACCCGAACCATCCGGCCCTGGACAAGAGCTGTGGCGCGGAGGCCCAGGGGGCGTATCGGTTGATTCGTGGGCATAACTATTTCGCCTACCTGCAACAGCGTCATCCGCAAGGGTTTACGCAGACGCTGGTCGAGGTGCCCGGGGTTGGGCATAACGGCGATGGGATGCTGACTTCGCCGCAGGGGCAGAAGGCGTTGTTTCAGCGCTAGCGGTTTACGGTACAGGCAGCGAGGGATGTGTTGCCTGGACTGACGTCTTCGCGGCGATGCGGCGTCCCGACAAGCCCTGCTCCTACAAATTTCTGTCGTGCATAGATTTTGCGGACGACAAATAACTGTAGGAGCAGGGCTTGCCCGCGAAGAGGCCCTCAAGCCGAAAGCATCTGCCGAAGCGCCACGCAATCCTCGGCATGCCAGTCGGTCAACTCCGGCCATGGGTTGTCCGGCAGGTTGACCAATATGGTCCGAGCCCCCGCCGCTCGCCCGCAATCCAGGTCGAAACGATAGTCACCGACCATCACCATCTCGCTCGGCGCCACCTCCCAGGCTTCGGCCAATTTCAGCAAACCGCCCGGATGCGGCTTGGGCGGTGCTTCATCGCGACCCAGCACATCGGCCTCGGCAAAACAGTCCGCCAAACCAATGGCCTCCAGTGTCACATGGGCCAACTCGCGGGCATTGCGCGTCAGGATACCCAGGCGATAACCGCGCCCGGCCAACTCACGCACCAGCTCCACCGCCCCCACCGCCGGCTTGGAACCCAACGCCAGATCCCGCTCATGCTCCAGCAACCAGGCATGCTTGGCCGCGGCCTCATCCGCCGGCAACGCCGCCAGATGCGTGAGGATATCGTGCTCCGGCGGAATTGACAGGGCCACACGAATCGCAGCGAAATCGTGCACGGCCACGGTCAGGGTGCCGTCCATATCGAACACCCAATGACGTACCTCGGACAGACTCATGCCCAATCCTTGCGATGACGGATCAAGCCTTCCTGGGTCACCGATGCCACCAGCACACCGGCGCGGTTGTACACGCTCCCTCTGGAAAATCCGCGGGAATTGCCGGCCCACGGGCTGTCCATGGCATAGAGCAACCAGTCGTCAGCGCGCAGATCGGCATGGAACCACAAGGCATGATCAAGACTGGCGACCTGCATATCCTTCTGCCACACCGACTTGCCATGGGGCAGCAAGGACGTGGTCAGCAGACCGAAGTCCGAAGCGTAGGCCAGCAGATACTTATGCAGTGCCGGCGAGTCGGCCAATGCCCCATCGGCACGGAACCAGACGTACTTCACCGGGTCCGACGGCTGCGGGTTGTAAGGGTCCTTCTCGGTGACCGGGCGCACTTCGATGGGCTTGGGGCACAGGAGTTTTTCACGCATATGTTCGGGAATCAGGTGCGCGCGTTGCTGGGTGAGCTCCAGCTCCGTGGCCAGGTTCTCCGGCCCGACGACCTGGGGCATGCTGCTCTGGTGCTCGAAACCTTCCTCGTCGTACTGGAACGAGGCGCTGCAGGTGAAGATCGGCTGGCCCTTCTGGATCGCCGTGACGCGCCGCGTGCTGAAGCTGCCGCCGTCGCGCACCCGGTCGACCGAGTAGACCACCGGCAAGCCGGCATCGCCCGGGCGCAGGAAATAACCGTGCATCGAATGCACATGCCGCGCTTGCTCGACCGTCTGGCTGGCCGCCGACAACGACTGGCCCAGCACCTGGCCACCGAACAACTGGCGAAAGCCCAGGTCCTGGCTGCGGCCGCGAAACAGGTTTTCTTCAATCGGTTCCAGGGTCAGCAAGTCGACCAGGTCTTCCAGCACTTGGCTCATTCAAACGCTCCTCACACAGGGCAATACTGTTCACTTAACGACGATATCAAGCCATCCGTGCTTGTGTGGCCGGCACGCTGGCCACAGGCCTCGAATGATACAGCCTTTGTCGCTCCCGGCGGTGCAGCGGATCGGCCAACCCCGGGGTTATCCTTGCAGGGTGCGCAGCCATTGCGCGTGGTTGATGCGGTAGAGCACGTGGCGGCGCAACGGATGATCGTCGGCCAGCTTCGGATGCTCGAAGTCCGATTGCGGGTCGTAATGCATGCCGATGGCCTGCATGACCTTCTGCGATGCCGTATTGCTCTCGCTGGTAAAGGCCACGACCTCGTCCAGGGACAGGCGCTCGAAACCGCAGCGCAAGGCGGTCCAGGCCGCCTCGCTGGCATAACCCAGGCCCCAGTGCTCGCTGGACAGGCGCCAAGCGATCTCCACCGCCGGGGTGAAGGTGGCCTCGAAGTTCACCTGCATCAGCCCGGTCAGGCCGATAAAGGCCCCGGTGTCCTTGCGTTCCAGCGCCCAGAGGCCAAAGCCGTATTCGGCGAAGTGCCCGCGAATCCGACCGATCAGCGCGGCACTTTCCAGACGGTTGAGGACTGTCGGAAAATAGCGCATCACCTGAGGATCGGCACACATCCGGGCAAACTCCGGCAAGTCCTCGTCGCGCCACTGGCGCAACAGCAAGCGTGCACTCTCAAGTTCCAGTATCGGCCCCATCAATTCTCTCTCCGGATTCTTTCAACACGGACTCCCTGCTCGTCAGTGTATCGCGCTGATAAGATCCTTCACTCCTTCCTACATGAATTCGCCATGCCGTTGCCTTTGATCTACCACGATGATTACAGCCCGGACTTCCCCGCGGACCATCGCTTTCCCATGGACAAATTCCGCCTGCTGCGCGACCACCTGGTGGACAGCGGCCTGACCCGGGACGCCGATCTGCTGCGCCCGGCCATCTGCCCTGTGGATATCCTCGCCCTGGCCCACGACCGTGGCTACATCGAGCGCTATATGGCCGGCGAACTGTCCCGCGAAGACCAGCGCCGCCTTGGCCTGCCCTGGAACGAGGCCCTGGCGCGGCGCACCGTGCGCGCGGTGGGCGGCTCGCTGCTGGCCGCCGAACAGGCGCTGGAGCACGGCCTGGCCTGCCACCTGGCGGGCGGCACCCACCATGCCCATTACGATCACCCGGCGGGTTTCTGCATTTTCAACGACCTGGCAGTCATCAGCCGCTACCTGCTGGAAAGCGGCCGCGTGGGCCGGGTGCTGATCTTCGACTGCGACGTGCACCAGGGCGACGGCACCGCGCGCATTCTGGAAGACACCGCGGACGCCATCACGGTGTCCCTGCACTGCGAGAAAAACTTCCCGGCGCGCAAGGCCCACAGCGATTGGGATATCCCCTTGCCGATGGGCATGGGTGACGGCGACTACCTCAAGGTGGTGGATGACGCGTTGAACTACCTGCTGCCGCTCTACCAGCCGGACCTGGTGCTGTATGACGCCGGCGTGGATGTGCACAAGGACGATGCCCTGGGTTACCTGAAACTCACCGATGAAGGGCTGGCCGCCCGGGATGAAAGTGTCCTGCGCCATTGCCTGGGCCGGGATATCCCGGTGGTCGGGGTGATCGGCGGTGGCTACAGCAAGGATCGCCAGGCCCTGGCCCGGCGCCACGGGATCCTGCACCACAGCGCGCGGAAGGTCTGGGCGTCATCAGGTTGTCACTGAAGCCTGGGCTTACCCACAATGGCTGTGGAACCGCCTGTGGATAACCTGAGTGAAATGCGCTGCAGGTCTTATGGGGAAAGGGCTGCGCGAGACTGTATGTTTTTCGTACAGCGCCGCTGAAGCCACCGCTCCCCCTACAGAGGAATGCGATCTACTGTAGGAGCCAGCTTGCTGGCGATAGCGGCCGGACAGACAACACAAGGCTCAAGGGCCT
>NZ_JALLIZ010000002.1:0-602951 GCF_023242345.1 Pseudomonas sp. MWU12-2037 | reverse complement strand
GTCGGAAGTCCGCTACTTGCCGGGCCTGGAAATCCGCACTCGTGAAGGCATCGGTGAAGTGCTGCAAGTGATCTGCGTACAGGCCGGACGCAGTGCCATGCAGGTGCTGCACTGGGAAACACCACCACCGTCTGGCATCGCCAATAATCAATACCGCTACAACCTGACCGACCATCTGGGTTCCAGCAGCCTGGAGCTGGACAGTGAGGCCGAGGTGATCAGCCAGGAAACCTATCACCCCTACGGCAGTACGGCCTGGTTTGCCGGACGTAGCGAGGTGGAGGCGGGTTACAAGACAGTACGCTACTCGGGCAAGGAACGTGATGCGACGGGGCTTTATTATTATGGGCTGAGGTATTACGCGCCGTGGTTGCAGCGCTGGATCAATCCGGATCCCGAAGGGGATGTGGATGGTTTGAATGTATATGCATTTGTTCGAGGAAAGCCCACGGGTCGTATTGATCAAAGCGGATTATGGGGAGTGGATGATCAACAGCTGGCACATTTTCGGGCGAATCCTCCTCGGGCAATGAGCGAAAGGAAAGAGGATATTGACGAGATTGCCGAGAGAAATAATGAATATGTCACAGCTTATGGTCTGGACGCCTTTGAGCCTGATGAGCGGAAAGCGGTGGCTGACGTTTTGTTTGAAGCACCACTTGCACTGCAGGAAGCTCGCTGGCTGCTGGAAAATCGACCTGATCTGAGTACTTCTATGTTGCAGGATTTTTTTGGTGTTGATCATGCTCATGAACATCAAACTATTGTGGGCGCGTGGGAGAGGACTGAAAAGATGCTAAGGCAATACCATAATACCGGGTTTGGTAGAGGTAAGATTATCAGGGTCGAAGGAGGTTCAAAGGATGATGTTGCTTCGGTTGATCCTTCTGATTTTGCAGGGCATATATTTATTGGTGATGCGTTTGAACGTAGATCGAATTTTGCCAAAGTTTCTGTTTTAATTCATGAGGCCAGTCATTTGGCCCGCGTTAATCGGTTTTCAGGTGTGGGGGCGAGTACTAATGATTTCTATTATTTAAACGAAAGGAAGCCCTCTTCTGTGAGGGTGAATTCTTCGAATATTACTGTGCGTGGACGAATTAAGTTGGAGGAGATTAAGTCTACGTCAAGAAGTTTCACTGCGTTGGTGAACGAGTGGCAGAGTCAGAGTGCGGGCAACTTTACAGGCGCTACTATGAGCAAGCAGGCTGCTTTAGCTGCTCATCAAACGACTCCGCGCTTACGTACTTATATGGCCGCTCGTAACGCAGACAGTCTCGCATTGTCAGCGATGTTTCTTAGCCGTAGATTTAATAGTGTTTATCAGCGATAGGCGCAGGAAAGCATCCAAGGTGCTGCGGGTAAAGCCCCCTCTTACCGACTGCGGATAGGGGGGCGCAGCCGGTAAGCGGGGGAGTGACGCTGTGTTGCCTACTGGACGATGGTTTTCACCTCCTGCTCAGGTGCCGTCGAACGCCCATACACATCCTCAAACCGCTCGATATCATCTTCACCCAGGTAACTACCGGACTGCACCTCGATAATCTCCAGCGGAATCTTCCCCGGATTACGCAGGCGGTGCACCGAAGCAATCGGGATGTACGTCGACTGGTTCTCGCACAGCAGAAACACCTTCTCGTCGCAGGTCACCTCGGCCGTGCCGCTGACCACGATCCAGTGTTCGGCGCGGTGGTGGTGCATCTGCAACGACAGGCACGCCCCCGGCTTGACCGAGATGTGCTTGACCTGGAAACGCCCGCCCATGTCCACCGAGTCATAGGAACCCCAGGGCCGGTAGACCTCGCAGTGGTTCTGGGTTTCGCTGCGGCCCTGTTCGTTGAGGGTGTTGACCATCTGTTTCACGCCCTGAACCTTGTCCTTGTGGGCGATCATCATGGCGTCCTTGGTTTCGACCACGACGATGTCTTCCAGGCCGATCACCGAGACCAGCTTGCCGTTGCCGTGGATCATGCAGTTGCGGCTGTCCTGGATCACCACGTCGCCTTTGCTGACGTTGCCGTTTTCGTCCTTTTCATGCACCTCCCACAACGATGACCAGCAACCCACGTCACTCCAGCCGGCGCTCAATGGCACCACGCAGGCGCGCTGGGTTTTTTCCATTACCGCATAGTCGATGGAGTTGTCCGGGCACTGGGCAAAGGTGGCTTCGTCGAGGATCACGCCGTCGCCGTCACGGGTGCTGCGCTCCAGGGTCAGCAGGCAGGTGTCGTAGATGTCCGGGTCGTGCTTTTTCAGCTCTTCGAGGAAGCGGCTGGCGCGGAACAGGAACATGCCGCTGTTCCAGAAGTAACCGCCGGCTTCGACGAACTCGATGGCACGTTTTTCATCGGGCTTCTCGACGAACTGCGAGACCCGGCTGACACCCTCCGGCAGCAGCGCATCGTTGCTCGACTTGATGTAGCCGTAGCCGGTTTCCGGTTTGGTTGCCGGGACGCCGAACAGCACCATTTCACCGCGCTCGGCGGCGACCGTGGCCAGGGCCAGGGCGCGTTGCAGGGCTTTCTGGTCGTCGAGCACGTGGTCGGCGGGGAGGACGAGCATCAGTTCGTCGCGGCCCTCGTTGACCAGCAGCATGGCGGTCAGGGCCACGGCCGGGGCGGTGTTGCGGCCAAAGGGCTCCATCAGGATGCGCTGGGTGGTGAGCTGACGGCTGCTCAGTTGTTCGTTGACGATAAAACGGTGGTCCAGGTTGCAGACCACGATAGGGCTTTCCATGCCGTCGAATACCAGGCGTTCGAGGGTTTGCTGGAACAGCGTTTCCTTGCCGGTAAGGGCGAGGAATTGCTTGGGAAACTGCTTGCGCGAAAGCGGCCAAAGACGTGAGCCGCTACCACCTGAGAGGATTACTGGAATCATGGTGTTACTCCTTTAAGCGATCTATGGGTTAGAGCTACTGCGTTCTGTCGTTTCACTCTTGTTGTTGTTTCGGGCCGGGCGAAGGGCTCAAGGTGACCGCATTCCTTATGGGGGCGCTGTTTGTGTGGGAGCGGAGCTTGCCCGCGAAGCTTTTAGCGCTCTTAAGGGCCTCTTCGCGGGCAAGCTCCGCTCCCACAGGTTGGGCTTCCACAGGGGCATCAGCGGAGGGCATGAGGTTTGTGTTCGCCTGGCGAATTCATTAGCGGGTCGAAACCGGGCGCTTGACCCAGACCGGCGACAGGTTGCTGCCGTTGCCCGTGACGTAGAGCACCGCCGCTTCGCCGCGCTCCAGGGCCACCGGCTTGAGGTCGCTGACCTTGGTGCCGCCGTCGTACAGCGCAAAGCTGACTTTCACCGGGTTGATCTCGCGCTCTCCGCGACCTTTGGCCGCCACCGCCTGGACCACGTCGGTCTTGCCGTCGGCGGTCTTCAGGGTCAGGGCCTTGTCACTCAGGTTCTGCACCCGCACCAAGGACTTCTGCTTGTTCTTGAACGGCGGCTCTTCGATCAGTTGCGGCTGGCCGCCAGCGTTGTTGACCAGGGTGTAATAGTGCTCGGCGGCCAGTTTCAGCGGCAGGGCCTGGCTGCCGACCTTGGCGCTGTAGTCGCCGCCGGGCATAAAGCTGAAATCACTGCTGGCCAGCGGCGCGACGTCATTGATCGCAGTGGCGCCGATGGTGGCGCTGACTTCCTGGTTGCTGGCGTTGTAGATACGCACAAAGCTCGAGCCTTTCGGCGCGACCGGGCCGTACAGCGCGGCATCGCCGCCAGCCCAGACCGGCAGGGACAGCAGGCTCAGGCCGGCAGCCAGGGCCAGGGTTTTGACCATGCGCGGTTGAGTGTTTTTACGAGTGATGTTGAAGGTCATGGTAAGTACCTCTTTCAGTTTTGCGCCCGTACAGGCGACTCGGATTTAGGTGTGTTCTGGACCAGGTTCTGTTGACGGATTCCAGCGGCTTTCAGTTGCGCGACCCACTGCGGGTCGGCATCGCCGATTTCGTTGTTGACCGGCAGGTAGCGCTCCGGGAATTCCCAGATCAGCAGCTGCGGCGGGCTGTTCTTGAAGGCGTCGCTTTCCAGGTAGGCGAGCATCGGCAGGATCGGGCCGTGGCCGTCTTCGGCGTAATTCACCACGTCGCGGTGCAGGGCCTGTTTCAGCGCGCCGACGAAGTTCCAGTTCGGGTTGGCGCTGTAGCTGGTGCCGATCAGCGCCACCGGGACTTCGGTGTTGGCGAACAATGCGTCTTCGCCGGCCGGCTGATCGTCAACCGCGCGAGTGGTGCGTTTTTCCAGGGGCTCCTGGGGCGGCATCAGGTTGCTGAACAGCGGGTCCAGCGGCAGGAACAGGGTCAGGTCGCCCTTGTGCTGTTCGGTCTTCTCGGCTTCGGTGACAAAGCGCTGCGGCTCGCCACTGAGCGGGGCGTGCTGGCTGATGGCGTCGGCCAGTTGGGTCGCGGCGATCTGCGCGCCGTCCGGGGTCCAGTGGGTGTCGGTGCGCAGGAATACTTGCCGGCCTTGGGCCTTGGCCTGTTGCAGCGGGCCCAGCAGGTCGGGGGCGAGGATCCGCTCGGCGGCGACCCGGGCGTGGAAGTCCTGGTAGAGGTTGGCGTGGATGCTCGCCGGACGGACATCGCCCAGGTGTTCCGGGTACAGGCGGACCTTGGCCGGAACGATCGCCATCACCAGCTTCACGCCCTTGGCCTTGAGGGTCTGGCGCACGCCTTCGACCAGGGCGTAGTTGCCTTGCAGGTTCTGCTGCTCGCCGGCGATGGGGTTGAATTCCTCGTCGCTGTAGAGCCACTGGTCGCGGCCCAGCACCACGCCGGGACGGCCTTCGTTGAACAGCTTGAAGTCCAGCGCGGCCCAGAGGTTGGTGCCCAGGCGCTTGATCGGGAATTCGCCGTCGTAACGGGTTTCCACCGCCTTGGCCCAGCGCCCGTCGAGCAGGGTGGCGTCGGCGTTGGTGCTGAAGCCGATAAAGCTGCGCAGCGACCACAGCCCCAGCGCCAGCAAGGTGGCGAGGAACAGGGCGATGTAGAGGATGCGTAATGAGCGGGTCATGGTCGGCTCCCTCAGAATTGGAAGTAGAGGAACGGCGAGAAGCTTTGCGCCGAGAGTTTGAGAATCGAGGCGATAAACAGCAGCAGCACCAGGGTGCGCATCAGGTAGCGCGGCCAGTCGGCGACCCAGTAGGCCGGTTGCACCTGGGCCTCGCTGCCGACGCTGTAGCCGGGTTCATGAATGCTGCCGGCTGCTTCGCCGGGGACGGCCTTGATCAGGCCGGGTTGTGCGCTGGCCGGGCCATCGGCGGGTTTGGCCTTGGCGGCGGGCGGGTTGCTGTAGAAGTCCCGCAGGCCGAAGAACACCAGGGTCGCGTAGGCCAGCACCAGGGTCGCCACTTGCAGGCCGGTGAGGCTGGCGCGGTTGAGTTCCGACAGCGACCACTCGCCGAAGCTGAACATGGCGCCGTACATACGTGCTGCGACGTGGAGGTTTTCCGAACGGAAGATCACCCAGCCCATGATCACCAGCAGGAAGGTCAGGGCCCAGCGGATCGGGTTGAAACGGCGTGGCGAGGTGTCGATGCCCAGGGCTTTTTCAAGCGCCAGCCACAGGCCGTGCCAGGCACCCCAGACGATGTAGGTGAGGTTGGCGCCGTGCCACAGGCCGCCGAGCAGCATGGTCAGGAACAGGTTGCGGTAGGTGGTCAGCGTGCCTTTGCGGTTGCCGCCCAGGGTGATGTAGAGGTAGTCCCGTAGCCAGGTCGACAGGCTGATATGCCAGCGACGCCAGAACTCGGTGATCGACTGGCTGATATAGGGTTGCTTGAAGTTCTCCATAAAGCGGAAGCCCATCATCAGGCCCAGGCCGATGGCCATGTCGCTGTAGCCGGAGAAGTCGAAGTACAGCTGCGCGGTGTAGGCCAGGGCGCCGAGCCAGGCATCGCCGGTGGTCGGGTGTTGCAGGGCGAAGCAATGGTCAGCGACCACCGCCAGGGTGTCGGCGATAAAGACTTTCTTGATAAAGCCCTGCATGAACCGCGTGGCGCCCTCGGAGAATTTGTCGAGGGTGTGGGTGCGGTTGTTGAATTGGTCGGCGAGGTCGCGAAAGCGCAGCACGGGGCCGGCGATCAGGTGCGGGAAGATCGCCACGAAGGCCGCGAAGTCGATCAGGTTGCGGGTCGCCGGGGTGTCGCCGCGATAGACGTCGATGATGTAGCTGATGGACTCGAAGATGTAGAACGAGATACCGATCGGCAGCAGCACGTGGGTCAGGATAAAGGGTTCGAGACCGAACGAGGTCATGATCGCGTTGAGGCTGTCGACGCCGAAGTTGGCGTACTTGAAGTAGCCGAGGATGCCCAGGTCGACGGCGACGCCCAGCAGCAGCCAGCGTTGGGCCGGTTTGCTGCGCACGCCGGCGGCGCCGACCTTGAGGCCGATCCAGTAGTTCCACAGGGTGACGCCGGCGAACAGCGCCAGGAAGTCGACCCGCCACCAGGCGTAGAACACGTAGCTGGCGATCAGCAACAGCAGGTTGCGATAGCGTTGCCCGCTCAAGTAGTACAGGCCGAGAAAGATCGGCAGGAACAGGAACAGGAATACGTTGGATGAAAAGACCATCCCGAGCTCTCCTTGTTTCGTCAACGGTCAAGGGCCGAAGCCCCCCCAAACCCCCCATGGAAATTGGGGGGTGCATCACATCCGAATCCACCACGATCCCCTGTAGGAGCTGGCTTGCCAGCGATGAGGCCCATGAGCCTTGCATCGCCTGTTCGGCCGCTATCGCCAGCAAGCCGGCTCCCACAAAAAAAGCGGTGTGCCTGGTGCTACTGGTTGCCCTTCTCGTGCGTCGGGTCGTAGACCTTGGTCAGGTCGCCGCCCAGGCGGAAGGTCTTGAACGGTTGCATCGCATGTTTGTGTTCAAGCACCTCCGGCGCGCATGTGTAGAGGCTGCAGTACGGTTCCAGCCAGGCAAATTTCGAGTCGACCTTGAGGTCGGTCATGTCCTGTTCCTTGCCGTTCCTGGCCTGGAACTCCTCGGGATCCTTCACGCCGGCCAGCACCCGATCACCCAGGCGCTTCAGAGCACCATTGTTTTCCTGGCGCAGGTCCACGCCATTGGCCAGGGCAAAACTGGCGATCATCGCCAGCGGCGGCAACGCATAGTTGTGATAAGCCAAGGCCCGCTGTTGACGCTTGAGCTCATTGGGCAGGAACCCCTGCGCATCGACCTGGTTGGCGCCGATCTTGTATTCCTTCACCGACCAGTCGAACAGGTCGCGACGGTCGGTGGCGATTGCTGTCGCCATCACCGACCAGGCCGCCCAGTACGAGTGGTTGTTGGTTTTTTCCAGCGGCAGGTTGTCCCAGTCGCTGATCACCTGGTCGGCCATCTTGCTGAACCAGGCCTCGATCAGTTGCGCTTCCTTCTGGTGGGTCGCCAGCGGACGGGAGTCGGAGAACTTCAGGCGGATATAGGCCGAGGCCATGCTGCCCAACGCCCATTTGCGCATGGACTTGCCGGTGTGGTTGAAGTCCTTGGACATCAGCGCATCGGCCTGGGCCCAGGCGGTCAGCCAGTTCAGGGTGCAGCTCAACTGGTCCGGGCGACCGTCGCGCATGAATTGCATCACCCGCTTGCTGGTACCGCGTTCCATCCTGGTGATGTCGGACGTGGTGTCGCGAAAGGCTTTTTCCGACTGCACATTCAGTGTCGAGCGGGCCTTGTCGGAACCCTCGTATTTGCTGCGGAACTGCAACGAGCCGGTGTAGGGCGGGGGCATGGTGTCGCAGCCGTCGCTATTGTCGCTGGCCTTGACCTTGTCGATGGCGGCCAGGTAGCCCTGGGGTGGACGCAGTGGCGCGGCGGCCTGGGCCGAGCCGGCGATGATCGCCAGGCCGAGCAGCGAAGGGGCAAGCAGTGTGCGCAGTTTCATCGGTAGGCTCCTCATAACCCGGCCTGTGCCACATGGGGCTCGGCGCTGGGGAATACGTTGCGTTTGCAGATCTTCGCCTCGACTTGCTGCGGCGCGGTGCCCGCTTCCGGGCCCTGGACTTCGACGGCCAGCAGGTTCTGGTTGGCCCAGTCTTCGTCGGTGCGCAGTTCAAAGGCGAAACGTCCGTCGGTGTCGGAGGTTTGCGGTTTCTCGATCTTGATGTCCTCGTGGCGACCGTTCATGTACCAGAGGGTGGCGTGCAGGGTTTTCACCGAGGTGTCGGCGAAGCGGATATCGACCTGGTGCCCGCTGTTGCGCAGGTCGCGGTTGTTGCTGTTGACCAGCAGTTCGTTCTTGCCCGTCTTGAGCGTGCTGCTGGCGCTCATCTCGGCGGTCTTGCCTTCACAGCCGTTGTCGAGCAGGGCCATCATCTGCCGGTAGATGGTTTCCTGGTCGAGGCGATACAGCGGCGAGAATTCCCAGATCAGCACCTTCGGCGGGGTCTTCTGGAACGCCTCGCTGCCCAGGTACTGCAGCATCGAGCCTTCCAGGCCGCCACCGGGGAAGGCGACGTTGAGGATGTCGGCGCCGATGTACTGCTGCAGGAAGCCGGCGAAGTTGTAGTTCTTGCCGCTGTGGCTGGTGCCCACCAGGGTGATCTGCGGGTTGCCGGCATCGCCGAACAGGTCGCCGTCCGCCGCTTCGCCCTTGGGCTCGGTGCTGAACTGTTCCATGTACTGGATCGCGTAGCTGGTGCCGCAGAGCTGGCCGGCCATGTTGTGCAGGGTGCCGGTCTTGCCCATGCGCCCGGAGACCTTGGTCTCGAATTCACGGTGGGGAATGTCGGCAAAGCCCGGCATCTTTTTCACCGTCTCGGCAACGATCTTCGCGGTGCGCTCGGCGCCGTACGGAGTCCAGTGCTGGTCGCCACGGAAGTAGAAATCGTGGGCCTGCTGCTCGTTGGTCAGCGGTGACAGATCCGGCACGTGGTAGCCCATCCTGGCGAAGCGTCCGAGCATCGCCTGGTAGTTGCCCAGGGCTTTTTCATAGTCGAACTTGGCGCGCTCGGCCGGGAACAGTTTGTTGCGATCCACCAGGCCACGGGTCGGCTGGTAGACCACCACCAACTCCACGCCCTTGCTCTTGAAGGCATCGTGCAGTTGTTGCAGGCGCCGGTAGCCGGCGGGGCTGGTGTCGAACTCGGTGCGCAGGTCTTCCTGGGTCCGGAACAGCCAGTCGCCCTGGGCCTGGACCAGGGTGGTGAAGTTCTGCTGGTAGCGGCTGACGTAGTTTTTCGCGTCATGGGCTGCCGGGCACAGGCTGCAGCAGGGCTCGGCGGTAAAATTCGGCGCCTGGACTTCCTCGGCCATGAGGTTGCCGCTGGCGGCGAAGATCGCCGCGGCCAGGCCCGACAGGCCGAGCAGTTTGATCAGGTGTGGGTTCATAAAGGTCGTCCTCAATCCCGCAGGGGTGTCTGGCGTTCGACGGGGTCGATCAGCACGGCTTTCTGCTGGCGCACCAGCAGGTCGAGAATTTCATCCTGGCGCTCGCCGAGAATCCCGCTGAAGCTGATGCCGCTGTTTTTTGTCGGGGCGAGCATGGAGACCCGGTACAACTCGACACTCAACGGCGAGTCGATGGACAGCGGGCCGCTGCCGTTGCCGGCCAGTTCGCCGCCGACCACGATCAGCGAGACCTCGGCGTCGAACGGGTCGAGCTCGATGTCGCGGTCGGTGTCGCTCAGGTCCTTGATATGGCCGTAGACCCCGGTCAGGCCGTTGGCCATGGCGACGTTCTCGTACAGGCGGATATTCACGCTGTTGCGGATGCGGATGCCGTGGCGCTTGTTGCCGATCACCTTGTTGGCGTAGATCAGGTTGTCGGCGCTCTCGTAGAGGGTGATGCCGTCGCTATGGTTCGTGTAGATCTGGTTGTAGGCGACCAGGTTGTTGACGCTGTTACGGTCGATCACCAGGCCCGAGAGGTGGTTGTCGTAGCTGCGGTTGTTGAAGATGAAGCTGTTGTTCACCTCCCGGGAAATGATGATGCCGTGCTTTTTCCTGGTCCCGTGCACCGTGTTGTCGGCGATGATCAGCCCATGGGAACGGTCGTGGGGGTCGATGCCGTAGACGATGTTGTCGCGGTAGATGTTGCCCTTGAGCACGAAGTCACGGGTCTCGTAGCAGTAGAAGCCGTACCACATGTCCGAGAACTCGGAACCGATGATCCAGCCGGTCGGCTCGGGCCGCTTGAGCACCTTGGCCATGTTCGGCGTGTACTGGGAAATACTCACGCCATAGGACTTGCTGTTGGCGTAGCCGAAGCTGGCCATCCGGCTGTTGACGATATAGGTCTCGGTGCCGCCCCAGGCCAGCAGGAACGGGCGGAACTCCTTGGGCGAACGGAAGGTCGCCGGGCCGTTGTCCGCTTCGCGCCAGCCGGTGACCCTGGTGTCGCGGATAAACAGCTGGCCGTCGTTGATCAGGAACGCACCGCCTTCCTGGGACAGGCGCAGTTCCTGGGTCTGTTTGTCGATTTCAAGGATGCCCTTGCGTCCGACCACGATCGGCAGCCTGGCCAGGAACACCCCCGGCGAGGTTTCGCTGATGTATTGCTTGGGCAGTTTCTTGCTCAGGTCCTTGAGGTTGATATAGCCGTCGTCGATAAAGATCGCCTGGGGAATGCCGTGCTGACGGACCACCCATTCGGCCATCTTGTTGTCACCGCCGATAAAGTCCTTCAGGGCGTCTTCCTGCATCATCCGGCGGACGCTGATCTTGCCCGGTTGGCTGCGCACGATCTTCGCCGCGACGGCCTCGGCGGTGTAGCCGCGCAGGTCCGGCAGCTTGGGTTTTTCCAGGTGCAGCGGCGCGGTCGGCGCGCTGCCAACGGTGTAGGTCTTGGCCTGTTGCAGTTCCTTGGCCAGGATCGGTGCGTGCCCGGTTTTAACCGGCGGCACGTCGACGCTGGCAAAGGCCGCGCTACTGGCCAGCAGCAGGGCGCCGGCCCATACGCTGAGCGAGCCTTGCAGGGCGCTGTGGTTCATCTCGGTCACTCCCTTGGCGGTCTGCATCAGAAGCGCCAGATCACGTCGACAAACGCGCGGTGCATATAGGAATCGACGTTCTTGCCGTAGGCATCGCCGGGCTTGAACACGCCGCCGCGAAAGCGCACCAGCGCCGAAGGTTCGTCGATGGACTGACTCAGGGCCGCCGGCAGCAGGCCTTGCTTGAAGTACTTGGTCAGCACCAGGTCGACTTCCTGGCCCAGGTCTTTCTTGCCGTCCTGCAACGGCAGCGAGGCGCTGGAGAGCAGGGCGCCGGTGGCGTCGTCGTAGTTGCCCTGTACGGCGTTGATGCCGTTGCTGCCGACGTCCTTTTGCCCGTCGACGCGCCAGAACTTGTGGTAGATCAGGCTCGCGTCATAGTCTTCGCGCAGCTGCCAGGAGCCGAACAGGGTGGCGGTCTGCAGGTTGTTCATTTCGCCACGGAAGGCTTCGCCGAAACGGTGGGTCCGCGAACGGGTGCCGGTGAAGTTCGAGCGGTTGCTTTCCAGGCCGTTCTGTTCGTAGTCGCCGCTGGCGCGGGCATAGGCGGCGCCGACCTGCCAGTTCGGGTCGAGGCGCAGACGCACGCCGAGGTCGGTGGCCCAGCCGTTGATATGGCTGCCCTGGCTGGCATCCACGGGGCGGCTGCCGTCGGCGTTGAGCGGGTTGACGCTGTCGCGGTGGCCGCTCATGCCGGTCAGGCTGGCCCAGTAGTTGACGGTGTTGGTGTTTTTGAAATTGTAGGCATCGCTGTCGGCTTCCAGACCGAGCCAGGTCAGGTCGCCGTTGGCCTTTTTGTCCAGCGGGTCGGCGACGACGCCGGGTGTCGGGTAGTCGAGCTTGCCGTCGTCATGGGTGTGGTGGGCGCGTACGCCGAGCCACTGGCCGGGTGTCCACTGGTAGGCGACGTCGCCGTAAACATGCAGGCGGTCCTTGTCCTGGGGCGCGAGTTCGGTGAGGTCGGTGCGGTATTCGCTGAAGCGCTCGGCGGCGCCCAGGTTGGCCCGCAGCAGGGTGGTGTCGAAGGTCCAGTTCAGCGCCTCGATATTGGTGTCGCGCCATTGCCCGTCGTCATTGCGCAGGCGCTGGCGACCGAGTTTCAGCATCTCGCCCGGATAAGGGGTCAGGCCCTTGTAGCCGACCCAGAATTCCCGCAGGGCCAGGTAGCTTTTGTCCGGCTTGCGGGCGTCGTTGCTCGAGGTTTCCTGGCTGGCATCGGCCTGTTGCAGGGTGTCGGTTTCAATGATGTCGCTGGCGGTCACGGCCTGGCCCATGGCGTAGGCGCTCCAGTTGCCGCGCTCGCCGTAGACCCACGGCCGCAGGTCCAGGCCGATGCCGTTGACGTCGCCACCCTTGAGGGTGCCGAGGTCGCGGTCGTCTTCGGATTGACCGGTGATTTTCACTTCGAGGCCGAAGTTCTTGGTCTCGGTGATCGCCGCCAGGCTCGGGCAGGACCAGAGCAGGGCAAAGCTCAGGCCGATACCGGCCTTGACGAAAGGATTGAGAGTCATAAGGTTTTTTCCTCGCGGTCGCCTTCCTGCAGGACTTGTCGCAGGTCCAGCGGGTTGCGGCTCAGGGTCCCGCGCAGGCGCTGTTCCTGTTGCAACAGGCGCTGGGCATCGGGGCGTTGGGCAGGCGGCAGCTGTGCGTCGAGTTGTTGGGCCAGCTCATTGGCCAGTGGGGTGTCCTGGGCTTTGGCCAGTTGACTGAACACGTAGGCATTGAGCGGGTCGGGCTTGGTCCCACGGCCCTGGGAAAACAGTTGGGCGATGGCGAAGTCGGCGCTGTTCTGGCCGTTGCGGGCGGCCTTGAGCAGGTGGTCGAGGGCCTTTTGCGAGTAGACCTGGCCGAGGTAGCCCCGGCGATAGATCTGCCCCAGGTAGTAATCGGCGGCGACTTCCTTGCCGACGGCTTTCTGGAAGTGCGCTTCGGCCTGTTTGGCATCGGCCGGCACCCATTTGCCTTCGTAGTAGAGCTTGCCCAGCAGCAGTTCGGCGCGGGGCTGGTCGGCGGCGCGGCCGTTGTCCAGGTATTCCATCATCTGCTTGACGTCGCCCAGGGCGGGGAAGTCGTAGAGCAATTGCGCCAGGCTGACCCAGGACGCCGGGTAGCCGGGGGCGATCTGCTCGAGCAGCGCTTGCGCGGTCTTTTCATCCGGCTGGCCGAGGCTCGCATCGCTGAGCACCCGGGCCACGCTGTCGACCCGTTGGGCACCGACCGCGCCACGGCTGTAGGCGGTTTGCAGTTGCTTGAGCAGGGCGGCCTGCTGGTCTGGCTGGGCGCGTTTCTGGTACACGGTGGCCAGCTCGACGTAGCAGATGTCGCTGCTGTTGAGCGCGCTCTTGCAGATCTTTTCCACCTCGTCCAGATGCTGGTCGTAGCTGTCCTGGGTGCGGTAGAGCAGCACTTGCGCCAGGCCCGCTTCCGGGTAGCCGGCGTTGCGCCATTGGCTGATCTGTTGCTGGGCGTTGACCTCGGGGAAGCTCTGGGGGAATTGCAGGTAGAGCATCGCCAGGGCGATCAGGGTGTTGCCTTCACCATTGGCGAAGGCCTTTTTCAACAGGCCTTCGGCTTCGCGGTGTTCGGCTGCACTGGCGCCGGGCTTGGCCACCAGCAGGCGGCCCAGGCGGGCCTGGGCCCGGGACGAAGTGTCGGCGGCGGCGCGGTAGGTCGCTTCCGCCAGTTTGAGCTGGGCCGGATCGCGGCTTTCCACCTGGATATCGGCCAGGCCAACCTGTGCGTCGCTGTAGCCCAGGTCCGCCAGCTGGCGGTAATTCTGCTCGGCCAGGGCGGTGTCGCCGCGCTTGAGCGCTTCATTGGCCAGGCGCTGGTCCGGCAGGCCGGCGCAACCGGCCAGGGCGATGGCCAGGGTCAGGGTGCCCAGGGCGAGACGGCGGTGGCCGTGAGATCGATCGCGAGCAAGCTTGCTCCTACAGGCGATCGTGGCGCAGCCAGGAGCACGGACAACCGGCTCATCGTAGGAGCATTGCTCGCGACCGAGTGCAGCCATGTCGCCCCGATAGGGGATCATGGCGCAGTCGATGGCACGGACCAGTGGCTCACTGTAGGAGCAAGCTTGCTCGCGACCGAGTGCAGGGCACTCGTAAGGGGGGCGATGGTTCACAGGCATGTCCTCCGCTTACAGACCAGCGGCCATGGCTTTGTCGATCAGCCAGTTCATGCTCGGCCCGCGGTCGCTGCTGACTTCCACCGGACGCCCGGCGAGGGTGCTGTCGAGGCGTTCGTCAGGCTTGATCAAAACGCGGATATCGGAGGACAGGTCGGTGCTTTTCAGGCTGGTGCTGCTGACGATCTTGCCCTGGCGCACCTGCTCTTCGCCGGCGATCTGGAAGTTCACCCGGGTCCCTGGACGCACGTCGCCGAACTGGCGATAGGAGAAGCGCGCCTCGACATTCGCCTCGCTCCCTTTCGGCACCAGTTGAAAGATCACATCGCCCTTGCTGGCGTATTGGCCATTGGCGACCAGTTGCTGCGCCACCGTGCAATCGCACGGCGAGGTCAGGGTGCCGGTCATCTGTTTGCCGAATAGCTCCTCGACCTTGGCCGGCTCCAGCTGGTTGTCGTCGAGATGGCCCTTGAGCACGTCGAGCATGCTGGTGCTGAAGGTCGCCAGCGGTGCTCCCTTGGCGGCGACGCCGTCTTCCTGGATCAGGCTTTGCACGGTGCCGTCACGGGGCATGGTGATGCTCATGCCCGGCACGCTGACCAGGCCGGCCTGGGCATGGCTGACGAAGTACAGGCCATACACCGATTTCAGGACAAAACCGAAAGCCGCGAGGCCGACCACGAACACACCGAGGCTGAAGGTCACGGCGCGCAGGCGACCGAACGGGCTCATACCGCTGCCGTCGTCCTTTTTCTTGCGGGCCTTGGTGAAGTTGTCGCGCTGCAGGGTGGCGAGCACGTCGCCGATGTTGACGATGTCACCGGACAGGTGCGAGGTGATCAGGTGGCGCAGGGTGCCGATGTCCTGCTGCTCCAGGTTCTGGAACTGGCAACCGACCCGGCCGCTCTGGCGGTCGTAGGAGCGCACCTGCAGCTCGACGTCCATGGCCAGGCCGAGGTTGTCGATGACAAATTGCAGGCGGCCCTTGTACACCTCGCCGAGCTTCAGGCTCAGGGCCTGTTGCGGCGGGACATTGAAGCTCAGGCCGCCGGCGGACAGGTCATGGACCCGGACTTCCAGGGGCTGGCTCTCGCTGCCGAGGAAGCGCAGCTTGGCCGGGATTTTCACCCGCGCATGCTGGCGCTGGGCTTCGGATTCGTGGACGACGTTGGCATTGACTTGGGAATTCATGGGTATAGCTCCATTAGCGAGTTCTGGCGGGTCGGGTCAAACCATGGTCATCAGCACGGCGACGAAAATGCTGCCGGCGGAGAAGGTCATGGTTCGGGACGACCAGGTGTTGAACCAGCCTTGGAAGCTGGCGAGGTCGCGGCTCAGTTTGGTGTCCTGGCGGGTCCAGGATTGACGGTCGAGGCGGAAGAACACGTAGATCTTCATCAGGGCGCCGACGATCTGGTTGTAATAGAGAATCACCGGGTAGGCCGGGCCGATGCCGTGCCCGGAACAGGCCAGCAGCAGGGTCAGGATCAACCGGGTCAGGCCGATCCACAGCAGGTAGGCGAGGATGAAGGCGATGCCGTACTTGAAGCTGGCGATCAGCGCCACGGTCAGCCCCAGCAGCGAGGTCCACATCGACACGCGCTGGTCGAACAGCACCACGCTGGTGAACAGGCCTAGGCGGCGCAGCCCCAGGCCCAGGGCCCGGGAGTTCTGCCGCAGGTTGTTGCCGTACCAGCGGTACATCAGCTTGCGGCTGGATTTGATAAAGCTCTTTTCCGGCGGGTGTTCCACGGTGTGGATCGCCGCGTCGGGCACGTAGAAGGTGTCGTAGCCCAGGCGCATCAAGCTGAACCAGCTGGATTTGTCGTCGCCGGTGAGGAACTTGAAACGGCCCAGGCGCCAGTGTTGCAGCGAGTCGCTTTCGACGTCGGCGATAAAGCCGGGGTCGGTGACCACGCTGGCGCGGAACACCGACATACGCCCGGTCATGGTCAGCACGCGCTTGGACAGGGCCATGGAGCACATGTTGATATGGCGTTGGGCGAAGCGCAGCTTGTGCCATTCGCTCATGATGTAGCCGCCGCGCACTTCGCAGAACTCGTTGGTGGTCAGGCCGCCGACATTGCCGAACAGCTGGAACCAGGGCACGGTCTTGCGCACCACGCCTTCACTGAGCACGGTGTCGCCATCGATCACCGCGACTACCGCGCGGTCGTCCGGCAGGTGGCGGGAGATGGCGCGGAAACCGAAGGCCAGGCCGTCGCGCTTGCCGGTACCGGCGATACGCACGAAGTCGAGCTTGACCCGTTCCGGCGGATTCATCTTCGCCCAGAGGCTCTTGACCAGCAGCTCATCGGACATTTCCACCAGGGAGCAGACCACGGTGGTGGGGAAGCCGCAGTCGATGGCTTCGCGGATCACCGAGCTGTAGACCTGGGCGGTGGTCAGGGCGTCGATGCGAAAGCTGGTGACCATCAGGAACACCTGGGACGGGTCCGCGGCCTTGCCCAGCTTGCGCACTTTGCGGCGCAGGTGCGGGTAGACGATGTAGAGGAAAATCATCCCGCGCACGAAATGGGTGGCGCCCATGGAGTAGCGCCAGATGCCCACGGCGCCGACCAGGAAGATAAAGTCCTTGGAGTCGGCGTCGAAGGTCGAGGTGGGCAGCAACAAGGCCAGGCCCATCAGCAAACTCAAGTAGAACAGCCAACCGGCGGCCTGGAGGAGGCCGTGTTTTAGCCTGTGCATAATCTGCATCCGTCTCTGTCTCGGGCGAGCCTGTCGGCGGGCTCGATGGGGTTAAGGCAGGCGAGGCGCCCTTTCGGACGCCATCGCCGGCAAGCCGGCTCCTACAGTGCGGAGTCGTACGTAATGCCTGTGTTCGGCCCCGTCCTGTAGGAGCCGGCTTGCCGGCGATCAACCGCGCAGCGGTTGGGTTGGTTTACCAACAGATACCTTCGGTCCGGCCACTCGCGCTGGTGGCCTTGGACATGAAGCCCACCAGGTCGATGACCTGTTTGCCGTGGGGGGCGTTCTCGGCCAGGGCGCGGAAACGCTCGTCACGGTTGCCGAGGATGATCACGTCGCTGTTGTCGATCACCTCGTCGAAGTCGGCGTTGAGCAGGGACGACACATGGGGAATCTTCGATTCGATGTAGTCCTTGTTCGCACCGTGGACACGGGCGTACTCGACGTTCTTGTCGTAGATGCTCAGGTCGAAACCCTTGCCGATAAGCATTTCCGCCAGATGCACCAGCGGACTTTCGCGCAGGTCGTCGGTGCCGGCCTTGAAGCTCAGGCCGAGCAGGGCGATGCGGCGTTTGTCATGGCTGGCGACGAGGTCGAAGGCGTTCTGCACCTGGCTTTCGTTGCTGCGCATCAGCGAGTTGAGCAGCGGTGAGTCGACGTCCAGGGACCCGGCGCGGTAGGTCAGGGCGCGCACATCCTTGGGCAGGCAGGAGCCGCCGAAGGCAAAGCCGGGGCGCATGTAGTACTGGGACAGGTTGAGGGTCTTGTCCTGGCAGACCACGTCCATCACTTCGCGACCGTCGACCCCGACCGCCTTGGCGATATTGCCGATCTCGTTGGCGAAGGTCACTTTGGTGGCGTGCCAGACGTTGCAGCTGTACTTGATCATCTCGGCGACTTCGATGTCCTTGCGGATGATCGGCGCGTCGAGTTCTTCGTAGAGGGCTTGCAGGACGTCACCGGAGGCACTGTCGAATTCGCCGATCACGGTCATCGGGGGGAAATCGTAGTCCTTGATCGCGGTGCTTTCGCGCAGGAACTCGGGGTTGACCGCGATACCGAAGTCGACCCCGGCCTTTTTCCCCGAGCAGTCTTCGAGGATCGGGATCACCACGTTTTTCACGGTGCCCGGCAGCACGGTGCTGCGGACCACGATGGTGTGGCGGCTGGTCTTGTCACGCAGGACAAAACCGATTTCGCGGCACACCGACTCGATGTAGTTGAGTTCCAGGTCGCCGTTCTTCTTGCTCGGCGTGCCGACGCAGAGCATCGACAGGTCGGTGGCGCGAATCGCTTCGGCGAAGTCGGTGGTGCCGCGCAGTCGGCCGGTGGCAATACCCTGGGCCAACAGGGCTTCCAGGCCGGGTTCGACAATCGGAGATTTGCCGTTGTTGATCAGGTCGATCTTGTCCTGGGAGATATCGACGCCAACCACATCATGGCCCCGTGCAGACAGGCAACCGGCGCAGACTGCACCGACGTAACCCAAACCGAATATGCTGATGCGCATTGCATTTACCTCTATCTTGATCACGCCATTAAATGGCCGAAGTTGATGTTAGTCAGTCAGCGTGGCGCACTCGCAGGGCGGCCAAAAGAGGTCGCAGCTGCGAATGCAGGCATATAAGTGTCGAGTGGCTAAATAATTGCACTCAAGTTGTGCGCAGCGTGGCCTTGTTATTAGGGGCATGCCCTTGAATACGGCCGGCCTTCCACGGGAAGACCTGTGCGAACGTACTCGCAGCCTGCTGATGTCCACGGCGGAGCCTTGTAGATCAACAGGTTGGAGCTGCCTCGCAAGCGCTTTGTCTGAGGGCCCACCTTGGCCTTGTAGGGGATAACATGGTGCGTATCTCCTGTCCTTTACTCTCGGTTGTCATTGTGGGGCGCGGTTGTAAGTCACTGTTTGCAACTTAAACATTTCATCCCGCTTTCATGTAAGTCATCTCTTACAAGCTCTGTGAGAATCGTTACGGGTGGTATGAGCAATGTTTCGGAACATAAGTTCCAGTCCGCTCATCCTGTTTCCTGAGAAACCTGGAAACAGGATGAAAGATGGCACGGCTTCATATTGATAGCACTTTCCGTTTCGCCCTTTAGTTATGGGGATTGAAAATGCCGAGATGGTGGTTTGCCACTATGGAGAAAAAATTTTGGTGCCACTACTCAAAAAAATCTGAAATGTCGAGTGAAAGAATTTTCATTGTTGTAACGGTCGGTTTATTGGCGTCAATTAATTGGGCTTTTGGGGGTGTTGCAGGAGGGGAGAAGGGGGGATCGTCGGGGTTACACATTACGTGTAACGCACCGGGTGGGGCAGGGCATCAGATGTGTTGGTCTGGGGGGATTGTGGTGTTTGTGCTGGCCTCTTCGCGGCGGTGCGGCGTCCCGACAAGCCCTGCTCCTACAGTTATCAGTCGTCCATAAATTTTGTGTGCGACATAAACTTGTAGGAGCAGGGCTTGCCCGCGAAGAACGGTAACGCGGTACTACGACGAACTGCGTTACTCCGGCGCGTGATCGCGCAAAAACACCAGATTGTCCGCCTTGGACAGTTCCGCACTGAACCGGTAGCCCTGTTCGTCGAACGCCTTCAATTGCTCAGGGTTCTGGATGCGTTCCCGGATCACAAACCGCGCCATCATCCCCCGGGCCTTCTTCGCGTAGAAACTGATGATCTTGTACTGGCCGTTCTTCTCGTCGCGGAACTCGGTGTTGATGATCCGCGCGTTCAGGGCCGAGCGTTTGACCGCCGAGAAGTACTCGTTCGACGCCAGGTTCAGCAGCACCTCGTCCCCTTGTGCGGCCAGGGCATCATTGAGCCATTCGCTGATGCGCGTGCCCCAGAAGGCATAGAGGTCCTTGCCCCGGGCATTGGCGAATTTGGTGCCCATCTCCAGGCGATAGGGTTGCATCAGGTCCAGCGGGCGCAACAGGCCGTAGAGCCCGGAGAGCATGCGCAGGTGGGTCTGGGCGTAGTCGAAGTCGGCGTCGCTGAAGTCTTCGGCGTGGAGGCCGGTGTAGACGTCACCCTTGAACGCCAGCAGCGCCTGTTTGGCGTTGTCGGGGGTAAAGGCCGGGTTCCAGCTGCCGAAACGTGCGGCATTGAGGCCGCCGATCTTGTCGGAGACGTGCATCAGCTCGCTGATCTGCGCCGGGCTGAGGGTGCGCAGTTGCTCGATCAACTCCTGGGAGTGGTCCAGGTACTGAGGTTGGGTGAAGCGCTGGGTCACCGCCGGTGTTTCGAAATCGAGGGTCTTGGCGGGGGAAATCACCATCAGCATGAAGTCGTCTCCTTTAATCGTTGGGGGATTCTAGGGGGTTGGGCGGTTTGACTCCACCTATGATGGCGATAGGGGCGACACAGGATCGGCTATAGTGCGCGGCGGGTTCTGAAATGGAGGCACCCTTTTGCGTATCGTTCTTTTCTTCTCGGCCCTGCTGGCCTGCTTCGCCGCCGTTGCCGCGCCGAACGACCCCGCGACCCTGGATCGCAGCACCTGGCCCGAGCAACTGAGCAGCCCGGCGCTGTTCGATGTCGCCTCGCGCGCGCAAATCCTGATGTTCGCCCATCTGCTGCTGGTCAGCGAACTGCTCGACGAGCCGGCCCTGAAAAAGCGCCTGGGCCTCAAGCAGATCAACATGACCGCCATCGACGCGGTGCGCCAGCGCATGTGGCAGCGCCTGCTGACCAGCTACAACGCCGCCCAGCAGAGCTGCGACGAGGATGCGTCCTTCTGTTTCTATGTCGTGGACATGGACAGCCTGCAAAAAGCCGCCGGCAAGTTCCGGGTCGCCGATGACTCCTTTTATGTCCGCTGGGCCGACCCGGCCCGGGCATTCAATGAGCGTTACCTGGACGAGCAACTGCGCCTGGCCGCGCTGTTGCCGCAGACCAGCAGCGAAATCCAGTTGATGGGCGACCACGAGCGCAATGGCGAGGGCTTCAACGACCGCCTGTTCCTGCTGACCTTCGACGGTGGGCCGACCATAGCCCAGGGCAATACCGATGAATTGGCCGACTACCTGCGCAAACAGAAGATGAGCGGCCTGTTCTTTGTCCTCGGCAATGCCTTGCAGGCCCGCCTGGACAAGACCTCGATGCCGGCGGTGCGCGAGCTTTACCGCCAGCAATGCGTGGGTGTGGAAGGCTGGCAGTACCGTTCCCACAGTCAATGGCAGGACTGGGAGGATTCGATCCTGCGCAGCATCTCGTTGGTGCAGAGCGCCTTGCCGAACAACTATGCCGCGCTGTTCCGCCCGCCTTACGGGCAGCGGCGGGCCGACGGCGCGGCGTTTTTCAAGGCCCAGCACTTGCAGGTCGCCTTGTGGGACATCGATTCGGCGGACGCCACCGGCAAGCTCAGCGCCGAGCAGTCCGCCCAGCGGGTGATGACCTTGATGCTGCTCTGGCGTCGCGGCGTCATCGTGTTTCATGACACCCAGGACAAAGCGCGCACGGCGTTGCCCTGGCTGCTCAAACAGACCGCCGAAAGCGGGATCGGCTGGCAGGAGTGCAAGGAAGCGTTTCGTTAGAGAGGGAAAACCCAAGTGCCCGTATTTGTTGGGCCGGGGAAAAAACAGGTGATGATTTCAGTGCAGGCGGACTTCCGACTTTAACGGTGTGCGGGCCCCTCGCCAAGGGCTATTCGTCAGCTTGAAAAATAAACTTCAAAAAAACGTCAAAGTGCTTTTTCCTGTCATGTCTTTTGCGGTATTACGGAGTCAGACCGCCGAAACCTGCGACACAGGTGGCGTCTTACAAGACCCTACTTGTGCACAGAACGCCTGCCCCTTCACAGGCGAATTCGGCGGTCACTTCGAGGCGCATCACCGTCAAGGTATTGCGTCGACTGGCTCCCACAAAGGTGACCGAGTATGGATGATCACGGACGCACTCCTTCTTCCAACCAGCCTATCCTTTACGTGCTCGATACCAACGTACTGATCCACGATCCAAACGCCCTGCTCAATTTCGAAGAACACCATGTCGCCATCCCGATGACCGTGCTCGAGGAGCTCGACAAGCTCAAGGGCGGGCATCACAGCGTCGCCGCCGAATGCCGGCAGGCGATCCGCCTCATCGACAAGACCCTGGGCGACGCCTGCCCCGAGGACGTCGAGCTGGGCGTCCCGATCCAGCGTGGCAAGAGCGGTCCCAAGGGCCTGCTGTCGATCCTGATGAGCAAGCGCAGCGAACCGAACCTGGTGCTGCCGGAGCACCTGAACGACAACATCATCATCAATCAGTTGATCGATCTGCATGCGCGGGACAAGGACCTGCGCCTGGTCCTGGTGACCAAGGACATCAACATGCGCCTCAAGGCGCGCGCCTGCGGGATTGCGGCCGAGGACTACAGCACCGACCAGTTGGTCGACGACGTGTCCTTGCTGCCCAACGGTTATCACGACGTCAAAGGCTCGTTCTGGGACCGCGTCAGCAAGGTCGAGACCCGCCAGGACCATGGCCGCACCTGGCACCAGGTGCAACTGACCGACAACCTGCCGGCGGTGCATGTCAACGAATTCATCATCGACGAACAAGGCTTTGTCGGTTGGGTCAAGGAGATCCGCGCCGATGTGCTGGTGATTCTCGATCTGCATCAGGAACCCCTGTTGCACCAGGAAGCCTGGGGCCTGAAACCGCGTGACATCTACCAGAGCCTGGCGCTGTTCGCCTTGCTCGATCCGGACATCCACCTGGTCAACCTGACGGGTGCCGCCGGTTCCGGGAAAACCATCCTGGCCTTGGCCGCCGCCATCGAGCAGACCATGGTCAGCAAGCGCTATCGGCGCATTATCGCGACCCGTAGCGTGCAGGGCCTGGACCAGGAAATCGGTTTTCTGCCCGGCACCGAGGCGGAGAAGATGGAGCCTTGGCTGGGGGCGATCACCGACAACCTCGAAGCCTTGCACATGGATGACGAAAGCACCCATGGCAGCGTCGACTACATCCTCAGCAAGGTGCCGTTGCAGTTCAAATCCCTGAACTACATCCGCGGGCGCAGCTTCCAGCAAAGCCTGATCCTGATCGATGAGTGCCAGAACCTCACGCCGCACCAGATGAAAACCATCATCACCCGTGCCGGCGCCGGTTCCAAAGTGGTGTGCCTGGGCAACCTGGCACAGATCGACACCCCTTACCTGTCCGCGACCAGCTCCGGGCTGACCTACCTGACCGAACGCTTCAAGGACTTCCCGAACGGCGTGCACATCACCCTGCAGGGCGTGCCGCGTTCGATCCTGGCCGAATACGCCGAATCCCACCTGTAATCCCATCCACACCCAGGGGCGGCCAGGCGGCCGCCCTTTTTATTAGCCCTGTCGCGCAAAGCTGACCCGCAGGTTTACAATCGACGCTCCTGATCAGGAGTATCGCTGTGCTGACTCATCTCGATTCCCAAGGCCGCGCCAATATGGTCGACGTCACCGACAAGGCCGTGACCTTCCGCGAGGCGGTGGCCCAGGCCCGCGTGCGCATGTTGCCCGAGACCCTGCAAATGATCATCAGCGGCGGCCACCCCAAGGGCGATGTGTTCGCCGTGGCGCGGATCGCCGGTATCCAGGCGGCGAAGAAAACTTCCGAGCTGATTCCCCTCTGTCATCCGCTGATGCTCACCAGCGTCAAGGTCGAGCTGAGTGCCGACGGCGAGGATGCCGTGCGCATCGTCGCGCGCTGCAAGCTGTCCGGGCAGACTGGCGTGGAGATGGAAGCGCTGACGGCGGCGAGTGTCGCGGCGCTGACGATCTATGACATGTGCAAGGCGGTGGACCGCGGCATGATCATCGAAAACGTCTGCCTGCTGGAAAAACTCGGCGGCAAGAGCGGGCACTACCTGGCGGATGCGCCATGAAGATCGTGGTGAAGTTCTTTGCCCGTTATCGTGAAGTGCTCGGGATGGATGAGTTGGCGGTGGAGGGGGACTTCACCAGCGTCGATGATGTCCGCCGGTTCCTGCTGTTACGAGAGGACACACAGGTCCTTGGCGAACAGAACCTGATGTGCGCGCGCAACGAGGACCTGTGCCCCCTCGCCGAGCCGTTGGCCGATGGCGATGAAGTGGCATTTTTCCCCACGGTGACCGGAGGCTGAAATGGCGATTCGCGTGCAGGCGCAGGCGTTCGATCCGGGAGCTGAAGTCAATGCCCTGCATGCCGCCAACCTGGGGATCGGCGCGGTGGTGAGTTTTGTCGGCTACGTGCGCGACTTCAACGACGGGCGTGAAGTAGCGGGGATGTTCCTCGAACATTATCCGGGGATGACCGAAAAGGCCCTGGGCAAGATTGTCACGCAAGCCCATGAACGCTGGCCGTTGCTCGGGCTGGAAGTGCTGCACCGGGTCGGCGCCCTGGAGCCGGGTGAGCCCATCGTGTTTGTCGGGGTCACCAGTGCCCATCGTCAGGCCGCGTTCGATGCCTGTAATTTCGTCATGGACTACCTGAAAACCCAGGCGCCATTCTGGAAAAAGGAAAACACCGCCGACGGCCCGCGCTGGGTCGAGGGTCGCGTCAGCGACCAGGCAGCGGCAGAGCGCTGGAAGTAACGGCTGGCGCTTTGCGACACCCCCTCAAATATTCATCGGTGCATGGCTTTCTGACAGAGTGCATGCATTTGTTCGTTGACGATTTGTACTAATAAGTCCACGATGGATTTATAAGTACAAAATAGTGTTTTCGTCTTCCTTCTACTGTCTTGCCACAACACCTCAAATAAAGAGCGGGAGTTCCAGCATGAAGAAGTTCACCCTGATCGGCGGCCTGGCATTGGGTCTGCTGGCCGGCAGCACGGCGTTTGCCGCCGAGCCGACCTTGCGTATCGGCATCGAGGCGGCATACCCGCCCTTTGCTTCGAAGACCGCCGAAGGCACCATCGTCGGTTTCGACTACGACATCGGCAATGCCCTGTGCGCGCAGATGAAGGTCAAGTGCGAGTGGATCGAAGGCGAGTTCGACGGCCTGATCCCGGCCTTGAAGGTCAAGAAGATCGACGCGGCGCTGTCGTCCATGACCATCACCGATGAGCGCAAGAAGTCGGTGGATTTCACCCACAAGTACTATTTCACGTCCTCGCGCCTGGTGATGAAGAAGGGCGCGGTGGTGGATGACAAGTACTCAAGCCTGAAGGGCAAGACCGTCGGTGTGCAGCGTTCCACCACCACCGACCGTTACGCCACGGAAGTCTTCGAGCCGTTGGGCATCAAGGTGATGCGCTACAGCAACAACGAAGAAATCTACATGGACCTGGCGTCCGGGCGTCTGGACGCGATCTTTGCCGACACCATCCCTCTGGACGATTTCCTCTCGATGCCGCGCGGCGCCGGTTACGCCTTTGTCGGGCCGGAGCTGAAAGATCCGAAGTATGTGGGCGAGGGCGCCGGGATCGCGGTGCGCAAAGGTAACACCGAGCTGGTAGGCAAACTGAACAAGGCCATCGACGGGCTGCGCACCAGCGGCGAGTACCAGAAGATCGAGGGCAAGTACTTCAAGACGGATATCTACGGCGACTGATGGGTAGCACCGTGGCGTAATTTCAATATCCGTTACTTAAGGCTGAATACGGTCCTGTAGGAGCAGGCGGTCCGGCGTCCCGGCTTGCCCGCGAAGGGGCCCTTGAGGCCGCCAAAAACTTCGCGGGCAAGCCCTGCTCCTAAAAGGTTCGGTGTTGGCATCCATATCGGCTATTCACATCACATTGACGATGGGGAACCCTCAAACCTCCGCCTTCAACTCCTTCAGGTGTTTGTACACCGTCGCCCGCCCCATATTCAGCACATTGGCCACATAGTTGGCCGCGCTCTTGCCCTTGAACGCGCCCTCGGCGTGCAACGCCAGCACCAGTTCGCGCTTGTGGTCGCGGGTCAGCAGGTTCAGTCCCAACTGCCGCTGACGCAGCCAGCTGTGCAGGAAGGTATTGATCCGCTCCTGCCAGTCATCGCGAAACAGCGCATCGGGCTGCGGGATCAGTTTGTTCGGTGAGAGGAACAGATCCAGCGCCGCCCTGGCGCTTTCGAACAGGGAAATATTCAGGTTGATGCACAGCACCGCCAACGGCGTGCCCTGGGCGTCGTGCAGTATGGTGCTGACGCTGCGAATCTTCTGGCCGTCCCAGTTGAGTTTCTCGTAAGGACCGATATTGCGCTCGTTGATGCCTTCCTCAAGCATGTCTTCCAGCGCCGCGTCATCGCCGATCTCGCGTTTGGAGATGTTGTTGGCGATGTAGTCGATCCGTTGCGTGTGCAAGTCGTGCAGCACCACTTCGGCATGGGGAAAGAATAACGTGGCGATGGCATCGGCGATCGCCCGGAAGTTATCCAGGGCGGGAGCCTGTTTGGCTGTCATGGTGATTCTCCAGGCAACTTCAGCATCCTTGGGGGGGAGCCGAAGGAAAACAGCTGGTGCGGTGATCCGGTCGCCTCGCAGGAGGTTGGCCTGATCACCGAGCGGCGAAAGGGTAGCGCCCCGGGTACGGGCGTACTAACGAGTGTGCCGCAATCAGCGCCAGTCGTCATCCGAGACGGGCAGGGGAAAGCATCGCGGCGTCGAGTCCGAACTGCGCGAGCTGCTCGGGCAAGGCTTCGCCACGCACGAGCGCCGCGCTGGCCTGGCCCATCGCTGGTGAAGTCTGGATGCCGTAGCCGCCCTGGGCCGCGACCCAGAACAGATCGGGGACCAGGGGATCGAAACCGGAAACCAGGTTGCCGTCGCTGACAAAACTGCGCAGGCCGGCCCAGGTGCGGGTCGGGCGGCGGATGGTCAGGGTGGTGGCTTCCTCGATCTGGTAGATGCCCATGGCGATATCCAGTTCTTCGGGCTGCACGTCGTGGGGCTCGACCGGGTCGGCGTTGGCCGGCGAGCCGAGGAACATACCGGCATCCGGCTTCATATAGAAGGATTCGTCGAGGCTGACCAGCATCGGCCAGTCGTGGTTATCCAGGCCTTCGGGCGGCGCGAAGATAAAGGCCGCGCGGCGCTTGGGCTGCAAGCCCAAGGGGCGGGCACCGGCCAGTTCGCCGATCTGGTCGGCCCAGGCACCGGCGGCGTTGATCAGCACCTTGGCGCTGAAGGTTTGCCCGGCGGTGCGGACCTGCCACAGGCCGTTGGCATCGCGCTCAAGGCCAAGGACTTCACAGTCGGTGTGAATCTCCCCCTGCTGGCGGCGGATACCACGCAGATAGCCCTGGTGCAGGGCGTCGGTGTCGATGTCGCTGGCGCTGGGGTCGTAGATCGCCCCGTGGACTTTTTCCCGGCGCAGGATCGGCAGGCGGGCACAGGCCTCGTCGGCGCTGAGCAGTTGCATCTCGGGCACGCTGGCCTTGGCGCTGAGGTATTGCTGTTGCAATTCGTCCGGGTCGCCCGTGAAGTCCACGGTCATTTCGCCCCGTGGGGTGAGCAACGGGTGTTCGGCGAAGCCGGGCGGCGGGGCGTCGAAGAAGGCCCGGCTGGCGAGGGTCAGGGCGCGCACCTGGGGTGTGCCGTAGGCAGCGGTGTAGAGGGCGGCGGAACGTCCGGTGGAGTGATAGCCCGGGTGCGATTCCCGTTCGAGCACGATCACCCGGCCATGCCGGGCCAGCCAGAAACCGGTGGAGGCGCCGGCAATGCCGCCGCCGATGATGATGAAGTCTGCCTGGTTCATTCAAGGCCTCCTGCTGGGGTCTAAAGGCTGTATGCGTAACCTGTGGGAGCTGGTGTTCAGCTTGCCTTGTGATGCAGATGATAAAGCGCATTGGCCAGGGCGATGTCTTCCAGGCCCAGGCCGATGGAGCGGAAGAACACATGGCGTTCGTACGTCGGCCGGGGTGTCTGCTCGCTCAGCAATTCGGCCAGGTCGCCATGGATCTGCCCGGCGTCCCAGCCGTGCTGGCTGGCGGCAATCAGCATTTCTCCAGCCGAACCCGGTGTGGTCTTGCGATAGTCGCAGTAGACCCGCATGTCGCTCAAGGCCTCTGGCGGCACTTCATGGGCGCGCATCGCATTGGTACTGATGGAGGTGATCAGCGTCGGTTTGCGCAGTTGGCTCGGGTCGATCACCGGGGTCGCCGAGGAGGTGCAGAGCAGGATGACGTCGGCGTCGTCCAGGGCTTGCTCCAGGTGTTCGACGATCCGCAGACGGGGCTCGATGTCGTTCAGGCGTGCGCGCTTGTCGGCATTCACATTAGGCGAGTAGAGGCTGATGTCCTGCCAATCGCGCAGCCCCTTGGCGTAGTGCAGATGGGCCTGGGCCACCGGACCACTGCCGACGATGGCCAGGCGTTTGGCGTCCAGCGGAGCCAGGGCGTCCACGGCCACGGCGGTGGTCGCCGCAGTGCGCGCGGTGGTCAGTTCGCCGGCATCGCAGAGCAGCAGCGGCTGGCCGGTCTGCATGGACATCAGCAGGGTCCAGGCGGTCACCAGCGGACCTTGCTCGCGGACGATATAGGGCGAGGTCTTGACGCCATAGACCTGGTCGTCGGCCAGCACACCGAGGTAGTTGATAAAGTCGCCGGCACCCTGTGGGAACTCCACCAGCTGCTGCGCCGGTTGCACCGCCTGTCCGGCCGCCAGGTCGCGAAACAGTTTGCGCAGGATCTGCGGCACGTCGATCTGCTGCAGAAGTCGATGGGCCTGCTGGCTGTTGATCACGTAGGGGGTGTGGCCGGACATGGGGTGCTCTCGAATGATTTTTATAAACTAATTTGTCCATTATGGACTTTTAGTTTAATTCGGCAATCTCCGGACGAAAAAAAACGTCGCCGGGTATCGGGCGACGTTTTGTCGTGCAGCGTGCCTTTCGGCCTGGGCGATCAGGCCGGACGCTGGCGCACCACTGGCCGCAACAGCTCGGTGGGTGGCATTTCACAGCTGATCTTGTGCCCCAGCAAGGCCTCGATCGCCGGCAACTGGTAGGAGTCGTCTTCACCGGCAAAGCTGATGGACACACCGTCGGCGCCCGCTCGCCCGGTCCGGCCGATGCGGTGGACGTAGTCGTCCGGCACTTCCGGCAGGGTGAAGTTGATCACGTGGCTGATGCCGTCGATATGAATCCCGCGCCCGGCCACGTCGGTGGCCACCAGCACGCGGATCTTGCCTTCGCGGAAACCTTCCAGGGTCTTGATGCGCTTGTGCTGCGGCACGTCGCCGGACAATTGCGCGGCATTGACGCCGTCGCGTACCAGGCGTTCCTCGATCCGCCGGACTTCGTCCTTGCGGTTGGCGAAGACCATCACCCGCTCCCAACCATTGTCGGTGACCAGGTTGTAGAGCAGCTTGTACTTGTCGGCACCGGCCACGGCATAGACGTGCTGTTCAACGTTGGCGTTGGCCGGGCTCAGCGCTTCGATCTCGACAATGGACGGGTCGGTGGTCCATTGCTTGGCCAGGTTCATCACGTCTTCGGTGAAGGTGGCCGAGAACAGCAGGGTCTGGCGTTCGTTCTTCGGCGGGGTCTGGCGGATGATCTGCCGGACCTGGGGGATAAAGCCCATGTCGAGCATGCGGTCGGCTTCGTCCAGGACCATCACTTCGACCATGTCCAGGTGCACTTCGCCGCGCTGGTTGAAGTCCAGCAGGCGGCCAGGGGTGGCGACCAGGATGTCGCAGTGACGGGCTTCGAGCAGCTTGAGCTGTTTGTCGAAGTCCATGCCACCGACGAACTGCATGACGTTGAGGCCGGTGTATTTGGTCAGGTCGGCGGCGTCCTTGGCGATCTGCACCACCAGCTCGCGGGTCGGCGCGATGATCAGCGCCCGCGGCTCACCCATGTAGCGTTCTTTCGGCGGTGGGGTCTGCAACAGCTGGGTGATGATCGAGATCAGGAACGCGGCGGTCTTGCCGGTACCGGTCTGGGCGCGACCGATGGCGTCCTTGCCGGCCAGGGTAAAGCCCAGGACCTGCGCCTGGATCGGCGTGCAATAAGGGAAACCGAGGTCCTGGATGGCGTGCATCAACTCGGGCGCCAGCTTGAAATCGTGGAAGCGGGTCTTGCCTTCCTGGGGCTCGACGACGAAGTCCTCGAGTTTCCAGGGTTTGACGGGAGGCTTCGGCGCTCGTTCACGGCGCGGTTGCTCGGCTTTCGGCTGTTCGACGCGTGGCGCCTCAACCGCCGCAGCGGGCTGTTCCGGGATGGCGGCCGGGGCTTTCGGTTTGGCGACAGGCTCGGCGCGCTCCGCTGGTTGGCCGTGGTGGCGGCTATCGGAGCTGGAAGTAGGGGCGCTGGAGCCTGGTGCGAGCTGCTCAGCCTCGCTTTTACCGAATATTTTTTTGAGTGCTTTGAGCACGGTCATCTCGTTAATTTGGTTAAGGAATGTACGCCGGCCAGTGTAATGCAAGAATCGGGCGCGGCGTAGTGCGTTACCGATATCAGCGCAAACGAGCGGCCAGCCAGGTACCGATGTCCTGGATTTCCTCGGGTAACACTTCGTGGCCCATTGGGTATTCCTGCCATGTCACGGTGACATCAAGGCGCTTCAGGTGCTCATAGGCGGTTCGACCCATGGCGTTCTGGACCACCTCGTCATAGTGGCCATGCAGGCAGAGGGCCGGAATTCGCTGTTGGCTGGCGGAAAGTTGCAGGGAGTCGCTGAAGGTCGGGGCATAGGTCGAGAGCGCCAGCACGCCGCCGAGGGCGCCTTGCCACCTCAGGTAGGCGGTGTGCAGCACCACGGCGCCACCCTGGGAAAAGCCCGCGAGGAAGATCCGCGAAGGGTCGATACCCGCAGCCCGCTGGGCTTCCAGCAATTCGATGACGGTCGCTGCGGATTCTTCAAGCTCTTCAAAACTGATCGAACGCGCCGGGCTCATGGCCTTGATGTCATACCAGCTGGGCATGGCGTAGCCGCCATTGATGGTCACGGCGCGGGTCGGCGCCTGGGGCAGGACGAAGCGCGTGCTCGTCAGGCTCTCCTGCAGCGTCTCGGCCACCGGCAGGAAGTCGTAACGGTCGGCCCCCAGGCCGTGAAGCCAGATAACACAGGCGTCTGCGGTCTTGGCGGGGTGAATGATCAGCGGCTCAGTCATGTGTGCTCCATTAGTGTGCGTGCGCTCCAGATGTGTGCGCGGTGATGGTGCGTAAAGAGTGGATTTGTTAATAAAATGTCGCGTTGTTGAATGTTTTTCTATTGACCTGTGGCTGAATCGCTTTAGCCGCCACTATGGTACGGGCTTTGCTATGGGAGAACCGAGTGAATGCATTCACCCCTGGCGGTAACACTATCAGTCTACCGCTGGCCGTGGGATAGCAAATGAATCCGTCTCGGCGGGTTCTGATTCACGTTCGCCGAGGGCCGGCAGGGCTTTAGCGAATCTGGAAAGGGCTGAGGCCCGTTCGGCCAATTTGGTGGGCGGTGAGTTTTACAGACGGGAGACTTTCTCCTACTAAACTCATAGCTCAAGTCTTTAGCCGCTTGACCCAAAAAAAGCCAGCACGGGTTAACAACGCCTCATAAGGGTGCGGCTAGACTCTAGCTCCGACACAACAAGAGCAACTGGAGGTTTGAATGAAGATGTTGAAATCCACCCTGGCAGTCGTGACTGCAGCCGTCGTACTGGGCGTCAGCGGTTTCGCGCAAGCGGGCGCTACCCTGGATGCCGTACAGAAGAAGGGTTTTGTTCAATGTGGCGTGAGTGACGGCTTGCCGGGCTTCTCGGTGCCTGATGCTTCCGGCAAGATCGTCGGTATCGACGCTGACGTCTGCCGTGCCGTGGCCGCTGCCGTTTTCGGCGACGCGACCAAGGTCAAGTTCAGCCAGTTGAACGCCAAGGAGCGCTTCACCGCGCTGCAATCCGGCGAAATCGACATCCTGTCGCGTAACACCACCATGACCAGCTCCCGCGACGCCGGCATGGGCCTGATCTTCCCGGGCTTCATCACCTACTACGATGGCGTCGGCTTCCTGGCCAACACCAAACTGGGCGTGAAAAGTGCCAAGGAACTGGATGGCGCGACCATCTGCATCCAGGCCGGTACCACCACCGAGCTGAACGTGTCCGACTACTTCCGCGCCAATGGCCTGAAGTACACCCCGATCACCTTCGATACCTCCGACGAAAGCGCCAAGTCGCTGGAATCCGGTCGTTGCGACGTACTGACCTCGGACAAATCCCAGCTGTTCGCCCAGCGCAGCAAGCTGGCTTCGCCGAAGGACTACGTGGTTCTGCCGGAAACCATCTCCAAGGAGCCTCTGGGCCCAGTGGTGCGTAACGGCGACGAAGAGTGGACCAAGATCGTTCGTTGGGTCGGCTATGCGCTGCTCAACACCGAAGAAGCCGGTATCACTTCGAAAAACGTCCTGGAAGAAGCCAAGTCGACCAAGAACCCGGACGTTGCTCGTCTGCTGGGCGCCGACGGCGAATACGGCAAGGACCTGAAACTGCCGAAGGATTGGGTCGTCAAGATCGTTTCCCAGGTCGGTAACTACGGCGAGATCTTCGAGAAAAACCTCGGCAAGAGCACTCCTCTGGAAATCGACCGTGGCCTGAACGCTCTGTGGACCAAGGGCGGCATTCAATACGCACCTCCTGTGCGCTGATTGACCTATCGCCCGGCAGGCCAACTGCCGGGCGATGTTCTTGTTCCGTTTTTCCTGGGGCACTTCATGCAAAATAAAATCGGCGCACCCAAGCAGAGACTCAGTCTCAGCGACCCCAAAGTGCGTGCGTGGCTATTTCAGATCATCACGATTGTCGCGGTGGTCTCGTTGGGCTGGTACCTGTTTCACAATACCCAGACCAACCTGCAACACCGAGGCATTACCTCGGGGTTCGGCTTTCTTGAGCGCAGTGCCGGTTTCGGCATCGCTCAGCACCTGATCGACTACACCGAATCGGACAGCTATGCCCGGGTGTTTGTCATCGGTCTGCTCAACACTCTGCTGGTGACCGTGATCGGCGTTATCCTGGCGACCCTGCTGGGGTTCATCATCGGCGTCTCGCGACTGTCGTCGAACTGGGTGATCAACAAGCTGGCCACCGTCTATATCGAGGTGTTCCGTAACATCCCGCCGTTGCTGCAGATCCTGTTCTGGTACTTCGCGGTGTTCCTGACCATGCCGGGACCGCGCAACAGCCATAACTTCTGGGACATGTTCTTTGTCAGCAGCCGTGGCCTGAATATGCCAGCGGCTATTGCTTCCGCGGGGTTCTGGCCGTTCGTGATCAGCGTCGTGTTGGCCATCGTGGCCATCGTGCTGATGAGCCGCTGGGCGACCAAGCGCTTCGAAGAAACCGGCGTGCCGTTCCACAAGTTCTGGGCCGGCCTGGCCTTGTTCCTGGTGATCCCGGCATTGTCCGCCTTGATCTTCGGTGCCCCCGTGCATTGGGAGATGCCCCAGCTGCAAGGGTTCAACTTTGTCGGCGGTTGGGTATTGATCCCAGAGTTGCTGGCCTTGACCCTGGCCCTGACGGTGTACACCGCGGCGTTTATCGCCGAGATCGTACGCTCGGGCATCAAGTCGGTCAGCCACGGCCAGACCGAGGCGGCGCGCTCCCTGGGCCTGCGTAACGGTCCGACCCTGCGCAAGGTGATCATCCCGCAAGCCCTGCGCGTGATCATTCCACCGCTGACCAGCCAATACCTGAACCTGGCGAAGAACTCGTCCCTGGCCGCCGGTATCGGTTACCCGGAAATGGTTTCGCTGTTTGCCGGTACGGTGCTGAACCAGACCGGGCAGGCCATCGAAGTCATTGCCATCACCATGAGCGTGTACCTGGCGATCAGTATCAGCATTTCCCTGCTGATGAACTGGTACAACAAGCGCATTGCGCTGATCGAGCGGTGAGGAAACGCCCATGAGTTCGCATACTTTCAAACCCGACATGCCACCACCGAGCAACAGTATCGGCGTGGTGGCGTGGATGCGGGCGAACATGTTCTCCAGCTGGCTCAACACGCTGCTGACCCTGTTCGCCTTCTACCTGATCTACCTGATCGTCCCGCCGCTGCTGCACTGGGCCATCCTGGACGCCAACTGGGTCGGCACCACCCGCGCCGACTGCACCAAGAGCGGCGCCTGCTGGGTGTTTATCGAGCAGCGTTTCGGCCAGTTCATGTATGGCTACTACCCGCCCGTGATGCGCTGGCGCGTGGACCTGACCGTGTTGCTGGCGATCATCGGCGTGGCGCCGTTGTTCATCCCGCGCTTCCCGCGCAAGGCGATCTACGGCCTGAGTTTCCTGGTGCTGTACCCGATCATCGCCTTCACCCTGCTGCGCGGCGGTTACCTGGGCCTGCCCAGCGTTGCTACCACCGAGTGGGGCGGCCTGATGCTGACCCTGGTCATCGCCACCGTCGGTATCGCCGGGGCCTTGCCGCTGGGGATCATGCTGGCGCTGGGACGGCGTTCGAACATGCCGGCGGTGAAGGTGGTCTGCGTGACCTTCATCGAGTTCTGGCGTGGCGTGCCGTTGATCACCGTGCTGTTCATGTCTTCGGTAATGCTGCCGTTGTTCCTGCCTGAAGGCATGAACTTCGACAAGCTGCTGCGGGCGTTGATCGGCGTGATCCTGTTCCAGTCGGCCTATGTCGCCGAAGTGGTTCGCGGTGGCCTGCAAGCCATTCCCAAGGGCCAGTACGAAGCCGCTGCCGCCATGGGCCTGGGTTACTGGCGCGCGATGGGCCTGGTGATTCTGCCGCAAGCCTTGAAACTGGTGATCCCGGGGATCGTCAACACCTTGATTGCGCTGTTCAAGGACACCAGCCTGGTGATCATCATCGGCCTGTTCGACCTGCTCAACAGCGTCAAGCAAGCCGCCGCCGACCCGAAATGGCTGGGCATGGCCACCGAAGGCTACGTGTTCGCCGCCCTGGTGTTCTGGATTTTCTGTTTTGGTATGTCCCGCTATTCCATGCATTTGGAACGCAAGCTGGACACAGGCCACAAGCGTTAGGAGTTTTGTCATGAGTGAAGCGATCAAACAGCCTGTGGGTCCTGAAGGCATTATTCAGATGCAGGGCGTGAACAAGTGGTACGGCCAGTTCCACGTGTTGAAAGACATCAACCTGAACGTCAAGCAGGGCGAGCGTATCGTTCTCTGCGGCCCGTCGGGCTCGGGCAAGTCGACCACCATCCGCTGCCTCAACCGTCTGGAAGAGCACCAGCAGGGCCGCATCGTGGTCGATGGCGTGGAACTGACCAACGACCTCAAGCAGATCGAAGCGATCCGTCGTGAAGTTGGCATGGTGTTCCAGCACTTCAACCTGTTCCCGCACCTGACCATCCTGCAGAACTGCACGTTGGCGCCGATGTGGGTGCGCAAGATGCCCAAGCGCCAGGCGGAAGAAATCGCCATGCATTACCTGGAGCGCGTGCGTATCCCGGAGCAGGCCCACAAGTTCCCGGGCCAGTTGTCCGGTGGTCAGCAGCAGCGTGTGGCGATTGCCCGTGCCTTGTGCATGAAGCCGAAAATCATGCTGTTCGACGAACCGACTTCGGCACTCGACCCGGAAATGGTGAAAGAGGTTCTGGACACCATGATCGGCCTGGCCGAAGACGGCATGACCATGCTCTGCGTTACCCACGAAATGGGCTTCGCCCGTACCGTGGCGAACCGCGTGATCTTCATGGACAAGGGCGAAATCGTCGAACAGGCTGCGCCGAACGACTTCTTCGACAACCCGCAGAACGATCGGACCAAGCTGTTCCTGAGCCAGATCCTGCATTGATCGGCTGACGTTGAATGAAAAACCCGGACCTGGTCCGGGTTTTTTTGCCTGGGTTTTGTTGATCAGGTGAGTGAATGTTTCCCTTCTCTGGGGCTGGGTGGATGCCAAGGCGCCTTGCCTTCGCTGATGCTCTTGATGTCTTCGACCAGTTCAGGGTGTCGGTCCAGGAGATGCATCAGTACGAATAGAGGCTTTGGTGGATCGATTTCTGCCCTTTCATAGCGTGAGAACGCATTGTGCCCACCACCTGATAGCAGCTCCACTGCGGCGCGTTGAGTGAAGTGAAGTTTGCGGCGGATTCGCTTCATCTCGTTGGCGACTTCTCGCCTCGACTGATAGACAAGCTCGTCGCTTGAGTCTGAATAACGCTGGGCGCTTTCAGGATCAAGCTCGATCTCCGAGCAGGCCTCGCACTGCCAGCCGGACAGCCGGGGAACCGATTTTTTCAACGCTTTGAAGTCGACCTCGAAGTTCCGATCTTCAAACCAATGCATGGCGTTGTGCATGCCACAGCTGACGCAGTCCTGTCGTTTCATGACTCACTCTCCTTGAAGGAGATCACCGGAGGTCCGCCAGCAGGGCGGTAGCTCACTTTTATATAAATCAATTTGCCTGGGAGCGGATAGTGGTAAACGTCCTGCCAGATTCTGTGATCGGCGTAGGTGGTCATTGATTTATAAAGCATCCTTCTTTCCAACGATTTAATGATTTGCAGCATATCGGCGAGGGTGAACCCCATTTTTCTGCCGCCATCCCTGGCACTTAGCGTAAATGCTGTGGCGCCAAGTCTTGTCACGTCCGTCTTGATCGCCGCCAGATCGTAATGAGGTGTTTTCTTTTCCATAAGACACCTTTGATGCAGTAGAGCTTAAAATTACCCTTAAAGGGTAATTTTTAGATAGGCGGTGGATTCTCCATCTCCTGTAGGAAACGTTGGTTCTTGAACTCGCAGTCAGGTTTGGAGTAACCTTTTGGCTAATTCATCCTATGACTGGATGTTAGGGCGAGTTTCCATGTCTCAAAGCATTCCTCTTATCAAGCGCTCCCTGGTCGACCAGGCCCTGGAGCAATTGCGCGAACGCATTAGCCGTGGCACCTGGGCCGTGGGTGAGCGGTTGCCCACTGAACCGGAATTGGCCGCGGAGTTGGGCATCAGCCGCAACACCATGCGTGAAGCCCTGCGGGTACTGGCGTTTTCCGGATTGATCGAGATCCGCCAGGGCGACGGCAGCTACCTGCGGGCGACCATCGATCCGCTGGCGACCATGCAGGCGTTGTCGCGCTGTTCCCTCGACCAGGCCCGCGAGACCCGGCACAGCTTTGAGGTCGAGGCCGTCGGCCTGGCGGCGCTGCGGCGGACCGAGGACGACCTCAAGGGGCTGCGCGAGGCCCTGCATGTCTGCGGCGACCACTATCACGGCGATCTCGACAGCTACATCAGCTGTGACCTGGTGTTTCACCAGCGCCTGATCGACGCCGCGCACAACCCCATGCTCAGCGAACTGTATCGCTACTTTTCCAGCGTGATCGCCGACGCCCTGCGCCAGACCCTGGATATCACCCCCCGTCGTCAATCGGTGTTCGACCTGCATGTGGCCATGCTCGAAGCGGTGGAGCAACAGGACCCCGAGCGCGCCAAGGCCTTGTGCCGGAGCTTGATCAATGAACCTTGAAAACGAGAGCCCCCTGTCCCGTGCTCCTGTAGAACCCGGTGCCGACTCGCGGCCTGTAGAGCTTGATCGACTGCTGATTGACGCCGAAGCCGATGACGATCTGGTTCAGCAACAACAACCCGTGCTGCGCCGGCCCTGGCTGTTGCTGCTGGGCCTGGTGCTGGTGGCCCTGAATCTGCGCCCGGCGTTGTCGAGCATGGCGCCGTTGCTCGGCGAGGTGTCTCGCAGCCTGGGTCTGTCGGCGGCCAAGGCCGGTCTGTTGACCACCTTGCCGGTGCTATGCCTCGGTTTGGCTGCACCTCTGGCACCGTTGCTGGCCCGGCGTTTCGGCAGCGAGCGGGTGGTGCTGGGGATTCTGCTGACCCTGGCCGGCGGGATCATCCTGCGCAGTTCCCTGGGTGAGTTCGGTCTGTTTGCCGGCAGTGTGCTGGCCGGTGCGAGCATCGGGGTGATCGGTGTGCTGTTGCCCGGCATCGTCAAACGCGACTTCGCGAAGCAGGCCGGGACCATGACCGGTGTCTACACCATGGCCCTGTGCCTGGGCGCGGCGTTGGCGGCGGGGACCACGGTGCCGCTGAGCCAGTACTTTGCCGAAAGCTGGTCGATCGGCCTGGGGTTCTGGGTCGTGCCCGCATTGGTCGCGGCGATTTTCTGGTTGCCGCAGGTGGGGCAGAAACACGGTGCCCATCACGTGGCCTACCGTGTGCGCGGTTTACTGCGCGATCCGCTGGCCTGGCAGGTCACCCTGTATATGGGGTTGCAATCGTCCCTGGCCTATATCGTCTTCGGCTGGTTGCCTTCGGTGCTGATCGGACGTGGCCTGAGCGCCACCCAGGCGGGCATCGTGCTGTCCGGCTCGATTCTGATCCAACTGATCAGTTCATTGGCGACGCCCTGGCTGGCGACGCGGGGCAAGGATCAGCGGCTGGCGATTGTCGTGGTCATGGTGCTGACGTTGGGCGGCCTGTTCGGTTGCCTGTATGCACCGCTCGAAGGGCTCTGGGGCTGGGCGATCCTGCTCGGTTTGGGGCAGGGCGGGACCTTCAGCCTGGCGCTGACCCTGATTGTATTGCGCTCGCGCGATGCCCATGTGGCGGCGAACCTCTCGGGCATGGCCCAGGGCATCGGTTACACCCTGGCGTCCATGGGGCCGTTCGCGGTGGGGTTGGTGCATGACCTCACCGGGGGGTGGGAGGCACTGGGCTGGATCTTCGGCGTGATCGGCCTGGGCGCCATCGTCTTCGGGCTCGGTGCCGGTCGGGCACGTTATGTCCAGGTCACCTGCGAAAAACTCTGAATCACTCCACACTCCCGGTATTCGGATCGCGAATGCCGATAGTCAGCCGGGCATTTGCAGACTATCGTGCAGGCGATCCTTTTACCTGCACGGAGCCCGTTCATGAGTGATGCCCACAGCGCGTTGATTACTGAGTTCTATAAAGCCTTCCAGCGGCTGGATGCCGAGGCCATGAGTGCCTGCTACACCGAGGATGTGGTGTTCAGTGATCCGGCGTTCGGCGAGTTGCGTGGCCGTGATGCCGGCGATATGTGGCGCATGCTGACCACCCGGGCCAAGGACTTCTCCCTGACCTTCGACAATGTCCGTGCCGACGAGCGCAGCGGCGGCGCGCATTGGGTCGCGACCTATCTGTTCAGCCAGACCGGTAACACCGTGGTCAACGATATCAATGCGCGTTTTGTGTTCCGCGACGGCAAGATCTGCGAGCACCATGACCACTTCGACCTGTGGCGCTGGTCGCGTCAGGCATTGGGGACCAAGGGCTTGTTGCTGGGTTGGACGCCCTTGGTCAGGAACGCCGTGCGTGCCCAGGCCCTGAAAGGTTTGAAGGCCTTCCAGGCGAGCCGCTAGGTTCTGCTAAGATCGCGGCCTCAATAGCGATCAAGCCCTTTGTCACGTGAACATCAGCGAAACGCTCAGTGCCGAGACCGAGCCGGCGGCGCCTGCGGTCAAACCCTGGTTTGTCTATCTGGTGCGGGCCGCCAATGGCTCGCTGTATTGCGGGATCAGCGATGACCCGCAGCGGCGGTTTGCCTCCCATCAAAGTGGCAAGGGCGCGCGCTTCTTCTATTCCAGCCCGGCGGTCGCGCTGGTGTATGTGGAGGCCTGCCGCGACAAGGGCGAGGCCCTGCGCCAGGAACGCCTGATCAAGAAATTGCGCAAGAGCGCCAAGGAAACCCTGGCGGCGGGGTTCAGTCTGGAAGCCTTTGTTGCCGGGCGGAAATGAGCTGGGGCGTTTTTCCGCGTCTCATCGCAGGCTACGCCTGACCGTGGCTGCAATTGACGACACTGTCATGCTCGAATATGATTGGTTCATCGAAGCGACTGACCGGATGAGATTGAGCGCTTCCCAGCGGTGAAAGCCGTAATCGCGCAAGGCGGTTCGAAAGTGGTGTCCGGATCTGTTTTATCGAATACGAAAAAGACGCTCATGGCGTCTTTTTTCGTTTCTCCCTCTAACGTTTGGTTGCGGTTGGTTGACGCAAGTAGACCTTACCGCACAGTAGTGCAAAGGCCATTGATCCTTTAAGGTTTGGACCGCCGCCTTTTCCTTCGTGATACGCACTCTCCACTACCAGATTCAACTCCTGCCATTGGCGCTTTTCGTGCGCAGCGCGTCTTACCTCAAAAAAGACATGATAAGGTCCACTCGGGTCCTCAACGGTGATGGAAAAGCACCAATTACGCTCGGCCGACGTTTCCCATACCTTGGCTTTTGGATGCGTCAGTCTTTGCAAAATAACGGCCGGTAGGTTCTGAGATAGCCGATAACGAATGGGGCAGAATGTCCGTTGCCGCCTACCGTCAGGAATGATCGGCTCTCCAGCCGGATGCGTTACTGCGTCGTATCCCTGGGTAAAACAGTGATTGGAGAAGGTTACATGCACGCGCAAATCACGTTTGGCCAACTGGCTTGAAATCGTGAAGGTGAATGGCTCAAGGTGAGTAAAATCGTACGTCTGACCGCCAATGGCCAGCGCTGGAAAATAGGCGGTCACTTCGGCCTCCATTCCGGTCAAACTGCCAGCTTACCCTGCCACGCTGCCTTTCGACTCCCTGGCAATTGATACCGTTGATGAGAGGGCATCAGGCTGGCTGGGTAGGCTGCTCACGATTTGCAGGCTAAGCTGCGGGTTCTTATTTGCCCGGCGGACTCCAGCATGTCTGAGTTGATTCTTCACCATTATGCGACCTCTCCCTTTGCCGAAAAGGCCCGCCTGTTGCTGGGCTTCAAGGGCTTGTCCTGGCGCTCGGTACATATCTCGCCGGTGATGCCCAAGCCCGACCTGACCGCGCTGACCGGTGGCTACCGGAAAACCCCGGTGCTGCAGATCGGTGCCGATATCTACTGTGACACCGCCTTGATCGCCCGCCGCCTGGAACAGGAAAAGGCCACGCCACGGCTGTTCCCCGAGGGCCGGGAGCTGGTCGTGGCGACTTTCGCTGCCTGGGCCGATTCGGTGGTGTTCAGCCATGCGGTCAGCCTGGTATTCCAGCCCGAATCGGTGGCGGTGCGTTTTGCCCGTTTGTCCCCGGAACAGATCAAGGGCTTTATGATCGACCGCGCCGGCCTGTTCAGTGGCGGTTCGGCGGCGAAGGTCCCGTTGGAGCTGGCCAAGCACCAGTGGCCGGTATTTATGGCGCGTCTGGAGCAGCAACTGCAGCACGAGGAGGGCGACTTCCTGTTTGGCGAGCCATCTATCGCCGATATCGCCATGGCCCATCCGCTGTGGTTCCTCAAGGCGACGCCGGTGACCGCGCCGCTGGTGGATGCCTATCCGGCGGTGGCCGTCTGGTTCGCCCGGGTCATGGCGTTCGGGCATGGTGCTCCGAGTGAGATGACGGCGGAGGAGGCCTTGCAGGTGGCACGCGAGTCGACGCCGGCCGCGCTGCCTGATGAGGCGTTCACTGACCCGAACGGTTTTGTCTCCGGTCAGTCGGTGATCGTCGCGGCGACCGATTATGGCGTTGATCCGGTAGCGGGCGAGTTGGTGTTTGCCGGTCGCGAAGAGTTGATCGTGAGCCGTGAAGATGAGCGCGGTGGGCGGGTGCATGTGCACTTCCCACGGCTTGGCTTCAGGATCGAAGCGCTAAAGGACTGAAAACACCGTCTCCTTGTAGGAGCCGGCTTGCTGGCGATAGCGATCGGGTAGTCGACATGGTTGTTGCCTGACACACCGCCATCGCCAGCAAGCCGGCTCCCACACAGTCCGCGCTAGGTTTTGGTTACTTCAGCGCGGCGAGGATCGTGCCTGGCTCGAACCCACGGATCAAGGTGCCATTTACGTCCAGCATTGGAATCCCGCCGCCGCCCAGGGCCTGATAGGCCTTGCGCGCCTCGGCGTTTTTCTCGATATCGAATTCCTGGTAGGGAATACCTTTCTGGTCGAGGAAACGCCGGGTCTGCTTGCAGTAGCCGCACCAGTCGGTGGCGTAGAGCACCACCCGGGCCTTGGCCCGGGTCTGTTCCGAGACCATCTGCCCCGGGTTGAACACCCGCTCGATCTTGCCCCAGTTCTGATAGACCACCACCACCAGCAGGATCAGCAGGACCTTCTTCAGCATGCCTGTGAGCACGGCTCAGTCCTTGCGTCGTTTGAGCTGATCGGTCAGTTGAGTCGGCAGGCCTTTGATGATCAGGGTCCCGGCCTCTTCGTCATACTCGATCTTCGAACCCAGCAAGTGCGCCTCGAAGCTGATGGACAGGCCTTCGGCGCGACCGGTGAAGCGGCGGAACTGGTTCAGGGTGCGTTTGTCGGCCGGGATCTCCGGCGACAGGCCGTAGTCCTTGTTGCGGATATGTTCGTAGAACGCCCGTGGACGGTCCTCGTCAATCAGCCCGGAAAGCTCTTCCAGGCCCATCGGCTCGCCCATTTTGGCCTGGCTGCTGGCGTAATCCACCAGGGTCTTGGTTTTTTCCCGAGCGTCGTCCTCGGGCAGGTCTTCGCTTTCGACGAAGTCGCTGAAGGCCTTGAGCAGGGTGCGGGTCTCGCCCGGGCCGTCGACGCCTTCCTGGCAGCCGATAAAGTCGCGGAAATACTCCGAAACCTTTTTCCCGTTCTTGCCTTTGATAAAGGATATGTACTGTTTGGACTGCTTGTTGTTCTGCCATTCGGAGACGTTGATCCGCGCCGCCAGGTGCAATTGGCCCAGGTCCAGGTGGCGCGACGGGGTCACGTCCAGCTCGGCGTTCACCGCCACGCCTTCACTGTGGTGCAGCAGGGCGATCGCCAGGTAGTCGGTCATGCCCTGCTGGTAGTGCGCGAACAGCACATGGCCGCCCACCGAGAGGTTGGACTCCTCCATCAGCTTTTGCAGATGTTCGACGGCAATCCGGCTGAAGGCGGTGAAGTCCTTGCCGCCGTCCAGGTACTCCTTCAGCCAGCCGCTGAACGGATGTGCGCCGGACTCGGCATGGAAAAACCCCCAGGCTTTGCCCTGCTTGGCGTTGTAGCTTTCGTTGAGGTCGGCAAGCATGTGCTCGATGGCCTGGGATTCGGCCAGTTCGGAGTCACGGGCATGCAGGACCGCAGGGCTGCCGTCGGGTTTTTTGTCGATCAGGTGGACGATGCAATGACGGATCGGCATGGGTATCTCGGCTGATTTGTCAGGGGGAAGACGGGTTCCCCGGAAAAGCGCCCAGTGTACCGCACCCACGGGTTGAATCCGCCTTTGCACGGTCGTTCGGGCGGTTTGAGCGGTTTCAGACAGCTTTTTTTCGAAAACGAGCGCAAAAGCTGACCAAATGGCTAGGTAGAGGCGGATATTTCCCCGTCTCTGTGCTAGTTTTGCCCGGTCTTGCGCTCGGTAACGGCGCAAAGCGTGCATTCAGCAGGTGTCACGTCGAACCAAACCCCAATTCTGCTATCTACATCTGCGATCCGTCGTGGTTACTAGCGGGGGGGCACAAGGCTGGCTCGATGGCTGACACTGCACTCTGCAATCCAAATGAATTTGATAGGGAAGGAACATCTCAATGGCTATTACCAAAGACCAACTGATCGCCGATATCGCCGAAGCTATCGACGCGCCGAAAACCACCGCGCGTGCCGCTCTGGACCAACTGGCCCAGATCGTTGCTGATCAATTGGAAAACGGCGGCGAAATCACTCTGCCAGGCGTTGGCAAACTGAAAGTGACCGAGCGTCCTGCCCGTACCGGCCGTAACCCGTCGACTGGCGCTGCCATCGAAATCCCTGCCAAGAAAGTGATCAAGCTGGTTGTGGCCAAGGTTCTGACCGACGCTGTAAACAAGTAAGATGCATTGAAACCGTGCCCCGGAGTCTATCCGGGCACGGTTTTTTTTCGCCTGTAGGTTATGCCGCCCGGCTACTCCGGTCCGGGTGTGAGGCCGACCTGGCTGACCAGCGCCGCGCGCAACTCGTCCAGGGTGTCGAATGAGCGGCCTGCCATCACTGGCCATCGATCGCTTACCAGGGTGAAACCCTTGGCATCGTGGGTGATGGGCGTCTCGATAAGCATGCCCGTTCTGGAACAATGGGTCAGTTGGTGTTGGCCGTCCGGCGTTGTGTCGATGAAAAAATGCCCGGCTACCACTGGGTCCCGGTGACGCGGGGGGCCGACCAGTGGTCTGTCGAGGGGCAGGACCGCCACCATGCCGCGCCGATTGATCAGCGCTGCCGACAGTTCAGCAAGGCTGGCAAAGCGTTCCCTGTGTATGTTTTGCCACTGGCTGCGTTCGAGATAGAAGCTATTGTCCCGGGTTTTGACAATCGAGGTGAGCCGCGTTTTCTCGCCCTCCCGATGGACCAGATGATGGGACTGGCTTTCGGGGCGGGTATATACGAAGAAGTCGCCTTCGTTATGCAAGCGGCTGTAGGGCGGTACACCGATATAGACCGCCAGGTCGGATTGGACAAGGTATGGCTCACTGTCGAGCAATCGACCGCTCCTTCCCGGGTCAGCGGCGACCCTGATCGAGGCGCCGTCCTCGATATCCTCGATCCTGATCCCGGGCACACCCTCCAGCTCCACGAGCCCAGGGAAGCCCTGCTGTGCATTGATGTGAGCCTCGCCAACCAGCGCGATCCATTTGCCGCCTTCCAGGTTGGGGGCGTCGGCCTTTATCACCAGATCGGCGTAGTAGTTCATCGCCGGGATACGATGCTGTGCACCGTCGCCCGTGCTCATCTCATAGCTGACGGCACAGTCTAGGGCCCGTATGTTGATGCCATGGGTCCGTGCCGTGATCACCAGATTGAGAAAGCTATAGGTGCCCGAGGGGTCGGTCTCGTGCCCGGTGTCCTGGATTTCAAGGTAGCGTTTCAGCGATGTCGGCATCGTTCCGCTGCGTTGATAGATATCCAGTTCAAACTGTTCGAAATCGGTTCTCAGGTGTTCCAGGTACAGGGTTTTCACGCCGTGGCGAACCAGGGAGCCCATATTCTCGATCAGCAGTTGCTTGGAGCCTATCCCTGCGTGGGTTTCAGCCAGCACCAGGCCTGGGTGATGGGAATAAATCCGGGCGAAGAGCTGCTCGGCCGAGGTGGCGAGCATCAGGTCGGGGTCCAGGGCGGGGCGCACTGGCAGCCTGACCTGGCTGAAGAATGCCGTCGCTTCGCGGATAAGCAGATCCTGGCTGTCTATGAACAGTCTTTTTGAGGCGAAGACTGCATCGTTTTGCCATACATGTGAGAAACCACGTGACAAGCCGCGCTTCCTGGTTCTGAGTAGCTCTATATTGCCCCTGTGCATGGCGGGAATCAGATAGCGATCAAGTGTTGCCGTAGCGCTCTCAGTGCTCCATTTCGCGCTCCCCGCCACTCGGTAGAGCGTGGGGCCGGACGGCAACAGATCGCTCCTGAGCTTTGCGCGAAAGGCGCCGACACTCGCGTCATATTCGACCTGCACGACCCAATCGGTGTGGCCCTCGAGTTCGACGAACTTCTGTTGCTTGTAAAGGCGCAATCCGTTGGCATCGGCCGGTGCCAGCTGTCTGGGCGCGATTCTTGAGTAGCGCTGCAGCGCATCTGGCCGAATGTCCGGCGCGAGGCTGGTCGCCCCCGGAATATCCGTCACGCTGGCCGAGGCAGTGGCGGGGCGGGGAGCAAGGGGGCCGGATGCGGTTTCGCCACCTGCGGAGGGAGGGGCGTGACTTGGGAGGCGGAGGCTGGTTGAGGGGCCGGGCAGGTCGCTCGGCTGTCTGGGAGGCGGTTCGCCTTGGGGGCGGGCAGGTGAAGAGGGCGAACCAGATGACTTGGGTGGCTTGGGTGACATGGCGTGCTGCTCCTGGGTAATCGTGGAAAAATATTCCCAGGGCTTTGTGAGAGGAGGCTGACTGATCCAGCCATGAGCGCAGAGGTTTTTCCCCTCGGCCAGCCCTGACGTTTATGTTCAGGGCTAGCTTCGATGATCGGTTACAGATCGAATAGACGCCTAAATTGACTGCTTCCTGGTGCTTTTCGCCAGATGCCTATCGGATCGGGTAACAGATTATCGGCGAAACGGCAGAGCGCCAGTCATCCCAGGGCCATCTGCGCCGCGCTCCAGTGCTGTTGCGCCCAGGCCTGTTGCTGGACTTTGCTGTGGAAGGTCCAGGCGACAAAACGGCTCTGTTTCTGGCCCTGGGACATTTCCACCACCTTGCTCTCCAGGGCGCCGGCCTTCTTCAGGGCCGCTTCGATGGCCGGCAGGTTCGAGGCCTTTGATACCAGTGTGCTGAACCACAGCACCTGGCTCGACAACGGCTGGCTTTCGCCGATCAGTTGGCTCACGAAGCGTGCTTCACCGCCTTCACACCATAATTCCGACGCCTGGCCGCCGAAGTTCAGCACGGGCAGTTTGCGCTTGGGATCGGCCTTGCCCAGGGCGCGCCATTTGCGCCGGCTGCCGTTTTGGGCTTCGTCCAGGGAGGCGTGAAACGGCGGGTTGCACATGGTCAGGTCAAAATGTTCGGTGCTTTCCAGCAGACCGCTGAGGATGTGCTTCGGATTGGCTTGCAGGCGCAGGCTGATGGCCTTGTTCAGGCCGTTGGACTGGACGATGGCCTTGGCCGCGGCCAGCGCGGTCTTGTCGATGTCTGAACCGAGAAACCGCCAGCGGTAGTCGCTGTGGCCGATCAGTGGGTAGATGCAGTTGGCGCCGACGCCGATATCCAGCACGCGTATGGCCGCTCCACGAGGGATATTGCCCTCGTTGTTTTCGCCCAACAGGTCGGCGAGGAAGTGCACATAGTCGGCACGACCCGGTACCGGCGGGCAGAGGAAGTCCGCCGGGATGTCCCAGTGGGCGATGCCGTAGAAGGACTTGAGCAGGGCACGGTTGAACACGCGCACGGCGGCAGGGTCGGCGAAGTCGATGCTTTCCTTGCCATAAGGGTTGAGGACCACGAACTGGCCCAGTTCGGGGCTGCTCTTGATCAGCTGCGGGAAGTCGTAGCGGCCCTGATGGCGGTTGCGCGGGTGCAGGCTGGCTTTTTCCCGCGGCTCGACGGCCTTGGCCGGGGTGGCGGGCTTGGGCTTCTTGCGTGGGGCTTTGGGTTTGCTCGGGGCGGTCATGGGCTGGGTCGATTCGGGCAGGGCTTGGAATGGCGGACATTGTCCCATATTCATCGGGGCTGCGGCGGGCATGAAAAAGGGAGGCCCCGAGGGCCTCCCTTTTTCAGTCAATCGTCACGCTTACAGGCTGGCGATCCGCGCATGTTGCTCGGCCAGCTTGCCCAGGGCCTGTTCGGCCTCGGCCAGCTTGGCGCGTTCCTTCTCGATGACTTCGGCCGGAGCCTTGTCGACGAACGCGGCATTCGACAGCTTGCCGCCGACCCGCTGCACTTCACCTTGCAGACGCTGGATTTCCTTGTCCAGGCGCGCCAGTTCGGCGCCCTTGTCGATCAGCCCGGCCATCGGCACCAGCACTTCCATCTCGCCCACCAGAGCAGTAGCGGACAGCGGTGCTTCGGCGCCTGCGGCCAATACAGTGATCGACTCCAGCTTCGCCAGCTTCTTGAGCAGTGTGTCGTTCTCGGTGAGGCGACGCTGGTCCTCGCTACTGGCGTTCTTCACGAACACGGCCAGCGGCTTGCCCGGACCGATGTTCATCTCGGCGCGGATGTTGCGCGTGCCGAGCATGAGGGTCTTGAGCCATTCGATATCGCTTTCGGCCGCCTCGTCGATGCGTGCTTCGTTGGCCACCGGCCACGGTTGCAGCATGATGGTCTTGCCTTCAGCCCCGACCAGCGGCGCCAGGCGCTGCCAGATTTCCTCGGTGATGAACGGCATGAACGGATGCGCCAGGCGCAGCGCCACTTCCAGCACGCGCACCAGGGTGCGACGGGTGCCGCGCTGGCGTTCGACCGGCGCGTTCTCGTCCCACAGCACCGGCTTGGACAGTTCCAGGTACCAGTCGCAATACTGGTTCCAGATGAACTCGTACAAGGCCTGGGCGGCCAGGTCGAAACGGAACTGGTCGAGCTGGCGGGTCACTTCGGCTTCGGTGCGCTGCAACTGCGAGATGATCCAGCGATCGGCCAGGGACAGCTCGAAGGCTTCGCCGTTCTGGCCGCAGTCTTCGCCCTTGTCGAGCACGTAGCGCGCGGCGTTCCAGATCTTGTTGCAGAAGTTGCGATAGCCTTCGACGCGGCCCATGTCGAACTTGATGTCACGACCGGTGGAGGCCAGCGAGCAGAAGGTGAAGCGCAGGGCGTCGGTGCCGTAGCTGGCGATGCCTTCGGCGAATTCGGCGCGGGTCTGCTTCTCGATGGCTTTCTGCAGCTTGGGCTGCATCAGGCCGGTGGTGCGTTTCTGCACCAGGTCTTCGAGTTCGATGCCGTCGATGATATCCAGCGGGTCGAGGACGTTGCCCTTGGACTTGGACATCTTCTGGCCCTGGCCATCACGCACCAGGCCATGGACGTAGACGGTCTTGAACGGTACCTGCGGGGTACCGTCCTCGTTCTTCACCAGGTGCATGGTCAGCATGATCATCCGGGCGACCCAGAAGAAAATGATGTCGAAACCGGTCACCAGCACGTCGGTGGGGTGGAAGGTCTTGAGGAAGTCGGTCTGCTCCGGCCAGCCGAGGGTGGAGAAGGTCCACAGGCCCGAACTGAACCAGGTGTCGAGAACGTCGTTGTCCTGTTGCAGCGCAACGTCCGGGCCGAGGTTGTGCTTGGCCCGTACTTCGGCTTCGTCGCGACCGACATAGACCTTGCCCGACTCGTCGTACCAGGCCGGAATCCGGTGGCCCCACCACAGCTGGCGGCTGATGCACCAGTCCTGGATATCGCGCATCCAGGAGAAGTACATGTTTTCGTATTGCTTGGGCACGAAGGCGATGCGGCCGTCTTCCACGGCGGCAATGGCCGGCTCGGCCAGGGGTTTGGTCGACACGTACCACTGGTCGGTCAGCCACGGCTCGATGATGGTCCCGGAGCGGTCGCCCTTCGGCACTTTCAGGCCGTGGTCGTCAACGCTGACCAGCAGGCCGGCGGCGTCGAAGGCGGCAACGATCTGCTTGCGCGCTTCGAAACGGTCGAGGCCGGCGTATTCGGCCGGGATCTTGCCGTCGATGCTGTCGTTCAGCGTGCCGTCGAGGTTGAACACCTGGCAGGCTGGCAGGACGGCGGCGTTCTTGTCGAAGATATTCAGCAGTGGCAGGTTGTGGCGCTTGCCGACTTCATAGTCGTTGAAATCGTGGGCCGGGGTGATTTTCACGCAGCCGGTGCCGAATTCAGGGTCGCAATAATCGTCGGCGATGATCGGGATACGGCGGCCGACCAGGGGCAGCTCGATAAATTTGCCGATCAGGGCCTTGTAGCGCTCGTCTTCCGGGTTGACCGCCACGGCCGAGTCGCCGAGCATGGTTTCCGGGCGGGTGGTGGCGACGATCAGGTAATCCAGGCCGTCGGCAGTCTTGGCGCCGTCAGCCAGTGGATAACGCAGGTTCCAGAGGGAGCCTTTCTCGTCGTGGTTTTCCACTTCGAGGTCGGAGATCGCCGTGTGCAGCTTGGTGTCCCAGTTGACCAGGCGCTTGCCGCGATAGATCAGGCCATCTTCGTGCAGGCGCACAAAAGCTTCCTTCACCGCTTCCGAGAGGCCGTCGTCCATGGTGAAGCGCTCGCGGCTCCAGTCCACGGACGAGCCCAGGCGCCGGATCTGCCGGCTGATATTGCCGCCGGACTGATCCTTCCATTCCCAGACCTTTTCCAGGAATTTCTCGCGGCCCAGGTCGTGACGGTTCTGCCCTTGGGCTTCGAGCTGACGCTCCACCAGCATTTGCGTAGCGATCCCGGCGTGGTCGGTGCCCGGCTGCCACAGGGTGTTGCGACCCTGCATGCGACGGAAACGGATCAGGGCGTCCATGATCGCGTTATTGAAACCGTGGCCCATGTGCAGGCTGCCGGTGACGTTCGGCGGCGGGATCATGATGGTGTAGGCGTCGCCGGTGCCTTGCGGGGCGAAGTAATTCTCGGACTCCCAAGTCTGGTACCAGGAAGTTTCAATGGCGTGCGGCTGGTAGGTCTTATCCATGCGCGGCGGGACCCTTAGGCATTAATTCAGGAAAGCCGGCAAGTATAACGGGGATATGGCGCGGGGCGTAGAGCGAGGTGAGCGCTGATGGCACAAAAATGCCCGCTGGCGCCAGCGGGCAGGCCCTGCTTCTACACGGAGGGCGTGCAGGTCAGGAAGGATACTGGCTGAGCAGGCGTTCCATACGGGCGTCCAGGCGGCGCTTGATCTCGGTTTCGATATGTGGGGCGAAGTCGTCGATCACGTCCTGCATGATCAATTGCGCGGCGGCGCGCAGTTCGCTGTCCAGGTGCAGCAAGGCGTCCTGGTTCTTCTGTTTGGCGGGTTCCGCTGCGACGACTACCGGTGCCGGTTTCGGCTCGGCCACAGGCGCGGCGACAACCTCGGGCTGAACCTCGACCTTGGTTTTATTACCCACCATGTCGAACAGCAGGGGGATCTGCCCTTCGCTGGCGACTGTTTCGGTCAGCAGCGGCGGTTGCAGGGTGTCATCGCCCAACAGCTTGCGGATCGATTCAAGCTCGTCCAGCAGGGGCGCGGCTTTTTGCGTTTGTTTTGGAGTGTCCATCGGGGTGCTCAAAGTCGCTGTAGACGGTGATCTTGCAGAGGATAGCCCTGTTCGCGGTAGAAGCGGAAACTCTCCCGCGCCGCTTGACGGATTGCCGGGTCTTCCACCACCACTTCCGCCACGCGGGCAAAGCGCGAAGCGAAGGGCGGCACCTTCATATCAAGGTTCACCAGCAGGTCCTGATGGGGGCCGGGGTCTTCACCCAGCCCCAGCACCACGGTGCCTTCCGGCTCGCTTTCCGCTGGGCCATGGGGCACGAAACTTTCGCCCTTGAACTGCCACAGGCGGGCATCCAGGTCGTTGCGCTGGGCACTGTCGCTGCAATGCAGGTAGACCTTGTGTCCCAGGCGCCAGGCCTTTTCGGTCAGCTTGCAGGCAAAGTCCAGGCGTGCCGAAGGATCCGCGCTGGGAAGGATATAGAAGTCGACTTGGGTCATAGGGGGTTCCGGATGCCGGGCGACGTCATTGACCGACGCCGCCCGGCAGGCTCAGGTTCAGGCCTTGGCGCGGTCCAGCAGGTACTGGGTCAGCAGGGGCACCGGACGGCCGGTGGCGCCCTTGTCCTTGCCGCCGCTGGTCCAGGCGGTGCCGGCGATGTCCAGGTGGGCCCAGTTGAACTGTTTGGCGAAGCGCGACAGGAAGCACGCCGCGGTGATGGTCCCGGCTTTCGGCCCGCCGATGTTGGCGATGTCGGCGAACGGGCTGTCCAGTTGTTCCTGGTACTCATCGAACAGCGGCAGTTGCCAGGCGCGGTCATCGGCTTGACGGCCGGCGCTGAGCAGTTGCTCGATCAGTTCGTCGTTGTTGCCCAGCAGGCCAGAGGTGTGGGCGCCGAGGGCGACCACGCAGGCGCCGGTCAGGGTGGCGATATCGATCACCGCCTGGGGCTTGAAGCGTTCGGCGTAGGTCAGGGCATCGCACAGCACCAGGCGGCCTTCGGCGTCGGTGTTGAGGATTTCCACGGTCTGGCCGCTGAGGGTGGTGACAATGTCGCCCGGACGGGTCGCACCGCCGCTCGGCATGTTCTCGGCACAGGCCAGGATGCACACCAGGTTGATCGGCAGTTGCAGGGCAAGCACGGCGTGCAGGGTGCCGAACACGCTGGCGGCACCGCCCATGTCGTACTTCATTTCATCCATGCCCAGGCCCGGCTTGAGGCTGATGCCGCCGGTGTCGAAGGTGATGCCCTTGCCGACCAGGGCAAATGGCTTCTCGGATTTCTTGCCGCCGTTGTATTGCATGACGATCAGGCGTGGTGGCTGGTCGCTGCCCTGGCCCACGGCGTAGAACGAGCCCATGCCCAGTTCCTTGATCTTTTTCTCGTCAAGGATCTCGACCTTCAGGCCTTTGTTGGCCTTGCCAAGGTTCTTTGCCTGCTCGGCGAGGTAGCTCGGGTGGCAGATGTTCGGTGGCAGGTTGCCCAGGTCGCGGGTGAAGGCCATGCCGCCGGCGATGGCGCGGGCGTGGCTGACGGCACGTTCGACTTCGGCTTGCGCGGCCTTGATGGTCACCAGGGTGATTTTCTTCAGGGCGCGGGGTTCGGCTTTCTGGCTCTTGAACTGGTCGAAGCTGTATTCACCGTCCAGCAGGCTTTCGGCCAGCAGGCGGGTCTTGCCGTAGCTGTCGCGGCCCTTGACCACGACTTCGTCGAGGGCGAGCACGGCGTCGCTGCCGCCCAGGCCCTTGAGGGTGGCGAGGATCGAGGCCACGGCTTTGCGGAACGGACGGTCGCCGAGTTCGGCGTCCTTGCCCACGCCCACCAGCAGTACGCGTTCGGCCTTGAGGTTGGGCAGGCTTTGCAGCAGCAGGGTCTGGCCGACCTTGCCGGCCAGGTCGCCGCGCTTGAGGATGGCGCTGAGGGCGCCGCCACTGAGTTCGTCGACTTTGCTGGCGACCGCGCCGAGTGTGCGGCCTTCGCCGACGGCGAGTACCAGGGTGGCGGTTTTCAACGTTTCTGGGCTGACGCTTTTTACAACCAGTTCCATGTCCGGGTCCCTGAATATTAAGGTCAAAGGGCGCAGAGACAGCTCTGCACCGGGGCGAAGCGACGCAATGGCGTGGCTTTCGGCAAAGGCCGCAGTTTGAACCCCGGCGCTGGCCGGGGGCAAGTCCCAATACCGATCCGTTACGGCTCTGTCGGCACTGTGGACAAGTGCGCAGTGACAGCCGGGAGCAATCACAGGATAATGCGCCTCTTTTTAGACGGCCCGCTGCGGCGAGCCCTCTGTCGGTGCCTATGTTTGCTTGTTCGGCCACCTTAGCCTGACAACCCTGGAGTGTCTGGTTTGATTGTTTTTCGTTATCTGTCCCGCGAAGTCTTGATCACCTTGAGTGCGGTCAGCGCCGTATTGCTGGTCATCACCATGAGCGGACGCTTCGTCAAGTTCCTTGCCCAGGCCGCCTCGGGTCAACTGGACCCGGGCTCGCTGTTCCTGATCATGGGCTTTCGCCTGCCCGGTTTCCTCCAGCTGATCCTGCCCCTGGGCCTGTTCCTCGGGATTCTGCTGGCCTACGGACGGCTCTATCTCGAAAGCGAAATGACCGTGCTGTCCGCCACCGGCATGAGCCAGCAGCGCCTGCTCGGCATGACCATGGCGCCGGCGCTGCTGGTGGCCCTGCTGGTGGCCTGGATCAGCCTGAGCCTGGCGCCCAAGGGCGCCCTGCAATTCCAGCTGCTGCTCAACCAGCAGGACGCCATGACCGAGTTCGACACCCTGGTGCCCGGCCGTTTCCAGGAGCTCAACGATGGCTCGCGGGTGACCTATACCGAGCAACTCTCCGATGACCGGGCGAACCTGGGCGGTGTGTTCATTTCGGAAAAACGCTTCGGCGTGAACAAGAAGGACCGCGGCATTTCCGTGCTGGTGGCCGAAAAAGGCCGTCAGGAAGTGCGCAAGGACGGCAATCGCTACCTGATCCTGGAAAACGGCTATCGCTATGACGGCAGTCCAGGCATGGCCGATTACCGGGCGATCAAGTACGAGACCTACGGCGTCATGCTGCCCAAGCCCGAGATCAGCGAAGAAGTCACCGACCGCGATGCGATGATGACCTCGACCCTGTTCGGCAACCCGGACCTGAAGGCGGTCGCCGAATTGCAATGGCGGCTTTCGCTGCCCCTGCTGGTGTTTATCGTGACGTTGATGGCCGTGCCGCTGTCGCGGGTCAACCCGCGCCAGGGCCGTTTCCTCAAGCTGCTGCCGGCGATCCTTCTTTATATGGCCTACCTGACCATGCTGATTTCCGCCCGTGGCGCGCTGGAGAAAGGCAACTTGTCACCGGTACTGGGCATGTGGTGGGTGCATGGCCTGTTCCTGGCCATCGGCCTGGCGCTGCTGTATTGGGAACCCCTGCGTTTGAAACTGGCGAGTCGTCGCACTGTGAAGGAGATGGCTCGTGGTTAAGCTCGATCGCTACATTGGTAGCAGTGTGTTCATGGCGATCCTTGCCGTACTGGGGATCATCCTCGGGCTGGCCTCGCTGTTTGCCTTTATCGACGAGATGGGCAGCCTCTCCGATACCTACACCCTGGGCGATGTGCTGAGCTTTGTGGTGCTGACGGCGCCGCGCCGGGTCTATGACATGTTGCCGATGGCCGGCCTGATCGGCTGCCTGATCGGCCTCGGCAGCCTGGCCAGCAACAGCGAGCTGACCATCATGCGCGCGGCGGGCGTCTCCGTCGGGCGTATCGTCTGGGCGGTGATGAAGCCCATGCTGGTGTTGATGCTGATCGGCGTGCTGGTCGGCGAGTACGTTGCCCCGGCCACCGAGAGCAAGGCCCAGGCGGACAAGGCCCTGGCCCAGGGCTCGGGGGATGCGCAGAGCTCGCGCAACGGCCTGTGGCATCGCCAGGGTGACGAATTCATTCATATCAACGCCGTGCAGCCCAACGGCCTGCTTTACGGTGTGACCCGTTATCACTTCGACAGCGAGCGCCATATGCTGTCGTCGAGCTTTGCCAAGAAGGCCCACTTCGACAAGGACCTCTGGACACTGACGGACGTCACCACCACCTATTTCCGCGACGGTCGCACCGAAGTGATCAATGTGCCGGAAGAGCGCTGGGACGTGGCCTTGAGCCCGAACCTGCTGAGTACCGTGGTGATGGTGCCCGAGGCCCTGTCGATCAGCGGCCTGTGGAGCTATATCCACTACCTGGCGGACCAGGGCCTGGCGAACGGTCGTTACTGGCTGGCGTTCTGGGTCAAGGTCCTGCAACCGCTGGTGACCGCGGCGCTGGTATTGATGGCGATTTCCTTCATCTTCGGCCCGCTGCGTTCGGTTACCCTGGGGCAACGGGTGTTCACCGGCGTGCTGGTGGGCTTCACCTTCCGCATCGCTCAGGACCTGCTCGGGCCTTCGAGCCTGGTGTTCGGTTTCCCGCCGCTGCTGGCGGTGGTGGTGCCGGCGGCGATCTGCGCGGTGGCCGGTGTCTGGCTGTTGCGTCGGGCCGGATGATGAAGCGATTGAGCGGTAAATGATCCTGGAAAAAGCCCCTGTCCCGTGACCGGGGCTTTTTTGTCCGTGCCGCCCGGCCTGTTCACGTGACGCCTTGGTCGCGCATCAGGTACAATTCCCGGCTATTTTTCGGCGGGCAGTCTGCCTGCAACCTTTTTGAGTGTTGATCCGTGAGTGATTTGAGTCATATCCGCAATTTCTCCATCATCGCCCACATTGACCATGGCAAGTCGACTCTGGCCGATCGCTTCATCCAGATGTGCGGCGGCCTTGCCGAGCGCGAGATGGAAGCGCAGGTGCTGGATTCCATGGACCTCGAGCGCGAGCGCGGGATCACCATCAAGGCCCATAGCGTTACCCTGTACTACAAGGCTCGCGACGGCATCACCTATCAGTTGAACTTCATCGACACCCCCGGCCACGTCGACTTCACCTATGAAGTCAGCCGTTCCCTGGCGGCCTGTGAAGGTGCGTTGCTGGTGGTGGATGCCGGCCAGGGCGTCGAAGCCCAGTCCGTTGCCAACTGCTACACCGCCATCGAGCAGGGCCTGGAAGTCATGCCGGTGCTGAACAAGATCGACCTGCCCCAGGCCGACCCGGACCGCGTGAAGGAAGAAATCGAGAAGATCATCGGTATCGACGCCACCGACGCCGTCACCTGCAGCGCCAAGACCGGTCTGGGTGTCGACGAAGTGCTCGAGCGCCTGGTGACCACCATCCCCGCGCCGACCGGCAATATCGAAGATCCGCTGCAAGCGTTGATCATCGACTCCTGGTTCGACAACTACCTGGGCGTCGTGTCCCTGGTGCGCGTGCGCCACGGCCGTGTGCGCAAGGGCGACAAGATCCTGGTCAAGTCCACCGGCAAGATGCACCTGGTGGACAGCGTCGGTGTGTTCAACCCGAAACACACCGCCACCGTCGACCTGAAGGCCGGCGAAGTGGGCTTTATCATCGCCGGTATCAAGGACATCCACGGTGCGCCGGTGGGTGACACCCTGACCCTGAGCACCACCCCTGACGTCGACGTGCTGCCGGGCTTCAAACGCATCCAGCCGCAGGTCTACGCCGGTCTGTTCCCGGTCAGCTCCGACGATTTCGAAGACTTCCGCGAAGCCCTGCAAAAGCTCACGCTGAACGACTCCTCGCTGCAGTACACCCCGGAAAGCTCCGACGCCCTGGGCTTCGGCTTCCGTTGCGGGTTCCTCGGCATGCTGCACATGGAGATCATCCAGGAGCGCCTTGAGCGCGAGTACGACCTGGACCTGATCACCACCGCGCCGACGGTAATCTTCGAGCTGCTGCTCAAGAACGGCGAAACCATCTACGTCGACAACCCGTCCAAGCTGCCGGACCTGTCGGCCATCGAGGATATGCGCGAACCGATCGTGCGGGCCAATATCCTTGTACCGCAGGAGCACCTGGGCAACGTCATTACCCTGTGTATCGAGAAGCGTGGCATCCAGCACGACATGCTGTTCCTCGGTTCCCAGGTGCAAGTGACCTACGATTTGCCGATGAACGAAGTGGTCCTGGACTTCTTTGACCGTCTCAAATCCACCAGTCGCGGCTATGCTTCGCTGGACTACCATTTTGATCGTTACCAGTCGGCCAACCTGGTCAAGCTGGATGTACTGATCAACGGTGAAAAGGTCGACGCCCTGGCGCTGATCGTGCATCGTGATAACGCGCATTACAAAGGTCGTGCGTTGACCGAGAAGATGAAAGAACTGATTCCTCGTCAGATGTTCGATGTTGCCATCCAGGCCGCCATTGGCGGGCAGATCGTGGCGCGGACAACCGTCAAGGCCCTCAGAAAGAACGTACTGGCCAAGTGCTATGGCGGCGACGTCAGCCGTAAGCGCAAGCTGTTGGAAAAGCAAAAGGCCGGTAAGAAACGCATGAAGCAAGTGGGTAACGTGGAAATTCCACAGGAAGCCTTCCTTGCAGTGCTCAGGTTGGATAGTTAGGTCCTATGTCACTAAATTTCCCGCTGTTGCTGGTCATCGCCGTCGCCGTCTGTGGTGTGTTGGCGTTGTTCGATCTGATCTTTCTGGCGCCTCGTCGGCGTTCCGCCATCGCTGCCTATCAGGGCAGCGTGGCGCAGCCCGATGGCGACGTGGTCGAAAAGCTGAACAAGGAGCCTTTGCTGGTTGAATACGGCAAGTCCTTCTTCCCGGTGTTGTTCATCGTGCTGGTGCTGCGTTCGTTCCTGGTGGAACCGTTCCAGATTCCATCCGGCTCGATGAAGCCGACCCTGGATGTCGGCGACTTCATCCTGGTGAACAAGTTTTCCTACGGGATTCGCTTGCCGGTGATCGACCAGAAGGTCATCCAGGTCGGTGATCCGCAGCGCGGCGATGTGATGGTGTTCCGCTACCCGAGCGACCCCAACGTCAACTACATCAAGCGTGTAGTCGGCCTGCCGGGCGACGTGGTGCGTTATACCAGTGACAAGAAGCTGTTCGTCAACGGCAAGCCGGTGGCTGAACAGCTGGTCGGCGCCGAGCCGGGCATGTTGGGCAGTGCCGAGCTCTACAAGGAGCAACTGGGCGCCGCCGAGCACCTGATCCGCAAGGAAATGGGCCGCTACCGCGCGCCGCCTGATCACGAGTGGACGGTCCCCGCTGGCCACTACTTCATGATGGGCGACAACCGCGACAACTCCAACGACAGCCGCTACTGGGATGATCCCAATATTCCCAAGGAGCTGCTGGGCATGGTTCCCGACGAGAACATCGTCGGCAAGGCCTTCGCGGTCTGGATGAGCTGGCCCGAACCGAAACTCAGCCACTTCCCGAATTTTTCCCGGGTCGGTCTGATCAAGTAACCAAACCCGGCGCTGTGAACACAGCGCCGAGTGCTTTTTCAGGTGCCGCAGTACCATGAAGATGACTTCTGCTCGCTCGCAAAAAGGCCTGTCGTTTTTTGGCTGGTTGCTGACCCTGGCGTTGGTGGCCTTTGCCGCCAGTGTGGCGCTGAAGGTGGTCCCGCATTACCTCGACTATATGTCGATGAAGAGAATCATCATGTCGGTGGAAACCGACAAGGCGGCGGATATCACCACCGTCAACGACTTCTATACCCATGTTACCCGCGGCATGCAGGTCAACAGTATTCAGGATTTGGATTTGAACAAGGTGTTAAGCGTGACGTTGGAGAACAACAAGTTCCTCGCGCACTTGAAATATGAGCAGCGCGATCCGCTGATTCAGAACATCGATCTGGTGGTCAAGTTCGACCACGAATTCAGCGTGGCCAAACCGTGAGCGTGTCTTTAAGTCGTCTCGAGCGCCAGCTCGGCTATACCTTCAAGGATCAGGAGCTGATGCTCCTGGCCCTGACTCACCGCAGTTTTGCCGGGCGCAACAACGAGCGCCTGGAATTCCTCGGTGATGCCATTCTCAATTTCGTGGCCGGCGAGGCGTTGTTCGAGCGTTTTCCCCAGGCTCGCGAAGGCCAGTTGTCGCGTTTGCGCGCGCGCCTGGTGAAAGGTGAAACACTGGCGGTACTGGCTCGTGGTTTCGAGTTGGGCGAGTACCTGCGCCTGGGTTCCGGCGAATTGAAAAGCGGTGGTTTCCGCCGTGAGTCGATTCTCGCCGACGCCCTGGAGGCCCTGATCGGCGCCATTTACCTGGATGCCGGCATGGAAGCGGCACGGGACCGGGTGTTGGCCTGGCTGACCTCGGAGTTCGACAGCCTGACGCTGGTGGACACCAACAAGGACCCCAAGACCCGGCTGCAGGAGTTTCTCCAGTCCCGGGCCTGCGACCTGCCGCGTTACGAAGTGGTGGATATCCAGGGTGAACCGCATTGCCGGACGTTCTTCGTCGAGTGCGAGATCACCCTATTGAATGAAAAAAGCCGAGGACAGGGCGTGAGCCGTCGTATTGCCGAACAGGTAGCGGCGGCATCGGCACTGATTGCCCTGGGCGTGGAGAATGGTAATGACTGATTCAACGGCAACACGCTGCGGCTACGTCGCCATCGTCGGCCGGCCGAACGTGGGCAAGTCCACGCTGCTGAACCATATCCTCGGGCAGAAACTGGCGATCACCTCGCGCAAGCCCCAGACCACTCGTCACAACATGCTCGGGATCAAGACCGAAGGCACCGTGCAGGCGGTCTACGTGGATACCCCCGGTATGCACAAGGGCGGCGAAAAGGCCCTGAACCGCTACATGAACAAGACCGCTTCGGCGGCGTTGAAAGACGTCGACGTGGTGATCTTCGTGGTTGACCGGACCCGCTGGACCGACGAGGACCAGATGGTCCTGGAGCGCATCCAGTACGTCGAAGGCCCGGTGATCGTGGCCTTGAACAAGACCGACCGGATCGAAGACAAGGCCGAGCTGATGCCGCACCTGACCTGGTTGCAGGAACAGTTGCCCAAGGCGCAGATCGTGCCGATCTCGGCGCAGCACGGACACAACCTCGAGCACCTGGAAAGCCTGATCGCCACGCACCTGCCGGAAAACGAGCACTTTTTCCCGGAAGACCAGATCACCGACCGCAGCAGCCGATTCCTGGCGGCGGAGCTGGTGCGTGAGAAAATCATGCGGCAGATGGGCGCCGAGCTGCCTTACCAGATCACCGTGGAAATCGAAGAATTCAAGCAGCAGGGCAAGACCCTGCATATCCATGCGCTGATCCTCGTCGAACGTGACGGCCAGAAGAAGATCATCATTGGCGACAAGGGCGAGCGCATCAAGCGCATCGGCACCGAGGCGCGCAAGGATATGGAGCTGCTGTTCGATTCGAAGATCATGCTCAACCTGTGGGTCAAGGTGAAGGGCGGTTGGTCCGATGACGAGCGTGCACTGCGTTCGTTGGGTTACGGCGACCTGTAACCGGGCTGTTCGAGCGCTCCCTGGCGGAACGCGATCCCTGTAGGAGCAGGGCTTGCCCGCGAAGAGGCCCTTGAGGACGCCAGAAGTTTCGCGAATGATCCCGAATACCAGTCAGTCGTATCTGAACAGCGGTATACCAACAAAGCTTTCAGAGGTCTTGAGGGCCTCTTCGCGGGCAAGCCCTGCTCCTACAGGGTTTCGGTAAATTCCTCTTTTGAGTCTCGGCTTCATGTCCGCTAACCCGCCTCCCGGCCAACCGGCCTACGTCCTGCACTCCCGTGCCTATCGCGAAAACAGCGCCTTGGTGGACTTCATCACCCCGCAAGGTCGGCTGCGTGCCGTGCTGCGCAGTGCGCGGGGCAAGGCCGGGACCCTGGCGCGGCCCTTCGTGCCCCTCGAAGTGGAATTTCGCGGTCGCGGCGAACTGAAGAACGTCGGCCGGATGGAAAGCGCCGGTGTCGCCACCTGGCTGGTTGGCGAGGCCCTGTTCAGCGGTCTCTACCTCAATGAACTGTTGATCCGCCTGCTCCCGGCCGAAGACCCGCACCCCGCGGTCTTTGATCATTACGCTGCGACCCTGCTGGCCCTGGCCGAAGGCCGCCCCCTCGAACCGCTGTTGCGCTCCTTTGAATGGCGGCTGCTGGACGACCTCGGTTATGGTTTTTCCCTGGACCAGGATATTCACGGCGAACCGCTGGCCGCGGACGGCTTGTACCGCCTGCAGGTCGATGCCGGCCTGGAGCGGGTCTACCTGTTGCAGCCGGGCCTGTTCCAGGGCACCGAGTTGCTGGCCATGGCCGAGGCCGACTGGACGGCGGTGGGCGCCTTGTCGGCGGCCAAGCGCCTGATGCGCCAGGCTCTGGCAGTGCACCTGGGCGGCAAGCCGCTGGTCAGTCGCGAGTTGTTTCGCAAGCCCTGAGCGCCTTGGCCATAAACCTGCGGCTGACGTGTATGCTGTGCACCGAATCTTCCACTCTTCAGGAGTCTTTCCGTGAGCACCAGCACTCGTATCCTTCTCGGCGTGAACATCGACCACGTCGCCACCCTGCGCCAGGCCCGGGGCACGCGTTATCCCGATCCGGTCAAGGCTGCGCTGGATGCCGAAGAGGCGGGCGCCGACGGTATTACCGTGCACCTGCGTGAAGACCGCCGGCACATCCAGGAGCGCGATGTGCTGCTGCTCAAGGATGTGTTGCAGACGCGGATGAACTTCGAGATGGGCGTGACCGAAGAGATGATGGCGTTTGCCGAGCGCATTCGGCCCGCGCATATCTGCCTGGTGCCGGAAACCCGCCAGGAGCTGACCACCGAAGGCGGCCTGGACGTGGCGGGGCAGGAGGAGCGGATCAGGGCGGCGGTGGAGCGCCTGGGCAAGATCGGCAGCGAAGTGTCGCTGTTCATCGATGCCGACGAGCGTCAGATTGCTGCGGCCAAGCGTGTCGGCGCGCCGGCCATCGAGTTGCACACCGGGCGTTATGCCGATGCCCATACGCCGGCCGAAGTTGCCGAAGAGCTGAAGCGGATTGCCGATGGCGTGGCGTTTGGCGTGGCCCAGGGCCTGATCGTCAATGCCGGGCATGGCCTGCATTACCACAACGTCGAGGCGGTGGCGGCGATTCCGGGGATCAATGAGCTGAACATCGGCCATGCGCTGGTGGCGCATGCGCTGTTCGTCGGATTCAAGGCCGCGGTGGTGGAGATGAAAGAGCTGATTCTGGCGGCTGCGCCCAAGGCCTGACTACTGGGTATTTGATATCGCGGCGCAACCTGAAATGTTGTTGCGCCTGTTCCGGCCTCTTCGCGGGCAAGCTCCGCTCCCACAGGGGGGACGCGGTCAAACTGTGGGAGCGGAGCTTGCCCGCGAAGAGGCCCGTGAGAGCGCTACAAATAGCACAGGCTGGCAGCTGGCTAGAGCTGTGACGGCTGCTCGGTCGGCTTGGTCTTGTCCACGCCCGGCACATGCAGGTTGCTGTCCACCACCTGGCTGCCTTCCAGCTGCGGCTGGGTTACCCAGGTCAGGATGTCGTAGTAACGGCGGATGTTGGCGACGAAATGCACCGGCTCGCCGCCCCGCGCATAACCGTAGCGGGTCTTGCTGTACCACTGCTTCTGCGCCAGGCGCGGCAGCATCTTCTTCACGTCCAGCCACTTGTTCGGGTTCAGGCCTTCCTTCTCGGCGAGCTTGCGCGCATCGTCCAGATGACCGCTGCCGACGTTATACGCCGCCAGGGCAAACCAGGTGCGGTCCGGCTCTTCGATCTGCTCGTCCAACTGATCCTTCATATACACCAGGTACTTGGCCCCGCCACTGATGCTCTGTCGCGCATCCAGACGATTGGACACGCCCATGGCCTGGGCCGTGCTCTGGGTCAGCATCATCAGGCCGCGCACGCCGGTCTTGGAGGTGACCCCCGGCTGCCACAGCGATTCCTGATAACCGATGGCCGCCAACAACCGCCAGTCGACTTTTTCTTCCTTGGCCGACGCGCGGAAATGTTTCTCGTACTTGGGCAGCCGCTGCTGCAGGTGCTGGGCAAAGGTATAGGCGCCGACGTACCCCAATACATCGACATGCCCGTAATAGCGATCTTTCAGGCGTTGCAGGGTGCCGTTCTGCTGCACTTTGTCGAGGTAGGCGTTGATCTCGTTGAGCAGGCTGTTGTCTTCGCCAGGGGCCACCGCCCAGCGCTGGCTGCGGGCATCGCCGAGGTCAAACGCGACCCGCACGTTGGGAAAGTAAACCTGGTTCATCGCCACTTCGTTGGAATCCACCAGGGTCAGGTCGATCTGACCTTCGTCGACCATACGCAGCAGGTCGACCACTTCAACCGCGTCGGACTCTTCGTATTCGATCGCAGGATTCTGCTTTTTCAGCTCGGCGAGTTGCTCGGCATGGCTGCTGCCCTTGAGCACCGTGATGCGTTTGCCCACCAGGTCGGCCGGTGTGGTGGGGCGGGACTGGCCATTGCGATAGACGATCTGCGGGGTGACTTCCAGGTACGGATGGGAAAAGCGTGCCTGCAGCTTGCGCTCGTCGCTGCTCACCAGGCCGGCGGCCGCCAGCACCGGACCGTTGGGTTTGCCCAACTGATTGAACAGATCGTCGAGATTGTCCGCGGTTTCGATCTCGAGCTTGACCCCCAGGTCATCGGCAAAGCGCTTGACCAGCTCGTACTCGAAGCCGGTTTCGCCGTTGCGATCCTGGAAATAGGTGGCCGGACTGTTGCGGGTAATCACCCGCAGTACGCCGTCCTCCTTTACGCGCTCGAGTGTGCTGGGTTTATCAACACAGGCGCCGAGCATCAGGAAGAGTCCGGTTGCGATGAGCCACCTGGCACAGCGCGGGCGGAAAGCAGTTGGGGAGAACATCTGCGCAGTATACGCAAAGGACCCCGGCCGCCATATCTCGACAGAATCGCGCCGGTCTGCTAGCGATCCCCGGGAATGGCTGGAGGCTGTAGGAATAGGCTTTTGAGAGTGTATGAACTTTATAAAATAGTGGCGATGAATAATGCTAATGATCTGTAGGAATGGGTAATTAGACCTTGAGAGGCATGTGCTGTGAGGCAAGCGTGCCGTTTCGGGTGCCGTCGCGGGCGGTTTAGGCTAGAATGCACGGCCTCAAAGCACACCCCTTCCCGAGGCTGTCCCGAAGATGTTGATCCTGCGCGGCGCTCCTGCCCTTTCCGCCTTTCGCCACAGCAAACTGCTTGAACAACTGAGCCAAAAAGTTCCAGCTGTCAGTGGTTTGTATGCCGAGTTCGCCCATTTCGCCGAAGTGACTGGCGTGCTGACTGGCGACGAACAGCAAGTGCTGGCCCGCCTGCTGAAATACGGCCCGAGCGTGCCGGTCCAGGAGCCGACCGGTCGTCTGTTTCTGGTGTTGCCGCGTTTCGGCACCATTTCGCCCTGGTCGAGCAAGGCCAGCGACATTGCCCGCAACTGCGGCCTGGGGAACGTCCAGCGCCTGGAGCGCGGTATCGCCTTCTACGTGGCTGGCCAGTTCAGCGAAGCCGAAGCCGAGCTGATCGCCGCGGTCCTGCATGACCGCATGACCCAGATCGTGCTGGGCAAGCTGGAAGAGGCCGCCGGTCTGTTCAGCCATGCCGCGCCCAAGCCGCTGACGGCCATCGATCTGCTGGGCGGCGGTCGCGCCGCGTTGGAAAAAGCCAACGTCGAACTGGGCCTGGCCCTGGCCGAGGACGAGATCGACTACCTGGTGAACGCGTTCACCGGCCTCAAGCGCAACCCCCACGACATCGAACTGATGATGTTCGCACAGGCCAACTCCGAGCATTGCCGGCACAAGATCTTCAACGCCAGTTGGGATATCGACGGCCAGAGCCAGGAAAAAAGCCTGTTCGGCATGATCAAGAACACCTACCAGATGCACAGCGAAGGCGTTCTGTCGGCTTACAAGGACAACGCCTCGGTGATCGTCGGTAACGTCGCCGGACGTTTCTTCCCGGACCCTGAAACCCGCCAGTACGGCGCGGTGCAGGAGCCGGTGCACATCCTGATGAAGGTCGAGACCCACAACCACCCGACCGCGATTGCCCCTTTCCCGGGCGCAGCCACCGGTTCCGGCGGCGAGATCCGCGACGAGGGTGCTACCGGTCGTGGCGCCAAGCCGAAAGCCGGCCTCACCGGTTTCACCGTGTCCAACCTGCAGATCCCGGGCTTCGAACAGCCGTGGGAAGTACCGTACGGCAAGCCTGAGCGCATCGTCACCGCGCTGGACATCATGATCGAAGGCCCACTGGGTGGCGCCGCGTTCAACAACGAATTCGGTCGTCCGGCCCTGACCGGCTACTTCCGTACCTTCGAGCAATCCATCACCACCCCGCGTGGCGACGAAGTGCGCGGTTACCACAAGCCGATCATGCTGGCCGGCGGTATGGGCAACATCCGCGCCGAGCACGTACAGAAAGGCGAAATCGTCGTCGGCTCCAAGCTGATCGTCCTCGGCGGCCCGGCGATGCTGATCGGCCTGGGGGGCGGTGCGGCTTCCTCGATGGCCACCGGCACCAGCTCGGCGGACCTGGATTTCGCTTCGGTACAGCGCGAAAACCCGGAAATGGAACGCCGTTGCCAGGAGGTCATCGACCGTTGCTGGCAACTGGGCGACAAGAACCCCATCAGCTTTATCCACGACGTGGGTGCCGGCGGTCTGTCCAACGCCTTCCCGGAACTGGTCAACGACGGCGACCGCGGCGGTCGTTTTGAACTGCGCAATATCCCCAATGACGAGCCGGGCATGGCCCCGCACGAAATCTGGTCGAACGAATCCCAGGAACGTTATGTCCTGGCGGTCGGCGCTGCGGATTTCGAACGCTTCAAGGCCATCTGCGAGCGTGAGCGTTGCCCGTTCGCCGTGGTCGGCGAGGCCACTGCCGAGCCGCAACTGACCGTCACCGACAGCCACTTCGGCAACAGCCCGGTGGACATGCCGCTGGAAGTGCTGCTGGGCAAGGCCCCGCGCATGCACCGTTCGGCGGTTCGCGAAACCGAACTGGGCGACGATTTCGATCCGAGCACCCTGGCTCTGGCCGAGTGCGTCGAGCGTGTTCTGCATCATCCGGCCGTGGCGAGCAAGAGCTTCCTGATCACCATCGGCGACCGCACCATTACCGGCCTGGTCTCCCGCGACCAGATGGTCGGCCCGTGGCAGGTCCCGGTGGCAGACGTCGCCGTGACCGCCACCAGCTTCGACGTCTACACCGGTGAAGCCATGGCCATGGGCGAGCGTACGCCGCTGGCCCTGCTGAACGCCCCGGCTTCCGGGCGCATGGCGATCGGCGAAACCCTGACCAACATCGCCGCTTCGCGGATCGGCAAGCTGTCCGATATCAAGCTGTCGGCCAACTGGATGTCGGCTGCCGGCCATCCGGGTGAAGACGCCCGTCTGTACGACACCGTCAAGGCGGTCGGCATGGAACTCTGCCCTGAACTGGGCCTGACCATTCCGGTGGGCAAGGACTCCATGTCCATGGCCACCCGCTGGAACGACGAAGGCACCGACAAGAGCGTGACCTCGCCGCTGTCACTGATCGTGACCGGTTTCGCCCCGGTTACCGATATCCGCCAGACCCTGACCCCGCAACTGCGCATGGACAAGGGCACCACCGACCTGATCCTGGTCGATCTCGGCCGTGGCCAGAATCGCATGGGGGCCTCGATCCTCGCCCAGGTCTACGGCAAGCTCGGCAAGCAGGCTCCGGACGTCGACGACGCCGAAGACCTGAAGGCCTTCTTCGCGGTGATCCAGGGCCTCAACGCCGACGGTCATCTGCTGGCCTACCACGACCGTTCCGACGGCGGCCTGCTGACCTCCGTGCTGGAAATGGCCTTTGCCGGTCACTGCGGCCTGCACCTGAACCTCGACGGCCTGGCGGAAACCTCCGCCGACCTCGCGGCCATCCTGTTCAACGAAGAGCTCGGTGCGGTGATCCAGGTTCGCCAGGACTCCACCCCGGACGTGCTGGCGCAATTCAGTGCCGCCGGCCTGGGCGACTGCGTGTCGGTGATCGGCCAGCCGTTGAACAACGGCGAAGTCAGCATCACCTTCGACGGCGAGACGGTCTTCACCGGCGAGCGTCGCCTGTTGCAGCGCCAGTGGGCGGAAACCAGCTATCGCATCCAGCGCCTGCGGGACAATGCCGAATGCGCCGACCAGGAATTCGATGTCCTGCTCGACGAAGGCAACCCGGGCCTGAGCTACAAGACCAGCTTCGATGTGAACCAGGACATCGCCGCGCCGTACATCAAGAAGGGCATTCGCCCACAGGTCGCCGTGCTGCGTGAGCAGGGCGTCAACGGCCAGGTGGAAATGGCCGCGGCGTTCGACCGTGCCGGTTTCAACGCCATCGACGTGCACATGAGCGATATCCTCGCCGGTCGCGTTGACCTGAATGAGTTCAAGGGCCTGGTCGCCTGCGGCGGCTTCTCCTACGGCGACGTACTCGGCGCCGGTGAAGGCTGGGCCAAGTCGGCGCTGTTCAACGCCCGTGCCCGCGATGCCTTCCAGGGCTTCTTCGAGCGCACCGACAGCTTCACCCTGGGCGTGTGCAACGGTTGCCAGATGATGTCCAACCTGCACGAGCTGATTCCGGGTAGCGAATTCTGGCCGCACTTCGTCCGCAACCGCTCCGAGCAGTTCGAAGCGCGGGTGGCGATGGTCCAGGTCCAGGAGTCGAACTCGATCTTCCTGCAGGGCATGGCCGGTTCGCGCATGCCGATTGCTATCGCCCACGGCGAAGGCCATGCCGAGTTCGAAAGCGAGGAAGCCTTGCTGCAAGCCGACTTGTCGGGTTGCGTGGCCATGCGTTTCGTCGACAACCACGGCAAGGTCACCCAGACCTACCCGGCCAACCCGAACGGCTCGCCGCGCGGGATCACCGGGCTGACCAGCCGCGACGGTCGCGTCACCATCATGATGCCGCACCCTGAGCGGGTATTCCGTGCCGTGCAGAACTCCTGGCGCTCGGAAGACTGGAACGAAGACGCGCCGTGGATGCGTATGTTCCGCAACGCCCGCGTCTGGGTTAACTAAGCCACGATGTACAAGCTCAGCTTTTTCGTGCCGCCGAGCCATGTGGAACAGGTCAAGAGTGCCGTATTCGCCGCCGGAGGCGGGCGGATCGGTGCTTACGACCAGTGTGCATGGCAGGTGCTGGGCCAGGGCCAGTTTCGCCCGTTGGACGGCAGCCAGCCGTTTCTCGGGCAGACTGGTGTGGTCGAGCAGGTGGAGGAGTGGAAGGTTGAGCTGGTGGTGGCGGACGCCCTGATCGAGGCGGTGGTGCTGGCTCTGAAGCAGAGCCATCCCTACGAAACGCCGGCTTATGAAGTCTGGCGATTAGCGGATTTCTGACCGTTTCAGCGCTTTCACAAAACCCGCCACCTCGGCGGGTTTTGCTTGTCTGGGCATTGGCCGTTTCCAGCGGATTGCCGCAGCTTCCATGAGTTGGAAAACCCTTCTAGTTTTGCACTGGAGGCATCTTTCTCTCGCCGACGCACTCGGCCGGCAGACTCGCACCTTTCTCGAATCGGCACGCGCCTAGCAGTAACTCACTCTTGATACCGCCGATGAACGCGACGGCGCCTTCACGCCCTCCAGTACTAGGCCCTGAAAGGTCCACCGCCACGCTGTTGGGCTTGACTTCATAGACCCAGCCGCCGTTCTGCGCATCCGCGACCGCCCAGTTCCTGGCCGCGGTATAGTCGCGAAACGCCACAACGATCGAGTTGGTGAAGACCGGCGACTCCGGGTTGCTGCCCAATCGCAAATTCGGTGCCTGCGAGTTCCAGGCCCGCAACCCATGGGCAAGCGCCTCAGCCCCTTGCACGGGGTTGATGAGCGAGGAGCCGACCGCCCAGAGGGTTTGATTGCTCGTTACCCAGGCCAGTCCTTCTGGAGGCGTCACCTGGCTCCAGTCGATGGACATCGCCGCGACCTCCAATCGGCTTTCCTGGCCGGTGGGTTCGCGGTAGGCCTGGTTCGGGACGCAATCAGCCGCATCGTTCTTCTTGCACGCCTGCTTGATAAAGCGCCCTTTGACCCCGCCCGGGAAGCTGATCTCTTCCTCGCTGACAATAGGTCCCCCGGATTTCTCCTGGTCGATGCCATGGGGGGCCTTGAACTCGAACACCCATTCCTTGGCGAAGCTCTGGGCGATCCGCTGACTGCGTGTGGTACTGCTATAGACCGACTTTCCCGCCCCCGCCCCGTGGCGGAACCAGTCGTACATCCGTTCGTTCTCGGGGAAGCCCACGGCTTTGGGCAGAAGCCCGACCTGGAAGGCTTCAAGCCCCTGATCCGTGGTGTCGCCCCGATAGAGCGTGTCCATGTCGGTCCGCCAGTGCAGGGAGGGCAGGGTGTCGCGGATTGGTACGCTGGTATCCGCCGCGACCTGAAGCCAGGCTTGATACCAGGGCTCCTCGTCGCCCTGGGGTGTTCCTGCCGCCCATGCGCCATTGCCCGGCAGCCACGCGCCTGCCAACACTACCGCCGCGACCGCCGTCGTCCGAAGAAAACCGCCATCTTTTTTCATGATTTTGTGCCTCATCCAGAACGGTCAAGCCATGCCGAATCACATACGTCATGACTACACATTCTTCGACGTGACACCTTTCATCACTTTCGCGGGAGAAAGCTGCGCTGAGCGGAGCCTCGATCCGCAGAGTGAATGTTGAGTGTAGATTGTCACGGGTGCGATAGCTGCCTTCGGGCTCCCAGACTTGTAACGCTTCTTGTCCCGGTGCTGGGTAGTCGCGATTCATGGGGAGCCAGGCAGTTTGAGGTAACGCAGCGGTGCCGCTACCTCAAGCGGCGGAGCTAGAGTGGCGCTGCACAGGTTTCCCGGCGGTTCAATAGCGCCCCCAGTGCTTCACTGATGCCGCTGGCCGGATTCCCCACCAGCACATGCCAGGTCCCACCTTCCACCTGACTGACGCCTTGGCAGCCCAGGGTTTTCAGATCCGCCTCCGATAACCGTCGACCATCCTCAAGTTGCACCCGCAGCCGAGTCTGGGCCACGCATTCCAATGCCAGCACATTGTCTTTTCCGCCTAGCGCGTCCAGCCATTGTTGGAGCTGTTCCGTACTGATCGCTGTCGATTCGGCCCGCACCGGCTTACTTACCGCGATATCGATCGAACCGGTTACGGGCAAGGCCAAACGAATCTCATCGGCAATGCTGTCCGCCAACGGCCCGACCACCACTTGCAGGCTGCCGCCATGACCCGGCCGGACCACCGCCATCGCCCCGAGGCTTTTCAGTTCGGCGTCCACGGCTTTGTCGCGGTCCAGCAACTCCACCCGCAGGCGCGTGGTGCAGGCACCGACCGTCAGCAGGTTGGCCGCCCCGCCCAGGGCCTGGATATAAGCGGCGGCCCGCTGGTTTTCGCTGAGTATCCGGGTGGCGGTCGCAGTGGCGATATTCTCGCGCCCGGGCGTCTTCAAATCGAAACGACGGATGCAGAAATCGAAGACGAAGTAGTACAGCAGGGCATAGGCCAACCCCACCGGGAGCACCAGCCAGCCGTTGGTCGACTTGCCCCAGCCCAGGGCCATGTCGATGGCGCCGCCGGAGAAGGTAAAGCCCAGGTGAATGTTCAGCGCGTTGGTCACCGCCATCGACAGACCCGTCAACAAGGCGTGCAACACATAGAGCATCGGCGCAAGGAACATGAAGGCGAATTCGATCGGCTCGGTCACCCCGGTCAGGAACGAGGTCAGGGCCATCGACAGCAGCAGCCCGCCCATCAGCTTGCGCCGTTCCGGCAGGGCATTGCGGTACATCGCCAGGCAGGCGGCCGGCAGGCCGAAGACCATCACCGGAAACATCCCGGTCATGAACTGCCCGGCCTTCGGGTCGCCGGCGAAGTAACGCGCCAGGTCGCCGGTCACCGCCAGCCCGGTCTCGGGCGAGGTGTAGCTGCCGAACACGAACCACATCATATTGTTGAGGATATGGTGCAGGCCGGTGACGATCAGCAGCCGGTTGAAGACGCCGAAGACAAAGGCGCCGAGGCTGCCGCTCTCGACCATCAGCAGGCCGAGGCTGTTGATGGCGCTCTGGATCGGCGGCCAGATAAAGCCGAACACCACCCCCAGGCCCACCGCCGAGAACCCGGTGACAATCGGCACGAAGCGTCGCCCGCCGAAGAACGCCAGGTACTCCGGCAGCTTGATGTCCTTGAAGCGGTTGTACAGCGCACCGCCCAGCAGGCCGCTGATGATCCCGGCGAGCATGCCCATGTTGATGCTTGCATCGAGCACCTTGAGGGTGGCGATCAGCACCAGGTAACCGATGGCCCCGGCCAGCCCGGCGGTGCCGTTGTTGTCGCGGGCGAAACCCACGGCGATGCCGATGGCGAAGATCAGCGCCAGGTTGGCGAAGATGGTGTTGCCGGCATCGTGGACGATCGCGATGTTCAGCAGGTCGGTATCACCCAGGCGCAGCAACAGGCCGGCTATCGGCAGGATGGCGATGGGGAGCATCAACGCCCGTCCCAGGCGTTGCAGACCTTCGATGAAGAACTGGTACATGACGTGTCTCCTTCTTGTTGTTGTGTGCAGGCCCTGGATCGATCAATCCAGGGGCCAGTGTTGGCGACAGGCTTCACGGACTTTCGCGGCGCTGCCCAGTTGCAGCAGCGACGGCACGATCCGCCGACATTCGGCGGCATCCAGGTCGCGGACCCGCGCCTTGATTTCGCCAATTTGCGGGGTACTCACGGACAGCTCGGTGACCCCCAGGCCGATCAGCACCGGGGTTGCCAGCGGATCGGAGGCCAGCGCGCCGCAGACCCCGACCCAGCGCTGATGCAGGGCGGCCCCGGCGCAGGTCTGGGCCATCAGCCGCAGCAGGGCCGGGTGCAGGGCATCGACCCGGGCGGCGAGGCCGGCGTGGTCGCGGTCCATGGCCAGGGTGTATTGCGACAGGTCGTTGGTGCCGATGGACAGGAAGTCCGCGTGCTCGGCCAGTTGTTCGGCCAGCAGGGCGGCGGAAGGCACTTCGATCATCACCCCCAGTTCCGGGCGCAGGTTGAGTCCCATCTCAGTGGCCAGCTCATCCAGGCGCTGGCGCACCTGCAGCAGTTCGTCGACTTCGCTGATCATCGGCAACAGGATCCGGCAGCGTTGCAGCGGGCTGACCTGGAGCAGGGCGCGCAGTTGCTGGTCGAGCAGTTCCGGCTGGGCCTGGCCCAGGCGGATGCCCCGCAGGCCCAGCACCGGATTGGTTTCCATTGGCAGCGGCAGGTAGTCGAGCTGCTTGTCGCCACCGACATCGATGGTGCGGATGATCACCGGTCGGTAGCCCATGGCATCGAGGACGCCCTGGTAGGCACTGCGCTGTTCCTCCTGATCCGGCGCGCTGCGGCGGTCGACGAAGAGGAACTCGGTGCGCAACAGGCCGACGCCATCGGCACCGTGTGAATGGGCCTCACCGGCTTCGGCGGCCGAGGCGACATTGGCCGCGACCTCGATGCGCAGGCCATCGCGGGTGTCGGCCGGTAACTGGGCCTGGGAGTGTTGTTGCTGGCGTCGTAGTTGCTGCTGCCCCTGGGCCAGGGCAACGCCTTCGCGGCGGGCGGCATCCGGGGTCAGTTCGAGGCGGCCGTGATCGGCGTCAAGGACCACCCTCTGGCCGGGCGCGATGTCCAGCAGCCCGCTCCCTAGCGCGACCAGGCAAGGCAGGCCTTTGCTCCGGGCGAGGATCGCCACGTGGGAAGTCGCACCGCCGGTGGCCATGCACAGCCCGGCGACCTGTTGCTGGCTGAGCAGCAGCAGGTCCGAGGGGGTCAGTTCCTGCGCGGCGACGATGGCGCCGGGCGGCAGGTCGTAGTGCGCGGCTTCGCCCAGCAGGGCCCGCAACACCTGTTGCCGGAGGTCACGCAGGTCGTTGGTGCGCTCGGCCAGCAGTGGATTGCCGAGATTGAGCAGGACCTGGCATTGCGCTTCGATCGACTGGTCCCAGGCGTGGCTGGCCGCCTGGCCGGCTTCGATGGCATGGCTGGCGGCATCCAGTAGCGCGGGGTCTTCGAGCAGGGCGAGATGGGCGTTGAAGATCGCTTCTTCTTCGACGGCCTTGCGCTGGCGGGCCTGTAACAGCGTGCCGTGGATATCCGAGCGGACCTTTTCCAGGGCGGCGTCCAGCGCTTGCAGTTGTTCATCGGCGTTGTGCTGGCCGGCGTCCGGCGCCAGGCTGATGGCGGCCAGGCGTACCAGCGGACCGCTGACCAGGCCGGGCGAGGCGCACACGCCCTGGAGAACGCCGTCTTCGTTCGGTTGCGGCGCCGCCGTCTGCAGCGGTGGTGGTGCCGAATGGTGTGCATCGTTCAAAGGCGTGCGCAGCACCTTCAGCAGGGCCAGCAGTGCCGCTTCGCGGTCCGGGCCCTGGCAACTGATCTGCACTTCCTGCTGTTCGCCGACGCTGAGGCCCATGATGCCGATCAGGCTATCGAGGGCGGCGGATTTATCGCCCAGATGCAGGCGCGCGCTGCAATTGAAGCCCTGCGCGGTCTGGCGCAGCAAGGCCGCCGGACGTGCATGCAGGCCGCCGTGATGGGCGACCCGGGCGCTGCCGCGGACTTCGTCGGTGTCCGTCATCGGGGTAGGGGCCTGCTGTTCGGTGTTCTGGCGCGGGACGATCCGTAGCAGGGGCTCACCGACCTTGACCTGGCCCTGGGCCACGGGCTGCAGGTCGTAATGCTCGGCGTTGGTCAGGACCACCAGGCTCACCAGGCTTTTGCACTGGCGCGCGACCCGATCCAGGTCGATCCGCAGCAAGGCCTGGCCGTCCTGCACCCGGGCGCCGGTCTCGACCAGCAGGGCAAAACCTTCGCCTTGCAGTTCGACCGTGTCCAGGCCCAGGTGCAGCAGCAGTTCGGCGCCGTTGTCGGCGCGCAAGGTCAGGGCGTGCCGCGTTCGGGCGATATGAATGATCTCGCCGGCACAGGGCGCATGCAGGCAATCGTTGAGCGGGTCGATGGCCAGTCCCGGACCCATGGTGCCGCTGGCGAATACCGCATCGTCGACCTCGGCAAGCGGGAACACGGGCCCGCTCAGCGGGGCGCTGAGGGTGATGTTGTTCTTGTTATGCATGGCGCTGTACTCGTCAGTGGGTACGGGTGACTTTGCTCAGGTGGCGCGGTTGGTCGGGGTCCATGCCACGGGCCACGGCCAGGTGGGCGGCCATCATGTAGAAGCTCTGGATCGCGAGGATCGGATCGAGGGCCGGATGTTCGGCGCAACACAGGTTCAGGTCGCGTTCGGCCACGTCCGGCGGCGCGGCCAGCAGCACCCGGGCCCCGCGTTGGCGCATCTCGACGGCGAGCTTGAGCAGCCCGGCCTGTTCCGCACCCCGTGGGGCGAAGACCAGCAACGGGTAGCCGGCGTCGATCAGGGCCATGGGGCCGTGGCGGACTTCCGCGCTGCTGAAGGCTTCGGCCTGGATCGCCGAGGTTTCCTTGAATTTCAGCGCCGCTTCCTGGGCGATGGCGAAACCGGCGCCACGGCCGATCACCATCAGCCGTTCGCAATCGCGCAGGGTCTCGATGGCCTTGCTCCAGTCGCGGGTTGCGGCCTGGCGCAGGCCTTCCGGCAGGGCCTCGGTGGCGGCGAGCAATTCCGGGTCCTGGTGCCAATGGCCGAGCAGCCGCGCACTGGCGCTGAGGGTGGCGATAAAACTCTTGGTCGCGGCCACGCTTTGTTCCGGTCCGGCCAGCAGCGGGATCGTATATTCGCAGGCGGCTTCCAGCGGCGAGTCCGCTGCGTTGACCAGGGCCACCGTCAAGGCACCGCGTTCGCGCAGCAGGCACAGGCTGTCCACCAGATCAGGGCTCTGGCCGGACTGGGAAAAGGCCAGTACCGCCTGGCCGCTGACCTGCAACGGCGAGTGTTGCAGGGTCACCACCGACATTGGCAGGGAGGCCACCGGGACCCCGGTCTGCTGCATGGCGATATAGGCAAAGTAGCTGGCGGCGTGGTCGGAGCTGCCACGGGCGACGGTCATCACCACCTGTGGCGGTTGCTCGCGCAGCCGTGCGCCGAGGGCCATCAGCGGTGTATCGAGTTGCTGCAATTGGCGGTTGACCGCCTCGTGGGCCGACAGCGCCTCTTCAAGCATTCTGGAAGTCATGGACTTCTCCTTCGACCATGATCGAGGTCAGTGTCAGTGAACGGTCCAGGCGCACGCAGTCGGCCCAACTGCCGGTTTGCAGGCGTCCGCGCTCGGGCAGGCCGAGGTAGTCGGCGGGAAATTGCGACAGGCGTTGTGAGGCTTCGGCCAGGGGCAGGCCGATCTTCACCAGGTTGCGCAGGGCCTGGTCCATGGTCAGGGTGCTGCCGGCCAGGGTGCCATCGGCCAGGCGTACGCCGCCCAGGCATTTGGTCACGGTGTGGCTGCCCAGCTTGTACTCGCCGTCCGGCATGCCGGCCGCCGCCGTGGAGTCGGTGACGCAATACAGGCAGGGAATCGAGCGCAGGGCCACGCGCATGGCCCCGGGGTGCACATGCAGCAGGTCGGGGATCAGTTCGGCGTAGCGGGCGTGGGCCAGGGCGGCGCCGACGATGCCGGGCTCGCGGTGATGCAGCGGGCTCATGGCGTTATACAGGTGGGTGAAGCTGGTGGCCCCGGCCTCGAGGGCGGCGACACCTTCTTCGTAGCTGCCCAGGGTATGGCCGATCTGCATGCGGATGCCCCGTGAGCTGAGGTCGCGGATCAACGGTGCGTGGCCGGCGATTTCCGGGGCGATGGTTATCACCCGGATCGGTGCCAGGCGCAGGTAGTCCTCGATTTCGGCGCTGACCGCCGTATGGGCGAAGTTCGGCTGCGCCCCCAGCTTGCCGGGGTTGATGAACGGACCTTCCAGATGCACACCGAGGACCCGGGCGGTACCGGGCTGGCGCTGTTCGCAATAGACCCCGAGTTGGCCGAGGATCGCGCTGATTTCCTCGGGCGGCGCGGTCATGGTGGTGGCCAGCAGCGAGGTGGTGCCGAAGCGCAGGTGGGTGCGGGCGATGGTCTCGAAGGCGTCGCCACCCTGCATGATGTCCTTGCCGCCGCCGCCGTGAACGTGCAGGTCGATAAAACCGGGCAGCAGGTACGGCAGGTCGTTTTCACTCGGATCGCAGGGCGTGCCCTCGATCTGCGTGACCTTGCCGTGCTGGTGCAGCAGGCTGCCGCGAATCCAGCCTTGCGGGGTGAGAATGTTGTCTTCGGACATGGCAGGCTCTCTGAACAGGCTAACGCCGCAGTTCGGCGACGAAGTCGTAGTAATCGTTACGGCAGTAGGTGTCGGTCAGCTCGATGGGGGTGTTGTCCTCGAGGTAGCCGACCCGGGTCATCAGCAGCATCGCGGTGCCGGGCTCGATGCCCACCAGCGCGGCGAATTCGGCCGAGGCGTTGATCGCGCGAATATGTTGCAGGGCCCGCACCACCGGACGGCCGATGCTGTCGAGGAAGGCGTAGAGCGAATCGCCGACGGCCTCGGGGTCGGGCAGCAGGGCGGCGGGCAGGGTGCTCATCTCGATGGCCATGACGGTATCGTCGGCGGTGCGCAGGCGCTTGAGCCGGGTGACCTGGTCCCGTGGCGACAGGGCCAGGCGGATCAGTTCCTCATGGCTCGGCAGGGCGATCTCGCGTTCCAGCCAGCGCGAGCCGGGGACAAAACCCTTGGCCCGCAACCGTTCGCTGAAACTCGACAGGCGGGAGAGGGGTTGTTCCAGGCGTGGGGTGATAAAGGTCCCGGAGCCCTGGCTGCGGCGGATCAGCCCTTGTTCCAGGAGGACCTCCAGGGCCTTGCGCGCGGTGACCCGGGAAATGCTCAACAGCTCGCTCAGGTTGCGCTCCGAGGGCAATGCCTGTTCGGCTTTCCACTGGCCGGCATGGATCGCCGCTTCCAGGTTGCGCGCCAGTTGCAGGTAAAGCGGTGTCGGCTGGGACTCGTCGGGTCGCAGGGCGAGGATGTCGTTCATATAGGATTTTTCCTGTGCGTTTGTTGGAAATTTTGCACTCGGACAGTGGTGATGAAGGTAATACCACTTGAATACCATGTCAATGCCAGTGGTTTCGTGCGAGTGCAATAAAAACGCCCGTCATGGGAGGCATGACGGGCGTCGGATAAATCAGTGGTATCAGGGTGGTTCGGCTCAGGGGCGGATTTCCACCAGGGTGCCGTCCTTGACCAGGTTCCAGACCTCGCGCATATCGACGTTACGCATGGCCACGCAGCCGTCGGTCCAGTCCAGGGTGTGGAACAGCTGTTCCGGGTAGTCCTCGGAATCCGGGGTGCCGTGGATCATGATCATATCGCCGGGGTCCACGCCTTCGCGGCGGGCGCGGGCCGAGTCGCTGATATTGGGGTAGGACAGGTGCATCGACAGGTTGTATTTGTCGCTGGTCTTGCGCCAGTCCACCCAATAGAAGCCTTCGGGCGTGCGCCGGTCGCCGGCGATGAGTTTCTGGCCCTTGGGATTTCGACCCAGGGAAATGCGGTAGGTCTTCAGGGGTTTGCCATCACTGATCAGTTGCAACTGATGGGCGGACTTGAGGACCAGGACTTTCTCGATGATTTTGCCGGCCAGCGGGTCGGCGGCGGAGGCCTGGGACAGAGCGGCGAACGACAGGCAGAAGACTACTAACAACCAGCGCATTAAAACGGTATCCCTGAAGGTGAAGCGTTTCTGATTATCGGGTTATTGGTCGTTGCCGCGTGGCGCCATGGGCGGCACGGCTTCGCTGCGAACCGGGTATTGCTGGTTCGGGCGGTCGGCGAAGAAGCATTCCAGGGTCCGTCCGACGGTCCTGAACGCCAGTTCGGACCAGGGGATCTCGTGTTCTTCGAACAGCCGTACTTCCAGGCTTTCTTCGCCGGCGGCAAATTCCAGGTCCACCAGTTCGGCACGGTAGAACACATGTACCTGGTTGATATGCGGCACGTCGATCAACGTATAGATGCTCAGGTTGCGCACCTGCGCGCAAGCCTCTTCCAGGGTTTCCCGGCGAGCGGCCTGTTCCACGGTCTCACCGTTTTCCATAAAACCGGCGGGCAAGGTCCAGTAACCCCGGCGCGGCTCGATGGCACGGCGGCAGAGCAGGACCTGGGTGCCCCAGACCGGCAGGCAGCCGGCGACGATATTGGGGTTCTGGTAATGAATGGTGTCGCAGTGGTCGCAGACGAAGCGCAGGCGCGTGTCGCCCTCGGGTATGCGTTGACTCACCGGTTTGCCGCACTGGCTACAGAACTTCATGCTGGATTCTCTTGGCAATGCGCCTATCTTCGCGTGGGTGGCGGTCTGTCGGCAAGTTGTGCTTTCGCGACATGGCAACGTCCGGGACTTGGGCCAGTCACTTCTTTTGGTGCATGATGCCGGGTAAGTCGCAAATCGAGATCAGCCATGCTGGATGAGTTACTTCGACGGATAAGCAGCCATACGCCCCGCCCCCTGGAAACGGACCGTCGTTTTCCCGAGGCGGCGGTACTGGTGCCTATTACCCGCAGTGACGAACCTGAGCTGGTGCTGACCCTGCGCGCCAGCGGTCTGTCGACCCACGGCGGCGAGGTGGCCTTTCCCGGCGGGCGCCGCGATCCGGAGGACCCGGACCTGATTTTCACCGCCCTGCGCGAAGCCGAAGAAGAAATCGGCCTGCCGCCGGGGCTGGTGGAGATCATCGGGCCCCTCAGCCCGTTGATCTCCCTGCACGGGATCAAGGTCACGCCTTACGTCGGGGTGGTGCCGGATTTTGTCGACTATCGGGCCAATGACGCCGAGATCGCCGCGGTCTTCAATGTACCGCTGGAGTTTTTCCGCCAGGACCCGCGTGAGCATACCCATCGCATCGACTACCAGGGCCGCAGCTGGTACGTGCCCAGCTACCGCTTTGGCGAGTACAAGATCTGGGGGCTGACGGCGATCATGATCGTCGAGCTGGTCAACCTGTTGTATGACGCCCGGATCAGCCTGCACAATCCCCCGGAACGTTTTATCAACATCTAGAGCCGCCGTTCAGGTGGTCGTGAGCCTTGAGGACAACCCTATGAAATACCGTCTGGGCGATGCCCGGGTCGAGACGCATCCGCAGAGCTGGGTAGCGCCCAATGCGACCCTGGTCGGCAAGGTCCGGCTGGAGGAGGGCGCCAGTGTCTGGTTCAACGCGGTGTTGCGAGGCGACAACGAACTGATCCTGATCGGCCGCAACAGCAATGTCCAGGATGGCACGGTGATGCATACCGACATGGGCTATCCGCTGACCATCGGCACCGGGGTGACCATCGGTCATAACGCCATGCTCCATGGCTGCACGGTGGACGACTACAGCCTGATCGGTATCAACGCGGTGATCCTCAACGGCGCGAAGATCGGCAAGCACTGCATCATCGGCGCCAATGCGTTGATCGGTGAGAACAAGGAAATCCCCGACGGTTCGCTGGTGATGGGCTCGCCGGGCAAGGTGGTCCGCGAGTTGACCGAGGCGCAGAAGAAAATGCTCGAAGCCAGCGCCGCCCACTATGTGCACAACGCCCAGCGTTATGCCCGCGACCTGGCGGTTGACGAAGCATGAGCACGCCCGAACGTCCGGTGGCCTCGCCTTGTGTGAGTGTCTGCGCGCTGGACGAACAGGACATCTGCATTGGTTGCCAGCGTACGGTCGAGGAGATCACCCGTTGGAGCCGCATGGACAACAGCGAACGCCGTGAGGTGCTCGGGCGTTGCCATGAGCGGGCCAAGGCCAGTGGCTTGCTGTGGATGCCAAATAAAGGATCGAACGCCTGACGGGATCGTGCTCCGGTTACTCATCGTCCTTACAAACACCGCCTGACTGTAGGAGCAGGGCTTGCCCGCGAAGCTTTTGGCGATCTTGAGGGCCTCTTCGCGGGCAAGCCCTGCTCCTACAAGGTTTTGTGGTGTCTGTCAGGATGTAGGCATATCCCGGCAGGCCTTTCGGTATGGACCGACAAGTGCTTGAGCTTGGCCCTGTGCGGTTGCTGACGTACCCTATACGGCGACATAGACAAGGTAGTCTGCAACCCATGCTCTTTCTTATCGCCTACATCGCCAGCGTCGTGCTGATCAACTTCGCCTTCTCCGCCGCGCCGCACCTGGACATCATCTGGTCAGCCTGGGGCGGACTGGTATTTATCCTGCGCGACATGGTCCAGACCCGCTTCGGTCACGGCGCGATTGTCGCGATGATCGCGGCGCTGCTGCTGTCCTACTTCACCTCCGAGCCGGCCATCGCCCTGGCGAGCGCCACCGCCTTCGCCATCTCCGAATGCATCGACTGGCTGGTCTTCAGCATCACCAAGCGCCCGCTGCACGATCGCCTGTGGATAAGTTCGGCCCTCAGCATCCCGCTGGACACCTTTATCTTCTTCGGCCTGATCGGCGCGCTGACCCCGGGGGTGATCCTCACCGCCCTGGGCTCGAAATTCGCCGGGGTGACCTGCGTCTGGCTGGCCATGGCCTGGCGGATGCGCAAGGCGGCGCTTTCCAGCTGAAGTCAGGCCCGTTCGGTTCATGTCCCGCTCAGTTCATGTAAAATGCCGGCCTTTCTTCCCGACAGGTGCCTGATTGTCCAGGCGCCGTCGTTGATTCCGCTTCCTTGAGGACCTGAAATGACCCGTATCGGAACTCCACTGTCGTCGACCGCGACCCGCGTATTGCTCTGTGGCTGTGGTGAGCTGGGCAAGGAAGTGGTGATCGAGTTGCAACGCCTGGGCGTCGAAGTGATCGCCGTTGACCGTTACGCCGATGCGCCGGCCATGCAGGTGGCCCATCGCAGCCACGTGATCAATATGCTCGACGGCGCGGCCCTGCGGGCGGTGATCGAGGCCGAGAAGCCGCATTTCATCGTTCCGGAAATCGAAGCCATCGCCACCGCCACCCTGGTGGAACTGGAAGCCGAAGGCTTCACCGTGGTGCCGACCGCCCGTGCCGCGCAACTGACCATGAACCGTGAAGGCATCCGTCGCCTGGCCGCCGAAGAGTTGCAGCTGCCGACCTCGCCGTACCACTTCGCCGACACCTTCGAGGCCTACAGCCAGGCCGTTACGGATCTGGGCTTCCCTTGCGTGGTCAAGCCGGTGATGAGTTCTTCGGGCAAGGGCCAGAGCCTGCTGCGCAGCGTCGACGACGTGCAGAAGGCCTGGGACTACGCCCAGGAAGGCGGGCGTGCCGGTAAAGGCCGGGTGATCGTCGAGGGCTTTATCGACTTCGACTACGAAATCACCCTGCTGACCGTTCGTCATGTGGGTGGCACCACCTTCTGCGCGCCGGTCGGCCACCGTCAGGAGAAGGGTGACTATCAGGAGTCCTGGCAGCCGCAGGTCATGAGCCCGTTGGCCCTGGCCGAGTCGGAGCGGGTCGCCAAGGCGGTGACCGAGGCCCTGGGTGGGCGCGGGATGTTTGGCGTCGAGTTGTTTATCAAGGGCGACCAGGTGTGGTTCAGCGAAGTCTCGCCGCGTCCTCATGACACCGGCATGGTGACCATGATTTCCCAGGACCTGTCGCAGTTTGCGCTGCATGCCCGGGCGATTCTCGGCTTGCCGATCCCGTTGATCCGTCAGTTCGGCCCGTCGGCGTCGGCGGTGATCCTGGTGGAAGGGCAGTCGACCCAGACCGCGTTCGCCAACCTCGGTGCGGCGTTGAGCGAGCCGGATACCGCCTTGCGCCTGTTCGGCAAGCCGGAAGTCAACGGCCAGCGCCGCATGGGCGTGGCGTTGGCGCGGGACGAGTCGATCGAAGCCGCGCGGGCCAAGGCGACCCGTGCTGCTCAGGCGGTTGTGGTAGAGCTGTAAGCACGCTGACGAGCGCGGATTTGTGCCCTGCGCACAATCCGCGTTCGCCACTGAACTGTAGGAGCAGGGCTTGCCCGCGAAGAGGCCCTTGAGTGCTGCATTGATCTCAAGGATGCCATCGCCAGCAAGCCGGCTCCTACAATAATCGTGCTTGGCGCAGAAGTGGCGCCGATCTTCAGGCCACCTTGTTCAAATCGTTGTAGCGCGTTTCCTTCAAGCAGAAAATCGCAATCAGGCTCAACGCCGCCGCCCCTGATACATACCCGCCGACCCAACTCAAACCGCCCATCGCCACCAGCTTCTGGGCAAAGAACGGTGCCGCCGAGGCCCCGACGATGCCGCCCAGGTTATACGCCGCCGATGCGCCGGTATAACGCACGTGGGTCGGAAACAGCTCTGGCAGCAATGCCCCCATCGGCGCGAAAGTAATCCCCATCAGAAACAGCTCAAGGCACAGGAACAGGGCGACGCCGGTGGTCGAACCATGGCCCAGCAGCGGCTCCATGGTAAAACCGGACAGCAACGCCAGAACCCCGCCGATGATCAGAACCGGCTTGCGCCCGAAACGATCGCTGGCCCAGGCCGCCAGTGGCGTGGCCGCGGCCATGAACAGCACGGCAAAACACAGCAGTCCCAGGAAAGTCTCGCGACTGTAGCCAAGGTTGGCCACGCCATAACTCAGGGAAAACACCGCCGAGATATAGAACAGTGCGTAACACACCACCATCGCCAGCGAACCGAGCAGCACCGGCGCCCAATAGCGGCTGAACAGCTCGACCAGGGGCATTTTCACCCGTTCCTGGCGGGCCATGGCATTGGCGAAGATCGGCGTCTCCTCAAGCTTGAGGCGCACATACAGGCCGACCATCACCAGCGCGGCGCTGAGCAGGAACGGAATGCGCCAGCCCCAGGAACGGAACTGTTCATCGCTCAAGGTCATGGCCAGGATCAGGAACAAGCCGTTGGCGGCGAGAAAACCGATCGAAGGGCCCAGTTGCGGAAACATACCGAACCAGGCGCGCTTGCCTGCGGGGGCGTTTTCGGTTGCCAGCAACGCGGCCCCGCCCCATTCCCCGCCAAGCCCCAGGCCCTGGCCGAAGCGCAGCAGGCACAAGAGGATCGGCGCCCAGGCGCCAATGGTCGCATAGCCGGGCAGCACGCCGATCAGCGTGGTGCACACGCCCATCAGCAGCAGCGAAGCGACCAGCGTCGATTTACGCCCGATACGGTCGCCGAAGTGGCCGAACAGGATCGAGCCTAGCGGGCGGGCAAGAAAGGCGATACCGAAGGTCAGGAAGGCCGAGAGCATCTGTGCGGTGCTGTCGGTCTGCGGGAAAAACACCGGCCCGATCACCAGGGCGGCGGCGGTGGCATAGACGTAGAAGTCGTAGAACTCGATGGCCGTGCCGATAAAGCTGGCGGTCGCCACTCGGGCGGTCGAGTTCAGCGGTTTGCTCGGCGTGGCAGTGTCAAAGGTACTGCTGGAAGTCATTGCGGGCGTCCCTGAAAGTCTTGCGCGTGCGAATTATTAGTATTGAACGCCCAGGGATAAGGGCTGGTTCCGGCGCGACAGGCTGTGAGTGTCGGCGGCGGATTCATGACAAGGCATTGCTGGCCGGAGGAGGCCAGGTGCGGGTAAGCGGGCGTTCCGGCGGGGCTGGATAAGCCCGCCCGATTATAGGAATGCGTCTATCGATCAAACAAGGGGGCAGGCTGTATCAAGGCGCAACCGGGACCGAACTGGTGTGCCAGACCAGCACCCGGCTGACCCGATTGTCCTCGGTCTCGAGGATTTCCAGGCGGTAGCGGCCGATCTTCAGGCACACGGCGCTCTCCGGGATGGTTTCCAGGGCTTCGGTCACCAGACCGTTGAGGGTTTTCGGGCCGTCGCTGGGCAGGTGCCAGCCCAGGCTCTTGTTCAGTTCGCGAATCGACGCGGCCCCTTCGATCACCAGCCGGCCATCGGGCTGGGGATGGATGTGCGGGTTGTCGAGGCTGTGCTCGCTTTCGAACTCGCCAACGATTTCTTCCAGGATATCTTCCAGGGTGACGATGCCCAGCACCTCGCCGTATTCGTCCACCACCATGCCCAGGCGCCGTTGCTGCTTGTGAAAATTCAGCAGTTGCAGTTGCAGCGGCGTGCTTTCCGGGACGAAGTACGGTTCGTGGCAGGCGGCGAGCAGGGCGGCTTTGGTGAGGTTGGCATCGAACAGCAGATTGAGGATCTGGCGGGTATTGATCACCGCCTCGACCTGGTTGATATCGTTGTGGAACACCGGCAGGCGGGTACGGCGGTTCTTCAGCAACTGTGCGGTGATTTCCTCGATGGAGTCGTCGAGGTTGATCCCGTCCACTTCGCTGCGCGGTACCAGGATGTCGTTGACCGTGATGTTGTCCAGCGCCTTGATACTCGACAGCGACGGGCTGCGTGGCGGGTGCTCCGGTTCATCTTCCGGATCGAGGGGCGGCTGGTCTTCATCGCTCTGCTTGACCGTGCCGACCTTGCTGATAAAGGGCCGCAGCAGCAACTGGGCGATGCCGTTGAGCAGCCAGGCCACGGGGTAGAGGATCTTCAGCGGAATGCCCAGCAGGGCATTGCCGGTGGCCAGGATCGGTTCGGGATAACGGACGGCGAGCAGGCGCGGCAGGTAGTCGGCGAAGACCAGCAGCAACACCGTGGCGCCGAGGCAGGCCAGCCAGGGCCCATGCTGGCCCCACTCCAGGATTGACAGCAGGGTGCCGATGATCACGACCACGACCCGGCACAGGGTATTGCACAGGATCAGGCTGTCGCGGGGGAACTTCATCCTGGCGGTGGGTTTTTCACCCGTGCGTGAAGCCGGGCGCAGGGCGGCGATTTGTTGCTGTGCGACTTCGATGGCGGTAAACAGCGCCGACCAGAGAATCAGCAGGGCCAATACGGCGAGCATTGGCCCGGCGGGCAAGTTGTCCATGGTCTTGTGTGCCCGTCAGATATGCAGGATGTATTCGCGGACCAGCTTGCTGCCGAAATAGGCCAGCATCAGCAGGCAGAAACCGGCCAGGGTCCAGCGGATCGCCTTGTGCCCGCGCCAGCCGAGACGATTGCGCCCCCACAGCAGCACGCTGAACACCACCCAGGCCAGACAGGCCAGCAGGGTCTTGTGCACCAGGTGCTGGGCGAACAGGTTCTCGACGAACAGCCAGCCGGAGATCAGCGACAGCGACAACAGGCTCCAGCCGGCCCAGAGGAAACCGAACAGCAGGCTTTCCATGGTTTGCAGCGGCGGGAAGTTGCGGATCAGCCCGGAAGGGTGCTTGTTTTTCAGCTGACGGTCCTGCAGCAGCAGGAGCAGGGCCTGGAACACCGCGATGGTGAACATGCCGTAGGCCAGGATCGACAGCAGGATATGGGCGAGGATCCCCGGTTCCTCGTCGATGATCTGCACCGTGCCCGAGGGCGCGAACTGCGCTAGCAGCACCGTCAGCAGGCCCAGCGGAAACAGCAGGAGCAGCAGGTTTTCCACCGGAATGCGCGAGCAGGCCACCAGGGTCAGGGCGATCACGGCGACGGCGATCAGGCTGGCGGCGTTGAAAAAGTCCAGGCCCAGGCCGATCGGGGTCATCAGGTGGGTAAGCAGGCTCACCGCGTGGGCGATCACGGCGACTACGCCGAGTCCGACCAGCAGGCGTTTGTTCGCCTTGGCGCCCTGGCGCAGGCGGGTGCCCTGATAGAGGGTCGCAGCGGCGTAGACGAAGGCGGCGGCGAGGCTGGTCAGCAAACTGGGTGACAAAGGGAGCATAAGTCCTGTTAGGCAAGCCCGAAAGACGCTGAGTTTGGCATAGAACCCCCGGTCCACGAAAGACCGTGGCGCTAGTGGCGGCATGCAGTCTCCGCTATAATCCGCGACCTGCCCACGCCGCAGGCTCGCCAGGCGCTGTTTTTCCTTGTTCCGGCAGCCATCACTTCGGTCTCCATAAGGGCCTCAAAGGATCGCGCATGTTTGAAAACCTGACCGACCGTCTCTCGCAGACGCTGCGCCATGTCACCGGCAAGGCCAAGCTGACCGAGGACAACATCAAAGACACCCTGCGTGAAGTGCGCATGGCGTTGCTCGAAGCCGACGTCGCCCTGCCGGTGGTGAAGGACTTCGTCAATTCGGTCAAGGACCGCGCGGTCGGCACCGAGGTGTCGCGCAGCCTGACCCCGGGCCAGGCGTTCGTGAAGATCGTCCAGGCCGAACTCGAAAGCCTGATGGGCGCCGCCAACGAAGACCTCAACCTCAGCGCCGTGCCGCCTGCGGTGGTGTTGATGGCCGGTCTGCAGGGCGCGGGTAAAACCACCACCGTCGGCAAGCTGGCGCGCTTCCTTAAAGAGCGCAAGAAAAAAACCGTGATGGTGGTCTCGGCCGACGTTTACCGTCCGGCGGCCATCAAACAGCTGGAAACCCTGGCTGGCGACATCGGCGTGACCTTCTTCCCGTCCGATCTGAGCCAGAAGCCGGTGGACATCGCCGAAGCGGCGATCAAGGAAGCCCGCCTCAAGTTCATCGACGTGGTCATCGTCGACACCGCCGGTCGTCTGCACATCGATGACGAGATGATGGCCGAGATCAAGCAGCTGCACGCGGCGATCAAGCCCGTGGAGACGCTGTTCGTGGTCGACGCCATGACCGGCCAGGATGCCGCCAACACCGCCAAGGCGTTTGGCGATGCGCTGCCGCTGACCGGGGTGATCCTGACCAAGGTCGACGGCGACGCCCGTGGCGGTGCCGCGCTGTCGGTACGGGCCATCACCGGCAAACCGATCAAATTTATCGGTATGGGCGAGAAGAGCGAAGCGCTCGAGCCCTTCCACCCGGAGCGGATTGCCTCGCGCATCCTCGGCATGGGCGACGTGCTCAGCCTGATCGAGAAGGCCGAGCAGACCCTCGACAAGGACAAAGCCGACAAACTGGCTAAAAAGCTGAAGAAAGGCAAAGGCTTCGATCTCGAAGACTTCCGCGACCAGCTGCAACAGATGAAGAACATGGGCGGCCTCGGTGGCCTGATGGACAAACTGCCGAATATCGGCGGGGTCAATCTGGCGCAGATGGGCAATGCCCAGGGCGCGGCCGAGAAGCAGTTCAAGCAGATGGAAGCCATCATCAACTCCATGACCCCGGCCGAGCGCCGCGACCCTGAGCTGATCAGCGGTTCGCGCAAACGTCGGATCGCCATGGGCTCCGGTACCCAGGTGCAGGACATCGGACGCTTGATCAAGCAGCACAAGCAGATGCAGAAGATGATGAAGAAATTCTCCGCCAAAGGCGGTATGGCCAAGATGATGCGCGGCATGGGCGGTATGTTGCCCGGCGGCGGCATGCCGAAAATGTAAAAGATTCGCGTCGACCTGACGGTCGGCGCTACTCCCGCAGGGATGCGGGGGATCGCCAGTAAACCCGCGTTCAGCGGGAGCTGACCTGCCGTTTTAACGACGGCTCTATGGCAAATCCAGATTGCACGGCGCCGGGCGCCGGAAAAAGTCATTTGCAAAAGTCCGTATATTCCTTAGAATATGCGGCCTTTCGGGCACCCATGCCCGCTGTGCATTTAGATTTGCAGCACCGACTACAGGAACGATGTTCACATGCTAACAATCCGTCTTGCCCTTGGCGGCTCCAAAAAGCGCCCGTTTTACCACCTGACCGTAACCGACAGCCGCAACGCTCGTGACGGTTCGCACAAAGAACAAGTGGGTTTCTTCAACCCGGTTGCTCGTGGTCAGGAAGTTCGTCTGTCCGTGAACCAAGAGCGCGTAGCCTACTGGCTGAGCGTTGGTGCACAACCTTCTGAGCGTGTTGCTCAGTTGCTGAAGGAAAACGCTAAGGTTGCGGCCTGAGCAATATGAACGCGACGCCGGCCTCTACCGATGATTTGATCGTTATCGGCAAGATCTATTCCGTTCATGGCGTTCGCGGCGAAGTGAAGGTTTATTCCTTTACTGATCCAATTAAAAACCTGTTGGACTACAAAACCTGGACGCTCCGGCGCGAAGGCAGCGTGAAACAGGTAGAGCTGGTCAGCGGACGCGGGAACGACAAGTTCCTGGTCGCAAAGCTCAAGGATCTCGATGATCGTGAAGAAGCGCGTCTTCTGGCCGGTTATGAGATCTGCGTGCCGCGCAACCTGTTCCCAGACCTGACCGACGGCGAGTACTACTGGTACCAGCTGGAAGGTCTCAAGGTCATCGACACCCTCGGACAACTGTTCGGGAAAATCGATCACCTGCTGGAGACTGGCTCGAATGATGTCATGGTGGTCAAGCCTTGCCCGGGCAGCCTGGATGATCGCGAACGCCTGTTGCCCTATACCGAGCAATGCGTGTTGGCTGTCGACCTGGTCGCTGGCGAGATGAAGGTGGATTGGGACGCGGACTTCTAAGCGATGGCTAGCCTACGCGTAGAAGTGATCAGTTTGTTTCCCGAAATGTTTTCCGCCATCAGCGACTACGGCATCACCAGTCGTGCGGTGAAACAGGGGCTCTTGCAGCTGACCTGTTGGAACCCGCGGGACTACACGACGGATCGACATCACACTGTGGATGATCGCCCATTTGGCGGTGGTCCGGGCATGGTGATGAAGATCAAGCCCCTTGAGGACGCCCTGGTTCAGGCCAAGGCAGCGGCAGGGGAGGCGGCGAAGGTGATTTACCTGTCGCCCCAAGGCCGGCAACTGAATCAGTTGGCGGTACGCGACCTGGCGAAAGAGGAAGCCTTGATCCTCATTGCAGGTCGTTATGAAGGCATTGACGAGCGCTTTATAGATGCTCATGTCGATGAAGAGTGGTCGATTGGGGACTATGTTCTTTCCGGTGGCGAGCTGCCGGCGATGGTCCTGATAGATGCGGTTACACGGCTGCTGCCCGGAGCTTTAGGGCATGCGGACTCCGCGGAGGAAGATTCCTTCACGGATGGTTTGCTGGATTGCCCGCACTACACCCGTCCGGAGGTGTATGCGGATCAGCGTGTTCCCGACGTGTTGCTCAGTGGCAACCACGCACATATCCGGCGTTGGCGTCTGAAGCAGTCCCTTGGCAGGACCTCGGAACGACGCGCCGATCTTCTGGAAAGCCGCTCGCTTTCTGGAGAAGAGAAGAAGCTGCTCGAGGAATACATCCGCGAGCGGGACGATAGTTAACAACGTATCGATGGTAGATCGAACGATTTACCTTAGGAGCACAGCATGACTAACAAAATCATTCTGCAACTCGAAGCCGAGCAGATGACCAAAGAGATCCCTACCTTTGCCCCGGGCGACACCATTGTCGTTCAGGTGAAAGTGAAGGAAGGCGACCGTTCGCGTCTGCAAGCGTTCGAAGGCGTGGTAATTGCCAAGCGTAACCGCGGTGTGAACAGCGCGTTCACCGTACGTAAAATCTCCAACGGTGTTGGCGTAGAGCGTACTTTCCAGACCTACAGCCCGCAAATCGACAGCATGGCTGTCAAGCGTCGCGGTGATGTACGTAAGGCCAAGCTGTACTACCTGCGCGACCTGTCGGGTAAAGCAGCTCGCATCAAGGAAAAACTGGCTTAAGTCCAGCTTCCGATGCAGAAAAAAGCAGCCTACGGGCTGCTTTTTTGCATTTCGGGTTTTGAAAAAGCCGTGGCGCGCTGTCACAGTTGATCTGCTTATCGCCTTTTGCTTTTCGAGCCCTTATGCCCGCCATCGATCACCCGCTTATCGACCAGTTTCTCGACGCCCTGTGGCTGGAAAAAGGTCTGTCCGACAATACCCGTGACGCTTATCGCAGCGATCTGGCGCTGTTCAACGGCTGGTTGCAGGAAAAAGGCCTGGAGCTGGACAAGGCCGGCCGTGAGCTGATCCTCGATCACCTGGCCTGGCGCCTGGAGCAGGCCTATAAACCGCGCTCCACCGCGCGCTTTCTCTCCGGTGTGCGCGGCTTCTATCGTTACCTGTTACGTGAAAAGCTGATTGCCGTCGACCCGACCTTGCAGGTCGAGATGCCGCAATTGGGGCGGCCCTTGCCCAAATCCCTGTCGGAAGCGGATGTGGAGGCGCTGCTGGCCGCCCCGGATCTTGGCGAGGCCATCGGCCAGCGTGACCGGGCCATGCTCGAAGTGCTTTATGCCTGCGGGCTACGGGTCACCGAACTGATCAGCCTGACCCTGGAACAGGTCAACTTGCGCCAGGGCGTGTTGCGGGTCATGGGCAAGGGCAGCAAGGAGCGGCTGGTACCCATGGGCGAAGAGGCGATTGTCTGGGTTGAACGTTATATGCGCGATGCTCGCATCGAACTGCTCGGCGGACGCCCCAGCGATGTGCTGTTTCCCAGCCAGCGCGGCGAGCAGATGACCCGCCAGACCTTCTGGCACCGGATCAAGCACCAGGCCAAGGTCGCCGGGATCGGTAAATCGTTGTCGCCGCACACCTTGCGTCATGCCTTCGCCACGCACCTGCTCAACCACGGCGCCGACCTGCGGGTGGTGCAGATGTTGCTCGGCCACAGCGACCTGTCGACCACGCAGATCTACACCCATGTGGCCCGTGCGCGGTTGCAGGATATGCATGCCAAACATCACCCGCGCGGCTAAGCTACACAGGGGTTCGGCCCCGCCGGGCTTATGTGATAGGCTCTATCGGTTTGCAAAGCGGGCGCTTGAAACCGATCAGTTTCCCCGCGGTCGTATCAGCCTCGGCCCCTTTGCCCGCCTTCAGGAGTTCCCATGCGTTTGACCCAGATTTTCGCCGCTGCTGCCCTCGCCCTGGTCAGCTCCCTGGCCTTGGCCGACGACACCGCCGAGCAGGCGATTCGCAAGAGCCTCGAAAGCCTTCAACTGGAAACCCCGGTGGAGAGCATCAGCGCCAGCCCCCTGGCCGGTCTCTATGAGGTCCGGCTCAAGGGCAGCCGCGTGCTCTACGCCAGCGCCGACGGCCAATTCGTCATGCAGGGCTACCTGTTCCAGCTCAAGGACGGCAAGCCGGTCAACCTCACCGAGAAAACCGAACGCCTGGGCGTGTCCAAGCTGATCAACGGTATTCCGGTGGCCGAAACCGTGGTCTACCCGGCCATCGGCGAAACCAAGTCGCATATCACCGTGTTCACCGACACCACCTGCCCGTACTGCCACAAGCTGCATGCCGAAGTGCCGGCGCTGAACAAGATGGGCATTGAGGTGCGCTACGTCGCGTTCCCGCGCCAGGGTCTCGGCTCGCCGGGCGACGAGCAGTTGCAGGCGGTCTGGTGCTCGGCCGACAAGAAAGCGGCGATGGACAAGATGGTCGAAGGCGATGAAATCAAGGCCGCCAAGTGCGCCAACCCGGTTTCCAAGCAATTCGCCCTCGGTCAATCCATTGGTGTCAATGGCACGCCGGCAATTGTTTTGGCCGATGGTCAGGTAATTCCGGGCTACCAGCCGGCGGCACAAGTTGCCAAACTGGCACTGTCCGCCAAGTAATTCAGCCTCGTCACGTTCAACCTGTGACGAGCGTGGCCCGCGGGACAGGGTTCCCGGGTCATCAATAGCGAGCCGCTGGCAGTCCAGCGGCTGTTTTCCACGGCCGACCTCGTGTCGGCCGTTTCATGGGGAGTTCAGAGTGAAACCGGTCAAAGTAGGCATCTGTGGGTTAGGTACCGTCGGTGGCGGCACCTTCAACGTACTTCAGCGTAACGCCGAGGAGATTGCCCGCCGTGCCGGGCGTGGAATCGAAGTGGCTCAAATTGCCATGCGTACGCCAAAGCCTCAGTTCCAGACCACCGGTATTGCGATTACCCACGATGTCTTCGAAGTGGCGAGCAACCCAGAAATCGATATCGTCGTCGAACTGGTGGGCGGCTACACCGTTGCCCGCGAGCTGGTGCTCAGCGCCATCGAGAACGGCAAGCATGTGGTCACCGCGAACAAGGCGCTGATCGCCGTGCACGGCAATGAAATCTTCGCCAAGGCCCGCGAGAAGGGCGTGATCGTTGCGTTCGAAGCTGCCGTGGCCGGTGGTATCCCGGTGATCAAGGCGATTCGCGAAGGCCTCTCGGCCAACCGTATCAACTGGGTCGCCGGTATCATCAACGGCACCGGTAACTTCATCCTCACCGAAATGCGCGAGAAGGGCCGTACCTTCGAAGACGTGCTGGCCGAAGCCCAGGCCCTGGGTTACGCCGAAGCCGATCCGACCTTCGACGTCGAAGGCATCGATGCCGCGCACAAGCTGACGATCCTGGCATCGATTGCTTTCGGTATCCCGCTGCAATTCGACAAGGCCTACACCGAAGGCATCACCAAGCTGACCACCGCCGATGTCAACTACGCCGAGGCCCTGGGCTACCGCATCAAGCACCTGGGCGTGGCCCGCAGCACCGCCGCCGGTATCGAGCTGCGCGTGCACCCGACGCTGATCCCGGCCGACCGCCTGCTGGCCAACGTCAATGGCGTGATGAACGCGGTGATGGTCAATGGCGACGCTTCCGGTTCGACCCTGTTCTACGGGGCCGGTGCCGGCATGGAACCGACCGCCTCGTCGGTCATCGCCGACCTGGTGGACGTGGTTCGCGCCATGACCAGCGACCCGGAAAACCGTGTACCGCACCTGGCCTTCCAGCCGGACTCGCTGTCGGCCCACCCGATCCTGCCGATCGAAGAGTGCGAAAGCGCCTACTACCTGCGCATCCAGGCCAAGGACCATCCGGGCGTGCTGGCCCAGGTCGCGAGCATCCTGTCGGAACGCGGCATCAATATCGAATCGATCATGCAGAAGGAAGTCGAAGAACACGACGGCCTGGTGCCGATGATCCTGCTGACCCACCGCGTGCGCGAACAGCATATCAACGACGCCATCGCGGCGCTGGAGGCCCTGCAAGGCGTGGTCGGCCCTGTCGTGCGGATCCGTGTCGAGCACTTGAACTAAGCCGGCGCTGCCGATCAAGAGGAATTTTTCATGCGTTACATCAGTACCCGTGGCCAGGCACCGGCCCTGAACTTCGAAGACGTGCTGCTGGCGGGGCTAGCCAGCGACGGCGGCCTCTATGTGCCGGAAAACCTGCCGCGCTTCACCCAGGAGGAAATCGCTTCCTGGGCCGGCCTGCCGTATCACGAACTGGCGTTCCGGGTCATGCGCCCGTTCGTCACCGGCAGCATTCCGGATGCGGACTTCAAGAAGATCCTTGAGGAAACCTACGGCGCCTTCTCCCATGGCGCCGTGGCACCGCTGCGCCAACTGAACGGTAACGAATGGGTGCTGGAGCTGTTCCACGGCCCGACCCTGGCGTTCAAGGACTTCGCCCTGCAACTGCTCGGTCGCCTGCTCGACTACGTGCTGGCCAAACGCGGCGAGCGCGTGGTGATCGTCGGCGCCACTTCCGGTGATACCGGCTCGGCCGCCATCGAAGGCTGCAAGCACTGCGAGAACGTCGACATCTTCATCCTCCACCCGCACAACCGGGTGTCCGAGGTGCAGCGTCGGCAGATGACCACCCTGTTCGGCGACAACATCCACAACATCGCCATCGAAGGCAACTTCGACGACTGCCAGGAAATGGTCAAGAACAGCTTCGCCGACCAGAGCTTCCTCAAGGGCACACGCCTGGTCGCGGTGAACTCGATCAACTGGGCGCGGATCATGGCCCAGATCGTCTACTACTTCCACGCCGCCCTGCAACTGGGCGGCCCGGCCCGTTCGGTGGCGTTCTCGGTGCCGACCGGCAACTTCGGCGATATCTTCGCCGGCTACCTGGCACGCAACATGGGCCTGCCGATCAGCCAACTGATCGTCGCGACCAACCGCAACGACATCCTGCACCGCTTCATGAGCGGCAACCAGTACGTCAAGGACACCCTGCACGCGACCCTGTCGCCGTCCATGGACATCATGGTCTCGTCGAACTTCGAACGCCTGCTGTTCGATCTGCATGGGCGCAACGGCGCGGCCATCGCCGGGCTGATGGACACCTTCAAGCAGGGTGGCGGTTTCAGTGTCGACCAGGACCGCTGGAGTGAAGCACGCAAGCTGTTCGACTCCCTGGCCGTGGATGATGCCCAGACCTGCGAGACCATCGCCGAGGTTTTCGCCCAGAGCGGTGAGGTCCTCGATCCGCACACCGCCATCGGCGTGCGCGCGGCCCGTGAGTGCCGGCGCAGCCTGGACATCCCGATGGTGATCCTGGGGACCGCGCATCCGGTCAAATTCCCTGAGGCTGTGGAGAAGGCTGGCGTAGGAAAAACACTCGAACTACCTGCGCACCTTTCCGATTTGTTTGAGCGAGATGAGCGTTGCACCGTCTTGGCCAATGACTTGAAAGTCGTCCAGGCCTTTGTCAGCCAGCATGGTAACCGTGGTAAGCCGCTCTGACAGACTAGAACGGTCACACATTAAAGCCCGCCCCTTGGCGGGCTTTATCGTTTTCGCATGTCAAACTTGCCTTGTTTTTTTGCCATTTCCTGAAATGGACCGAAGGGGGCAGGTAGTTCGTCATGGTGTTTTTGGGTCGATCCATACAATCCGTTCTGGCCAGTCTGTGCGGGTGGCTGTTGCTCTGCGTGCCCGTCAGTGCGATGGCGGCCCAGGGCCTGCCGTTCAGCTTGCCGCCATCGTTCGTCGAGGTCGAGCGGCTCTCCCTGAGCCCGGAGGAGGAGCAATGGCTGGGGCCCGAACGGACCTTGCGGGTGGGGATTTCGGTTGCCGACTATGAACCCGTCGACATCACCAATGATCGCAACCGCTACCAGGGCATCAGTGCCGATTACGTCGGGCTGATCCGCGATCGCCTGGGGGTCGAAGTCCAGGTCCTCGGCTTCGGCGAACGCGACCAGGCGGTCGAGGCCCTGCGCAGCGGGCAGATCGATATCCTCACCAGTGCCAACGGTTACGAGCGAGGCGTGCCCGGGTTGACGTTCTCCAGCGACTATATGCCGGACCGTTCGGTGATCGTCGGCCGCGTCGGCGGTCATGGCTTTCACGACCTGAACGGCAAGAAGGTGGTACTGCTCGACGGTTACGCCGACGCCCAGGTGGTACACGCCACCTACCCGCAGAGCGAAATCATCCTCGCCCCGACCCTCTACAGTGCCCTGGAGGCGTTGTCCCAGGGCGAGGTCGAGGCGTTTATCGGCAACGAGGTGATTGTCCGCGCCTACAAGAGCCTGCGGCCCTACATGGGCGTGCACATCAAGGACAAGAGCGACTTGCCGCCGATTGGCTTCGCCTTTGCCACGCGTGAGTCCGATCATGTGCTCAGCGCCCTGGTGGAGCGGGTCCTGGACAATACCGACAACGCCACGCGGCGGGAGATCCTCGCCCGCTGGACCACCGGCTTCGGCTCGGACATCACCCAGCAGCGCATCAGTCTCACCGACGCGGAGCGGGCCTGGATCGACCGTCACCCCAAGGTCACGGTGGTGGCCCAGCCGTATCCGCCGCATATCTACAAGGATGGTCACAACCGTTGGGTCGGCCTCAATCCGGACCTGCTGTCGCGCATTTCGCGCATGACCGGCCTGCAGTTCGAGTTCCGCGAAACCGGCTCCACGGCTGAAAGCGTCGATCTGCTTCACGACGGCAAGGCGTTGATGAGCACCACGCTGGCCGAAAGTGTCGAGCGCAAGACCTTCCTGAACTTCACCTATGCCTTTGGCGGCAGCGCCTGGGTGTTCGTGGTGCGCGTGCACGACTCGCCCCTCGGCTCGCTCTCGCAGTTGTCCGGGCGGGTGCTGGTGATGCCGGAGAAACATGCGCTGGAGCCGATGATCCGCAAGAACTACCCGGATATCCAACTGATCACGGTGAAGACGCCGGAGGAGGCCAGGGCGATGGTCGAGCGCGGCGAGGCGACCGCGACGATCCAGAGCGATACGCGGGCCTACCTGTATCCACCCGGACGACTGAAGGTCGGGCGCAGTGTCGAGGGACTCTGGTCGGCGGACAGTTTCTCGGTGGTCAAGACCGAGCCGGAACTGCTCAGTATCCTGAACAAGGCCCTGGAGGCGTTTCCCGTGGCCGAGCTGCGCGCGTTGCGGATCAAATGGCATGGCGCGATCGGCGTGGCGCCGATGCGCCCGGTCTGGGAGCGGGTACCGCGCTGGGTCTATGGCCTGACGGCGGTGATGATCCTGCTGGGGGGCGTGTCCCTGGCCTGGAACCGCCGACTGAACGTCCAGATTCGCCAGCGCCGCCGGGCCGAACAGGAGCTCAGCGATCAGCTGGCCTTCCAGCGCGCCTTGCTCGACGGTATCCCCAATCCCATCTTCGTGCGCGACCTGGACGGTCGCCTGATAACCTGCAACCGCAGTTACGAGGAACGTTTTGCCACCACCCTGGAGCAGGTACAGGGCCGACGGATCACCGAAGTGGATATTTTGCCCCAGGCCACCGCGGAGCAACTGCATGCCGAGTTTATCCAGTTGTTCGAGACCCAGCAGCCGTTGTTCCAGGACCGCCAGCTCGACTTCGCCAGCGGCCGGATCGATATCTATCAGTGGATGGTGCCGTTCTACTCGGCTGAGGCGCAGTTGCAGGGACTGCTCGGTGGTTGGATCGACATCACCGAACGCAAGCAGCTCGAGGCTCAACTGATGGAAGCGCGCCAGCAGGCGGAGCAGGCCAACCAGGCCAAGAGCGCGTTCCTGGCCACCATGAGTCATGAGATTCGCACCCCCATGGTGGCCATCATCGGCCTGCTCGAACTCGAGCGCGAGCAGGCCCGGGCCAATGGACAGGAACTCTCCCAGGCGCTGCAGGTGGCTTATCAATCGGCGCAGGAACTGACGGCCTTGATCGGCGACAGCCTCGATCTGGCGAAGATCGAGGCCGGCGGCATGCACCTGGCGTTGCGTGCCGGTTCCCTGGTCGGGTTTCTGGAAAGCGTGCTGCAACTGTTCGAGGCCGCGGCGCGGGGCAAGGGCATTGAGCTGAGCCTGGAGGTGGAGCCAGGGCTGGAGGGGGATTACTGGTTCGACCCGCTGCGTTTGCGCCAGGTGTTGAACAACCTGATCGGCAATGCGCTGAAATTCACCGCCGAGGGCTTCGTGCACATTCACGTGTGTAGTGTGTCGTGCTCCGCGGACCTGGAAACCCTGCGCATCAGCATCGAAGACAGCGGCAAGGGGATCGGCCTCGAACAGCAGAAGACGCTCTTCGCACCCTTTGTCCAGATCCGTGGTCAGGCCGATGAAGAATATGGCGGCACGGGCCTGGGCTTGAGTATCTGCAAGCAACTGGTGGAGTTGATGGGCGGCAGTATCGTCTTGTTGAGCCGGCCGGGAGATGGCACGCGGGTGCGTATCGAGCTGGCGCTCAAGCCCGTGGAGCAGGCCCCGGCCGCGCCTGCCGCAGTGGAGGAGTCCAGGCCTCGGCTGCCGTCGTTCAAGGTGTTGATTGTCGACGACCTGTCCGCCAACTGCCTGGTGCTCAAGCAGCAGTTGAGCTTTCTCGGCCAGCAGGTCGTTGCCTGCCAGAGTGGCGAGGCGGCGTTACAGGCCTTGCAGCAGGAACCGTTCGATCTGGTGATCACCGATTGCAATATGCCGGACATGAGCGGCTATGCGCTGGCCGAGGCGATACGCCGGATCGAGGCCGAGGAGCGGCGTCCGCCGTGCCCGGTGGTCGGTTGCACGGCCAATGCCATGAGCGACGAACGCCAACGCTGCCTGCAGGCGGGCATGACCGAACTGCTGGTCAAGCCGGTTTCCCTGGACGAGCTGGCGCAACTGCTGGCGAGCATCGTGCCCGGGCGTTCCTTTGATATTCAGGCCCTGAGCGCCATGACCTGTGCCAATGCGGAGGTCATGCGCCGCATGTTGCTGGAGCTGCGCAAGAATCTCGAACAGGAGCGCGGGGCCCTGGAGGTCGCGGCCGAGTTGCACAACTGGGAAGGCCTGGCGGTGGCGGTCCATCGGCTCAAGGGCATCGCCTGTCTGATCGATGCCATCGCCCTGGCCCATGCCTGCGCCGACCTTGACAGCTGCGTGCGGCTCAAGTCCAACGAACGGGTGGCGGCGGACTGGCAGGCACTCAAGCAGGCCATCGAACGGGTGCTGGAGGATATCGAGCCGCATCTGCAGGCGGATATCCCGGCATTTTAGGACTTGTCCTATGGGGTGCGGGTGGGCGGTTGATTAAAGTCGAGGGTCATTGCGGACCACGACCGCCTTATTTTGCGGAGCCCCTCGATGCGCGCACTCAAAGTCCTGATTCTTGAAGACAACTCTTTTCAACTGATGGCCCTGCACCAGATGCTCAATGCCACCGGCGTCTTTGATGTGCTGACGGCGGAAAACGTCGAGAGTGCACGCCAGTCGTTGGCCAATCGCGGCCCTATCGATGTGGCCATCTGCGACCTGCAACTGGAGGCGGGTGACGGCCTGGAGTTGATTCGTTCCCTGGCTGAGGAGCGGGAAGCGCAGGCACTGATCATTCTCAGCAGTGCCGAGCAGGAGGTGCTCGAGGGGGCTGCGCATATGGCACGCCAGCAGGGGCTGCATGTCCTCGGCTGCCTGCGCAAACCGGCGTCGGCCGCGGCCCTGGCGGACTTGCTGGCAAGCTACCAGCAACGTTTCGCCCGGCAGCGCCCTGGCCTGCCGCTGGCCCAGGTCTGCGAGTTGCTGTCGCTGCACGAACTCCAGGCCTGCGCCGGGGCTTCGGCTGTCGAAAAATACGCGACCGCGCACTTTCAGCCCAAGCTGACCCATGACGGTCGAGTCGCCGGGGTCGAGGTGTTGCCGCGCTGGCAGCATCCGGAGCAAGGCCTGTTGCTGCCTGGCAGTTTCATGCCGGTACTGGAGTACGCGGGGCTGGCGCAGCCGCTGATCTGGCAGGTGCTGGAGTTGGCGGTGAGCCTGTCGGCCGAGGTACGTTTCGCCACGGATGAGGCCTTGCCGGTGGCGGTGAGTATTCCGGGGAGCCTGCTGGAGCAACTGGACTTCGCCGAGCGGCTGAAGGCCTTGCTGGAGCGCTTCGAGTTACCCGCCGAGCGCTTGACCCTTGAGGTACTGGAAAGCGCCGAGTCCAGCAGCAGCGTTGCGCTGACTGAAGGCTTGCTGAGGTTGCGCATGCTGGGCTGCCAGCTGTCCGTCGGCGATTTCGGCATGGGCGGCGGCAGCCTGCAGCGCCTGCTCGAACTGCCTTTCACCGAACTGAAGATCACCGCGCCCTTCGTGGTCGGGATGGCCGCGGATTCACGCAAGTCGGCGATTGTCGCCGGAGCCTTGCGCATGGCGCGGGGCATGAACTTGCAGGTGGTGCTCAGCGGGATCGAGAGCGAAAGCGACTACCAGGCCGTCATGGCCCTGGGCGACTCGCTGATTCAGGGGGACTTCGTCGCCGTGTCCATGAGCCGCGCCGAACTCTTGTCCTGGCTTGAAGTGGCGGGGTTCGGCCCGGTTTACCCCTTGGCCGGGCCTTTGAAACACGCCGCCCTGCACAGCGTCAATCTGTAGCGTCCGACCCACTCAGGCCAGGCCATGTTCCTGCAGGTAGAGAAACAACGCCGCATCGTTGGACAGGCCGAGCTTGCGCATGGCGCTGACCTTCTGCGCACTCACCGTCTGCTTGCTGCGACACAACTGCGTGGCGATTTCACCGACGGTGCGCCCGGCCGCCAGCAGGCGTGTCACCTCCAGCTCCCGGGGTGAAAGTTGCTCCTGGTCGCCCAGGCGGTGTTCGCCGACCTCGCCGGCCAGCGCCAGGGTCTGGCGAATCGAGTTGGCCACATAGGGCCGTCGGTGGCGGACCTGGGCGATGGCCTCCGGCAGCTCGGCGGCCAGGCTGGCCTTGCTCAGCAGTCCCATGACCCCGAGATCGAGAATGGAGCGGAACAGCCCGGCGTTGTTGAGCATGGTCACCACCACGACCGGCAGTTGCGGGTGTTGCCGAGTCACGCTTTCAAGCATGCGCAGGCCGTCGCTCTGCTGTTCGACCGGCATCATGAAGTCGGTGACCAGTACCTCGCAGGTACAACGTTGCAGAAGCTCCAGAAGATCCTCTGGCGAGCTGGCCTCGCCGACCACACTCAGTCCGGGATCGCGTTCGAGGACGGCGCGCAGGCCGATCAGGAAAATCGGATGATCGTCTGCCAGGATGATGCGCAAAGGCGGCGGGGACGCTGAATTTCGTTGTTTTCTCTCTGTCATCTTTCTCGTTCATGCTCGCAATGGAACGGTAGACGCAGCGTCTTGAGGCGCGGCTTCTACCGATATCAGGTTAGCTGGCTTGACGAACTTTCTTCTCTGACTGGCGGTCTTTGACTCCAGCCCCCTTGTTTTTGACCTGTCGGGTTTTGACTATTGAGTGGTGATCGAGATGGAAAGTATCAGTCTGTTGCTGAATGAAGCATTGAGTCCTTATCCCGTCACCCTGACGCCCTCGGGCAGTCACGGTGAGTGTCTGCTGACGGTGAACAGTCGCGCCGGCCTGATCCTGCTGACCCGTGAAATCAGCCAGGCGCAACTCAACGACAAGCGTTTGTTGACCGATGTGGTCGATGGGCTGCATCGCGACCTGCGCATTGCCGAAGGACGCCTGGAACCCTGCGTGATCGCGGCCTTGCGTCATGCGGCTGAGGACAAGATGTTCCGCTCGGCTCGAGTGTAGAATTTTTTGGGGAACCTTTTTTCCGAAAGGGGTGTCAGATTTATAACGGCAGGATCAGGCATTGTGCTCCGGTGCTTGTAGCTTGTCGTACTGGTCTTTGTAGGCCACGTTTAACCCCGAGTCGTTTCCCCACTTCTCGGGGTTTCTTTTGTCTGGCGTTTGTCACTGGTCCTCAGGCGCCAGGAAAAACTGCCTGGCGTCTTCCCGATAGCTGTCCCGTTGTTGCGGGTCGAGCCATTGCACATAGAAATCGAGCAACTGATGCTGGCGCACTTCACGCAGGATCTGGTTGATGTGCGCGACAGCCGTGCGCCCCTGCTCCGTGTCCGAGCAACCGACGCGAATGAACTGGTACTTGGCGGTGCCCTTGAGCCGATAGAACGCCAGGCTCTCGGTGGCGATACCTTGTTGCTGGGCCAGGTAGCGGACTTCCGGCCAGTAGCCGAGTAGCGCGGTCAAGCGTCCGAGACGCTGCATTTGCAACAGGTTGCCGAGGGCATCGTTGCCGAAATGCGGCGTCAGGTGGGTCGCGGCTGTCCGTTGCAACAGATCGTCGATCGACTGGCCGTAGCTGCGTCCAGCGACAATCCCCAGTTTGAGCTGATCGCTGGCCAGCAGGGCGGCGAGGTCGACCTCACCGTCCTGGACAAACGGCTCGATCAGCCGACGGTCCTCCTGGCGTACCACCAGCCCGTTGCTGGCCAGGCCGAGGCTGGGAATCGAGAAGACAATTTTCTTGGTTCGCTCCGCGGTCCAGAGCAGGACCGGGTCGCAGGTGAACGAAGGCTCGGCGAGCATCTGCATGGCCCGCGCGCGGTTGACCCGGAAGGATGTGTACTCGTACTCGGGCATGGCGGCGGTCAACAGCTGGCGCAGCTGATCGATGGCGCCCAGGCCTTTTTGCGGGCCGTCGAAAATGGTCAGTGGCGGCAGGTCCCGCAGCAACCAGATCAGCGTGTCCTTGGCCTCGGCAACGCTCGGCAGGGCGCAGGCGAGCGCCGCCAGCAGGGCGAGGGCTGGTCGTCGACAGAGCACGTGTTGCCAGAGAAATCGAGGACTCATGAGGTCCATACCTTCTGCGCAGTCAGGTCAAAGTCTTGCCACCACGGCACCCTAGATAGCGCCGCTATCGCGCAAGCGGGCAATCTGCGCGGCGTCATAACCGAGGCTAGCCAATATCGGGGTGTTGTGCTCGCCCAGTTCCGGTCCTACCCATTCGCTGGAGCCCGGGGTCTCCGACAGTTTTGGCACTATCCCCGGCATCTTGAAAGCCTTGCCGTCGGGCAGCTTGGCCTGGATAAACATTTCCCGGGCGAGAAACTGCGGGTCGCTGAACATGTCTTCGGCGCTGTAGATCCGGCTGGCCGGCACCTCGGCCTGGTTCAGGGTGGCGAGCACCGCGTCCAGCGATTGGCTGTTCACCCAGCGATCGATCACGCCATAGAGTTCGTCACGCCGGCTGTCGCGGCCATCATTGCTGGTCAGTACCGGGTCGTCCGCCAGGTCGTTGCGGCCGATGGCCTGCATGAAGCGCTTGAAGATCGCATCGCCATTGGCGCCGATCTGCACATGCTTGCCATCGGCCGTGGTGTGGATCGAAGAGGGCGTGATCCCCGGCATGATGTTGCCGGTGCGCTCGCGGATAAAGCCGAACACATCGAACTCCGGGACCATGCTTTCCATCATGGCGAAGATCGCCTCGTACAAGGCCACGTCCACCACCTGGCCATTGCCGCCGTTGACTTCGCGATGACGCAGGGCCATGAGCGCGCCGATCACGCCCCAGAGCGCGGCAATTGAGTCACCGATGGAAATCCCGGTGCGCACCGGTGGGCGGTCCTCGAAGCCGGTGATGTAGCGCAAGCCGCCCATGGACTCACCGACCGCGCCGAAGCCCGGTTGATCCTTCATCGGTCCGGTCTGGCCGAAGCCCGACAGGCGCACCATCACCAGTTTCGGGTTCAGCGCATGCAGGGTTTCCCAGCCGAGACCGAGCTTTTCCAGCACGCCGGGGCGGAAGTTCTCGATCAGGATGTCCGCGTCGCTCAGCAACTGCTTGAGGATGGCCAGGCCGTCCGGGTGTTTCAGGTTCAGGGTCAGGGATTGTTTGTTGCGCGCCTGGACAAACCACCACAGCGAGGTGCCCTCGTAGAGCTTGCGCCATTTGCGCAGCGGGTCGCCGCCGTCCGGCGATTCGACCTTGATCACCTGGGCGCCGAATTCGGCGCAGATGCGGGAGGCGAAAGGGCCGGCGATCAGGGTACCGAGCTCAATGACCTTCAGGCCGGAAAGGGGTTTGGCGGTGAGCGGCATGGTAGATCCTGTAGGACAACACGGGGCAATAGAGCCTTTTATCATGGCTGGCGCCATCCGCATAACTGCGAGCAGTCGTTGCTTGCCCTGCGTATCGGTTAGACTGGCCGCCTTTCCTCGTCCTTAGAAGCCCTGTTCATGGCCCAGCCGTCCACGACCTACAAATTCAACCTGAACCTCACCGACCTGGATCGCGGGGTCTATGAGAGCGTCAACCAGACCATCGCCCGCCACCCGTCGGAAACCGAGGAACGCATGACCGTGCGTCTGCTGGCCTACGCCTTCTGGTACAACGAGCAGCTGTCCTTTGGTCGGGGTCTGTCGGAAGTGGATGAGCCGGCACTGTGGGAAAAGAGCCTGGATGATCGTGTACTGCATTGGATCGAAGTCGGCCAGCCGGACGCCGATCGCCTGACCTGGTGCTCCCGTCGTACCGAGCGTACCAGCCTGTTGGCCTACGGCAGCCTGCGGGTCTGGCAGACCAAGGTGGTCGACGCGGTGAAGAACCTGAAGAACGTGAATATCGCCGCCGTGCCCCAGGAAATCCTCGAGACCCTGGCCAAGGACATGCCGCGGGTGATCAAGTGGGACGTGATGATCAGCGAAGGCACGATCTTCGTCACCGACGATCGTGGCCAGCATGAAGTCCAGCTGGAATGGCTGATGGGCGAGCGCGGTTAATTATTCCCATGCGTATCGAACCCCGCCCGCTGCCCGCCACACTGCCGTTTCTCGGTGATCTGCCGCCGTTGTTGACCCGCCTGTACGCCGCGCGTGGCGTGGTATCCGAGGACGAGTTGGACAAGAGCCTGGCGCGGCTGATTCCCTTCCAGCAACTCAAGGGCATCGACGCGGCGGTGGACCTGCTGGTGACTGCACTGGAGCAGCGTCAGCGCATCCTTATCGTCGGCGACTTCGATGCCGACGGCGCCACCGCCAGCACGGTCGGGGTATTGGGCCTGCGCCTGCTGGGCGCGGCCCATGTCGACTATCTGGTGCCGAACCGCTTTGAATACGGCTATGGCCTGACTCCGGAAATTGTCGCCGTGGCCTTGCAGCGCGAGCCGCAATTGCTGATCACCGTGGACAACGGCATTTCCAGCATCGAGGGTGTGCAGGCGGCGAAGGCGGCGGGGCTTCAGGTGCTGGTCACCGACCACCACTTGCCCGGCAGCGAATTGCCGGCGGCCGATGCCATCGTCAACCCCAACCAGCCGGGCTGCGAGTTTCCGAGCAAGGCCCTGGCCGGCGTCGGGGTGATTTTCTACGTGCTGATGGCCTTGCGTGCGCGTTTGCGCAGCCTGGGTTGGTACGCCAGCGCGCCGCAGCCAAATATCGGCGAACTGCTCGACCTGGTGGCGCTGGGCAGCGTCGCCGACGTGGTACCGTTGGATGCCAACAACCGCATCCTGGTGCACCAGGGCCTCGAGCGGATTCGCGCCGGGCGTGCGCGGCCGGGGCTCAAGGCGATCCTGGAGGTGGCCAAGCGCGACCATTCACGGCTGACCTCCACCGACCTGGGGTTTATCCTCGGCCCGCGTCTGAATGCGGCGGGGCGCCTGGACGACATGAGCCTGGGCATCGAATGCCTGCTCTGCGAGGACCCGGCCCTGGCCCTGGAAATGGCCAGCCAGCTCGATGAGATGAACAAGGACCGCAAGTCCATCGAACAGGGCATGCAGCGCGAAGCGCTGGCCCAGCTCAAGGACCTGCCGCTGGAGTCGATGCCGTTCGGCCTGTGCCTGTTCGAGCCGGACTGGCACCAGGGGGTGATCGGTATCCTCGCCTCGCGAATGAAAGAGCGTTATCACCGTCCGACCATCGCCTTTGCCGATGCGGGCGATGGCATGCTCAAGGGCTCCGGCCGTTCGGTGCCGGGATTCCATATTCGCGATGCCTTGAGCGTGGTGGCGGCGCAATACCCGGAGCTGATGGGCAAGTACGGCGGTCACGCCATGGCGGCGGGTCTGAGCCTGCCCCAGGAAAATTTCCCGTTGTTTGCCGAAGCCTTCGACGCCGAAGTGCGCCGTCAGCTGTCGGAAGACGACCTGACCGGACGCCTGCAGACCGATGGTTCGCTGGCCATCGAGGAGTTCAACCTGGAACTGGCCCGGGCGCTGCGCAATGCCGGTCCCTGGGGCCAGCATTTCCCCGAGCCGCTGTTCCATGGTGTGTTCCAACTGGTGGAAAAACGCATCGTCGGCGAGCGGCATCTGAAGGTGGTGCTGAAAAGCGAATGCGGTTCGCTGAAGCTTGATGGTATTGCCTTCGGTATCGATCCGGAGCTGTGGACCAACGCGCGGGTCGACTGGGTGGAGCTGGCCTACAAGCTCGACCTCAACGAGTTCCGTGGCAAGGAAAGCGTGCAGTTGATGATTGCCCATATCGAGCCGCGCTGAGACCTGTTGAGGGGATGCGGTCCGTCTTCCGTGGGAGCCGGCTTGCCGGCGATGAGGCCTTTGGGTCTTGCATCGCCTGCCCGGACGCCATCGCTGGCAAGCCGGCTCCTGCAGGGACCGTGTTGATTGATGTTATGAGGGCAGGTTACAGGCGATTCAGCCGGTTTAAATCCGCTGAACCCTCCCGCCTGTGCCGTTGTCGACTAGTCTGTAAGCACTGTCTGAATGGTCTTGTGACGTCGTCCTGTTTTTTACCCGCTGGGGGGCGGTTCTCCACCACTCTTGTCACTTGCCGACGTTCTAACAGAACCCTGGAGCCAGCCCACTTGATTTGAGAGGTGCCCCATGAGTCTGCTGCTCGAACCCTATACCCTTCGCCAATTGACCCTGCTCAACCGCATCGCGGTCTCGCCTATGTGCCAGTACTCCAGTGTCGACGGCCTCGCCAACGATTGGCATCTCGTCCACCTGGGCAGTCGGGCGGTGGGCGGGGCCGGGCTGATTTTCACCGAAGCCACCGCGGTCACCGCCGATGGCCGGATCACCGCCCAGGACCTGGGCCTGTGGAACGACGAACAGATCGAACCGCTGCAACGCATCACCCGGTTTATCACCGCCCAGGGCGCGGTGGCGGGCATCCAGCTGGCCCATGCCGGGCGCAAGGCCAGCACCCATCGACCCTGGCTGGGCAAGCATGGCAGCGTCAAGCCCGAGGACGGTGGCTGGACCCCGGTCGGCCCTTCGTCGATTGCCTTCGATCCGCAGCACACATCGCCCACCTCCCTGGACGAGAGCCAGATCGCCGAGGTGATCCAGGCGTTTGTCGCGGCGGCCAAGCGGGCACTGATTGCTGGTTTCAAAGTGGTCGAAGTGCATGCGGCCCATGGTTATCTGCTGCACCAGTTTCTATCGCCCTTGAGCAATCAGCGCCGTGACCAATACGGCGGTTCGTTCGAAAACCGGATTCGTCTGGTGTTGCAGGTAACCGAAGCGGTGCGGGCGGTCTGGCCTGACGAGTTGCCGCTGTTTGTGCGGGTGTCGGCGACCGATTGGGTGGAAGACGGTTGGAATCCGGACGAAACGGTGGAGTTGGCGCGGCGTCTGAAAGCCTTGGGTGTCGACCTGATCGACGTGTCTTCGGGCGGCACCGCTGCCAATGCGGAAATCCCCACGGGCCCCGGTTATCAGACCCGTTTTGCCGAGCGCGTACGCAAGGAGTCCGATATCGCCACCGGTACCGTCGGATTGATTACCGAACCGGCCCAGGCCGAGCATATCCTGCGCACCGGCCAGGCGGATATGATCCTGTTGGCCCGTGAGTTGTTGCGCGACCCTTACTGGCCGCTGCATGCCGACGATGACCTGGGAGGGCGCAAGGCGATCTGGCCGGCGCAGTATCAGCGTGCGACCCATCGCGATCAGCCGATTCATGAGTCGGATTTGCGTGATTGAGGGTTGGAAGCTTGCCGTAAGGCGTTTGAGCGAATAAGGTCGGTTTCATGAACTCACATCTGAACATCTCGATTATTCCCACCCTCGATCCGAGGGTGGGCTGACGCGTGTTCTGAAAACACCCGAAACCCGCCCACCGAGGCGGGTTTTTTCTGGCCGCTTCTCTGGGTTACTGGACGTCAAAAGGAGATTGAAATGTCGCAACCTGAAACCCCTGGCCCTGGCGATACTGTTCCGACCCTGCACCTGGTCTGTGGAAAGATCGGTTCAGGCAAATCGACGCTGGCGCAACATCTGGCAGCGACACCCTCGACGGTGTTGATCAGCGAGGACGTCTGGCTCGCGCGGCTGTATCCGGGAGAAATCAGCGAGATCACCGATTATGTGCGCTGCGCCACCCGCTTGCGCGGGGCCTTGGCCGAGCATCTCGTTGCACTATTGAAAGCGGGGATCTCGGTGGTGCTCGATTTTCCGTCCAATACCGTGGCCAGCCGGCTTTGGGCCCGGTCGGTCTTTGAGCGCGCGGGCGTTGCCCATCGGCTGCATTTTCTCGATGTGGGCGATGACGTGTGCAAGGCGCGCCTGAAGGTCCGCAATGAAATGGGCGATCACCCGTTCAAGACCACCGAGGCCGAGTTCGAGGTGATTTCCCGCTATTTCGAAGCGCCGGCAGTGGAGGAAGCATTTGAGGTGGTGCGGTATGAATGAGCCCGCTCGGAGGATATTCACCTGTCATCATCGGGATACCAGTGGGGCTGCCCTGCACAGTTAAGGAGATTTTCCTTCTGGAAATTTCGAAATGATCTTAGGTGAATTCGGATTGTTCCTACCCTTAGGCTAAGTCTGAGGCGGTTTTTCCAGGCGATTCCGGTCCTGTCACAGAGGGAAGGCGTCCATGTCAAAGCAGCGAAGTATCTTCGGTTTCATGCTGTTTCTCTGGACCTTCAGGGCCGCGCCCAGACCCAGGGTGCGCAAGCTCAGCGATGAGGAACTGCAACTGGTGGCGCGTTATCGCGCGTTGTCGGAAGAGGACCGCAATGCGCTGGGCTGCCTGTTGAATGTGATGGAGGGCGTTTCGCGGTTTTGAGCTGAGCGTGCCGTCATTACTCTGAATCGATTTGTTCTAAGTGCGATTTATTTTTCATAAATGATCTATATAGCGATCATAAAGTGATTTTATGATCGTTATATGGGGCATTTTGGCGAGGTGTTGGATCAGCGCTAGAGCGAGCGGCGAATACGTTCTGCTTGATTGGCCACGCGTTCGGCATTCCCGGACAGCCCTTCAAAAGCATAAGGATTCAGCATCTGTCGGCTTTTCAGGACTTGAAGGTCGATCTCACTGATACCCGATTCGGCGCAGACACTCGACCAATAGATGGCTATCGCTTCCAACTGCTGTTCGATGATCTCCAGTGCCTGGGCTTCTTCGAGTAGAAACTTTTCCCGTGCGGCAAGGCAAATGGAGAGTCGACTCTGGTTATTGTTGCCCAGTATCAGCATGGCCTGTGTGGCCTCGGTTCCCGAACGCATCTGTGGGCAGATATCGTAGGCCGGCGTCAGTTGATAAGCTTTTCCATCAAAAAATGCAGCATGATTACGCCCATGATCGTCGGTATTGCTGCACAGAATGTTGAAGACCAGTCGTGAGAACAGTTCCTTGAGATCGGCTTTCGGATCGGTAAAGTCGGCACGGATGATGTCTGTCAATTGCTCATAGCTGCAGTAGCGTGCCAGCATTTCATCCAGCCCGAACAGCGTCAGTGCCGACGCCATTATTTTTCTCGTCCAGCCTTTTTCCGTAGCCGTTCGGTCAAAGCGCTCAATGAGCAACACGTCCTTGCCCAGAACCCGCTCCATCCGCACGGGTGCGACATTCATACCGGTCAGGGACGCCAACTTCATGGCGATAAATTCTGATTTCACGACGTTGATCTGATCGTTTGACGCTGAGAATTTTGCGACGTACTTGTGCCCGTTGCTCTCGATCAGTGCCTTGGGGCGTGCACCTCCGATGGAGGTCCCGTGGTTGAGCGCCTGGTCGAGATCGATGGGTAAAGGCACTCCCTTGTCCACCAGGTCCGCTGCCTGCATCAGCTCATCCAGGGTCGCCGATCTGGAGTTTCTGGGGACGAATTCGGTGGCGGATGTCTGGAAATCCAGAGCTCCGATACGATCCGAGCCTGACTCCATCAGGTAGGTAAGCTCATCCAGGTCCTGGTTATAAGCGGCTGCACCTTGCTTGCCGTACAGCCGGTTGATGATGACTCGCCGCCCCCATGCGTCTGGTGAACCATCACGGATGCTACTGGGCATGGTCATGGAGTCGATAGGCTCAATGACCTCGGTGCCCAGCGGCAGTTCGCGCAGGTTCAGCGCGATGGCGTTTTTTCGTGCCAGATAGCTTTTGCCGTACACGAATACGAAACGACTTTTATCACGAACCAGGTTTCCCGCGACCACGGGTTCTGTTTCATCGGGCAGCCACAGCCAGACAAAGCATTGATCGGTGTTAGAAGTCATTGCTTACCTTTTTTGTCGGTGTGCGAATCCTTTTCGGTAGCACGGCGATTTTGGCATCCAGGTAGGTGTTCAGATGGGGCAAGGGGGTCGTATCGGAAAACAGTGTGATGCCCAGGAGGGTCGCCAGCTCGAAGACCACACCGATTTCGCATCGTGGATCACCGTGTTCGATACGCTGAACCGTTCCGCGCGACACGCCTGCCTTGTCTGCGAGCGCCTGCACCGTCAGTCCCCGCTCCTTGCGCTTGAGGCGGATGACGTGGCCCATGACCTGCAGGGCATCAAGGCTGGCGGGGGAGTAACTGCGAACGGTCATCGGGGGTGTAAAGCCTGGAGTGAATGGATAGCGTTAACCCTAGAACATTTACTCGGATTTAACAATAAATGATCTTTATATAGATCTTAAATGGGCTTTAAGGTCTATATAAAGATCATTTGTTGATTTTTTCTTTACTGGTCCTGGGTGGTCGGAGGACCGATCACCCAAGGGGTTTTTGGCTACTTACCAACGCTTGCCGTTACCGACCGATTTTCCAGGCATCGCCCGCCGGCGCAGTGCCACGGTCATAAGGCTTGCCCAGCCACATATAGAGCAGGCCGAGACCGATGACGATGGCGGTGCTCAGGACCATGGCGTAGTTGATGTACCACGCCGCATCCGGGGTGCGCGGCCAGGCCATGTTGACGATGGCGCCGACGCCGTAGACCAGCGCACCGATATTCACCGGCAGGCCCCAGGCGCCCAGGGTGAACTTGCCGCTGGGTTTCCAGCCGCGCGCCCGGGCGAACAGGGCGGCCAGCACGATCATCTGGAAGGCCAGGTAGATGCCGATGGCGGCGAAGCTGACGATGGTCGCCACCGCGTCCTGCAGGAAGAAACCGAGGGCGATGATCAGCGCCGGCAGGACGCCGGAGACGAACAGTGCCGCCACCGGCACCTGGGTGGTCGGCGAAAGCCGTTTGAGCAGGCTGCTGCCGATAACCATTTCATCCCGGGCGTAGGAGTACAGCAGGCGACTGGCGGCTGCTTGCAGGCTGATGACGCAGGAGATGAAGGAAATCATCACCACGCCCATTACCACTTTCGAACCGACGCTGCCGAAGGCATTGTTGAGGATGGTGGTCACCGGGTCCTTGTCGGTGCCATTGATCACCGCCTGCATGTCCGGCACGGCGAGGATCAGCGCCAGGCAGGCGAACATCGCCGCGATACCGCCGATATAGATGGTCATGCGCATGGCCACCGGGATCTGCTTGCTCGGATTCGGGGTTTCCTCGGCCACATCGCCGCAGGCTTCGAAGCCGTAGTAGAGGAACATGCCCGCCAGGGACGCGGTGAGGAACGCCGGCAGGTAGGAGCCGTCGACGCGGATATCGAAGGTGTTGAACAGCACGCTGATCGGCTGGTGACGCTCGAACACCAGCAGGTAGACGCCGACGATCACCGCGCCGACCAGTTCGCAGAGAAAGCCGAACATGGCGATGCGCGCCAGGACCTTGGTACCGCTGAGGTTGACCAGGGTGGCGAACAGTGTCAGCACCAGGGCGATGACGATATTGGTATTGTTGCTCGGTTCGAAACCGAGCATCGCCGCCAGGTAAGGGCCGGCACCCACGGCTACGGCGGCAATGGTCACACAGAGGGCGATGGAGTAGATCCAGCCGACCATCCACGCCCAGCGTTTACCCACCAGGCGCCGGGCCCACGGGTAGACGCCGCCGGAAATCGGGAACTGCGAGACCACTTCACCGAAGATCAGGCACACCAGCAGTTGTCCACAGCCCACCAGCAGATAGGCCCAGAACATCGGCGGGCCACCGGCGGCCAGGCACAGGCCGAACAGGGTGTAGACGCCGACCACCGGCGAGAGATAGGTAAAGCCCAGGGCGAAGTTTTCCCACAGGCTCATGCTGCGATTGAAGTTCGAGGTGTAGCCCAGTTTGCGCAGCTGTTCGGCGTCGCTGTCGGCGGCTGCGCCGAGATGGGGTTGTGCAGTCATGACGGTATTGCTCCGGAAAATCGACAGATTTCAGGTGTCCGAAACCGTGGCCGGGCCATGACGGCCCGTCCCGGTTCGGTATTGTTGTGGTGGGTTGGTACTTAGTGCTTGAACATCACATGGCGCACGGTGGTGTAGTCTTCCAGCCCGTACATGGACATGTCCTTGCCATAACCGGACAGTTTCTGCCCGCCATGGGGCATTTCGCTGACCAGCATGAAGTGGGTGTTGACCCAGGTGCAGCCGTACTGCAGACGGGCCGCCAGACGGTGGGCGCGACCGACGTCGGCGGTCCATACCGACGATGCCAGTCCGTAATCCGAATCGTTGGCCCAACCCAGTACCTGGGCTTCATCGGAAAACTTCGTCACCGACACCACCGGCCCGAATACCTCGCGGCGGACGATTTCGTCATCCTGCTGGGCATCGGCCAGGACCGTTGGTTCGAAGAAGAAGCCATTGCCGGGCACCGTCTTGCCACCGGTGACCAGGCGGATATGCGACTGGGCCAGTGCGCGCTCGACAAAGCCGGCCACGCGGTCACGGTGTTGCGCGGTGATCAGCGGGCCCAGCTCGGTTTCCGGATCGTCCTGCAAGCCGTACTTGATGGTGCTGACCGCCGCGCCGAGTTTCTCGACAAACTTCTCGTAGATACCCGCCTGGGCGTAGATCCGACACGCTGCGGTGCAGTCCTGGCCGGCATTGTAGAAACCGAAGGTGCGGATGCCCTCCACGGCGGCGTCGATATCGGCATCGTCGAAGATGATCACCGGGGCCTTGCCACCCAGTTCCATATGCATGCGCTTCACGCTGTCGGCGGTGCTGGAAATGATGTGCGAGCCGGTGGCGATGGAACCGGTCAGCGAGACCATGCGCACTTGCGGATGGGTCACCAGCGGATTGCCCACGGTCGGGCCGCGGCCGAAGACCAGGTTGAGCACGCCGGCGGGGAAGATCTGCGCCGCCAGTTCGGCCAGGCGCAGGGCGGTCAACGGGGTCTGTTCCGAGGGTTTGAGCACCACGGTATTACCGGCTGCCAGGGCCGGGGCGATTTTCCAGGCGACCATCATCAGCGGGTAGTTCCACGGCGCGATGGAGGCGATCACGCCCACCGGGTCGCGGCGGATCATCGAGGTGTGGCCGGGCAGGTATTCGCCCGCCGCCGAACCGCTCATGCAGCGGCTGGCACCGGCGAAGAAGCGGAACACGTCGGCGATGGCCGGGATCTCGTCGTTGAGGGCGGCGCTCAGGGGTTTGCCGCAGTTGTCCGATTCCAGTTTCGCCAGCTCCGGACCATGGGCCTCGATGGCGTCGGCCAGTTTCAGCAGCAGCAGGGAGCGGTCTTTCGGCGCGGTCTGCGACCAGCTTTCGAAAGCGCTGGCGGCGGCGCGCACGGCGGCGTCGACCTGGGCTTCGCTGGCTTCGTGGATATCCACCAGCACCCGGCCCAGGGACGGGTTGAATACGGATTGGGCCGGCCCTTCACCGTTGACGAGCAGGCCGTTGATCAGCAGTTTGGTTTGCATATGGGTGTCCTCATGACGCAATCAAATGTTTCGGTAAACACGAACCTTTGTAGGAGCAGGGCTTGCCCGCGAAGGGGCCCTTGAGCCCTGCATCGCCTATCAGGACGCCATCGCCGGCAAGCCAGCTCCTACAGGTTCGGTGTTGATCCTTGGAAATGGGTTATTTGCCGCCACTGCCCGCCACGCTTTCGCCGCCGCGGGTCAGGTAGTAGGCGCCGAGAATCGGCAGCATCGTGACCATCATCACCAGCATGGCGACCACGTTGGTCACGGGCACATCCCGTGGCCGGCTGAGCTGGTTGAGCAGCCAGATCGGCAAGGTGCGTTCATGGCCGGCGGTAAAGGTGGTGACGATGATCTCGTCGAATGACAGGGCAAACGCCAGCATGCCGCCGGCCAGCAACGCCGAGCCGAGGTTCGGCAGGACGATGTAGCGGAAGGTCTGCCAGCCGTCGGCGCCCAGGTCCATCGAGGCCTCGATCAGGCTGTGGGAGGTGCGCCGCAAGCGGGCGATGACGTTGTTGTAGACGATCACCACACAGAAGGTCGCGTGGCCGACAATGATGGTGAACATCCCCGGCTCGATCCCCAGGGTCTTGAAGGTTGCCAGCAAGGCGATCCCGGTGATGATCCCCGGCAGGGCGATGGGCAGGATCAGCATCAGCGAGATGCCCTGCTTGCCGAAGAAGTCCCGGCGATACAGGGCGGCCGAGGCCAGGGTGCCGAGCAGCATGGCGATCAGCGTGGCAATCGCGGCGATCTGCAACGACAGCTTGATGGCTTCCAGTACATCGGGCCGGGCGAAGGCCACGCTGAACCACTTCAGGGTGAAGCCCTGGGGCGGGAAGCTGAAGGCCGCGTCCTCGGTGTTGAAGGCGTAGAGGAAGATGATCAGGATCGGGAAGTGCAGGAACACCAGCCCGCCCCAGGCGGCCAGGCGCAAACCCAATGAAGCCTTGTCGCCGTGTTGTTGTGAATTAGAGCGCATCGAAAGCCCCCAGGCGTTTGACGATGGACAGGTACACGGCGATCAGCACGATCGGCACCAGGGTGAAGGCCGCGGCCATCGGCATATTGCCGATGGCGCCCTGCTGGGCGTAGACCATGTTGCCGACGAAGTAGCCGGGCGGGCCGATAAGCTGCGGCACGATAAAGTCGCCCAGGGTCAGGGAGAAGGTGAAGATCGATCCCGCCGCGATGCCCGGAATCGACAGCGGCAGGACCACCTGCATAAAGGTCTGGCGCGGCTTGGCGCCGAGGTCCGCGGACGCTTGCAACAGCGACGGCGGCAGGCGCTCCAGGGAGGCCTGGATCGGCAGGATCATGAACGGCAGCCAGATATAGACGAACACCAGGCAGCGTCCCAGGTGCGAGGTCGACAAGGTGCTACCGCCAATCCCGGGAATCCCCAGGACAAACTGCAACAGCGGCTCCAGCCCGAGGTGCTGGACGAACCACTGGGCGACGCCGCCCTTGGCCAGCAGCAGCGTCCAGGCGTAGGCCTTGACGATATAGCTGGCCCACATCGGCATCATCACCGCGATATAGAAGAACGCCTTGGTCTTGCCCGTGGTGTAGCGCGCCATGTAGTAGGCGATGGGGAACGCAATGAAACCGGCGACGACGGACACCACCACGGCCATGCCCAGGGTGCGCAGGATGATGTCGAAGTTCGACGGGGCGAACAGGGCGGCGAAGTTGGCCAGGGTCAGGTCCGGGGTGACCGCCATGGTGAAGTCGTCGAAGGTGTAGAACCCCTGCCAGAGCAGGGTCAGCAGCGAGCCGAGGTAGATCGCGCCGAACCAGATCAGTGGCGGCACCAGCAGCAGCGCCAGGTAGACGTTGGGGCGGCGGTACAACAGGTTGGCGAAGCGCCGCATCGGCGAGCCGGCCGCGGTCGCTTGGGGGAAGGCGAGGGTGTTCATCTCAGGCCTCGCTCGCCAGCACGGTCATGGCTTCCCGCGCCCAGCGCGCGGTGATGCGTTGGCCGGCCTGGCGTCCGGTATGGATGGCCTGCCATTGGCTGTTGGGCTGGCTGATGTTCAGGGTCTGGCCGTTGTCCAGTTTCAGTTCGTAGCGGGTGGCGCTGCCCTGGTACTGGATATCGTGGAGCAGGCCGCTGATCTCGACCTCATGGCCTTGCACCGGACCGTCGGCGAAGCGCACGTGTTCCGGGCGGATCGACAGCGGCAGGTCGCTGCCACAGAGCTGTTTTGCCAGGTCACCGCGAATCACGTTGGAGGTGCCGACGAACTCGGCGACAAACACGGTGGCCGGTTTCATATAGAGGTTGCGCGGGCTGTCGACCTGTTCGATGCGGCCCTTGTTGAACACGGCGACACGGTCGGACATGGACAGGGCTTCGGTCTGGTCGTGGGTGACGAAGATGAAGGTGATGCCCAGTTGGCGCTGGAGCTTTTTCAGCTCGCCTTGCATCTGTTCGCGCAGCTTGAGGTCGAGGGCGCCGAGGGGCTCGTCGAGTAGCAGCACGCGGGGGCGATTGACCAGGGCGCGGGCCAGGGCCACCCGCTGGCGCTGGCCGCCGGAGAGCTGCACCGGCTTGCGCTCGCCGTAGCCGGCCAGGGCGACCATGCCCAGGGCTTCTTCGGCACGGTTCAGACGTTCGGTCTTGCCGACGCCTTTGACTTTCAAACCGTAGGCGACGTTGTCGCGCACGTTCATATGGGGGAACAGCGCGTAATCCTGGAACACCGTGTTCACATCGCGCTGATAGGGCGGCAGGCCGGCGGCTTCTTCGCCATGGATGCGGATCGAACCGGCGCTGGGTTGTTCGAAACCGGCGATCAGGCGCAGGCAGGTGGTCTTGCCCGAGCCGGAAGGGCCGAGCATGGAAAAGAACTCGCCGTCCTTGATATCGATGGAAACCCGGTCAACGGCTTTCACTTCGCCGAACTGACGGGAAACGTGGGTGAACTGGACTGCAAGCGTCATGATGCGGTGCTCCGAGAGGGCGTGGGTCGCCGCAGCGGCCCGGCCTGGACTTCTGAAAAAGCTGAAACGGTGGAGAGCGGTCTGACTCACAGCGCGCCGCCTGTTCGGACGCCATCGCCGGCAAGCCGGCTCCTACAGGATTTGTGTCGTACGCAACCTCGGTGTTCGACACCGATCCCTTGTAGGAGCTGGCTTGCCAGCGATGAGGCCCTTGAGCCTTGCATCGCCTATCTGGACGCCATCGCCGGCAAGCCAGCTCCTACAGGTTCTGCGGGTGCTCAAGATCGCTCGGGGATCAACGGCCACCCATGATCGCGATGTAATCCTGGGTCCAGCGGCTGTACGGCACGAACTTGCCGCCCGCTGCCTGCGGAGTGGTCCAGAAGGCGATCTTGTCGAAGTGGTCGAAGCCGTTGGTCTTGCAACCTTCAGCCCCCAGCAACTCGCTTTCCTTGCACGCCGCCGGGACCGCCGGCAACGAGCCGAACCAGGCCGCGACATCGCCCTGGACCTTGGGCTGCAGCGACCAGTCCATCCATTTGTAGGCGCAGTTCGGGTGTTTGGCATCGGCGTGCAACATGGTGGTGTCGGCCCAGCCGGTGACGCCTTCCTTCGGAATGGTCGAGGCCACCGGCTGCTTGTCCGCCTGCAGGCCGTTGACCATATAGCCCCAGGAGCTGGACGCGGCGACGCCTTCGTTCTTGAAGTCGCTCATCTGCACGGTCGCGTCATGCCAGTAGCGGTGGATCAACGGCTGCTGCGCACGCAGCAGGTCGAGCACGGCCTTGTACTGGGTCTCGGTCAGTTCGTAGGGATTCTGGATGCCCAGTTCCGGCTTGGCCGACTTCAGGTACAGCGCCGCGTCGGCGATGTAGATCGGGCCGTCATAGGCCTGCACGCGGCCCTTGTTCGGCTTGCCGTCCGGCAGGCTCTGCGCATCGAAGATCACGCCCCAACTGGTGGGTGCCTGCTTGAACACATTGGTGTTGTACATCAGCACGTTCGGGCCCCACTGATAAGGCGTGCCGTAGGTCTGCTTGTTGACCACATACCACGGCGCATCCTTGAGACGCGGGTCGAGGTTCTTCCAGTTCGGGATCAACGCGGTGTTGATCGGTTGCACACGCTTGCCGACGATCAGCCGCAGGGAGGCGTCGCCGGAGGCGGTGACCAGGTCATAACCGCCCTTGGCCATCAGACTGACCATTTCATCGGAGGTGGCCGCGGTTTTCACGCTGACCTTGCAGCCGGTTTCCTTCTCGAAACCCGTCACCCAGTCGTAAGCCTTGTCGCTTTCGCCGCGCTCGATGTAGCCGGGCCAGGCGACGATATCCAGTTGGCCTTCGCCCGCACCGACGGCTTTCAGCGGCTCGGCAGCCTGGATCGAGACGCTGGCCAGCAGCGCGGTGGTCATTGCACTGAGCAGTGCGGTCTTGTGCACGAACATGGGGATTCCCTCTTCTTTAATTATGGTCGGGGCAGTTGAACGTGATGCAGCGTGCCGTTTGCGGGCTGGTTATTAGAGTAGAGCGTCTTACAAATGCTGGCCGTGGCGCGCCATGATGTGCCGCACCACGCTGTAGTCCTGAAGCGAATCGCTGGACAGATCCTTGCCGTAACCGGAGCGCTTCAGGCCGCCGTGGGGCATTTCGCTGACCAGCATGAAATGGCTGTTGATCCAGGTGCAGCCGTATTGCAGGCGTGATGCCACCTGCATGGCCTTGTCCAGGTTCTGGGTCCAGACCGACGAGGCCAGGCCGTATTCCGAATCGTTGGCCCAGTCCACCGCCTGGCTCAGTTCATCGAAGCGGGTCACGGTGACCACCGGGCCGAACACTTCGCGCTGGACGATTTCGTCGCTCTGCCTGCAACCGGCGAGCAGGGTCGGCTGGTAATAGAAGCCGGCCCCGGAATGTACGGCCGCGCCGGTGACCCGTTCGATATGCGGTTGCCCGAGGGCGCGTTCGACAAAGCTGGCGACGCGGTCGCGCTGGCGGGTGCTGATCAGCGGACCGATTTCATTGTCGGCGTCGCGCTTGCCGGCAAACCGCAGGCTGCTGACCGCCGCGCCGAGTTCGGCCACCAATTTGTCGTGAATCCCGGCCTGTGCGTAGATCCGGCAGGCGGCGGTGCAATCCTGCCCGGCGTTGTAGTAGCCGTAGCTGCGCACGCCTTCGACCACGGCCTGCAGGTCGGCGTCGTTGCAGACGATCACCGGGGCCTTGCCGCCCAGTTCCAGGTGGGTGCGCTTCACGCTTTTGGCGGCGGCCTGGAGGATTTTCTGGCCGGTGACGATATCGCCGGTCAGCGACACCATGCGCACTTTCGGGTGGCTGACCAGATGGCTGCCGACCCCTTCGCCACCGCCGCAGACGATATTGATCACCCCCGGCGGCAGTAGCTCGGCGAGGACCGGCGCCAGGGCCAGGATCGACAGCGGTGTGTGTTCCGAGGGCTTGAACACCAAGGTGTTGCCGGCGGCCAGGGCCGGGGCGATTTTCCACGCGGCCATCATGATCGGGTAGTTCCACGGTGCAATGGAGGCCACCACGCCAATCGGGTCGCGGCGGACCATGCTGGTGTAGCCCGGCAGGTATTCGCCGGATAGCTGGCCGGTCTGGCAGCGCACGGCGCCGGCGAAGAAGCGGAATACGTCGACGGTGGCGCTGAGATCGTCCTGGCGGGCCAGGTGCAGGGGCTTGCCGCAGTTCAGCGATTCCAGGCGGGCCAGCAGGTCGGCGTTTTTTTCCACCGCATCGGCAATGGCCAGGAGGATATTGGCCCGTTGCTGCGGAGTGGTCCGCGACCAGCCGGCAAAGGCCCGGTGGGCGGCGAGGATGGCGCTTTCGACCTGTTCACTGCTGGCTTCGGCGATATGGGTGAGCACCTCGCCCGTGGCCGGGTTGAGGATCGGCTCGACAAAACCCTGGCCGGCAACGAGTTCACCGTCGATCAGCAAGGCGGTGAACAGTGGGGTCGGGTGCGCGCCAGCCATTTTACGAGTTCTCTTTTCTTGTGTGGCCATGGAGCTTCCCCTATCGCTGGAGTCCGGCCTTTCTCTAGATGGATGGCAAGAGACTAGTGGGCGGACGGGAGGTCGACAAATACTAAATACTGAATGCGGCGTTCGATTAAATAGATGGCTTGCGGCCGCCGTGGGGTTGTTCGCGAGCCACGGTCAGGAACGGGTCCACCAGCGGCGGTCGGGCGGTGCCCCGGCGCCAGGCCAGGCCGACGTCGAGGGTCTGGCTCAGGTCGGCCAGGGGCCGGGCTTCGATGATGTCGCCCTCCAGCGACCAGGGCCGGTAGGTCATGTCCGGTTGGATCGACACTCCCAGCCCGGCCGCCACCAGGCTCCGCACTGCTTCGGTGGACGCGGTACGCAAGGTGATCCGCGGTTGCAGGCCGGCGCCGCGCCACATGCGCTGGGCATTGCGGTCCATTTCATCGACATTGAGCTGGATCAGCGGCTCGCGGGCGACGTCGGCCAGGTTGATGCTGTCGTGTTCCAGCAGCGGATGCTGGGCCGGCAGCCACAGGCGATGGGGAGAGTGGGTCAGGACCTCGGTCTGCAGGGCGTGGCGGTCTTCGAGGTTGGAGAGGATCAGCACCCCGACATCGATCTCGCCGCTGACCAGCAAGTGCTCGATATAGGGCCGCTCGTCTTCCATCACGCGGATTTCCACATTGGGGTAGGCGCGCTGGAAACGGGTCAGCAGGTCGGCGAGGTAGTAGCCGGCCACCAGGCTGGTCACGCCGATGGTCAGTTGCCCGGCCACCTGGTCGGTGCTCTGTTGCAGGCTGCGCTTGGCGTTGTCGACGGTGGCCAGGATCAGGTGCGCCTGGCGCAGGAACTGGTGGCCCTGGTGGGTCAGGGTCATGCCCTTGGCATGGCGGTTGAACAGGCTGACGCCGATCTCCTGTTCCAGTTGCTGGATCGCCAGGGTCAGGGTCGACTGGGAAATGAACACCGCCTGGGCGGCGGCCGAGATCGAGCCGGTCTCGGCCACGGCGATAAAGTGACGGATCTGACGCAGGGTCATCATGGGGTGCGCACCGATGCCGGTTAGCCGGCGGGTTGTTTTTATGGATGCGACCCAGTGTATATCTTTTTAATCGATGGCCTTGCAGGTGGTGGGCGCCTCAGTGCGACCCGCCAGCCTCTGCTGCTTCATGAAAGTGCGCCTGGCCCTTGCCCGCATGCTTGGCGCGGTACAAGGCCTGGTCCGCCAGGCCGAGCACGTCGCTCAGGTCCGCGGCATCCAGGGGCCACAACGCGCCGCCGATGCTGCAACCGATCCAGGCCGGGACATCGTGCACCCGGAAGGATTGCCCCAGGCTGGCGAGCACGCGTTCGGCAATGCCGCGTGCCTGGTCAATGGCATCGTGGCGGGGCACTTGCAGCACCATCAGGAACTCGTCGCCGCCCAGGCGTGCCACCAGATCGCCTTCGCGCAGGCAGACGCGCAAGCGACTTGCCACTTCCCTGAGCAGCTCATCGCCGCCGGCATGGCCGAACTGGTCGTTGATCGGCTTGAAACCGTCGAGGTCCAGGTACAGCAACGCCAGGTATTGGTTTTGTGCCTGGCTGCGCTGCTGGGCGCGCGGCAGGTATTTCTCCAGAGCGGCGCGGTTCGGCAGGCCGGTCAGGGCGTCATGGTGGGCCAGGCTTTCCATCATCCCCAGGGCGGTCTGCTGATTGCTCAGGCTGTCCACCAGATGGCGGATCGACTGGCTCAACTGGGCGATTTCCCGGGTGCCCCTGACCTCGGGAATTTCCATGGATTCACCGAGGCTCAAGCGGTCGGCGGCCCGGGCGATAGCGTGCAGCGGTCGGGTAAACCAGGTGGCCAGCAACCAGCCGACAAAGGCGATCACCACCGCCAGGGCAATGCCCCAGGCCAGGATGTCACGTTGCAATTCCTTGGCCGGGGCGTAGGCTTCATCGAGCGTCTGGCGCGTGACCACGGTCCAGCCCAGCCCCGCATAGCTGCCATAACCGTGGCTCATGGCAATCCCCGTGAGATAGTCGTTGCCGTCCGGCCAGCGCTGGACGCCCCAGCGGGTCTGTTGTGGGTCGAGGTTGTCGAACAAGGGCAGGGGCAATGCCTGGCCGATCGACTCGCGGGGACCTAGGATGATCTGATGGTTGGCCGCGAGTACGAAAAACTCCACCTTGCGCCGGGCCTGCTGGGGTTCGAACAAGGATTGGCGCAGCTCTTCGGCCCAGCCCCAGGAGAGGTGCGCCGCGAGTACCCCTACTTTATTTTGTGACGATAGGTTGACGGACTCGTCGCTGAACACCGGCAGGCTGATGTCAACGAACTTCATGGCCTCGCCAGTGGGGTTGGGCAACAGTTTGGACAGTAGCTTGGCATCATGCACGTCCCCGACGAACAAGCGTTCCCGGCCCTGTTTGAACACGGGACGTTCGCTGATATCGGACTGTTCGAGGACGCCATGGGTCGCGGCCTTGACCACGCCGTCGGGCGCGACGAAACCCACCCAGGCGAAACTCGGGAATTCTTCCTGCAAATGATCGAGCAGGTGACGGATCTGTGGGGTATCCGAGGCTTGTTGCATCACCTGTAGCCGGCTGATGACGCTCAGCAGGTGAATCCGGCTGGCCATGTCGCGGTCCAGCCGATCCGCCATCTGGTAGGCGTTTTCGCCGAGATCCTGGCCGATTTCGTTGATCATCCGCGAATTGGAATCGTGGCTGATGAACGAACCCAGCAACCAGCTCAGCAGGCTGACCAGCACGGCGATCATCAACGCAAAACGACTGCGTAAGCTGGGCAGGACGGGCATGGCTTGGGTTCCTCGAACGGATTGCTCAAGGATGACATACGCTCGGCTATACTGCCCCTCATTTGAATGGCTCTAGAGGACTGCGAGTGAAGAACTGGACGTTGCGCCAACGAATATTGGCAAGCTTTGCCGTCATCATTGCGATCATGCTGCTGATGGTCGTCGCTTCGTACTCCCGGTTGCTGTCGATCGAATCCAGTGAGGAAAGTGTGCGCACCGACGCCATTCCCGGGGTCTACTACAGCACCATGATCCGCAGTGCCTGGGTCGACAGCTATGTGCTGACCCAGCAATTGCTGGGGTTCACCGTCGATGGCGATATCAGTGCCGCTGACCAGGCGCAGTTCAAGGACTTCGAAAACCGTCTGAACGTGCAGATCGAGAACTATCAGAAGACCATTTTCAGCCAGGAAGACCAAGCGGCCTTCGACGTATTCAAGCGTGAGCGGGTGGCTTACGACAAGTTGCTGGCCAGCGTGCTCGATCTCTATCAGCACAAGCAGAACGACCAGGCTATCCGGATGTTCAACGAGCAATTGGCGCCTGCCTGGGCCGAAGGTCGCAAGCAACTCAATGACATCATCAACCAGAACAAGGACGTCGCCGACCAGGACACGGACTCGATTTCCGCCGCCGTGTCAGCGGCGAAACTCAGCATGGGCATTTCCCTGCTGATCGCGGTGATCGCCGCCGGCCTCTGCGGCCTGCTGCTGATGCGAGCGATCATGGCGCCGATGCAGCGGATTGTCGAAATCCTTGAAATCATGCGCACCGGTGACTTGAGCAGCCGCCTGAACCTGGCGCGCAAGGACGAGTTCGGGGCGGTGGAGACCGGCTTCAACGACATGATGACCGAACTCACGGCCCTGGTTTCCCAGGCACAGCGCTCCTCGGTGCAAGTCACCACCTCGGTCACGGAAATCGCCGCCACCTCCAAGCAACAGCAGGCCACGGCCACCGAAACCGCCGCGACCACCACCGAGATCGGCGCGACCTCGCGGGAAATCGCCGCGACCTCCCGCGACCTGGTGCGGACCATGACCGAAGTCTCCACCGCCGCCGACCAGGCCTCGGTGCTGGCAGGTTCCGGCCAGCAAGGGCTGGCGCGCATGGAAGAAACCATGCACTCGGTGATGGGCGCCGCCGACCTGGTGAACGCCAAGCTGGCGATCCTCAACGAGAAGGCCGGCAACATCAACCAGGTGGTAGTGACCATTGTCAAGGTCGCCGACCAGACCAACCTGTTGTCCCTCAACGCCGCCATCGAGGCGGAAAAGGCCGGTGAGTACGGTCGCGGTTTTGCCGTGGTCGCCACCGAAGTGCGGCGCCTGGCGGACCAGACCGCCGTCGCCACCTACGACATCGAACAGATGGTCCGCGAGATCCAGTCGGCGGTGTCTGCCGGGGTGATGGGCATGGACAAGTTCTCCGAGGAAGTGCGCCGCGGCATGTTCGAAGTGCAGCAGGTCGGCGAGCAACTGTCGCAGATCATCCATCAGGTCCAGGCCCTGGCGCCGCGGGTGCTGATGGTCAACGAAGGCATGCAGGCCCAGGCCACCGGTGCCGAACAGATCAACCTCGCCCTGGTACAACTGGGCGATGCCAGCAGCCAGACCGTCGAATCCCTGCGCCAGGCCAGTTTTGCCATCGACGAGCTGAGCCAGGTCGCGGTGGGCCTGCGCAGCGGCGTCTCGCGTTTCAAAGTCTGATGAGCGAGTGGGGGGCGAAACGCGTCGCCAGTGCGCAGCCCAGGAACAGCCTGTTCCTGGTCTTTCGTATTCAGGGCGAACGCTATGCCCTGGAGGCCGTGGAAGTGGTCGAGGTGCTGCCGCGTCTGCAACTCAAGCCGATTGCCCAGGCCCCGGCCTGGGTTGCGGGAGTACTGGCCCATCGTGGCGCGATGGTGCCGGTGATCGACGTCAGCGCCATGACCTTCGGTGAGCCGGCGGCGGCGCGTACCAGCACACGGTTGGTGCTGGTGCATTACCGTCCCGCCGACGAGGTGCCCGGACAGCTACTCGGGCTGATTCTCGAACAGGCCACCGATACCCTGCGCTGCAATCCGGCGGACTTCCAGCCCTATGGCCTGGACAACCGCGCGGCACCATACCTGGGGCCGGTGCGCGAAGATGCCCAGGGCCTGCTGCAACGTATTCGGGTCAACGACCTGCTCAATGCCGAGGTGCGCGCGCTGCTGTTTCCAACGGTGGATGAGGCGTGCCCATGAGTGACGACCAGCGCTTTTTCGATTTCCTCAAGCACCGCATCGGCCTCGACGTGGCTTCGGTCGGCCCGGCGATTATCGAGCGTGCCGTGCGCCAGCGTTGTACTCAGTTGCAGATGCCCTCGGCGGACCACTACTGGACCCGCTTGCAGACCAACGGCGAGGAACAGCAAGCGTTGATCGAGGCGGTGATTGTCCCGGAAACCTGGTTCTTCCGTTATCCGGAATCCTTTTCGACCCTGGCGCGCCTGGCCAGCGAGCGGCTGGCACAGATCAAGGGCATGCGTGCCTTGAAGATCCTCAGCCTGCCCTGTTCCACGGGCGAAGAGCCCTATTCGATTGCCATGGCCCTGCTCGATGCAGGCTTGGCGCCGCACCAGTTCAAGGTCGACGGCATCGATGTCAGCCCGTTGTCTGTGGAGCGGGCCAAGCGCGCGGTGTACGGCAAGAACTCCTTCCGCGGCCAGGGTCTCGAGTTTCGCGAGCGGCATTTCACTGCCCTGGCGGACGGTTACCGGCTCAGCGAGCGGGTCCGCGAACAGGTGCGCTTGCAGAGCGGCAACCTGCTCGATCGCGAGTTGCGGGCGGGTGAGGTCTATGACTTCGTGTTCTGCCGCAACCTGCTGATCTATTTCGACCTGGCGACGCAACGCCAGGTCTTCGACATTCTCAAGCGCCTTACCCATGTTGATGGTGTGCTGTTTATCGGCCCGGCCGAGGGCAACCTGCTGGGGCGGATGGGCATGCGCTCCATCGGCGCGGCGCAGTCCTTTGCCTTTCGCCGCGCGACGGAAGTCGAGCCCCAACCCCTGCCGGTGATCGTCCCGCCGCCTTTGCCGGTGCGTGTGTCGCAACCCGTCAGCGCGCCGGTGTTGCCTCTGCGCCGACCGTTCGCCCCCAGCGCGGTGTTCACGCCCGCCGCGCCAGTGTCGCTGGTCTCGAACGACGCGGCCGGCCTGCTGGCGCGGATTGCCACCCTGGCCAACGAAGGCAACGGCGCCCAGGCGCGCCAGGCCTGCGAAAGCTACCTGCGCCAACACGAGCCGGTGGCCCAGGTCTTCTACTGGCTGGGCCTGCTGAGCGACGTGGCCGGCAGTGCGCTGGAGGCCCAGGGGTTTTATCGCAAGGCTTTATACCTGGAACCGCAACATCCCGAGGCCCTCGTCCACCTGGCGGCCTTGCTGGCTTCCCAGGGGGATGTGGCAGGCGCCCGGCGATTGCAGGAACGCGCCGCCCGTAGCGAGCGCACCGCTGACAGTGAGCGTAAACGATGAGCGGTTTGACAGACCTGAACCTGACCCACCACGACGCCGAGAAAATCGACGATTGCTGGAACCGCATCGGCATCCACGGCGACAAGTCCTGCCCGCTGCTGATCGAACATATCCACTGCCGCAACTGTGCGGTGTATTCCGCCGCGGCCACGCGCCTGCTGGACCGTTACTCGTTGCAACAGGAGCGTCCCGAGCAGGGCGCGGTGGTCGAGGCCGCCAGTGATGTGGTCACCCGTTCGCTGCTGATGTTCCGCCTCGGCGAGGAATGGCTGGGCCTGGCCACCCGCTGCCTGGTGGAAGTCGCGCCGCTGCAGACGATTCATTCCCTGCCGCACCAGCGCTCGCGGGCCTTGCTCGGTGTGGCCAATGTGCGCGGTGCCCTGGTGGCCTGTCTGTCACTGGTGGAGTTGCTCGGGCTGGACGCCTCGATCACGGTCACGCCAGGCGGTCGGATCATGCCGCGCATGCTGATTGTCGGCGCCCAGGGCGGTCCGGTGGTGCTGCCGGTGGATGAAGTGGACGGTATCCATGCCATCGACCAGCGCCTGCTCGACAATGCCAGCGCCGCCGGGCCCCAGGCCAGCGCGCGGTTTACCCGTGGTGTACTGCCGTTCAGGGGGCGTAGCCTGCGTTGGCTGGATGAAGAGCAATTGCTGTCGGCCGTGACCCGGAGCTTCACATGACCCCCGATCAAATGCGCGACTCGTCGCTGCTGGAACTGTTCAGTCTGGAGGCCGAGGCCCAGACCCAGGTGCTCAGCGCCGGCCTCCTGGCCCTGGAGCGCAATCCGACCCAGGCCGACCAGCTCGAAGCCTGCATGCGTGCTGCCCATTCCCTCAAGGGCGCGGCGCGGATTGTCGGCGTGGATGCCGGGGTCAGCGTCGCCCATGTGATGGAGGATTGCCTGGTCAGCGCCCAGGAAGGTCGGTTGTATCTGCAAGCGGAGCATATCGACGCCTTGCTGCACGGCACCGACTTGCTGATGCGCATCGCCACGCCCAGCGCCAATGTCGGGCCGGTGGAGATCGAGGCGTATGTCCTGCGGTTGCAGGCGTTGCTCGATCCGGCGGCGGCCACTGCGCGGGGGGGGCCGGTGGCGCCCGAGCCGGCGCAAGTCGCGTTCGTGCCGTCGTCTGTGGCCGCCGATCTTGAAGCTCTGCCTCTTGATAGCGCGTTGGCGGAACCCCCGTCGCCGGAACTGACGCTCCCGGGCCGTCGGGTCGCCGAAGGTGGTGAACGGGTGTTGCGGGTCACCGCCGAACGTTTGAACAGCCTGCTCGACCTGTCGAGCAAGTCCCTGGTGGAAACCCAGCGCATCAAGCCTTATCTGGCGACGATGCAACGGATGCGGCGCATGCAAGACAAAGGCCTGCGCGCCCTGGACCAGCTCAGCGATCACTTGAAGAGCGTCGGCCTGAGCCTGGAAGCCGAGGAGGCCCTGGGCGATGCCCGGCGTTTGCTGGCCGAGTCCCAGCAGATGCTGACGGCGCAAACCCTGGAACTGGACGAATTCGGCTGGCAGGCCAGCCAGCGCGCCCAGGTCCTGTATGACACCGCCCTGGCTTGTCGTATGCGGCCCTTTGCCGATGTGCTGAGCGGTCAGGTGCGGATGGTCCGTGACCTGGGCCGCAGCCTGGGCAAACAGGTGCGTTTGGAAATCGAAGGAGAGAAAACCCAGGTCGACCGCGACGTGCTGGAAAAGCTCGAAGCGCCGCTGACCCATCTGCTGCGCAATGCCGTGGACCATGGCATCGAAAGCCCTGAGCTGCGGGTGCTGGCTGGCAAGCCGGCCGAAGGCCTGATTCGTCTGCGGGCCTCGCACCAGGCCGGGTTGCTGGTGCTGCAATTGAGCGACGACGGCGCCGGCGTGGACCTGGAGCGGGTCCGCCGCAGCGTGATCGAGCGCCAGTTGTCCCCGGCCGAGACCGCCGCCCAACTGAGCGAAGAAGAGCTGCTGAGTTTCCTCTTCCTGCCGGGTTTCAGCCTGCGGGACAAGGTCACCGAAGTCTCCGGGCGTGGGGTCGGCCTTGACGCCGTGCAGCATATGGTCCGCCAGTTGCACGGTGCCGTGGTGCTGGAGCAGGTGGCGGGGCAGGGCAGCCGTTTCCACCTCGAAGTACCGCTGACCTTGTCGGTTGTGCGCAGCCTGGTGGTGGAAGTCGGTGGCGAGGCCTATGCCTTTCCCCTGGCCCATATCGAACGCATGTGCGACCTGGCCCCCGAGGACATTGTGCAACTCGAGGGACGCCAGCACTTCTGGCACGAAGGCCGGCATGTCGGGCTGGTGGCGGCCAGCCAGCTGTTGCAGCGCCCGGCCAGCGAACACCATGATGGCAACCTCAAGGTCGTGGTGATCCGCGAGCGTGATGCGGTCTATGGGGTAGAGGTGGAACGCTTTATCGGCGAGCGCACCCTGGTGGTGTTGCCGCTGGACCCACGCCTGGGCAAGGTCCAGGATATTTCCGCCGGGGCTTTGCTCGACGACGGTTCGGCGGTGCTGATCGTCGACGTCGAGGACATGCTGCGCTCGGTGGACAAGCTGCTCAACACCGGTCGCCTGGAACGTATCGACCGGCGCAATCGCCAGGTCAGCGAGGCCGTGCGCAAGCGCGTGCTGGTGGTCGACGACTCCCTGACCGTGCGCGAACTGCAACGCAAACTGCTGCTCAACCGGGGTTACGAGGTGGCGGTCGCGGTGGATGGCATGGACGGTTGGAACGCCCTGCGCGCCGAAGACTTTGACCTGTTGATCACCGATATCGATATGCCACGAATGGACGGGATTGAATTGGTCACACTCTTGCGTAAAGACACGCGCTTGCAGTCGCTGCCGGTCATGGTGGTGTCCTACAAGGACCGTGAAGAAGACCGTCGACGTGGACTGGACGCCGGAGCTGACTATTATCTGGCCAAGGCCAGTTTTCATGACGACGCCTTGCTGGATGCCGTGGTCGAGCTGATCGGGGGAGCCCAGGGATGAGGATCGCCATCGTCAACGATATGCCCATGGCGGTAGAAGCGTTGCGTCGAGCCCTGGCGTTCGAGCCGGCACACCAAGTGATCTGGGTCGCCGGCAATGGCGCCGAAGCGGTGAAACAGTGCGCCGAGGAGACCCCGGACCTGATCCTGATGGACCTGATCATGCCGGTGATGGATGGCGTCGAAGCCACCCGGCGGATCATGGCCGAGTCGCCCTGTGCCATTGTCATTGTCACCGTCGACCGGCAACAGAACGTTCACCGGGTGTTCGAGGCCATGGGCCACGGTGCCCTGGATGTGGTCGATACCCCGGCCATTGGTGGTGGCAACCCGAAGGAAGCCGCGGCGCCGCTGTTGCGCAAGATCCTCAATATCGGCTGGCTGATCGGCCAGCGCGGCAGCCAGGTGCGCAGCGTGCCCGGCCCGGCCCGGGACGACAGTCCGCGACAGAAGCTGGTGGCCATCGGTTCTTCGGCCGGGGGGCCGGCGGCCTTGGAAACCTTGCTGAAAGGTTTGCCTGCTAATTTTTCCGCCGCGATCGTTCTGGTCCAGCATGTCGACCAGGTATTTGCCGCCGGCATGGCCGAATGGTTGAGCAGCGCCTGCGGCCTGCCGGTGCGCCTGGCCCGCGACGGCGAGGCGCCGCAACGCGGCACCGTACTGCTGGCTGGGACGAACCACCATATCCGCTTGTTGAAAAACGGCACCCTGGCCTATACCGCCGAGCCCGTGAACGAGATCTACCGGCCTTCCATCGATGTGTTTTTCGAGAGCGTCGCCAGTTACTGGAATGGCGATGCGGTGGGTGTGCTGTTGACGGGCATGGGGCGCGACGGTGCCCAGGGCTTGAAGCTGATGCGCGAGCGCGGCTACCTGACCATCGCCCAGGACCAATTGAGCAGTGCGGTGTACGGCATGCCCAAGGCCGCGGCGGCTATCGATGCGGCTGTTGAAATTCGTCCACTGAACAAGATCGCTCCACGTTTGCTGGAGATATTTCCGACATGAGTTCTATAGTCAGCAGTCCTGGCTTGAAAGCAGTACTTCAGGTGACCGCGTATGAATGATTTACAGATGTATGATTTCAAGACCACCGACGAAAACGCCGCGATGGTGTTGCTGGTTGACGACCAGGCCATGATCGGTGAGGCGGTGCGGCGCGGATTGGCCACCGAGACCAATATCGATTTCCACTTTTGTGCCGATCCGCACCAGGCGATTGCCCAGGCGATCCGCATCAAACCGACGGTGATCCTGCAGGATCTGGTGATGCCCGGCCTCGATGGCCTGAGCCTGGTGCGCGAATACCGCAATCACCCGGCGACCAAGGACATTCCGATCATCGTGCTTTCCACCAAGGAAGACCCGTTGATCAAGAGCGCGGCCTTTGCCGCCGGGGCCAACGATTACCTGGTCAAGTTACCGGACAATATCGAACTGGTGGCGCGCATTCGTTATCACTCGCGCTCCTACATGACCTTGTTGCAGCGTGATGCGGCGTATCGGGCGTTGCGGGTCAGCCAGCAGCAATTGCTCGACACCAACCTGGTGTTGCAGCGCTTGATGAACTCTGACGGTTTGACCGGGTTGTCCAACCGTCGGCATTTCGACGAGTACCTGGAGTTGGAGTGGAGAAGGGCGCAGCGTGAGCAGACGCAGATGTCGTTGCTGATGATCGACGTGGATTATTTCAAAGCCTTCAATGACAGCTTTGGTCACCTGGATGGCGATGAAGCCTTGCGCAAGGTGGCGGAGACGATCCGTGAGGCCAGCAGCCGGCCGTCGGACCTGCCGGCGCGTTATGGTGGCGAAGAGTTTGCGCTGGTGCTGCCGAATACCTCCCAAGGTGGGGCGCGACTGGTGGCGGAAAAACTGCGCCAGACCGTGGCGGGGTTGAAGATCCCGCACAATATGCCGGGCGAGGGTTCGGTGCTGACGGTCAGCATTGGGGTGTCCACGGTGATACCGCAGCAGGGCAGCAACTGTCGCGATCTGATTTCGGCGGCGGACAAGGGGCTGTATTCGGCGAAGAACAGTGGGCGTAATCAGGTGGGGATTGGTTGAGGCGGATAAATCGCCATTACTGGCATCCGCAGTGGCTCGTATTTCAAGGTGTAAAAGCGGCGACTATTGGGTGAGTGGCTGGACTATAGTTCGGTCGTCACCGATGTGTCGGTGATCGATCTTAGCCGGTCGAAAGGCATTTATGGACGCACAAGCGCCCTCGTATCATGATGTCGGCGCTTTTTGCTGCTTGGCATTTTGTGCAATGGCGGCTGTGCGCGGGACATCTTCGGATGTGCCGGGTTTTCCAAGAATGCCCCGGTCGGCTAACCCGCGTACAGCCGCCACCCTAGTGTTTAGCCGCAGTAGTCGGTGGTAGCTCCTTTGCATTCTTGGGAGAAACACCATGAGTAATTTCCGTCCGCTACAAAGCAACCTCACCGAAGTCCCCGTTCTCTACCTCAATATCGATGCCCCGGTACGTGACCTGTATGAGTGCGCCATCCAACGCATCAAGGCCGCCCGCGACCTGAGCCACAGCCTGACTTGCATGAGCATCGGCAACACCTGCGACCGTGATCTTCAGCACTTCGCGGGCACCACGTACCTGCTGTTGCAGGATGGTTGTGACGCGCTGGATGCGATGCAGGGCCGCTTCACCGACCGAGCCCGCAGCGCCCTGGTTTCCTGATCGAGCACCATCCGTGTGGGAGCCGGCTTGCCGGCGATGACGTCCGCAAGGGCAGTGCAAGGCTCAAGGGCCTCTTCGCGGGCAAGCTCTGCTCCCATAGGTTTTGTGTCGTACACAATATCCGGGGTCGACTCAAATACTGTGGGAGCGGAGCTTGCCCGCGAAGGCGTCAGTTCTGGCGATGCAAATCTTGGGAGTCTTATCACCAATAAAGCCGGCTCCGACACGAGCCGACGTTGGCCTGAAAGGTTGTGTGAGTTAAACATCCAGCCCACGCTCACGTTCCAGATCAATCAATCGTGTGGTTGGGCCATCGGGGCGCAGGCGCTCTAATACAATTTCCGGCCAGCGGTTGCGGGCTCGGCGTTTGGCCGTGTCGTAGACAAAGTCTTGTATAAGGTGTGTGGGGTGGAGGTAAAAGTCGCCAATCAATGAGATATAGTCTGTTGGGGTTAAGTGAGTTTTTCTTCCCAGGGCGGCCTTTTTTTCTAGAATCAATTGGCGTTCATGAGCTAGAAAATCTGAGGGTCGTATATTGCTGGCCAATTGTTCCCTGATGAAAGTATCTGACTCACTATGGTTGCCGTGCTCGTCAAACCAAGGTCCGTTATTCATATAGGCTCGTATGTATTCCCAAAATCCCTTTTGCATGTCCAGGTCTTTACCCATGGGGGCTCCCAAAGGAACCATCAGAGCATTTTCTGGCTCTCCAAGTCGGCGAACCAATATCTCCAAAGCTGCATTATTCAATCCGCCTACGTGGTGGCTCACAATGGTAAAGTCATAAGTGATGGCTTGGATGTCATCCCAGGGAGTGTGAAATAGTTGGCCGTTATGATCAAAGTAGATTTCTCGTGTGCGTCTGTTGAATATGATAGGAAGCGGGAGTTTTGCACGACACTCCAAAATAAAAGAAATAAGAAAGACACCTGCTCCGATCAGCAGCGGCAAAAATATGCTATTGAAATGTCCATAATAGAGGCCGATAGCGATCACGATCAGGCAGGGGATTGTATATATTAAGAAAATCACTCCCGTTATTTCGCCGCGCCCTGACTCACCACCACTTCTAAGGGACAGATAGTGTTCAGTGTGCTCGTCGGTGACGAAGAGCTCCATAGGGGGATGGTTTGTTGGTTCATCTGCTTTCAGAATGATGTGAGGGGACTCACCATATAAATTTCTAGCTCGCTCAATAAGATCTTTTATATTCATTGTGTTTTCGCGGTTTCGTTTTTAATAAGGTGTTGTGGTAAGTAAGTGTTTGATTAAAAGCCTAGGCGACTGGGGATAGAATTTTTTGAAGCTCAAGTGCTGATTTTTCGTAGCTGTCCGACCACGCTTCGGGGTAGGTGCCAAAGCGACTGCTTTTTAACCATTTTTCTATCGGTATATCTTGAGTGTATAGACGAGCAATCACGCCGCTGACAATTAGTAGGGTAAGCCCCAGAAGTTTAGGGACGATATGGGGGGCTTGATTTATCCCGCGGCCAATTGCGGCAAGCTCTCCAGCGAGTACCGCAGCGCGTGCCGTCCTTAAAGCCCTATAGGTTCTCAGGTATAGGGCGAAATTAGCTGCTGATGCAATGGTTAATCCAGCGTTGATTAATGCTGTATCTATATCTCCAGCCTTGAAGGCCTCTAGCGTTTCGATGCCAAAGACAATAACGTCCAAGGCAGATACCAGTGATAAGGAGGAGGCAACTTGCGAGCCCTTTAGGAGTGCTTTTGCCAATGCCTCGCGGGAAGTGTGTGAATTTTTTCCAGTGGCTTCAGCGATCGCTTTCCATGCTCTTTCTGCATTGCTTTGTTGGATCGCTAGAATTGCAGCGGCGATGCCTGTTGCAGCCCCAGCCAAATTCATTGTGTTTTTTATTGAAGCGTTCTTCTTGTATTGATCTAGTGTCCAAAAAAAACTCACACCCGCCACCACCAACACCAAACACTTCAACGGTGTTTCCGTCAGTGCCTCCTTGCTCGTTTTCAGCAGATTCTTCAGCTCCTTCTCTGGTTGAGCCAAATCCGCAACCGAAGTCAGAGGTTTCCCAGCAGCACTTACTTGCCCCGCCGGCACCAGATGAAAGAACGGCAACGCTTCCTGCACGGCACTTGCTACTGGTTTCAACGGCAGCGTACCGGGAGGCGCTTGTGTGGGGACTTGCGCCAAATGGTTCAGCCATTGCTCAACCTGCTGCGGTGTGGCCGCCACCAGATCGATACGTTGCTGGCTGCGACTCAACGCAGCCCCCATGTACAGCCGCGTAACATTGCTGGGCGCCTCCGTGGCCTTGTGCATCTGCGCCGCAAGCACCGGACTCAGGACCGTGAACAATTCCTCCGTCACCTTGGCCGGATTGTGCAGCGCCAGGTTCTCCGCGCTCTTGTTGAATGCCAGGCTCATATTCAGCGCCTGCGCCAACTTGATACCCAGCTTTTGCAAAGCCTGTACGTTGTCCTTGAGGGTGTCCCCGGTATCGATCAGCCGCTTGATCTCCGAAAGCCCCGGTTGGTTGGGTAGCCCGAGCAAAGCCCAGATCAACCAGGGCTTCTCGGTCGCCCTGTCAGGATCGAGCGCCTTGCTCAGCGTCTTCACCCCAAAACTGGTGCTGGAGGCACCGGCACACGCGAGGGCGAATTCTTCGCCCAATGCCTCCAGCGCAGCAGGCTGGGTAATGTCGAAATGCTCACAAGCAGTCGCCAGGGTCGCCGGGCTTTTCAGGCTCAGGGTGTCGAACCACGCACCCCACAATTGCGAGATATAGCGCAGGTCCGCCTCGTAGCCCTGGGTTTCATCGTCATGCTCTTTCCAGGTCCTTTCCAGCAGGTGATAGCGCGTCGCGCCAGGCAGCACTTTGCGGACCTGTTCATCGCTCTCGCTCAACGAGCGAATCAACCCGGCAATGGCCCAGTCCTCGCTACGCTCCTTGCGGCGCTCCTCGAACGCCGCCATCTGCACCTGGAGCAATCGAGCCAGATCCTGCAATACACCCCAGGTATCGTCGATCACCGCATAGGTCTGGAACTCGCAGACATTCATATCCTCAAGAGCCTTCAGCCAGTCTGGTGTCTGGCCAACGGGATCCTGGCTCCAACCATAACCATCGAGGTCCATGTAGTCGCCGATGGACTCATGGATCTTCTGGACCGGCCCGCTCATAGGCGTTACGCCGGGTGTGAACGTGCGCATGACGCTTTCGCGCCTGGCCGGATCTGTCTTGGCCGTGTCGAATTGCGCATCGCTCCAGCGAATCGGCGACCAGACCATCATGGCCGGTGCCCCGGCCCGCAACATGAAAAAAGGCTTGTGACGCGGGTCGATCACGCTGCCGCCGCGTGACGTTTCCTTGAGCAGTGCCCCGGTCACCTCGAACTCGATCATCATGTTGATGGTGGTTTGCCAGACATACAGCCAACCATTGCGTAGCAGGCGGGCGGTGTAGTTCATCGGCTTGCCGCTGGTGTTTTCCGAACCCTTGCCGAGCGCGGGGAAATGACTGCTCAGAGGCGCAACATTGTGGCCACTCAAGTCGAGCGGCAGCGAAGGGCCAATGGCGTAGCGCAGGGGAAATACCGCCGCCAGCAGCGGGCAGGTGCCGGGTTTGAAGGTGTATTCAGACATTAGCCTTTTCCTCGGACTCACCGGACAGCGCGCAGAGCAAAGCCTGCGGCAACACGATTTGCGCTGCGAAACCGATATTGGCCGGTGCGGCGTCCTGTTCAGGGGTGGTGTTTTTCCAGGCACACAGCGGCGCGCCCCGGTGCCGCAGCCAGACGCTATCGACGCCGTGCCAGAAGCCTGCCGGCCAGGGCGCTTGAGATTCCCAGGCTCGCAACAGGGCACCCGCATCACCCAGGCGCAGCCAATACTCGCGGTCTTGGGCGCCATGTACTTTCAGGCGTCGCTGTAGTGAGACGAACAGCTTGACGGGCGATAGCCGCGAGCTCAGCCAGACACCCTGGTCCAGGGGCGAACCACCTTGCCACCAATCGCGCTGCATCGGGCTTCCCGGTAGGGTCTCCAGCAGAAACGGCCCCGCATCGGCGATAGCCGCGTAGGGCGTGTTGATCAGCAGGGAGACGGCCTGATGGCTGGGATAGTGCTGACGAAACCAGGCTCTGGCGGCATCGAGGCAGGTCCCTTCGATCAGCAGGAAACCGGGGTGATTCATCGCCTCGATCATGGCTGTCTCCCCTGGCTATTCTTCGCCGCTTCGCATACCTCGCAAACGCCCGAAGCTGTCTCGCGCAGTGCCAGGCCTTGCTTTATTACCGTGTCCAGCGACAGCGCCGACTTTCTGATCGGCGCCGTCTGCCCAGGCAGCCAAGGCATCGCTCCTGAACCCTCGCCTGGGCTGCCTTCAGTGTTGAACGGCTGGCTGAAGGTAATGCCACTGCCATCGATCTTGATGAAGTTGCCCCCGGCTTTGAGGGTCAATTCGGCACCGGCTTCCACCACCAGTTTGTAGCCGCTGGACAGGTGGATTTCCTCGCCCGCCTCAACCAGATAACCCACTCCTGCTTTCACCTGCTGGCTTCGACCCACCGTCAGATGGTCATCACCTTTCACCTCGCAGCGGCGATCCCGGTGAACGGTGTGGTGCTCTTCGGCCTTGAACTCGGCGTAGCTGTTGGCACCGACGCTTTCATGCCGCTCATGACCGATCTGTACATGCTGGTCATGTTCGATGTGCTGCTCGAAATCCCGTTGGGCATGCACATAGATCTGTTCCTGGCCCTTGAGGTCTTCGATGCGGATCTCATTACTGCCGCCACCCCCGGGGCTGCTCTGGCTTTTGAACACACTGCGGGTCTTGTGCGCAGGCAGAGGGTAGGGCGCTTGCTGCAGCGCGTTGTTCAGGCAACCGATGATCAGTGGCTGATCGGGGTCGCCTTCGAGAAAGGTCACCAGTACCTCCATGCCGACACGGGGCAGGGTGATGGCGCCATGACTCGGCCCGGCCCAGCCGGACGCCACCCGCAACCAGCAACTGCTGTGGGCGCCGGTTTCGTCGGAACGGTCCCAGTGAAACTTCACCTTCACCCGGCCATATTCGTCGCAGTGGATTTCTTCGCCGGGCGGGCCGGTGACGATAGCGGTCTGGGCATTCAGACGACGGGATTCGCGCACCTGTAGCGGCGGCCGAAAGAACACATCCCACGGCGTGGCGAGAAAGCTGTTGCGGTAGCCCTGGCGGAAATCGCTGTCGGCAACGCTCGGGATCGGTGCCGACTCCTCCAGGACCTGCGGCTGTTTGCCTTCATGGGTCAGGTGGGTCAGCAACCAGAGATCATTCCAGTCCGGCTGTGGATGGTCGCTCAGGGTCAGGAGATGACCGCTGGCCAGTTGTGGCGCATTGCTCTTGCCCGAAGCCTGTCGATAGTCGGCGCGATGGCGCTCCAACTGACGGCGATTGAGTCGTTTACCGGCGTCGTCATGCTTGAAGCGGCCAGGATAGCGATAGTCCTCCAACACGGGTTTCGGTCGTGAATCCGAGCAGTGGGTCGTCCGTTCCAGCAAGGTATGCGGCTTCTCGAAGTCGTAATCACGCAAGGCCGCATGACTGCTGCGGGTCTCCAGGCGCAGGTCAAAGGACTTGATGCTCGCGGTCGTAGCCACGGTGCCGCTGTCCGGCACATAGGGCACGGCATTGGACAGCCGGCGAAAGAAGGTCTGGTCATCGCCGAAGGCCAGGTGATGGTCGGCCGGGCTGTGCTGGAAGTGGTAGTGCAGGCCGTCTTCCTCACACAGCCGCTGGATGAAATCCAGATCGGATTCGTTGTACTGCACGCAGTACTCGCGGGCGGGCAGGGGCGTGGCGAGGTTGAAACTGAAGGCGTTGCCGAGGATGCCGTGGTCCTTGAGCACCCGGGCGATGATCTGCGGTACGGTCTGGTTCTGGAAGATGCGCTGGTTGAAGCGATGGCCCAGGTAGGTCAGTTGCGGTACGAGGGTGAGGTGATAGTGGGTCCAGCGCTGACCGGTATCACCCTGGCCGATGCTGTAGACCTGGCCGTGAATACCCGCGCCGCTATCGTTGAAGGCGAGAAAGCCCTGCTGGTGCAACAGCTCGTCGAGGTTCAGGTCCGGGCGGCGGCTGACCAGTTCCAGCTCGAAACGATAGGGCTGGCTGATGGCTTCACTGCCTTTGAAGGCCAGCACCTGGAGTTCAGGGGCAAGGCCCGGGAGGGTCAGGGTAAAGCGGTTTAACGGCGCTGAAATGAACATTCGTAGTCCCTTACTCAAGCGGTAAGGGGGGAGTCTGCTTGTCCTCGGCGGTGCGTTGAATAGGTCTGTGAAAAAACAGAAATGCCTTACATTTCAAGGTTAAAAAGACTGACTCGATAGCGAGATATTTTGCCAAAAGAAGTGAAAGTGCCACTGCTGGATATCTCAGTGACACCTGTTCAGCGTGCCGCCTTCACCCCCGGTTAGAGCGTTTCCAGCCGTACAAAGTGATGATCCAGAACGGCAGCCACCAGACCAGATCGTTGCACAGCAGCATGATCCCGCTGTGCCAGGGCAGGATGCCGCTCATGGCCGACTGCACAAAGCCGATGGGGCCCAGCGTCTTGCCCACCAGCCCGACGGCCACCAGCGGCCAGTAACGAACCACATCCTGCGCGGCAATCCAGTAGCCCAGCGCATACACGCCGACCATCATGCCGATGCAGCGAACCATCACGTCCGGCGTGGTCGGCATCTGCAACCAGGCAAATACCTCAGCGGGCCAGACGGCCAGCAGTACGGCATAGAGCAGGTTGTAGAGGGCCGCGATGCGCAGGACCCAGGACATCCAGGCGGGGGCGAGTTTTTTTGAGAACAGGTACGTCATGGATTTTCCGTCAGGGGGGGGAGGGGGTGGTCGGCTCGACAAGGTTCAAGACACCGCTGTAGTGAATGAGCGTGCCGAAGCGCGCCAGGCTGACCTTGACCTCGCAGTGATAACGCTGAGCGTCGACGTTTTTGCGGGATACAGGCTCAAGCGCCAAGGGGGATATTCTGCTTGTCTGGGATGGTGCGTTTGAATAGAAAGGTTAAAAAATAGAAAAGACCTACATGTTAGGTACGTTGAAAGGTTGGCGTGATCGGTGATCTTTGCCAGCGGATCATGACTTTGTGCCTTCACCCCGCCAAGCGGGCTGCCGGGACGCGTGCAACTCGGTTATACTCGTCGGCTTTCAAAAGTTCACCGACGAGTGCTGCCCGCCATGGAAATCAACCCGATCCTTAACAGTATCAAGGACCTGTCCGAGCGCTCCGAAACCATTCGGGGGTATCTTTGACTACGATCAAAAGCATGAGCGCCTGACTGAAGTCAATCGCGAGCTTGAAGATCCGGCTGTCTGGAACAACCCCGAATACGCCCAGAACCTCGGCCGCGAGCGTTCCGCGCTGGCGCTGATCGTCGAGACCCTGGACGACATGTCCAGCGGCCTGAGCGATGCCCGCGACCTGCTGGAAATGGCCGCCGCCGAAGAAGACCAGGGGGCCGTCGACGACGTCGCCGCTGAAGTCGAACGCCTGCGCGCCGCCCTAGAGAAACTCGAATTCCGCCGGATGTTCAGCGGCGAAATGGACCCGAACAACGCCTACCTGGATATCCAGGCCGGTTCCGGCGGCACCGAAGCCCAGGACTGGGCCAATATCCTGCTGCGCATGTACCTGCGCTGGGCCGACAAACGCGGTTTCGACGCCACCATCATGGAACTGTCCGCCGGCGAAGTCGCCGGGATCAAGGGCGCCACCGTGCATATCAAGGGCGAATACGCCTTCGGTTGGCTGCGCACCGAGATCGGCGTGCACCGCCTGGTGCGCAAGAGCCCGTTCGACTCCGGCAACCGTCGTCACACCTCGTTCTCGGCGGTGTTCGTCTCCCCGGAAATCGATGACAACATCGAAATCGAAATCAACCCGGCAGACCTGCGGATCGACACCTATCGTTCCTCCGGTGCCGGTGGTCAGCACGTCAACACCACCGACTCGGCCGTACGGATCACCCACGTACCGTCCAACACCGTGGTCAGCTGCCAGAACGAACGTTCCCAGCACGCGAACAAAGACACCGCGATGAAAATGTTGCGGGCGCGCTTGTACGAACAGGAAGTGCAGAAGCGCAACGCCGCTTCCCAGGCCCTGGAAGACACCAAGTCGGATATCGGCTGGGGTCACCAGATCCGCTCCTACGTACTCGACGCCTCGCGGATCAAGGATCTGCGCACCAACATCGAACGCAGCGACTGCGACAAGGTGCTGGACGGCGATATCGACGAATACCTGGAAGCCAGCCTCAAGCAAGGGCTTTAAGGCACTGCGGCGACGGCGCGCACCAAGGCGCGCCGCCTGCCGTGAACCCCTGCCGAAGGCCGGGGGCAACGAACCTGTGATGGAAAATCTAAAGACATGAGCGACCTACAACTCGACCCGCAAGCCCTGCAACAGGAAGAAAACACCCTGATCGCCCTGCGCAAGGAAAAGCTGGCTGCCGAGCGCGCCAAGGGTCAGGCCTTCCCCAACGACTTCCGTCGCGACGCCTACTGCGAAGACTTGCAGAAACAGTACGCCGACAAGACCAAGGAAGAGCTGGCTGAGGCGGCGATCCCGGTCAAGGTTGCCGGTCGCATCATGCTCAACCGTGGCTCGTTCATGGTGATCCAGGACATGTCCGGGCGCATCCAGGTCTACGTCAACCGCAAGACCCTGTCGGAAGAGACCCTGGCCGCGGTTAAAACCTGGGACCTGGGCGACATCATTGCCGCCGTTGGCACCCTGGCCCGCTCCGGCAAGGGCGACCTGTACGTTGAAATGACCGACGTGCGCCTGCTGACCAAGTCGCTGCGCCCGCTGCCGGACAAGCACCACGGCCTGACCGATACCGAAACCCGCTATCGCCAGCGCTACGTCGACCTGATCGTCAACGAAGAAGTGCGCCAGACCTTCCGCGTGCGTTCTCAGGTCATCGCCCATATCCGCAACTTCATGATGCAGCGCGATTTCATGGAAGTGGAAACGCCGATGCTGCAGACCATCCCCGGTGGTGCCGCGGCCAAGCCGTTCGAAACCCACCACAACGCGCTGGACATGGGCATGTACCTGCGCATCGCGCCGGAGCTGTACCTCAAGCGCCTGGTGGTCGGTGGCTTCGAGCGGGTGTTCGAGATCAACCGCAACTTCCGTAACGAAGGCGTGTCGACCCGGCACAACCCTGAGTTCACCATGTTGGAGTTCTACCAGGCGTACGCCGACTACGAAGACAACATGGACCTGACCGAAGAGTTGTTCCGTGAACTGGCCCAGGCCGTTCTGGGCAGCACCGACGTGCCCTACGGCGACAAGGTCTTCCACTTCGGCGAGCCGTTCGTGCGCCTGTCGGTGTTTGACTCGATCCTCAAGTACAACCCTGAGCTGACCGCCGCCGACCTGCAGGACGTCGACAAGGCCCGCGCGATCGCCAAGAAGGCCGGCGCCAAGGTGCTCGGCTTCGAAGGCCTGGGCAAGCTGCAGGTGATGATTTTCGAAGAGCTGGTCGAGCACAAGCTGGAACAGCCGCACTTTATTACCGAGTACCCGTTCGAAGTCTCGCCGCTGGCTCGCCGCAATGACGAGAACCCGAACGTCACCGACCGTTTCGAGCTGTTTATCGGTGGTCGTGAAATCGCCAACGCCTATTCCGAGTTGAACGACGCGGAAGACCAGGCCGAGCGCTTCCAGGCCCAGGTGGCCGAGAAGGACGCCGGCGACGACGAAGCCATGCACTACGACGCCGACTTCGTACGGGCGCTGGAGTACGGCATGCCGCCGACGGCGGGCGAGGGCATCGGTATCGACCGCCTGGTGATGTTGCTCACCAACGCACCGTCGATTCGCGATGTGATCCTGTTCCCGCACATGCGGCCGCAAGCATAAAATTGCTGTTGAAAAAGCCGCCCTCACAAGGCGGCTTTTTTATTGTCTATTGGTACTGATGTTTCAGATTATTACAAGAGAGGAAGACCGGTAGTGGAGCGTGCAATGGCGCAAAAGGGAGCAGCTGGCGTCGCTACGGCGGTGGCTGAGAGCGTTCAGTATCAAGGGCGCAAGGCCAGTCGACAGGGAAGCGAGCAACGACGACAGGCGATTCTTGACGCCGCCATGCGCATTGTCGTGCGCGACGGTGTGCGTGGGGTGCGGCACCGCGCGGTGGCCGCCGAGGCCGATGTGCCGCTGTCGGCCACTACCTATTACTTCAAGGATATCGATGACCTGCTCACCGATACCTTCGCCCAGTATGTCGAGCGCAGCGCGGCCTTCATGGCCAAGCTGTGGGGAAACACCGAAGGCATATTGCGGGAAATGGTCGCCTACGGTGACGGCAGTGCGGCCTCGCGGGCGCAAGTGGCCGACGACATCGCCCACATGATTGTCGACTACATCCAGCGGCAACTGCACAACCGTCGCGAGCACCTGATGGCTGAGCAGGCGTTTCGTCAGGAAGCGCTGCTCAATCCACGCCTGGCGGTGTTGGTGCGCTCACACCAGCAGATTCTCCTACAGGGCGCCTACCAGTTTGTCCAGGTACTGGGAGCCAAAGAGCCACAGCAGGATGCCAAGGTGTTGACGGCGATTATCGGACGGATGGAATATCAGGGCCTGCTCAACGACGCCGAGGTCCAGTCCGAACAGGACATGCTGGGGATCCTCTCGCGCTACATGCACTTGGTGCTGGCCTCGGTCTAGGCTCTGTGCATGGCTATTCACCGGTATCACCTTCAGGAGTCACCCTTGGACGATTACCAGCAGACGATACGCAGCCTCTCTGATCGCATTGTGCTGGCGCAGACGCCGATTCGCGTGCTCGACGCGGTGAAGTGGGACGAGAACATCCGCAAGGGGTTTCTCAAGGGCAAGGGCAAGGAAATGCCGGCGGTGGATCGCGACTATTATGCCTCGCGGCCGCTGTCGTTCGACTCCGGCGCGGTGAAGCTGGAGTTCCAGAACATCGAGCGGGATGTCACCCGGCGACTCGGCCAGTTCAACCCGGTCGGGCAGATCATGCGCCGCATGTGCCGCGAGTACCGGCAGGTGGTGCGGATGCTCGAAGCCCGTGGCACCGCGGATTTCGGCCTGATCTCCCAGGAGTTGTACGGCGCCGCGTCGGATGCGTTCCACGCCGGTGATCCGACCCTGGCCGACCTCGGCTTGATGCTCTCCGATTACCTGAACAATATCGACGGCCGTGGTGATCTCAAGGACGAGCCCAAGACCCTGACCGCCAAGGAGGCGGTCGATATGCTGCAAAGTCGCCTGAACAAGGTGTTCGGCGAGGCGGAGGAAACCATCCGGGTGTTCGAGTCCGACGGCATCGTCGCCGACGCGGCGGCGGGTGCCGACTACATCAAGATCCGCGCCGATGCGATGTTCAATTCGCGGGATGTGCGGGCGCTGGAGGTGCATGAAGGCCTGGTGCATGTCGGCACCACCCTGAACGGCTTGAACCAGCCGATCTGCACCTTCCTGTCCAAGGGCCCACCGTCGTCGACCGTGACCCAGGAAGGCCTGGCGATTCTGATGGAGGTGATTGCCTTCGCTTCCTATCCGACCCGCCTGCGCAAGCTGACCAACCGTACCCGGGCCATCGACATGGTGGAGCAGGGCGCGGATTTCCTCCAGGTGTTCGAGTTCTTCCGCGAGCAGGGTTTCGAAATGGCGGAAAGCTATGGCAATGCCAGTCGGATCTTCCGTGGCTCGACACCGACGGGGCTGCCATTTACCAAAGACTTGTCCTACCTCAAAGGCTTTATCATGGTTTACAACTATATTCAGTTGGCCGTGCGTAAGGGCAAGCTTGAGCAGGTGCCGCTGCTGTTTTGCGGCAAGACCACGTTGGAGGATATGCGTACGCTGCGCCAATTGGTGGATGAGGGCCTGGTGGTGCCACCCAAGTACCTGCCGGAACAGTTCCGCGACATGAATGCGCTGTCGGCCTGGATGTGTTTCAGCAACTTCCTGAACCACTTGAGCCTGGATCGGATCGAGGCGGATTACTCTAATATCCTCTGACCGCCGACCCTGTAGGAGCGAGCTTGCTCGCGATGGTCGTCAACGATAACGCGGGGCATCTGGTGCCCCGAGGTGCCTGTGCCTCCATCGCGAGCAAGCTCGCTCCTACAGGTGAGGGTTGGCGACATTTCTCCTTATCTAGCGAGGCTTCAAACGGATGAGAATCCTCGGCATGCTCTGCCTGCTGCTGACCCTGGGCGGTTGTAGCTCCCTGCTGTTCTACCCCGATCGCGGCCTGCCGTTCACTCCCGCTAAAGCGCACCTCGAATACCGCGATGTCACCCTGACCACCGCCGACGGCGTGCGCTTGCGCGCCTGGTGGCTGCCGGTCAAGGCCGGCGTGGCGGTCAAGGGCACGGTGCTGCATTTGCATGGCAACGGCGGCAATCTGTCCGGGCATCTGGGCGGCAGTTGGTGGTTGCCGGAGCAGGGTTACCAGGTATTGATGCTCGATTATCGCGGTTATGGCGTGTCCGAAGGCGAACCGAGCCTGCCGGCGGTCTACCAGGATATCGATGCGGCGTTCGACTGGCTGCAAAAGGCCCCGGAAGTCCAGGGCAAACCCCTGGTGGTCCTGGGGCAGAGCCTGGGCGGGTCGCTGGTGGTGCATTACCTGGTGGAGCGCCATCCCGAATACCAGTCGCGGCTCAAGGCCCTGGTACTTGATGGCGCGCCGGCCAGCTACCGTTCGGTGGGGCGTGATGCCCTTGCGTCGTCCTGGCTGACCTGGCCCCTGCAAATCCCCTTGTCCTGGCTGGTGCCCGATGGCGACAGCGCGATCAAGGCCATGCCGCGCCTGACCGGGGTGCCGAAACTGATTTTCCACAGCCTCGACGACCCGGTCGTGCCGCTGGTCAATGGCATCCAGCTGTATCAGGCGGCGCCACCGCCGCGGGTGCTGCAATTGACCCGTGGCGGCCATGTGCAGACCTTCGGCGACCCGACCTGGCGCCTGGTGATGCTGCGTTACCTCGACGACCCGCAGCACTTCAACGGCCTGCGCCGCCTGGGCGAGATCCCGAATTATCCGCCTGTCCCGAATTCGAATGTTGAACCAGAGAGTCCGCAATGACTGAAGAACGTAACGCCATTCCCCTGATCCTCACCGGTATCTGCAGCATCATCGGTACGGTCGCGTGCCTGTGGTACTACGGTTACCTGCATTTCGCCAAACCGGAGGATGCGCTGCTGCTGAACGAGTTCACCATGCTCAAGACGGTGCCCGGGGAGGATTACAAGATCTCGCTGGAACCGGCGGCGCAAACCGCGCAGTGCATTGACGGGGTGCTGGTGCTGTTCGACACCGAACAGAAGGGCTTGACCGGCGTACTGGTGAACAGCCAGAAGCAGGCGGTGCGCTGCATGGGGCAGGAAACGCCGACGCTGGTGCAGTAGGTTTTTCCAGAGGCCGGACGTGAAAAAACCGCCTGATTGAATCAGGCGGTTTTTTTTAACCTGTCAGTTGGCGCTGCTGATGGACGAACGCGGGGCCACGGGTTGGTTGTCGTTGGAAATGGTCACTTCCACGCGACGGTTCATGGCGCGGCCGGAAACGCTGCCGTTATCCGCTACCGGGTATTCCTGGCCATAACCCTGGGTCACGATACGCGACGGGTCGATGCCCATCTTGATCAGTGCCACTTGCACCGAGGTGGCGCGGCGCTCGGACAGGCTCTGGTTGTAACCCGAACCGCCGGTGCTGTCGGTGTAGCCTTCGATGATCACCTTGCGATCAGGGTTTTCCTGGAGGAACTGCGCCAGTTTGTTGATGTTGACCAGGCCGGAGGATTTCAGGTCGGCCTTGTTGGTGGCGAACAGCACGTCACCAAAGGTCACCAGGGTGCCCCGCTCGGTCTGCTTGGCGTTGAGGCTTTCCTGCAACTGTTTGATCTGCTGGTCACGGGCGTCCAGGCGGGCCTGGGCACGCTGGGCGGCGGCGTTTTTCAGGTTGGCTTCGGCGGTGCGCAGGGCGATGGTCTGCTTCGCCACTTCAACCCGCTGGTTGGTCAGGTAAGCCAGCTGGTCGACGGTTTCGACCTTTTCATGGTCCTGGTAGGCCTTGTTGGTCTTGTCCAGGTAGTCGCTGGCGTCCTTGGTTTCCAGGGCGGCGACCTTGCTTGCTTGCGGGTTGGCTTGCAGGCCGGAGAAGTTGGTACGGGCTTGCTCCAGGTTGGCATTGGGCTGCGACGAGCAGGCGGCCAGGCCGACACTGAGGGCCAGGAGGGCGGGGATCATCAATTGTTTACGCATAATGGTTCATCCTTTTTAGGGTTCAAGCTTCAGGGAAAGCAGGCGTCAAGCGGGGCCGATGCTTACTGCACCGGTTGCACGGAGCGCTGGCTTTCCTGGCGCAGTTCCTGAACACCTTTCTGTGAGTCCTTCACGGCCAGCTCGGCCTTGGCGGCCTGGGCCTTGCGTTCGGCGACGCGGGCATCCCATTCAGCCTGTTCGGACAGGCGACGGGCTTCGTCATACTTTTTATCGTGCATGGCCATTTCAGCTTGTTTGAGCTTGTCCTGGGCCGACTTCATTTCCACCGCTGCGTATTCGGTGCCGCCGGCACTGACGGCGCTATTGACCGCCGATTGGGTCACGGCGTACTGCTCGGTCGGCGGGTTACCGGCGCAACCGGCCAGAAGCAGGCTGCCGCCGAGTACCAGCGCGGCCAGTTTCAGTCCGCGCAGGGGGGTAAACGACGATTGGACAGTGTGGGTCTTCATGATCTTCAACTCCATTGGATAGCTCCTGAATGACGTCATCGTCCATCACGGTTCCGGGAGCTTGTCGCGCCGTGTCCGGTAGGGGGTCCGGGAGCGTTTTAACTGCAACTGCTCCGGTGATGGCTACTGGGTGTGACCCAAGGCTTTTTTGAATAGTTCAGGAAAAGATGGCCCATTGCTCGAAAAAAATCTGACCGAGTAGTCAGTACGAAAAGTCTGAACTTTCGCGGTGTGTGGGGGTATCGGGTGGAGGGAGTGGAGGAGGGAGAACGGTTTTTTGAATACACCGCTGAACCTGTAGGAGCAGGGCTTGCCCGCGAAGAGGGCCCTTGAGGCCGCTAATAGCTTCGCGGGCAAGCCCTGCTCCTACAGGTCCGTGTTGGCCGTAGTGACGCCTCAAGGAACAGGGTGCTATCCGCAAGGGGAATCGCGTCAGGCTTTAATGTTTCGGTTTGTCCTGGGACGCCAGGTCATGCAGATGTCGTCGCGACAGCGAGAGAAAACGCGGTGTCGGCCCGACGTCCTCATAAAGGGGGTCACCTTCTTCGTCGGTGGCCACCACCTGTGAGCCCTTGATGTAGGGGAAACTGGCTTCCAGTTCCTCCAGCGCCGCACCGATCAACTCGCCGAGCAGTTCTTCCGGGCGCCGTTTGGGGTACATGTCGATCACCGCCGCCAGTCGCGCCGCAGCTTCCACATCCAGATGAATGACATAGCCGGTATCGGTCAACCGACCCTTGGCGTTTTCTTCCCAGTGCTGGGCAAGCTCGCGGATTTTCATATCGACCTCAATTCGCACCCGTTGATAGCGGGTATTGATGAGTGACCGGCCTGTACCGGCGATAAAGCCTTCGTGAGGCTTATTATCAGACTAGTTCTATGTGACGAGGTTCAGTGGGGATTTTTGCCAGGCTTGTAAGCGTTCGCCGCGCTGGTGCACTCTTGAGCCTGTGAGCCATCTCAGCGTCCCCCGGAGAGTCTGTCGATGTCCGATATTGATGTACGTTTGCGTGAAGACGTCCACCTGTTAGGTGAACTGTTGGGCAATACCATCCGTGACCAGCACGGTGACGAATTCCTCGACAAGATCGAGCGTATCCGCAAGGGCGCCAAGGCCGACCGCAGCGGTTCGGCGAATGCCGAACTCAGTGCCAGCCTGGACAGCCTTGGCGACGACGAGCTGCTGCCGGTGGCCCGGGCCTTCAACCAGTTTCTCAACCTGGCCAATATCGCCGAGCAATATCAGCTGATTCACCGCCGCGACGAGTCGCAGCCAGCGCCTTTCGAGTCTCGGGTGCTGCCGGAGTTGCTGGCGCGGCTGCTCGCCGAAGGCCATGGCGCCGAATCCCTGGCACGGCAACTGGGCCGCCTGGAGATCGAACTGGTGCTTACCGCGCACCCCACCGAGGTGGCGCGGCGGACCCTGATCCAGAAATACGATGCGATTGCCGCGCAATTGGCCGAGCAGGACCACCGCGACCTCACCGCTGCCGAACGCGAGCAGATCCGCCAGCGCTTGCAACGGCTGATCGCCGAAGCCTGGCACACCGAGGAAATCCGCCGGACCCGGCCGACCCCGGTGGACGAGGCCAAATGGGGCTTCGCGGTGATCGAGCATTCCCTCTGGCAGGCCATTCCGCACTACCTGCGCAAAGCCGACCGGGCGCTGTTCGCGGCCACCGGCCTGCACCTGCCCCTGGAAGCCGCGCCGATTCGATTTGCTTCCTGGATGGGCGGTGACCGTGATGGTAACCCCAATGTGACGGCCAAGGTCACCCGTGAGGTTCTGCTGCTGGCCCGCTGGATGGCGGCGGACCTCTATCTGCGTGATGTCGACCAGTTGGCCGCCGAGTTGTCGATGCAGCAGGCCAGCGAGGCCCTGCTTGCCCGCGCCGGTGAGAGCGCCGAACCTTACCGCGCCGTGCTCAAACAATTACGTGAGCGGCTGCGGGCTACCCGCAATTGGGCCCAGGCCTCCCTCGCTACGACGCAACCGGCACCGGACGAAGTCCTGCAGAACAACCGCGAACTGCTCGAACCGTTGCAACTCTGCTACCAGTCCTTGCACGAGTGCGGCATGGGCGTGATTGCCGACGGCCCGTTGCTCGATTGCCTGCGCCGGGCGGTGACCTTCGGCCTGTTCCTGGTGCGCCTGGACGTGCGCCAGGACTCTTCCCGTCACGCCGCCGCCATGACCGAGATCACCGACTATCTGGGGCTGGGCCGTTACGAAGACTGGAATGAAGAAGATCGCCTGACCTTCCTGATGCGCGAGCTGGCCAATCGCCGCCCGCTATTGCCGGCCTATTTCAAACCTTCCGCGGACACCGCCGAAGTGCTGGCGACCTGCCGGGAAGTCGCTGCGGCGCCGGCCGCCTCCCTCGGATCCTACGTCATCTCCATGGCCGGTGCCGCCTCCGATGTGCTGGCGGTGCAGTTGCTCCTCAAGGAGTCCGGCGTGCTGCGGCCGATGCGCGTGGTGCCGTTGTTCGAAACCCTGGCCGACCTGGATAACGCCGGTCCCGTGATGGAGCGGCTGTTGCTGCTGCCGGGCTATCGCGCGCGCCTGCAAGGTCCGCAGGAAGTGATGATCGGCTACTCCGATTCGGCCAAGGACGCCGGCACCACGGCGGCGGCCTGGGCGCAGTATCGGGCCCAGGAACGGCTGGTGGAGATCTGTCGCGAGCAGCAGGTCGAACTGCTGTTGTTCCATGGTCGTGGCGGCACCGTCGGCCGTGGCGGCGGTCCGGCCCACGAGGCCATCCTGTCGCAGCCGCCGGGTTCGGTGGCGGGGCGTTTCCGCACCACCGAGCAGGGCGAAATGATTCGTTTCAAGTTCGGCCTGCCGGACATCGCCGAACAGAATCTCAACCTCTACCTGGCCGCCGTGCTCGAAGCCACCTTGCTGCCGCCGCCGCCGCCGCAACCGGCCTGGCGTAAATTGATGGATGAATTGGCCGCGGACGGTGTCAGTGCCTACCGCGCCGAGGTGCGCGACAATCCGCAGTTCGTCGAGTATTTCCGCCAATCCACCCCGGAACAGGAGCTTGGGCGCCTGCCGTTGGGTAGCCGTCCGGCCAAGCGTCGCGCCGGCGGGATCGAAAGCCTGCGGGCGATCCCGTGGATTTTCGGTTGGACCCAGACGCGCCTGATGTTGCCCGCCTGGCTCGGCTGGGAAGCGGCGCTGCGCAAGGCACTGGCACGGGGTGAAGGCGAGCTGCTGGCGCAGATGCGCGAGCAATGGCCGTTTTTCCGCACCCGTATCGACATGCTGGAAATGGTCCTGGCCAAGGCCGACAGCGATATCGCCCGCTCCTATGACGAACGTCTGGTGGATGCCGAACTACTGCCATTGGGTGTGCACTTACGCGACCTATTGTCGCAGGCGTGCGCGGTAGTACTGGGTTTGACCGGCCAGTCGCAACTGCTGGCCCATAGCCCTGAGACCCTGGAGTTCATTCGTCTGCGCAACACCTACCTGGACCCGCTGCATCGGTTGCAGGCCGAGCTGCTGGCTCGTTCGCGGCGCAAGGAAACGGCCCAGGACAGCCCTCTGGAACAGGCTTTGCTGGTGTCTGTGGCGGGGATTGCCGCCGGGCTGCGCAATACTGGCTAAGGTGTGTGGGAAGAGTTGCCCTATGTGATGGGACAAAAGCGACCGTCCAGTCAGGGGCGGTCGTTTTTGTGTGGCGGCGCTTTATTGGCGGGGGCGACCCGGCATAGCAGGTTTCACCGCTTGTGCAGGCATGAGTGACTGCGACTTTCGGCGGCTTGTGTGGCTCCGGTCGGCTGTGTATCTTGATCAGCCTTTGGCCGTTTTGCGGCCATGACCCTATTTTTGAGATTGGCCCCACGAGGCGAATCCGAGCGTTTCTAAATAAAAAATTGAGGAGCACATCGATGCGCGTCATTCTGCTGGGAGCTCCCGGGGCCGGTAAAGGTACTCAGGCTAAGTTCATCACCGAGAAATTCGGCATCCCGCAAATCTCCACTGGCGACATGCTGCGCGCCGCGGTCAAGGCCGGCACCGAGCTGGGCCTCAAGGCCAAGGGCATCATGGACGCCGGCGGCCTGGTCTCCGACGACCTGATCATCGCGTTGGTCAAGGACCGTATCGCCCAGGCCGACTGCGCCAAGGGTTTCCTGTTCGACGGTTTCCCGCGCACCATTCCCCAGGCGGAAGCCCTGGTGGATGCCGGTGTCGAACTGGACTACGTGGTCGAGATCGCCGTCGATGACGAAGAGATCGTCCAGCGCATCGCCGGCCGTCGTGTTCACGAGGCTTCCGGGCGCGTCTACCACACCGTCTACAACCCGCCGAAAGTCGAAGGCAAGGACGACCTGACCGGGGACGACCTGGTCCAGCGCAAGGACGACACCGAAGAAACCGTGCGTCATCGCCTGTCGGTCTACCACTCCCAGACCAAGCCGCTGGTGGATTTCTACCAGAAGCTCTCGGCCGCCCAGGGCAAGCCGAAGTACAGCCATATCGCCGGTGTCGGTTCCGTGGAATCGATCACCAGCAAGGTGCTTGAAGCCCTGAGCTGATCGCTGTAGCTGCTATGTGTACAACAGCCCGCTTGCGGGCTGTTGTTGTTTATACTGTTGCACTTTTTTCATTTCGACCTGACGGATACATCGATGAGCACCTTGCTGGCCCTGGACACCGCGACTGAAGCCTGCTCCGTCGCCTTGCTGCATGACGGCAAGGTGACGAGCCACTACGAGGTGATTCCGCGCCTGCATGCGCAAAAGCTCCTGCCGATGATCCAGCAGTTGCTGGCCGACGCGGGTATCAGCCTGTCGGCGGTGGATGCGATTGCTTTTGGCCGTGGTCCCGGGGCTTTTACCGGGGTGCGGATTGCCATCGGTGTGGTTCAGGGGCTGGCGTTTGCCTTGGAGCGTCCGGTGTTGCCGGTGTCGAACCTGGCGGTGCTGGCGCAGCGGGCCTTTCGCGAGCGCGGTGTGCGCCAGGTGGCCGCGGCCATCGATGCGCGGATGGACGAGGTGTATTGGGGCTGCTATCGCGAAGAAGCCGGGGAAATGCGTCTGGCCGGGGTCGAGGCGGTGCTGGCTCCGCAACTGGCGGCCTTGCCGGACGATGCCGCTGGCGAGTGGTTCGGCGCGGGCACGGGTTGGGGTTATGGTGAGCGGATCAACGTTGCACTGACAGGCCAGGATGCCAGCCTGCTGCCCCACGCCGAGGATCTGTTGAGCCTGGCGCGTTTTGCCTGGGCGCGCGGCGAAGCCATTCCGGCCGACGAGGCCCAGCCGGTTTACCTGCGCGACAAGGTGGCAACGCCCAAGGCCCGTTGACGCCGGGCGGCAACTGATAAAATTCAGGCTAAACTGAACGTTAAACCGATCACCCGAAAAAACGCCCAGATAGTCAAAAATGTGCCGTTCGTCATGTTTTCCCCACCCAGGCACCAGGGTGTGAAAACCTTTTTCAGGTTCTGTGGTCCAGTTATCACTCGGGCAATAGCTAAGTGCGGTGCGTGCTGCTAAATTGCCATCATCGACACCGAGCATGCCCCAATGCGTATAGACGGCGTTTCCTCACAGTCCTACCCCATCAAGCGCAAACCGCGTAAAGGCAGCGTCGTGGTTGACGACGAGGTCGATGTCTCGGAGGGCGATAGCGAGGACCTCTCCGAGGTGGCCGCCCGCGCCGAAGCGGCCGGTAGCCGCCTGGCCAACCTGCCGGCCCGTCCGCAGGACATGATCTTCCATCGCGCCATGAGCAAAAGCGTCGCCAACGCCCTGGCCAGCTACCTGACCACCGCCGGTTTCGTCGAGTGGGACATGGAAGTGTTGGGGCTCGACCTGCATATCTGATTTAATCGGGTCGATGACTGATCCTGTCCTGCTGCCTTATTTCCTCGGTTGCCCCTCCTGGAGCGAAAACGCCTGGCGCGAGTACCTGTACCCGCCCACCGCGCGCACGAGCGATTTTCTCGACCTGTACGCCCAGGTGTTCAACGCCGTCGAAGGCAACACCACCTTCTACGCACGGCCCGCGTCCGCCACGGTAGAACGCTGGGCGCAGACCATGCCCGCACACTTTCGCTTCACCGCCAAGTTTCCTCGGGATATCAGCCATGGAGGTGATCTGCGTGAGCAGGTCCAGGCGGCTGAAGACTTCCTGCAACTGCTCAAGCCGCTGGGACCGCGGGTGGCGCCGCTGTGGCTGCAATTGCCGGCCAGTTTTGCGCCGCAGCGCCTGGCCGAGCTGATCGGGTTTATCGACGCGCTGGAGCGCCCGTTGGCGATTGAAGTCCGTCATCGTGATTTCTTCGCCAAGGGCGACGCCGAGCGGATGCTCAACCGCCTGCTGCTGGACCGGGGTGTCGAACGGATCTGCCTCGATCCACGGGCGCTGTTCAGTTGCACTTCCACCGATGCCTCGGTGTTGCACGCTCAGTCGAAAAAGCCCAAGGTGCCACCCCGGCCGGCAGCGTTCACGCTGTTTCCGCAGGTGCGTTTTATCGGGCACCCGGAACTGGAGGCCAATGAGCCTTTCCTGACGCCCTGGGTCGAAAAGGTCGCCGGCTGGATCGAGGAGGGGCGTACGCCCTACGTGTTTCTGCATACCTCCGACAACCGCCTCGCACCGGCGCTGGCGCAACGTTTCCATGTTCGGCTGATGGCGCGTCTGCCTGGCTTGCCGGCGCTGCCTGAGCTATACAGAGGGCCCGCCACGGAGCAACTCGGCTTGCTCTGAGGGCATCACACTCTCTTTGCCAGGAGTCGACCCATGGATGCGCAAACCCTTCGAGCCCAAGCCTTCAAGGCCCTGCACGAACGTGACGGAGCCTTTGTGATTCCCAATCCCTGGGATGCCGGTTCGGCAAAAATGCTTGCCGCACTGGGCTTCGAGGCGTTGGCCACCACCAGCGCGGGCCTGGCGTTTTCCCTTGGACGTCCGGATGCGGAAGGGGCCAACTCGCTGAACGATACGCTGGAAAACGCGCGGAGCATTGTCCTGGCCACGGCGCTGCCGGTGGCGGCGGATCTGGAAAATGGTTTTGCCCACAGCCCCGCCGGGTGTGCCGAGGCGATTTTGCGGGCGGCCGAAGCCGGCTTGGTGGGGGGCTCGATCGAAGACGCCAGTGGTCATGCCGAGGACCCCATCTATGAATTCAACCACGCGGTAGAACGGGTCGAGGCCGCGGTTGCCGCGGCTCGCAGCCTGTCGTTCCCCTTCATGCTCACGGCGCGGGCGGAGAACCTGCTGCACGGGCGCCAGGATCTGCCGGATACGATTCGCCGTTTGCAGGCGTTCGCCGAGGCCGGTGCCGACGTGCTGTATGCGCCAGGCCTGCGCACGCGTGAGGAGATCCAGGCGGTGGTCAAGGCCGTGGCGCCCAAGCCGGTAAATGTATTGATGTCGGACGGGGTCAACCTGTCGGTGACCGAGTTGGGCGAACTGGGAGTCAAGCGCATCAGTGTCGGTTCGGCGTTGGCCCGGGCGGCGTACGGCGCCTTCTATCGGGCGGCCGAGGAGATGCGTGGGCAGGGGACGTTCAGCGCGCTGGATCAGGCCATGCCCTTTGCGCGGATCAATCAGATGTTCAAGAACTAGGTAAACACTCAGGCCGCGAGGCGCAGGTTCTGTGCCACCAGCGGACGGGCCCAGTTCAGGTCGTAGTCCATGGCTTTCTGCTGCTTGACCAGGGTTTCTTCGTCGAACGGCACATGCGGCTCCAGCAGATCCAGCTCGAACTCGGCAATCGGCAGGTGCAGCGGACGCGCTTGCGGCGCGGGGCCCGGTGCTGGCAGCGGCTGGCCGGCGTTGAGGACGATAGGGCGAACCCAGCCGCTTTCGAAATCCTGCTGTTTCTGTTGCGCGACAACTTCTTCCGGCGGGTAAGGCACGGGCCGCTTCAGCAGGTCCAGATCGAATTCGGCAATCGGCAGGAACAGCGGCTCCGGCGGACGGACGGGGGTGTCCTTTACGTCACACTGGCGCTGGTCGACGATCTGCGCCAGCAGCTCTGCACCGGCGGTGGGCTCCACCGGGCCGTCGACCGGCAGTTGTGCCTGGACATTCTTTGCATCCGCCGCGTCCCCGACCTGTTCGGCCAGCGCCCGGGCAAAGAAATCTTGCCACAGGTGACTGACACCGCTCAGTGCCTGGGAATTGCGCAGGCCATAATTGTCGACGGGCGACAGATAACCTATGGATGTAGTGCGAATGTCTGACATGGCTCTCGAGTGACGCTCAGGTCTGGCAAAATGCTGGATAATGTTTTTATCGGCAGCTTTTGCCGATCATTAAATTTTTGAGCGTGTTTTTCATGAGTGAGCAGCAAGCACCGGTCCGTATCAGAGTCGAGGCCCTGGCCGAAGGGTTGCAATCCCGGGCTGAAGCCTGGGCCGAACGCCTCGGTTTGCCGTTGCAGGAACCCGAAGCGGAGTTCGCTTTGCAGGTGTCGGAGCAGGGGTTGCAGTTGCAGCAACTGGGACCTGAGGCGCCTGGGCCGGTCCGGGTGGACTTTGTCGAAGGCGGCGCGGCGCACCGGCGTCTGTATGGCGGCGGCAGCGGGCAGATGATCGCCAAGGCCGTGGGCATTCAACCGGGCGTACGGCCGCGGGTGCTGGACGCCACTGCTGGCTTGGGCAAGGATGCGTTCGTGCTGGCGAGCCTGGGCTGCGAGATGAGCCTGATCGAGCGCCAGCCGCTGATCGGTGCCTTGCTCGAGGATGGCCTGGCCCGTGGGTTGGAAGATTTCGATGTGGCGCCGATTGTTTCGCGCATGCACCTGCTCAAGGGCAATTCGATCGAGGTGATGCGCAATTGGGAAGGCGAGGCGCCCCAGGTGATCTACCTGGACCCGATGTTTCCTCACCGTGAGAAAACCGCCCTGGTGAAGAAGGAAATGCGCCTGTTTCGTCCGCTGGTGGGCGATGACCCGGATGCGCCGGCATTGCTGGAGGCGGCACTGGCCCTGGCGACCCATCGGGTGGTGGTCAAGCGCCCGCGCAAGGCGCCGTGTATCGACGGGCCGAAACCGAGCCATGGCCTGGACGGCAAGTCGAGTCGCTATGACATCTACCCGAAGAAAGCCCTGAAGCCTTGAAAGCAGGCTTGGCGTGACGGTTTGGGCGATCTTGAGGGCCTCATCGCGAGCAAGCTTGCTCCTACAGGATTTGTGTCGTGAGCACCGTCTATGCAGTACGCAAAACTTGTAGGAGCAAGCTTGCTCGCGATAGCGGTCTGACAGGCGCCCGAGTGCTCAAGGCCGGTAGGCGCGCATGAACAACCCCACCACCTCGCGCACATGGGCTTCGCCCTCGGCCTCGCTTGGCGGCTCGCCGCAGCCGTAGAGCAGGCGGAAGTTCGCCGCGCCCTTGAGCAGGCAGAAGAAGTGCTCGGCGGCGTAGTGCGGCTTGTCGATCACCAGGGCACCGCCCTGGTTGATCCGACTCAGCAGCCGCTCCATCTCCGTGAGCATGCGTTGGGGCCCGGCCTCGAAGAAGATCTGCGAGAGCTTCGGGTCCTGGCTGCCCAGGGCCATGATCAGCCGATGCAGGTTCACCGACTCGTCACTGTTGATCAGGTGATGAAACCCCCGGGCGATGTTCAGCAGAATGCTTTCCACCGGCACGCCTTCGGGCAGGGCGAAAAACAGCTCGGGCAGCTGTTCTGCGCATTTGGCCACCACGGCGGCGGAGAACAGTGTCTCCTTGTCGTTGAAATGGCTGTACACCGTCAGCTTTGAAACACCTGCTGCTGCAGCGACTGCGTCCATGCTGGTGCTGGCATATCCATTACTCAGGAACAGATCTTTCGCCGCTTGCAGGATGGCCTGGCGTTTTGCCAGGTCCTTGGGGCGGCCGGGGCCGCTGGGCACTGAAAGATTGTCGGACATTTTCTTAGTTAATACTGGACTGGTGAGTTTGGTATTAATACCATACTGGCCAGTATAAATATTCTGAGCACCACTAGCGAAAGGTCCTACACCATGCTCCGCTATGTCATGCCCCTTGCGTTGCCCGTCAGTTTAGCCCTTTTCCTGGCCGGTTGTGGTCATGAAGAGCCGGCCCAGGTCAGCGTTCGTCCCGCGATGGTGGTGCAGCCACAGCCTTCGGCCCAGGCCATAGACAGCTATCCCGGCGAAGTGCGGGCGCGTTTCGAGCCCGACCTGGCCTTTCGTATCGGTGGCAAGGTCAGTCGACGACTGGTGGAGGAGGGCGAGCGGGTCAAGGCCAACCAGCCCCTGGCGGAGCTCGACCCGCAGGACGTGCGCCTGCAACTGGAAGCGACCCGTGCCCAGGTTGCGGCCGCCGAGGCCAACCTGAACCTGGTGCGCTCCGAGCGTGATCGCTACAAGACCCTGCTCGACCGACAGATGGTCAGCCGCTCGCAGTACGACAACGCGGAAAACCTCTACCGCTCCGGTGAAGCCCGCCTCAAGCAGATCAAGGCCGAGTTCGACGTCTCCAGCAACCAGGCCGGTTATGCCGTGTTGCGTGCGCCCCAGGACGGTGTGGTCGCCAAGCGCCTGGTGGAAGTCGGCCAGGTGGTCGCCGCCGGCCAGACGGTCTTTACCCTGGCCGCCGATGGCGAGCGTGAAGTGCTGATCAGCTTCCCGGAGCAGGCTTTCGGACGGTTCAAGATCGGCCAGGAGGTGGCCGTGGAACTCTGGTCGCAGCCGGACCAGCGTTTCAACGGGCGGATCCGCGAGTTGTCGCCGGCCGCCGACCCCAAGTCGCGGACCTTCGCCGCCCGTATCGCCTTCAGCGCCGGCAAGGTGCCGGCTGAGTTGGGACAGAGCGCCCGGGTGTTTATCCAGGCCGCCGGTGTGGTGCCGTTGTCGGTGCCGCTGTCGGCGGTGACCGCGGAAAACGGTGCGACCTATGTCTGGCGGGTCCAGGCGGACAACACCCTCAAACGGACCCCGGTGCGGGTCGGTGCCTTTGGCGAAAAGACCGTGCCGGTGTTCGAAGGCCTTTCGGCCAGCGATTGGGTGGTGGCGGCCGGTGTGCATGTGCTCCATGACGGCGACCTGGTTCGCCCGGTGGATCGCTCCAACCGCGTGGTCAATCTGGCGACCAAGGAGTAGTCCCCGATGGGTTTCAATCTTTCCGAATGGGCGTTGCGTAATCGCCAGATCGTACTGTTCCTGATGATTCTGCTCGCGCTGGTCGGAGCCTTGTCCTACACCAAGCTGGGGCAGAGCGAAGACCCGCCGTTCACCTTCAAGGCCATGGTCATCAAGACCAACTGGCCGGGGGCCACGGCCCAGGAAGTCTCGCGGCAAGTCACCGAACGCATTGAAAAGAAGCTGATGGAGACCGGCGAGTACGAGAAAATCATCTCCTTCTCCCGGCCAGGGGAATCCCAGGTGACCTTTATGGCCCGGGACTCGATGCATTCCTCGGAGGTTCCCGACCTCTGGTACCAGGTCCGCAAGAAGATCGGCGATATCCGCCAGACCTTGCCGCCGGATATCCAGGGGCCGTTTTTCAACGATGAGTTCGGCACCACCTTCGGCAATATCTACGCCCTGACCGGCGAGGGTTTCGACTACGCCGTGCTCAAGGACTACGCCGACCGTATCCAGATCCAGTTGCAGCGGGTCAAGGACGTGGGCAAGGTCGATCTGCTCGGTCTGCAGGACGAAAAGGTCTGGATCGAACTCTCCAACGTCAAGCTGGCGACCCTTGGCCTGCCGCTGAGTGCGGTGCAGCAGGCCCTGCAGGAGCAGAATGCGGTGTCCACCGCCGGCTTCTTCGAGACCCCGACCGAGCGTGTGCAACTGCGGGTCAGCGGTAACTTCAAGACCGTCGACGAGATCAAGAACTTCCCGATCCGCGTCGGTGACCGCACCTTCCGTATCAGCGATGTCGCCGAGGTGCACCGTGGCTTCAACGATCCACCGGCACCGCGCATGCGCTTCATGGGCGAAGACGCGATCGGCCTGGCGGTGGCGATGAACGAGGGCGGCGATATCCTGGTGCTGGGCAAGGCACTGGAGATCGAGTTCGCGCGTATCCAGAAAAACCTGCCGGCGGGGATGAAACTGAGCAAGGTCTCCGACCAGCCGGCGGCAGTGAAGACCGGCGTCGGTGAGTTCGTCCAGGTGCTGGTGGAAGCCCTGGTCATTGTGTTGCTGGTGAGTTTCTTCTCCCTGGGTGTGCGCACCGGGATGGTAGTGGCGCTGGCGATTCCGCTGGTGCTGGCGATGACCTTTGCCGCCATGTACTACCTGGGCATCGGCCTGCACAAGATCTCTCTCGGCGCGCTGGTACTGGCCCTCGGCTTGCTGGTGGATGACGCAATCATTGCCGTGGAGATGATGGCGATCAAGATGGAGCAGGGCTTCGACCGCCTCAAGGCGGCGAGTTTTGCCTGGACCAGCACGGCGTTCCCGATGCTCACCGGCACCCTGATCACCGCCGCCGGTTTCCTGCCGATTGCCACCGCGCAGTCGGGCACTGGCGAATACACCCGCTCGATTTTCCAGGTGGTGACCCTGGCCCTGCTGGCGTCGTGGATCGCGGCGGTGGTGTTCGTGCCTTACCTGGGGGAAAAGCTGCTGCCGGACCTGGCGAAGATCCACGCCGCCAAGCATGGCAGCGAACAACCGGACCCTTATGGCACACCGTTTTACCAGCGTGTCAGGCGCATGGTGGAGTGGTGCGTACGCCGTCGTAAAACAGTGATCGTGCTGACTGTCGCGCTGTTTATCGGCTCGTTGCTGCTGTTCCGCTTTGTGCCGCAACAGTTCTTCCCGGCCTCGGGGCGGCTGGAGCTGATGGTCGACCTGAAGCTGGCCGAAGGCGCGTCCCTGAACAACACCACCGAACAGGTTGCGCGTCTGGAAGCCCTGCTCAAGGATCATCCCGGTATCGACAACTATGTCGCCTATATCGGTACCGGTTCGCCGCGTTTCTACCTGCCGCTGGACCAGCAATTGCCGGCCACCAGCTTTGCCCAGTTCGTCGTGCTGGCCAAGAGCATCGAGGATCGGGAAGTGCTGCGCACCTGGCTGATCAAGGTCCTCGACGAGCAGTTCGCCGATGTGCGCGGACGCGTGACACGCCTGGAGAACGGACCGCCCGTGGGTTATCCGGTGCAGTTCCGGGTGACCGGCGAGCATATCGAAGTGGTCCGTGCCCTGGCGCGCAAGGTGGCGGCCAAGGTCCGTGAGAATCCGCACGTGACCAATGTGCACCTGGACTGGGAAGAGCCGAGCAAGGTGGTCTACCTGAACGTCGATCAGGACCGGGCCCGGGCGCTGGGGGTGAGTACTTCGAACCTGTCGCGCTTCCTGCAACTGTCGCTGACCGGTTCGACCGTCAGCCAGTATCGCGAGGACAACGAGTTGATCGAAATCCTTATGCGCGGCACTGTCCAGGAGCGCAACCAGTTGTCGGCATTGCCGAGCCTGGCGGTACCGACGGACAACGGCACCAGCGTGGCGCTGTCGCAGATCGCGACCCTGGAGTACGGTTTCGAGGAAGGCATTATCTGGCACCGCAACCGCTTGCCGACCGTGACGATCCGCGCCGACATCTACGGCCAGGAGCAGCCCCTGAGCCTGGTCAAGCAGATCATGCCGACCCTGGATCCGGTTCGCGCCGAGTTGCCGGACGGCTACCTGCTGGAGGTCGGTGGTACCGTGGAGGATTCGGAGCGCGGCCAGGCCTCGGTGAATGCCGGCGTGCCACTGTTCATAGTGGTGGTACTGACCTTGTTGATGCTGCAACTGCGCAGCTTCTCGCGGGTGGCGCTGGTGTTCCTCACCGCGCCGCTGGGGCTGATCGGGGTGACCCTGTTCCTGCTGGTGTTCCGCCAACCGTTCGGTTTTGTCGCGATGCTCGGGACCATTGCCCTGTCGGGGATGATCATGCGCAACTCGGTGATCCTGGTGGACCAGATCGAACAGGATATCCGCGCGGGCATGTCGCAATGGCAGGCAATTATCGAAGCGACGGTGCGGCGTTTCCGCCCCATCGTGCTGACCGCCCTGGCGGCGGTGCTGGCGATGATCCCCCTGTCGCGCAGCGTGTTCTACGGACCGATGGCGGTGGCGATCATGGGCGGTTTGATCGTGGCGACGGCCTTGACCCTGCTGTTCCTGCCGGCACTGTATGCGGGGTGGTTCAGGGTGAAGAAGGTCGAAGCCTAGGTACGTCATCAACCCACTCGTCAGGTGGGTTGATGTCTCATTTTTTCTGCTTATTGAGATAGCAGCGATTTTCTGCTGTACTCCTGTCTCAGAAATGAAAATTTTGAGACAGTGATGATCAAGCCGCCGCCAGAGACTCTGAATGAAGTTTTCAGCTTGATTCAGAGTGAACCCTATAAAAATCATATATCGGACTATATGGGGTTGCATAAGCCACTGGATGACAAAGGACGCTATTTGCCCTTTGAAGAGCTGCGCCATCGTTTGCCGAAACATCTTGATGCGATCGTTTGCTGGAGTGTTGTGAAGTCGGCGAGGGCGGATCAGTATTCAAAAATCCTGCCTGTTGGAGAGCCTACGACTTGGTGCAATTATATTTTAACGCCCGTCGCCCAAAAAACGATTTCCACTGTGGATATCAATGCAACCACCGCGGCATTGAAATATATGACGGGCGCCATAGGTGAGCAAGCGCACTTTAATTATCTATTGAATGATCTCATTGAAGATGAGGCGATCAGCAGCAGCCAGTTGGAAGGCGCCTCTACCACGACGTTGGTAGCAAAAGATATGCTGAAGCGCAGTCGGAAGCCGCGTACGCCCGACGAAAAAATGATTATTGGCAATTTCAAACTCATGAATTTTGCCTGGGAGATGAAGGCGGAGCCACTGAGCGTCGAGCTGATTTTGGCGATGCATAGAATCGGTGTTGAAGATATCGATGACACTAAATACTCCCCCGGCAGATTTAGAGAAACCGATGAGGTCGTCGTACAGGACGGGGAGGGTAACGTCGTTCACACGCCCCCCCCGGCTGAGGGCATTGTTCAAAGGCTTGAGACGCTTTCTGAGTGGATTAATATCCGCCATGACGATGGGCCGGGTGGCGACTATATCCATCCTTTGGTCAAAGCCATTGCTCTTCACTTTGCATTAGGCTATGAACACCCCTTCAGAGACGGTAATGGGCGTGTTGCCAGAGCGCTTTTCTATTGGTTCATGTTTAAAAGTGACTACGGTGCATTTCGCTACGTATCGATCAGTGTCTTGCTGAAAAAAGCGGCGGTTCAATACGGCCATTCGTATCTTTATGCAGAAACCGATGAGTTGGACATTACCTATTTTGTTGATTACCAATGTTCTATTGTCATGCGTGCGGTCAATGAGCTGAAAACGGCCTATGAGAGGAGTATTCGGGAGGCTGAGGACTTTAATCGGTGGCTGTGGGATTCCGGGCTGTATAAGCAGTTCAGTGAAAAGCAGAAAATCATTTTCCAAGTAGCCAAAAGTGGCAAGGCGAAGCATTTTACTGCCGTCAATGTAAAAGAGAATCTTGACTGTTCTTATAATACGGCCAGTGCGGCCTTGAATGGATTGGTTGATCTGAAGGTGTTCAGCAAAAAGAAGGAGGGGCGCGAGTGGGTCTTTTCGATGGTCGATAAAACTGAAATTCAGAAAGTCTGGCGTGCGGAAACTTGATTTCTTGATGAGCGGAGTAGAGCTTGTCCAAGTCGTCTTGAATCAGACAAGCACCTACCGAAAACGTCAGAGCGCGCCAAACACCTTCTTCGCCAGGCTGGTGGCCGCCGCCGCCGGGTTGGCGCGGATGTCTTCTTCCTTCTGGGCGATCATCTTGAACAGGCCGTCCAGGGCTTTTTCCGTTACGTAGCCTTCAACGTTGGCACTCTTGGCGTCGAGTACACCGAGGGTCGCCGCCTGCCCGGCGAACGAGTTGTATTGCTTGGCCAGGCCCACCTTGTCGGTAGCCTCCTTGACGATCGGCAGGAACTTGGCGCGAATCTGCTCACGGCTGGTCTTGTCCAGGTACTGGGTCGCCGAATCCTTGCCACCGGTGAGGATGCCCTTGGCATCGGTCACGGTCATTTTCTTCACGGCGTCCACCAGCAACGCCTGGGCCTGTGGCATGGCGGCTTCCGCCGCCTTGTTCATGCTGGCTTCCAGTTGATCGACCTGGGCGCCCATGCCGAACTGCTTCATCTTGCTGGCGACCTTGCCGAGGCTGCCCGGCAGTTCGATCTTCACCGCAGGGTTGTTGCTGAAACCACCCGGCTTGCCGAGGTTGGTCACGGCGGCGACGGCACCCTGGGCCAGCGCGTCCTTGAGGCCGCCGGAGGCTTCACCCTGGGAGAGGCTGCCCAGGGACAAGGCCAGGGCGTTGACGGAAATCAGCAGGCCTGCGCAGAGGCCGACCAGACGAAGGGAGGGACGGAGCATGGAAGCTTCCTTGTTGGGATCAGTGGGGAAATCCGTGGCGCCAGGAGAAGCCTGGCGCCAGCCAGTGAGAATCTAACGGATTTATCGGCAAACGCCAGTTTTCTAAAGACGTTGGCCGCCACTCAGGCGCTGAGGATCAGGCTCTGGGGTTTCTCTTTCAGCAGTACGACGGTGCGCGGAATGGGCTTCATGGTGAATTTACGGCGGCTGCCGAAGGTGCCCTGGGTCTCGTAGATCTGGCCCGGCTTGACCTTGTTCACGTCGTAGCGCAGGTAGCGCGGGATCGAGCCCTTGAAGAAGGTGATTTCCTCGCTGAGGACATGCACCGGAATACCCGGTTCGGTCTGGGCCACCAGCCTCAGGGTAGCCAGGGTGTTGTCCTGCGTGCCGATCATCGGCACCAGCGCCGCGCTGAGGTACAGGTACCCCGGTGGGCTCAGGTGAAAGGTTTCTTCCTGGTTGTCCCGGCGCCAGCGGAAGCTGTATTTGATGTCCGGCAGCAGCGAGGTACCGGCGACACTCAGGTCGATGTCGATCTCGACCTTGCAGTTACGCTTGAGGTCCGCCGGCAGTTCGAAGGTAAAGCGCCACGGCGACTGGTCGGGTAGTTGCGCACTGGTCCAGGTTCCCAGCAGGGTGTCGCTGCAGCGGTTGCGCAGGGTGATACGGGTTTCGGCCTTGGCCGGGATCCTGTAGTCCGGTGGAAAGTGGAAAACAGCGGTCACGACGTTTTTTGCGGTCATCTCGATGTCCTTATCGAACGCGTCAAAGGCAACGCAAGATTGAGTCTACACGGGCCTTTGCGCTTGAAAACCGGCGGAGAAGCATCCTTGCTGCTTTACCGAATGGTCTGATGTGGGTGGTTCGTCTTATCCCACGTCAGAACCCGACTCGGGGCTCTGTTCGGCGGCATCTTCGCTGCGATGCAGGGCCACCTGGCGAATCGACAGGCGGATTTCCGCTGGCAGTACCCGTTTCGCCGCGCCCTCGGCCAGCTCGCCGAGTAGTTCGTGATAACCCAGTTTGCCGGCCGCGTCGCGGCGCAGTACATCGAGGTCGAGCAGGGTCTGGATAAAGTGGCGGAACAGGCTCTTGTCGAAGAATTCCGGGGCGTTCAGGCCATGGAGAATCGACAGGCGCTGGGCCATGACCGTACAGAGGTCTTCCAGCTCCTCGGCACTGATGCTGTGCTGGCCGCTGTTGAGCAGCAGCGAGATGGCCATGTAGAACCGTTGCAGGGTCTGGGCGATGCTCCGCGACAGCAGGGTCAGCAGCACGAAGTGCCGCGAGCTCGGTGCCGGGCGCAGGTAGACGTCATTCTCCAGGCGCAACAGGCCCTGTTCGACGAACGCCTCCAGCCATTGGTCGATCACCGCGTCCAGCTCGTCCAGTGACCAGCGGATAAACAGTTCCGCCTGCAGGTACGGATAGAGCGCGCGGCTGTAGCGCAGGATCTGTTCGCGGCTCATGCGCGAGGCGCTCTGGAAGAAGCTCGCCAGCAATGACGGCAGGGCGAAGATATGCAGGACGTTGTTGCGGTAATAGGTCATCAGGACGGCGTTCTGCTCGTCCAGATAGAGGATCTTGCCCAGGGCATCGCTTTGCTCGGCCAGCAGGTCCATGTCCTTGACGTGCTGGATCAGCGCGCGACCGTCGCCTTCCGGCAGGGTGGTGTGCGGTGAGTAGGGCACGCGGCGCAGCAGCGCCAGGTAGAGGTCGAGGACCCGGGCCATGGCGCGGTCGTCGAGGGCCAGTCGGGTGGTCGAGAGCAGCGCCAGCGCCACCAGGTTCACCGGGTTGATCGCCGCGGCTTCGTTGAGGTGGCGGGCGACGCGCTCTCCCAGGCGGTTGGTGGTTTCGTTGAGCCAGGCCGGGCGGAATTGCGGGCCCAGTTCCTGGGCGCGCCAGTCCGGCTGTTCCTGATCGAGGAACTCGGCCAGCTTGATCGGCTCGCCGAAGTTGACCGCGACCTGGCCGAAGCGCTGCTTGAGTGCGCCGATGACCTTGAAGATGTCGAAGATCGATTCTTTCTTCTTGCTTGCGCCGCGCAGTTCACCCAGGTAGGTGCGACCTTCCAGCACCCGCTCGTAGCCGATATACACCGGGATGAAGACGATCGGCATGCGCGAGGAGCGCAGGAAGCTGCGCAGGGTGATGGCCAGCATGCCGGTCTTCGGCCGCAGCATGCGCCCGGTACGCGAGCGACCGCCTTCGACGAAGTACTCCACCGGGAAACCCTTGGTGAACAGGGTGTGCAGGTATTCATTGAACACCGAGGTGTAGAGCGGGTTGCCCTTGAAGGTACGGCGCATGAAAAACGCCCCGCCGCGGCGCAGCAGGCTGCCGATCACCGGCATGTTGAGGTTGATCCCGGCGGCGATGTGCGGCGGGGTCAGGCCATTGCGAAACAGCAGGTACGACAGCAGCAGATAGTCGATATGGCTGCGATGGCAAGGCACGTAGATGACTTCATGGCCCTGGGCCACGGCCTGCACACCTTCGATATGGTTGACCTTGATGCCGTCGTAGATCTTGTTCCAGAACCAGCTCAGCACCACTTCGAGGAAGCGGATGGCGGTGTAGGTGTAGTCCGAGGCGATCTCGTTGCCGTAGCGCAGGGCCTGGGCCTGGGCTTTTTCCACGGAGATGTTCTCGCGCTGGGCCTCCTCGAGGATCGCCTGGCGCACCATCGGCTCGTTGACCAGGCCCTTGACCAGGTTGCGCCGGTGGGAGATGTCCGGGCCGATCACCGCGGCCTTGAGGTTGCGCAGGTGTACCCGCAGGATCCGCTGGGCCATGCGCACGGTGCGCTCATGGCCCTTGTTGTGTTCGATCAGGCCGCGCAGGTGGATCGGCGCGGAAAACTGCACGCGGGTCTTGCGCCCGAGAATCAGGATGCTCATCAGGCGGCGCAGGCGACCGGTGACCGCCCAGCTGTCGGCGAACAGCAGTTTCCAGGGGCTCGATTCACTGTCCGGCGACTGGCCCCAGAACACACTGACCGGGATGATCAGCGCATCTTCGGCGGGGTTCTCGCTCAGGGCGCTGACCAGGCGGGTCAAGGTCGGTGGCGCGCCGCGCTTGTCCTGGCGGCCGAGCCAGTCGGGCTCGGGGGTCAGGTAGAAGAACGCCGCCGGTTCCATGAGCGAACCCACCGACACCGGTAGCACCGGGCGCGGCAGGCCGGCCTTGGTGCATTCGCGGTCGACCACGGCCAGGTCGGTCAGCGAGGGCGATTGCAGGACGTAGAACACCGGCCGACTGCGGTCGAGGTCGAGAGTCAGCGACGATTGGTTGATCGTCTCCGAGCGCACCCACAGGTACAGGAGGCGGCGCAAGGTACCAAACACGAGACGGCGGAACGGGGAACGGGTCATACGGCTTCTGCAGGCAAATGGATTGAACCGAGCGTTTGCTCGGGGCGGCTAGTGTGCCGTATTCGTCAAAAATCGGCAAAAACGCGGCGAACTAATATTGATTGAGAGTTTTTTGACCTGTCTTATACTCGGTCGTTCGCCATGAACGGTAGGATTCATCCGCGCAGCACGATGTTCTGGCGATGCTGCAGGCGGGGCCCGTCGAGCCGGGCCCACCCCAACAATAACAAGACGGAGTACGGATTCATGGCAACTCGCGAGACGGGCAATGTGAAGTGGTTCAACGATGCCAAGGGCTACGGCTTTATTCTGCGCGAAGACGGGGCGGATGTGTTTGTGCACTACCGCGCGATTCGTGGCGAAGGCCATCGCTCCCTGGCCGAAGGGCAGCAGGTGGAGTACGCGGTGGTGGAAGGCCAGAAAGGCCTGCAGGCCGAGGATGTGGTCGGGCTGTGAGTGAGAGGGGCTTGCTGTGGCAAGCCCCCTGCCCGGAGTCAGTGAGCGTCAGGCCGTACGCCAGGTGATCTCTTCTTCGCCATCGGCGCTGATGCGGATCCAGCGATCGGCCGTCTCCTCGCCCTCTTCCTCGACCCAGCTGCCCGGGGCACAACGCACTTCCACGTTCAGCGCGGCAAAGGCCGCGCGGGCGCAGGCGATGTCGTCGTCCCACGGGGTCTGGTCGCTTTCCAGGTACAGGCTGTTCCACTTGCCCACGGCCTTGGGCAACCAGGTCACCGGCACGCTGCCGGCCTGGCACTTCCAGGTCTGGCCTTTCTGGACCCAGTCGCTGCAAGGCCCCAGGGCGGCGCCGAGCCAGGCGGCAACGGCCTTGTGATCGACGTCGTCGTCCTTGAGGTAAATCTCGATATCGGGCTGGCGCATGGAAATCCTCGCTGCGGTTGTTCGAAAAATCCATTCGCGGATTTTGCCGGCCTTGAACCCGTGTCCAAGGCCATGAAGAGTGGGGTTATTGCAAAACGAAGTAATCGTAGCGCATCGACACGCTGACCTCGAACGGCTTCGGCTGTTCGATGACCTGCGCCCGGCGCTCGGCACTGGCCCGCCAGCCGTGGGGCGTCATGGCCAGCAGGTTCGCCCGGTCCTGGGCGCTGGCCAGGCTCAGCTTGAACTCCAGCACTTCGCTGTGTTGCAACGCCATGCCCTCCGGTACCAGGGCCAGGTGCTTGTCGTCAGTGTATTCGCGCACTTCATCGTACAGACGCTCGCGCAGTTCCATCAGGTGGCCGCTGGTCGGTCCGACTTTCATCAGGCCGCCACCGGGGCTCAGCAGGCGTTTGGCCTCCTGCCAGTCCAATGGGCTGAACACGCTGGCGATAAACTGGCAGCAGGCGTCGGCCAATGGCACCCGCGCCATGCTGGCGATCAACCAGGTCAGTTGCGGGTTGCGTCGGCAGGCACGCTTGACCGCCTCGCGGGAAATATCCAGCGCATAGCCGTCAGCCGCGGGCAGGGCCTCGGCCAGTTGCGCGGTGTAGTAGCCCTCGCCGCAGCCGATATCGACCCAGCGTCCCGGCGCCCGTTCGGCCGCCAGCTCCGCCAGGCGGCGGGCCACCGGCGCGTAGTGGCCGGCGTTGAGGAAGTCCCGTCGGGCTTCGACCATGGCCAGGTTGTCGCCCGGATCACGGCTGTTCTTGTGCTGGACCGGCAACAGGTTCAGGTAACCCTGGCGTGCCCGGTCGAAACGATGCCCGAGCGGACAGGCCACGCCGTTGTCGACCGCGCTCAGGGGTGCGCTGCAGAGGGGGCAGGTGAGCATCAGGCAAGCAACTTGATCAGGGTCTGGTAGTAGATTTCGGTCAGCACATCGAGGTCGCTGGCCAGGACCCGCTCGTTGACCTGATGAATGGTCGCGTTGACCGGGCCCAACTCGACCACCTGGGTGCCGAGGGTCGCGATAAAGCGCCCGTCGGAGGTGCCGCCGCTGGTGGAAGCCTTGGTGTCACGCCCGGTGATGGTCTTGATGCTCGCCGACACCGCATCGAGCAGCGCGCCCGGCTCGGTGAGGAACGGCAGGCCGGACAGCGCCCATTCCACGTGCCAGTCCAGGCCGTGCTTGTCGAGGATCGCCGCGACCCGCTGTTGCAGGCCTTCAACCGTGGACTCGGTGGAGAAGCGGAAGTTGAACAACGCCACCAGTTCGCCGGCGATCACGTTGGTCGCACCGGTCCCCGAGTTGAGGTTGGAAATCTGGAAACTGGTCGGTGGGAAGAAGGCGTTGCCATTGTCCCAATGCTCGGCGGCCAGTTCGGCCAGGGCCGGAGCGGCCAGGTGGATCGGGTTTTTCGCCAGGTGCGGGTAGGCCACATGGCCCTGTACGCCGCGCACGGTGAGGCGGGCGCCGAGGGAGCCACGGCGGCCGTTCTTCACCACGTCACCGACCAGGGTGGTGCTCGACGGTTCGCCGACGATGCACCAGTCCAGGCGCTCGCTACGGGCGGCCAGGCGCTCGACCACGGCCTTGGTGCCGTGGTGGGCCGGGCCTTCTTCGTCGCTGGTGATCAGGAAGGCGACCGAACCGCGGTGGTCCGGGTAGTCCGCGACAAAACGCTCGGCGGCCACCAGCATCGCGGCCAGGCTGCCTTTCATGTCGGCCGCGCCGCGACCGCAGAGCATGCCGTGCTCGTCGATCAAGGCATCGAACGGATCGTTCTGCCAGGCCTGCAGCGGACCTGTCGGCACCACGTCGGTGTGACCGGCGAAACACAGCACCGGGCCTTCATGCTTGCCGTGGGTGGCCCAGAAGTTGTCGACGTCCTCGATACGCATCGGCTCGAGCTTGAAACCGGCATCGCCCAGGCGCTGCATCATCAGCTTCTGGCAGTCGGCATCGACCGGGGTCACGGAAGGGCGGCGAATCAGGTCGCAAGCGAGTTGCAGGGTCGGCGAAAGGTCGGCGTGGGCCGTCATGGGAAAGCTCCGAAACGGGTATGTAGGAGCGAGCTTGCTCGCGAGGGTGGTTCAGGCTCCGCGGGGTATCAGGTGCCCAGCATTATCGTTGACGACCATCGCGAGCAAGCTCGCTCCTACAGGAAGATAGGGGCGCGCAAAGGGTGGATATCTTAAAGCAAAACGGCGGCCCGCAGGCCGCCGTTTCGTGTCGTGCATCGCGTTTATGCGACGGATGCCGGCTCCGCCGCGCTGACCGGTTTCGGCAGCGAGGAAACGAACGCCATGATCAGTGCCGCCAGGTACGGCAACGACTGCACCAGCAACATCACTACCCAGAAGCGCATGTCGTTGCTCGGCAAGCCCTGCACCAGGAAGATCCCCAGCGCCGCGGCCCACAACAGCAGCATGATGAACATCTCTTCGCGGGCTTCCGAAATCGCTACCCAGAAACCGTGGTTATCGGCGTTTTTCGGCGTGCGGAAGAACGGAATGCTGCTGGTGAAGAAACCGTACAGCACTGCCTTGGCAATGGTATGGGACAAGGCCAGGCCAGCCAGTGCGGCGGCGAAGGCATCCTTCATGTTGACCCCGACCGCGCGGCGGTAGAGGAACAGGATCTTGCCGACCTTGAACACGAACAGCGCCAGTGGCGGGATCGCGAAGATCAGCAGCGGCGGATCGACCCGTTGCGGCACGATGATCATCGCCGCCGACCAGAGCAGGGCGCCGACGGTGAAGAAGATATTCATGCCGTCGGCTACCCACGGCAACCAGCCCGCGAGGAAGTGGTAGCGCTGGCCACGGGTCAGTTCGGTGTCCTTGCCGCGCAGCAGGCTGGCGGTGTGCCGCTTGATGATCTGAATCGCCCCGTAGGCCCAGCGGAAACGCTGTTTCTTGAAGTCGATAAAGGTATCGGGCATCAGGCCCTTGCCGTAGCTGTCATGGTGGTAAGCCGCCGACAGGCCTTTTTCGAAGACCCGCAGGCCCAGCTCGGCGTCTTCGCAGATGCACCAGTCGGCCCAGCCCAGTTCTTCCAGGACCGAGCGGCGGGTCATGGTCATGGTGCCGTGCTGGATGATCGCGTCGCGGTCGTTGCGGGTGACCATGCCGATATGGAAGAAGCCCTTGTATTCCGAGTAGCAGAGCTTCTTGAAGGTGCTTTCGTTCTGGTCGCGGTAGTCCTGGGGCGATTGCACGATGGCGATCTTCGGATCGGCGAAGTGCGGCACCATGTGCTTGAGCCAGTTGCGGTCGACGCAGTAGTCCGAGTCGATCACGGCGATGACTTCGGCGTCCTTGGCGGTGTGCGGGATCAGGTAGTTCAGCGCCCCGCCCTTGAAACCGGCCAGCGGCGCAACGTGGAAGAAGCGGAAACGCGGGCCGAGGGTTTCGCAGTAGGCCTGCACCGGTTCCCAGACCGCCGGGTCCTTGGTGTTGTTGTCGATGATCAGGACTTCGTAGTCCGGATAATCGAGGGCCGCGAGGGCGTCGAGGGTCTGTTTGACCATCTCCGGCGGCTCGTTGTAGCACGGCACGTGGATCGAGACTTTCGGCCGGTAGTGCGAGTCGCCTTCAACCGGTAGGAATTCACGCCGGCGCTTGTGGGTCCAGACCGCCTCGGCCAGTTCGTGGGCCTCGGTGAGCAGGACGATAAACACGCCCAGGGCACCGATGGCCAGCAGGAAACCCACCGTCAGGCTGAACCAGGTGCTGTATTGCTGGCTGTAGTCGTAGCCGATCCACACCAGCACCGAACCGCAGAGGAACGCGGTAAAGGTCAGGAAGGTCCGGCCGCGCTGGCGCAGGGCCGAGCCGTCGATCATCAACAGGGTCAGCGAGAGCAGTGCGAGCACCACCGAACCGATGGCCAGTACGCGCCATTGCGGAATCGCCACCACCGGCCCTTCGAAGTTGAACTTCTGCTCGCGCGCGGCGTTGAACACGCCCCAATAGGCGCCCACCGAACCTTCGTCACTGGCCTTCCACGGCTGGTCGAAGGCTTCGATCACGAAGTAGTTGAAGCCCTGGCGGTTAAGCTTGTTGACCAGGGTGCGCAGGTAAATGGCCTGGTCGGCCTGGGTCGCATCGGCACCGCCACGCATGCGGCCGTTGCTCGGCCAGCCCACTTCCGAGAGCAGCAGGGGCTTTTTCGGGAACATGCGCTTGAGTTCGCGGGCGCGGTCCAGTACGTACTGGCCGGCCTTGTCCATGGGGATGAATTCCCAGTAGGGCAGGATGTGCGCGGCGATCAGGTCGACGTGCTTGACCAGTTCCGGGTTGTGTTCCCAGATATGCCACTGTTCCGAGGTGGTCACCGGCACCTTGACGGCCGCCCGTACGCGGTCGATCAGCACGGCCAGGTCCTTGGCGGTGATTTCCTTGCGGAAGATCGCCTCGTTACCGACCACCACCCGCACGACACTGCGGCTGGTGTTGGCCAGTTCGATGGCGCGGGCGATTTCCCGCTCGTTGCGCTCCTGGTCCGGGCTGATCCAGATCCCCAGGGTCACCCGCAGGCCGAACTCTTCGGCGAGCTTGGGAATGTCCTGAAGGGTGCCGTCGACCGAGTAGATACGGATGTTGTCCGTCAGCTTGCTCATGATCTCCAGGTCGCGACGCATTTCATCGTCGGTCGGGTACTGGTCTTTCTGTGGGAATTGTCCCTGCTGGAAAGGCGAGTAGGAGAAGCCGGCGATCTGCTCGGGCCAGTCAGGCGCCGAAACCGGGCGGTTGATCAGCGCCCAGAAACCGGTGAATAGCGCGGCAATTGCCAACACTACGACCAGGTTGAGTCCAAATTTACGCGATGACATAGGTATTTCGGGTTCCGAAAAGGGCTAGAACAGGGAACAGAGCGGCGCGCATCCTACACTTGCTATCCGTCGACCGTACAGTACCGTGGAATATGCGCAGGCATTGGGCAATGAGACAGGGCTTAAGTTCTTTCCTGATTCTTTGTAGCTCTATTCTCGTCAAAGTGTTGTGATTTAACGCTCATGGACAGCCATTCATAGGCTAAAGCTGCCCTCGGCCGGCGCCCGGCCCTATAATGCGCGCCGGTTTTTGGGGTAATGGTCATGAGTGCAGAAGATCCGCGGTTTGCCGGCGTCGCCCGGTTGTATGGCATTGAAGGGCTGGCGCGGCTGAAGGCCGCCCATGTGGCGATCGTCGGCGTCGGCGGTGTCGGCTCCTGGGCGGCGGAAGCCATTGCCCGTTGCGGTGTCGGCGAGATCTCGCTGTTCGACCTGGACGATGTCTGCGTTAGCAACAGCAACCGTCAGTTGCATGCCCTGGACAGCACCGTGGGTCGGGCCAAGGTCGAGGTGATGGCCGAGCGCCTGAAGGGCATCAATCCGGACTGCCAGGTCCACGCGGTGACCGATTTTGTGACCCGGGAAACCATGGCCGAGTACATCACCCCGGACATCGACTGCGTGATCGACTGCATCGACAGCGTCAATGCCAAGGCCTCGCTGATCGCCTGGTGCAAGCGGCGCAAGATCCAGATCATCACCACGGGCGGGGCGGGTGGGCAGATCGATCCGACCTTGATCCAGGTCTGCGACCTGAACCGTACCTTCAATGATCCCCTGGCCTCGAAAGTGCGTTCGACCTTGCGCCGTGACTACGGGTTTTCCCGCACGGTGACCCGCCATTACAGCGTGCCCTGTGTGTTTTCCACCGAGCAGCTGCGTTATCCGAAGCCCGATGGCAGCATCTGCCTGCAGAAGAGTTTTGTCGGTGATGGGGTGAAGCTGGACTGTGCCGGTGGTTTTGGCGCGGTGATGATGGTCACGGCGACCTTCGGCATGGTGGCGGCGACCAAGGCGGTGGACAAGATCGTCGCGGGCATGCGCCGGCCGGCGGATCGGATCAAACCGCAGGCCTGAGGCTTATTGGGTCAATTCACGCATCCGCTGAAGCACGGCATTCAGGCCGTTGCTGCGGGACGGCGACAATTGTCGGGACAGGCCCAGTTGGTTGAACCAGTCGGGCAGGTCGACCTGCTGCAATTCGTCGGCGCTCAAGCCATTGACCCGCACCAGCAACAACGCCACCAGCCCACGAATCATTCGTGCATCGCTGCTCGCGGCAAACTGCCACTGACCGTCATGCAGCCGACCGGTCAACCACACCTGGCTTTCGCAGCCATGGACGCGGTTGGCCTCGGTCTTGTCGGCGTCGTTCAAGGGCGGCAAGCGCTCTCCCCATTGCATCAGCAGGCGCGCCCGTTGTTCCCAGCCCGCCAGGTGCCGGAAATTTTCCAGAACCAGCAGTGCTTCAGCGGGCAGGCTCATCGCAACAGCTCCAGGGCCTGATCCAGTGCCTCGAAAAACCGTTCGAGGTCTTCGGAGTCGTTGTACACACCCAGCGATACGCGGATCGCGCCGGCCAGTCCGAGCTGTTTCATCAGTGGCATTGCGCAGTGATGCCCGGCGCGTACGGCAATCCCTTGCTCGGTCAGCAGGTGCGCCAGATCGGCGTTGTGCACGCCGTCGACGATAAAGCTGGCCAGTGCCAGTTGCGGTTCGCCCAACAGGCGGATGCCCTTGCGGACTTTCAGGCCTTGCAACAGGTGGGCGTGCAGCGCCGCTTCGTGGGCCGATACGGCGGCCTGGTCGAGGCCGGCCAGGTAGTCGAGGGTCGCGCCGAGGCCGATGACGCTGGCAATCGGTGGTGTTCCGGCTTCGAAGCCCAAGGGGGCCGGGCGGAAGCTGGCCTGCTGATAGTCCGCGTCCAGCACCATCTCGCCGCCGAATTGCCAGTGGCGCAGTTGGCTCAGGGCTTCGTGGCGGCCATAGAGCACGCCGACACCATCGGGGCCGTAGAGCTTGTGGCTGGAAAATACATAGAAATCGCAGCCCAGCGCCTGGACATCGTGGCGACCGTGGACCACGCCCTGGGCGCCGTCGACCACGGTCAGTGCGTTGAACGAGCGGGCCAGGGCCAGCAATTGCGGTAACGGTTGCCAGGCCCCGAGCACGTTGGACAGTTGGCTGACCGCCAGCAGGCGGGTCCGTGGGCCGATCAACGGGCGGGCGGCTTCCAGATCGATCAGGCCGCTGTCGGTGATCGGCAGCACCACCAGGCGCAGTCCCCGGCGTTGCGCCAGTTGCTGCCAGGGCAGCAGGTTGGCGTGATGCTCCAGGGCGCTGATGACGATCTCGTCGCCGGGCTGGAAAAGCGCTTCCAGGCCATAGGCCAGGAGGTTCAGCGCCGAGGTGGCGCCGTGGCTGAAGACGATTTGTCCGCTATTGCCGACATTGAGCCACTGGCCAGTCTTGCTTCGACTGTCCTCGAAGGCCTGGGTGGCATGGGCGCCGGGCAGGTGTTGGGCACGGTGCACATTGGCCGCACCGTTGCTGTAATAGTGTGCCAGGGCATCGATCAGCGCCTGGGGCTTCTGGGTGGTGGCGGCGCTGTCCAGGTAGACCTGGTCTTGCCGTTGCAGGGCGGCGATGGCCGGGAAATCGGCGCGCCAGGGAGAAGGTATCAGCATGGTGTTCGGCCCTGGTGAGCGTGGGCGAGGGGGCGCGAAACCTGTAGGCATTGGTCTGGCTCGTGAAGTTTTTGCCGACCTTGAGGGCCTCTTCGCGGGCAAGCCCTGCTCCTACAGTAGGGCGCCGAGCGCAGGTTTTGCGTACGACATAAACCTGTAGGAGCAGGGCTTGCCCGCGAAGGCGGCCTCACAGGCACCCCCGCCAGCAAGCCGGCCCCTACAACAATCCTGCTCAGTTATGCGCGTGCAGGGCTTCGTTCAGCGCAATGGCCGACTTATGGCTCTTGCATTCCACCGCACCGGTTTCCGAGTTGCGACGGAACAGCAGGTCCGGCAGGCCGGCCAGGTCGCGGGCCTTGAGCACCTTGACCAACTGGTTGTTTTCGTCGAGCAGCGCCACTTTTGTCCCGGCGGTCACGTACAGGCCCGATTCCACGGTGTTGCGGTCGCCCAACGGAATGCCGATACCGGCGTTGGCGCCGATCAGGCAGCCTTCGCCGACCTTGATGACGATGTTGCCGCCGCCGGACAGGGTACCCATGGTCGAGCAACCGCCGCCCAGGTCCGACCCCTTGCCGACGAAGACACCCGCCGAAACGCGGCCTTCGATCATGCCCGGGCCTTCGGTGCCGGCGTTGAAGTTGACGAAACCTTCGTGCATCACGGTGGTGCCTTCGCCGATGTAGGCACCCAGGCGAATCCGCGCGCTGTCAGCGATACGCACGCCGCTCGGCACCACGTAGTCGGTCATTTTCGGGAACTTGTCCACCGAGAACACTTCCAGCAGCTCGCCACGCAGGCGCGCTTCCAGTTGGTGGGCGGCCAGCTCCGACAGGTCGATGGCGCCCTGGCTGGTCCAGGCCACGTTCGGCAGCAGCGGGAACACGCCCGCCAGGCTCAGGCCGTGGGGCTTGACCAGACGGTGGGAGAGCAGGTGCAGCTTGAGGTAAGCCTCGGGGGTAGACGTCAGCTGGACGTCTTCTGCCAATACGGTGGCGACCAACGGCTTGTGGCTTTCGGCCAGGCGGGTCAGCAGGGCGGCCTGGGCGGCGTCGACGGTTTTCAGGGCGTCGGCCAGTTGCGAGGCCTGGGCGGTGCTGAAGGTGATCGCCTGGTTGCCGCCGGTGTAACCGAGGATTGGCGCGATGGCGGCGACCAACTCGGCCGACGGCTGAATCAGGGGTTGGGCGTAGAAAACTTCCAGCCAGGCACCTTGACGATTCTGGGTGCCAACGCCGAAGCCCAGGCTGAACAGAGTAGTGGACATGCAGTTACCTCTTGCAAAATGAGTGGGGGCCTTGAGCGCTCTGGCTCAGTTGAGGGCCGCCGCATAAATATCTGGCTTGAAGCCAATCAGGGTTCGGTCACCGAGATCAAGCACCGGGCGCTTGATCATCGAGGGTTGTGCCAGCATCAGTTCAATCGCTTTCGCCTGGTCGAGATCGGCTTTACGTTCGTCGTCGAGTTTGCGAAAGGTGGTTCCGGCGCGGTTCAGCACCACTTGCCAGCCGTGCTCGTTGCACCACTGGGTCAGGTGTTCGCGGTCGATGCCGGCGGTCTTGTAGTCATGGAACGCGTAGGGCACGGCCTGTTCGTCGAGCCAGGTGCGGGCCTTTTTCATGGTGTCGCACGCCTTGATTCCGAAAAGGTGCAACGTTTTGCTCGAAGCGGTCACAGCAATTGCCTCCCCTTTGGAGATGCGAGGGATGAAAGGTTGAAGATTATGCCATGACCGGGCCGCTTAGGCGCCTTAGTCGTGTGCGGTTACATCTTCCCCTGCCGACTGCGACTTTGGTGCAGCGTCCGGGCGGCAGCATAAGCGGCTAATATGGCACTTCGACGGCAAACCGTTGCCAGAGATATGCTTTAAACGATTGGGAATGCCTTTTATGCAGACGGCCTACACCGTTCTGATTCTGCTGATGCTGGTCGGTGTCTCGCGTTTGCTCTGGCGGGTGATCCCGCTGCCGCTGCCCCTGGTGCAGATTGCGGCGGGGGCGCTGCTGGCCTGGCCGACCCTGGGCCTGCATGTGGCCCTGGACCCGGAATTGTTTCTGTTCCTGTTTCTGCCGCCGTTGCTGTTTTCCGATGGTTGGCGCATGCCCAAGCGCGATCTGTGGCGCCTGCGCGGGCCGATCCTGACCCTGGCCGTGGGGCTGGTGCTGTTCACCGTGGTCGGTGCCGGCTATTTCATTCACTGGCTATTGCCGGCCATTCCCTTGCCGGTGGCCTTCGCCCTGGCCGCCGTGTTGTCACCGACCGACGCCGTGGCGGTTTCCGCCATTGCCCAGAACCGTCTGCCGACGCCGCTGATGCATATGCTCCAGGGCGAGGCGCTGATGAATGATGCGTCGGGCCTGGTGACCTTCAAGTTCGCCCTGGCGGCGGCCGTGACCGGTGCCTTCTCCCTGGCCAATGCGAGCCTGACCTTTGTCCTGGTGGCGGTCGGTGGCCTGGCCGTCGGCGTGGCGCTGAGTTGGCTGGTGGGGCGCTTTCGGGTCTGGATGATCGCCCGTGGCTGGGACGATCCGGCGACCCACGTGGTGTTCATGTTGCTGTTGCCGTTCGCCGCCTATGTGCTGGCCGAGCGCCTCGGGGTGTCGGGAATCCTCTCGGCGGTGGCGGCGGGGATGATGCAGAGCTGGCTCGACCTGTTGCCGCGCCAGACCAGCACCCGGCTGCTCAACCGCAGTGTCTGGTCGCTGTTGGAGTTCGCCTTCAACGGGCTGATCTTCCTGCTGCTGGGCTTGCAGTTGCCGGATATCGTCAAGGCGGTTGCCAGCCACGAGACTTCGTTGTGGCCGACCTTGCTCTATCGCTGCCTCGAAGTGCTGGCGATCTTTCTGGCCCTGGTGGTGTTGCGTTTTGTCTGGGTGCACAGCATCTGGCGCTTGTCGGAGCTGCTGCGGCACTGGCGTGGCAAAGATCCGTTGTCAGGGATGGCCAAGGGGCGTTCCTGCTGGTTGCTGACGGTAGGTGGTGTACGTGGGGCGGTGACGTTGGCGGGTGTGATGTCGGTGCCGCTGCTGATCGCACCCGGGGTGGATTTTCCCGAGCGTGACTTGCTGATTTTCATCGCCGCCGGGGTGATCCTGCTGTCGTTGGTGACGGCCAGTGTTGTCCTGCCGCTGCTGTTGCGCGACTTGCCGAAAAGCCAGGATGACAGGCACCGTGGCGAAGTGCGCGAAGCCTGGAAGAAGACCGCCGAAGCGGCGATCCATGTGCTGGAGGGCGAGGAGTTGGGCGTACCGCAGGACGCGGCCCAGGATGCGACCCAGGCCGCGTTGGCCACCGAGTTGAAAGCGCAGTTGATGGCCGAATACCGGCATCAACTGGAGGTGTTCAACGACTCCACCGAAGCCCAGGCGCTGGCGTTCCAGATGGACCAGTTGGACCGCCGCTTGCGCTTGAAGGCACTGCGGGCGCAGCGCCTGGAGTTGTACCGGCTCAGTCGCCAGCACCAGATCGGCGACGATGTGTTGCGCGAGGTGCTGGCGGAACTGGATCTGAGTGAGGCGAACCTCGGCTCGGTGAAGTAGCCGGGGTTACTGGCGGCGCTGGATGAACGCGCGAATCCGCTCGGCGGCCTCGACACACTCTGCCAACGGCGCAACCAGGGCCATGCGCACGCGCCCGGCCCCGGGATTGACGCCGTCCACTTCGCGGGACAGATAGGAGCCCGGCACCACGGTCACATGTTCCTCGGCAAACAGATCGCGGCAGAACGCCGCATCATCGCCCTGCACATTCGGCCACAGGTAGAAGCTGCCATCCGGGCGTTGCACATCCAGCACCGGCGCCAGAATCTCCAGCACCGCATCGAACTTCTCGCGATACAACGCACGGTTGGCGCGCACATGGATCTCGTCGTTCCAGGCCGCGACGCTGGCCAGCTGGGTTTGCACCGGCATCGCGCAGCCGTGGTAGGTGCGATACAGCAGGAAGGCCTTGAGAATATCCGCGTCACCGGCCACGAAGCCCGAGCGCAGCCCCGGCAGGTTGGAGCGCTTGGACAGGCTATGGAACACCACGCAACGCTTGAAGTCCTTGCGGCCCAGCGCCACACAGGCACTGAGCAGGCCCGGCGGTGGAGTCTGCTCATCGAAGTACAGCTCGCTGTAGCACTCGTCGGCGGCGATCACGAAGTCATGCTCGTCGGCCAGGGCGATCAGCTTTTTCAAGGTCTCCAGCGGGATCAGCGCCCCGGTCGGGTTGCCCGGCGAGCACAGGAACAGGATCTGGCAACGCTGCCAGATCTCCGCCGGCACGGCGTCGAAGTCCGGGTTGAAGCCGTTTTCGTCCAGGCACGGCAGGTAGTGCGGCTTGGCCCCGGCGAGGAAGGCCGCGCCTTCGTAGATCTGATAGAACGGGTTGGGGCTGACCACCAGGGCGTCGTCGCCACGGTTGACCACGGTCTGGGTAAAGGCGAACAGCGCCTCACGGGTGCCATTGACCGGCAGGATATTGCGCGCCGGGTCGATCCAGCCGCTCGGCACGCCGAAACGTCGCTCGCACCAGCCGGCAATGGCTTCACGCAGGGCCGGTACGCCGAGGGTGGTCGGGTACACGGCCATCTGTTCCAGGTTGGCGGTCAGGGCTTCGGCGACAAACGCCGGCGAGCGGTGCTTCGGTTCGCCGATGGACAGGGCGATCGGCCGCTTGTCCGCATTCGGCGTCACGCTGCCGAGCAGGGCGCGGAGTTTCTCGAACGGATAGGGCTGCAACTGGTTCAGGGCGTTGTTCATCGGTAACGGAGCTCGCTTCATTCAGGTGTCGGCGCGTCAGATACTCAGGCGCATCGTTTCAAGGGGCGGTTCGGCGTTGACGCTCAACTGTTCGACGATGGCGTCCTGCAATCGGCTGCACAGCTGCGGGTCGGACAGCGGTTGGTTGTCGGCGTCGGTAATGAAGAACACGTCTTCCACCCGCTCGCCGAGGGTGGCGATCTTGGCGTTCTGCAGCGACAGGTCGAACTCCAGGAAGATCTTTCCAATTCGTGCCAGCAGCCCGGGACGGTCCGGCGCGCTCAGCTCCAGCACCGTCACCGGACGCTGGGCGTCGTTGTGGATGGTGACCTGGGGCGCGAAGGCGAAGTGCTTGAGCTGGCGCGGGACCCGGCGCTGGATGATGGTCGGATAGTCGTCCGGGTTGCGCAGGGCTTCGGTCAGGCCGTCGCGGATCTGCTTGATGCGCTTCGGATTGTCGCCGATGGAGCCGCCGTCGTTGTCCAGCACGATGTAGGTGTCGAGGGTGAACTGGCTGCTGGAGGTGATGACCCGGGCGTCGTGGATGTTCAGGTTGAGCTGGTCCATCGCGGCCACGGTCACGGCGAAGAAGTCGTGCTGGTCCGGGGCGTAGATGAAAATCTGCGTGCCGCCTTCGAATTCGCGCTGGGTGGTTTCCTTGATCAGCACCAGCGGGCCGCCATCGGCCGGCTGCTGGAGGATCGCGTCGCTGTGCCAGGCGACGTCGCCGGCGGTGTGGCGCAGGAAGTAGTCATCGCCCAGTTGCGACCAGAGCTGCTCGACATCGTCCGGGTCGGTACCGGCGCGCACCAGGATATCCAGGGCGGCGCTCTGGGTCTGGCGAATCTGCTCCTCGCGGTCCACCGGGTTTTCCAGGCCACGGCGCAGGGCGCGCTTGGTCTCGGTGTAGAGCTGGCGCAACAGGCTGGCGCGCCAGGAGTTCCACAGGCTCGGGTTGGTCGCGTTGATGTCGGCGACGGTCAGCACATAGAGGTAGTCCAGGTGCACCTGGTCGCCGACGGTCTGGGCGAAGTCGTGGATGACCTGCGGGTCGGACAGGTCCTTGCGCTGGGCGGTGGTGGACATCATCAGGTGGTTCTGCACCAGCCAGACGATCAGGCGGCTGTCCCACGGCGGCAACTGGTGACGGGCGCAGAAGGCCTCGGCATCCACTGCGCCGAGTTCCGAATGGTCGCCGTGGCGGCCCTTGCCGATGTCGTGATAGAGCCCGGCCATGTAGATCAGTTCGGGCTTGGGCAGCTTGGCCATCAGCTTGGCGGCCAGCGGGAATTTCTCCGAGACCTGGGTGTACTGCAGTTTGCGCAGGTGCTTGATCAGGTTCAGGGTGTGGGCATCAACCGTATAGATATGGAACAGGTCGTGCTGCATCTGCCCGACGATATCGCCGAACTCCGGCAGGTAGCGTCCGAGGATGCCGTAGCGGTTCATCCGGCGCAGGTTGCGGTGGATGCCGATCTTGCACTTGAACAGCTCGATGAACAGGCTGGTGTTGCGGATATCGTTGCGGAAGTCGTCGTCGATCAGATGACGGTGTTCCCGCAGCAGGCGGATGGTGTCGGCGCGCACACCCTTGATTTCCGGCTGCTGGGCCATCAGCACGAAGATTTCCAGCATGGCGAACGGCGTACGCCGGAAGACATTCGGGTTACTCGCCTCGATATAGCCGTCGTGCAACTGGAAACGCGAGTTCAACGGCTGCGGCGGCGCTTCGTCTTCCGGGGCGAGGATGATTTCCTCGAAGTGCTGGATGATCAGGTCGCTGAGCTGGGCAATGCTCATGACCACCCGGTAGTACTGCTGCATGAAATTTTCGACGGCCTGTTTCGCATCGTCGCCCTTGAAACCCAGCAGTCCGGCGATGCTGCGCTGGTGGTCGAACAGCAGGCGGTCTTCGGCGCGGCCGGCGAGCATGTGCAGGGCGTAGCGGACTTTCCAGAGGAACTCCTGGGATGAGGCCAGCAGGGCGTTTTCGCTCTCCACCAGAAAGCCTTCGCCGGCCAGGGCCCGCAGGTTCAGGGTGCCGTACTGGCGGCGGGCGACCCAGAGGATCGTCTGGATATCCCGCAGGCCGCCGGGCGAGCCCTTGACGTTGGGTTCCAGGTTGTATTCGGTGTCGTTGTACTTGTGGTGGCGGGCCTTCTGTTCGGCGCGCTTGGCCAGGAAGAAGTCCTTGCTCGGCCACATGTGCGCCGTGCTGGTGACATCGAGCATGCGTTGGCGCAGGCGCTCGGGACCGGCGACGGTGCGACTTTCCATCAGGTTGGTGATGATCGTCAGGTCGGCCCGGGCTTCCTCGGCGCACTCGTCGACCGAACGCACGCTCTGGCCGACTTCCAGGCCGATGTCCCAGAGCAGGGTGAGGAAACGTTCTATGGAGTCGCGAAAGATCTCGTGGTCGGCGCTGTCGAGCAGGATCAGCAGGTCGATGTCCGAGTAGGGGTGCAATTCGCCGCGACCGTAGCCGCCGACCGCCACCAGGGCGATATCGGCGTCTTCGCTCCAACTGAACTGATCCCAGGCCTGTTGCAGGATGTTATCGATGAACCAGGCGCGGTCTTCGATCAGCCGGCGGATATCACGCCCGGCGCGAAAGCGCTGGTCGAGCACCTCGCGGGCGTGGCGAATGGCCTTCTTGAAGGCGGCGATGGGGCTGGCCTTCAGTGCCAGTTCCGCCTGGAACTGGCCGCGGTCGAAGAGTTCGGGGTCCACCTGCGGCATCGATTGGCTTTCCTTGGGTTCTGATAGGCGTTCTGTACAGAGCGGCAGGTGCAAGCGATCAGGCCGAGACGCGCGGGATGGTCTCATCGCTGCGCAGGGTGAAGATCTCGTAGCCGGTGTCGGTGACCAGCAGGGTGTGCTCCCACTGGGCCGACAGCTTGCGGTCCTTGGTGATCGCGGTCCAGCCGTCGCCCAGCACCTTGGTGTCGGCCTTGCCCTGGTTGATCATCGGTTCGATGGTGAAGGTCATGCCGGCCTTGAGTTCCATGCCGGTACCGGCGCGGCCGTAGTGCAGGATCTGCGGTTCTTCGTGGAACACCTTGCCGATACCGTGGCCACAGAACTCACGCACCACCGAGAAGCCGTTCTTTTCCGCGTGCTTCTGGATGATTTCACCGATGTCGCCCAGGCGGCAGCCGGGTTTGACGATCTCGATGGCCTTGTACATGCATTCCTGGGTGATCTGCGACAGGCGCTCGGCCCAGACCGGCACGGTGCCGACGTGGAACATCTTGCTGGTGTCGCCGTGGTAGCCATCCTTGATGACGGTGACGTCGATGTTCACCGTGTCACCATCCTTGAGTGGCTTGTCGCCCGGGATGCCGTGGCAGACCACGTGGTTGACCGAGGTGCAGATCGACTTCGGGAAACCCTTGTAGTTGAGCGGGGCGGGGATGGCCTGCTGCACGTTGACGATATAGTCGTGGCAGATACGGTCCAGCTCCTCGGTGGTGACACCGGGCTTGACGTGTTCACCGATCATTTCCAGTACATCGGCAGCCAGGCGGCCAGCGACACGCATTTTTGCGATGTCCTCGGGGGTTTTGAGGGTGACGGTCATACAGGCTCTCTTTTTACGCGCCGGGCGCGAATAAACACGGAATGGGGCGAAAACGGCGGGGCCGCGATGGCTGGCCCGGGGTTTCAGTACCCTTAAAAGCGTGATTCTACCAGACGCAAGGGGTAAACCATGAGCATCCGGCTATCGCTTCTCTCTATAAGCTGGGGCCATTCTGGCCCGAATCCAGGGCGCGCGCAAAAGCCCGGGAGGGGAAATGCGAATGCAGGTTTCGTTTTGGCCGTTCTTGTGGTATAAAATGCGCCGCTTTCCGGGGATAGCCCCGCGAAGCTTAAATCCACACACGTGTCGACACGATGACCTGGGTGCCTTCAGCTGATGCTGCTGGTTGGTCATTGGGATACGTGGAGGCCAAACCCGACTTATCAAGGAACTATCATGTCCCAAGTCAACATGCGCGATATGCTGAAGGCCGGTGTGCACTTCGGTCACCAGACCCGTTACTGGAACCCGAAAATGGGCAAGTACATTTTCGGCGCGCGTAACAAGATCCACATCATCAACCTTGAAAAAACCCTGCCGATGTTCAACGAAGCTCTGACTTTCGTAGAACGCCTGGCCCAGGGCAAAAACAAGATTCTGTTCGTCGGCACCAAGCGTTCCGCCGGCAAGATCGTTGCTGAAGAAGCAGCGCGTTGCGGTTCGCCGTACGTCGATCACCGCTGGTTGGGCGGCATGCTGACCAACTTCAAAACCATCCGTGCTTCGATCAAGCGTCTGCGTGACCTGGAAATCCAGGCCGAAGACGGTACTTTCGCCAAGCTGACCAAGAAAGAGGCGCTGATGCGCACTCGCGACCTGGAAAAGCTCGATCGTTCCCTGGGTGGTATCAAGGACATGGGCGGTCTGCCTGACGCACTGTTCGTGATCGACGTTGACCACGAGCGCATCGCGATCACCGAAGCCAACAAGCTGGGCATCCCGGTTATCGGCGTAGTCGATACCAACAGCAGCCCGGAAGGCGTTGACTACATCATCCCAGGCAACGATGACGCCATCCGCGCCATCCAGTTGTACATGGGTTCGATGGCTGACGCTGTGATCCGTGGCCGCAACAACAACGGTGGCGGTACCGTCGAGTTCGCTACTGAAGAAGCTCCGGTCGCCGCAGCTGAGTAATTGACGCCCTGGCGTTGACTCAGTAAGCAAAAAGGGGGCTTGGCCCCCTTTTTGCCACCTCGAAAACCGTTGGTTGCTGGTACCGCTACAGCCTTTGTAATGTGTAGCCGCTACAACGGGATCGGGAAGAATTGAACGCCCGTTCGATCGGGTGGAATGGTTGATAACCTATCCAAGAGGAATTTTGAAATGGCAGAGATTACTGCAGCGTTGGTCAAAGAACTGCGCGAGCGTACCGGCGAAGGCATGATGGACTGCAAGAAAGCCTTGACCAAGGCTGGCGGCGACATCGAAAAAGCCATTGATGACATGCGCGCTTCGGGCGCCATCAAGGCTGCCAAGAAAGCCGGCAACATTGCCGCTGAAGGCGCCATCGCAATCAAGGGCGACGGCACTGCTGCCGTGATCCTGGAAGTGAACTCGCAGACCGACTTCCTGGCTCTGCAAGATGACTTCAAGGCTTTCGTTGCTGCCAGCGTTGAAAAAGCCTTCGCTGACAAACTGACCGACGCAGCTCCGCTGATCGCCGCCCAGGAATCGGCACGTGAAGCACTGGTTGCCAAAGTGGGCGAAAACGTCAACATCCGTCGCCTGGCGCGTATCGAAGGTGATGTGGTCGGCGCTTACCTGCACGGCAACAAGATCGGTGTGGTTGTGGCCCTCAAAGGCGGCAACGAAGACCTGGCCAAAGACGTTGCCATGCACGTTGCGGCAACCAACCCTGAGTTCCTGCTGCCATCGCAGGTCTCCGCTGAAGCCATTGAGCGCGAAAAAGGCGTTTTCCTGAGCCTCAACGAAGACAAGATCAAAGGCAAGCCAGCTGAAATCGTTGAAAAAATGGTCAGCGGCCGTATCAGCAAGTTCCTGGCCGAAGCCAGCCTGGTTGAGCAAGCTTTCGTCAAGAACCCGGAAGTCACCGTCGGTGCCCTGGTCAAGAAAGCCGGCGCTGAAATCGTTTCCTTCACTTACTTCAAAGTAGGTGATGGCATCGAGAAGCCAGTGGACAACTTCGCTGAAGAAGTTGCTGCTCAGCTGGCTGCCAACAAGTAAAAGACGGTTTTCAACTGTCGACCCAAGAGGCTGCCCGCTCACGCGCGCAGCCTCTTTTCAAATGGGAGGAGAGGTTTCTCTTTTTCCATTCGGAACCGACTTACAAGGTTGTGTTCTGATGGCGCTGTAGCAGCGCCAAGCTAGAGTAAGCGCAGGCTGCAAACAGCTCGCAAGTTTTTTTTAAACGCCGCAGGAGAGATTCGCAATGGCTCAGCAGGGCAGTGGCTATCAAGCTCGCTATAAACGCATTCTACTCAAACTTAGCGGCGAGGCCCTGATGGGCTCGGAAGAGTTCGGGATCGACCCGAAGGTTCTGGATCGCATGGCGCTGGAAGTCGGCCAACTGGTCGGCATCGGTGTCCAGGTCGGTCTGGTGATTGGCGGTGGTAACCTGTTCCGCGGCGCCGCCTTGAGTGCCGCCGGGATGGACCGTGTCACCGGCGACCACATGGGTATGCTGGCCACCGTGATGAATGCACTGGCGATGCGCGACGCGCTGGAACGTGCGAATATCTCGGCCATCGTGATGTCGGCTATTTCCATGGTCGGCGTGACCGATCACTATGATCGCCGCAAGGCCATGCGTCACCTCAACGCCAAGGAAGTGGTGATCTTCGCGGCTGGTACCGGCAATCCGTTTTTCACCACGGATTCGGCAGCCTGCCTGCGTGCGATCGAAATCGACGCCGATGTGGTGCTCAAGGCGACCAAGGTCGATGGCGTTTACACCGCGGACCCATTCAAAGACCCGCATGCCGAGAAGTTCGATCATCTGACCTACGATGAAGTGCTGGATCGCAAGCTGGGTGTCATGGACCTCACCGCTATCTGCCTGTGCCGCGATCACAAGATGCCGCTGCGCGTATTTAACATGAACAAGCCCGGCGCCCTGCTGAACATCGTGCATGGCGGCGCTGAAGGAACCCTGATCGAGGAAGGCCAACAATGATCAACGAAATCAAGAAAGACGCTCAAGAGCGCATGAAGAAGTCCCTGGAATCCCTGGCCCATGCATTTGGCCGGATTCGTACCGGGCAGGCTCACCCAAGCATCCTGGAAGGCGTCATGGTGCCTTATTACGGCACTGACACCCCGATCAAGCAGGTCGCCAACATCACCGTCAAGGACGCGCGCACCCTGCAGGTCGTGGCGTTCGAGCGCAACATGCTCGGTGCCGTGGACAAGGCGATCGGCAGCGCCGGCCTGAACCTCAATCCGACCAACCTGGGCGAGCTGCTGCTGATCTCGATGCCGGCGCTGACCGAAGAAACCCGTCGTGGTTTCACCAAGCAAGCGCGCGAAGAAGCGGAAAACGCTCGCATTGCCGTGCGTAACATTCGTCGCGATGTGCTGGGTGACCTGAAGGATCTGGTCAAGGAAAAAGAGATCAGTGAAGACGAAGAACGTCGTGCGGCTGACGATATCCAGAAGCTGACCGACAAGTTCGTGGCGGAAATCGAAGTGGCCGTGAAGCAAAAAGAAGCGGACCTGATGGCCGTTTAAGGGTCAGGACGCTTCCATGGAAAAGACCAAGCAGGCTGTGCCGTCCTCGGTACCGCGCCATGTTGCAATCATCATGGACGGCAATAACCGCTGGGCCAAGAAACGCTTTTTGCCCGGTGTTGCCGGGCACAAGGCTGGCGTCGACGCGGTGCGCGCCGTCATTGAAGTGTGTGCCGAGGCCGGGGTCGAGGTATTGACCCTGTTCGCGTTCTCCAGCGAGAACTGGCAGCGTCCCGCCGACGAAGTCAGCGCCTTGATGGACCTGTTCTTCAAGGCGCTGCGCCGCGAGGCCAAGCGTCTCAACGAGAACAATATAAGCCTGCGGATCATTGGCGACCGCTCGCGCTTTCACCCCGAGCTGCAAGCGGCAATGCGCGATGCGGAAGCGGCGACGGCCGGCAGCAATCGCTTCATTCTGCAGATTGCCGCCAACTACGGCGGGCAGTGGGATATCGCCCAGGCGGCTCAGCGTCTGGCCCGTGAAGTACAGGCCGGGCATCTGCGTCCGGACGATATTACCCCCGAGCTGCTGCAGACCTGTCTGGCCACCGGCGACCTGCCGTTGCCGGACCTGTGCATCCGTACCGGTGGCGAACATCGCATCAGCAATTTCCTGTTGTGGCAGTTGGCCTATGCCGAGCTGTATTTCTCCGACCTGTTCTGGCCGGACTTCAAACACGAAGCCATGCGCAACGCGCTGGCCGATTTTGCTTCCCGCCAGCGTCGTTTCGGTAAAACGAGCGAACAGGTCGAAGCAGGAGCCCGGGTTTAATGCTCAAGCAACGCATCATCACGGCACTCATTCTCCTGCCCATTGCCTTGTGCGGGTTCTTCCTGCTCGAGGGCGCAGGCTTTGCGCTGTTCATCGGCCTGGTCGTCACCCTGGGCGCCTGGGAATGGGCGCGCCTGGCGGGGTTTGAAGCGCAGCCGGCCCGTGTGGCCTATGCGGCGCTGGTCGCGGTGCTGTTGTTCTTCATGTACATCCTGCCCAACCTCGCACCCTGGGTGCTGGGGGCGGCGGTATTGTGGTGGGGGTTGGCGGCGTTCCTGGTGCTGACCTACCCGCGCACCAGCGCGCACTGGTCGACCACCGCGAGCAAGTTGGTGATCGGTTTCCTGATCCTGCTGCCGGCCTGGCAAGGCCTGATCCTGATCAAGCAGGAGCCGTTGGGCAACTGGTTGATCATGGCGGTGATGGTCCTGGTCTGGGGCGCCGATATCGGTGCCTACTTTTCTGGCAAGGCCTTCGGCAAGCGCAAGCTGGCGCCGTCGGTCAGCCCGGGCAAGAGTTGGGAAGGCGCCTACGGCGGCCTGGCCTTGAGCCTGGTGATCACCGCGGTGGTCGGGGTCGTGCGCGGTTGGGGCGTCGGGCAGATGATTGCCAGTCTGCTTGGGGCGGCGCTGATCGTGGTGATTTCGGTGGTCGGTGACTTGACCGAAAGCATGTTCAAGCGTCAGTCGGGGATCAAGGACAGCAGCAACCTGCTGCCCGGGCATGGCGGCATTCTTGATCGGATCGATAGCCTGACGGCGGCCATTCCGACCTTTGCCGTACTCCTGTGGATCGCTGCATCGTGAGCCGCCCACAGCAAATTACCGTACTCGGTGCCACCGGCTCCATCGGCCTGAGCACCCTGGATGTCATCGCGCGTCACCCGCAGCGTTACCAGGCCTTTGCCTTGAGCGGTTTCAGCCGCCTGGCGGAACTCTTTGCCCTGTGCATGCGGCATCGCCCGCGCTATGCGGTGGTGCCCGAGGCGTCCGCGGCGCGTGGTTTGCAGCAGCAACTGCGTGACGCGGGCCTGGCGACCGAAGTGCTGGTGGGGGAGGCGGGCCTGTGCCAGATTGCCGCCGATCCCGAAGTCGATGCGGTGATGGCGGCGATCGTCGGCGCGGCCGGTTTGCGTCCTACGCTGGCAGCGGTCGAAGCCGGCAAGAAGATCTTGCTGGCCAACAAGGAGGCGCTGGTGATGACTGGCGCGCTCTTTATGCAGGCGGTGCGCAAGAGTGGGTCGGTGTTGCTGCCGATCGACAGTGAACACAATGCGATTTTCCAGTGCCTGCCCCAGGATCACGCCCGTGGCCTGGCGGCGGTCGGCGTGCGGCGAATCCTGCTGACCGCCTCGGGTGGTCCGTTCCGGCAGACGCCGCTGGGTGAGCTGGCCGATGTCACCCCCGAGCAGGCGTGCGCCCATCCCACCTGGTCGATGGGGCGCAAGATCTCGGTCGACTCGGCGAGTATGATGAACAAGGGGCTGGAACTGATCGAGGCGTGCTGGCTGTTCGATGCCAAACCGTCCCAGGTCGAAGTGGTGATCCACCCGCAGAGTGTGATTCACTCCCTGGTCGACTACGTGGATGGTTCGGTTCTGGCCCAGTTGGGGAACCCGGACATGCGCACGCCGATCGCCAATGCCCTGGCCTGGCCTGAGCGGATCGACTCCGGCGCGGCGCCGCTGGACCTGTTTGCCGTGGCGCGCCTGGACTTCCAGGCCCCGGATGAGCAGCGTTTCCCTTGTCTGCGCCTGGCCCGTGAATCTGCCGAGGCCGGAGGCAGTGCGCCGGCGATGTTGAATGCGGCGAATGAGGTGGCGGTAGCGGCATTTCTCGAACGGCGCATCCGCTACCTTGAGATCGCGAGTATCATCGAGGACGTTTTAAACCTGGAGCCGGTGGTTGCGGTCAATGAGCTCGACGCGGTATTCGCGGCAGACGCCAAGGCCAGGACTCTGGCCGAGCAATGGCTGAGTCGCCACGGGCGTTGAATCTGGCGTAGCCTTCGGGGCTGTCGGCACCTGGGATTGCGGAGAAAGTAAATGAGCGCGCTCTATATGATAGTCGGCACCCTGGTGGCCCTGGGTGTGCTGGTGACCTTCCACGAATTCGGCCATTTCTGGGTGGCCCGTCGTTGCGGCGTCAAGGTCCTGCGTTTTTCCGTGGGCTTCGGCATGCCGCTGCTGCGTTGGCACGATCGCCAGGGCACCGAGTTCGTGGTCGCCGCGATTCCGTTGGGCGGCTACGTGAAAATGCTCGACGAGCGCGAGGCTGAAGTCCCGCCGGAGCTGCTCGACCAGGCCTTCAATCGCAAGTCGGTGCGCCAGCGTATCGCAATCGTCGCCGCCGGCCCGATTGCCAACTTTCTCCTGGCCATCGTGTTTTTCTGGGGTCTGGCGATGCTCGGTAGCCAGCAGGTGCGTCCGGTCATCGGTACCGTGGAAAGCGGTAGCCTGGCCGAGAAGGCCGGGTTGAGCAGCGGTCAGGAAATCGTCGCCGTCGATGGCGAGCCGACCACCGGTTGGGGCGCGGTCAATCTTCAGTTGGTGCGTCGCCTAGGGGAAAGCGGCACCCTGCAGTTGCGGGTCCGTGAGCCTGGCTCGACGGCCGACTCGCCCCGCGAACTGGCACTGGACCATTGGCTGCAAGGCGCCGACGAGCCCGATCCAATCAAGTCTCTGGGGATTCGCCCATGGCGTCCGGCGCTGGCGCCGGTGCTGGCCGAACTCGATCCGAAGGGCCCGGCCCAGGCCGCCGGCCTCAAGACCGGCGACCGCCTGTTGGCGGTGAATGACCAGCCCCTGAACGATTGGCAGCAGGTGGTGGATTGGGTCCGTGTACGTCCTGATACCAAAATTGTGCTGCACGTCGAGCGTGATGGTGCTCAAATCGACGTCCCGCTGACCTTGGCCAGCCGCGGCGAAGGCAAGGCGGCGAGCGGTTACCTGGGGGCCGGCGTCAAGGCGGTGGACTGGCCGCCGGAGATGGTTCGAGAGGTCAGCTACGGGCCTCTGGCGGCGATTGGCGAAGGTGCTCGACGCACTTGGACCATGAGCGTCCTGACCCTGGACTCGCTGAAGAAAATGTTGTTCGGCGAGCTCTCGGTAAAAAACTTGAGTGGACCGATAACCATTGCTAAAGTGGCGGGCGCTTCGGCCCAGTCGGGCGTCGCTGATTTCCTGAATTTCCTGGCTTATCTGAGTATCAGCCTCGGGGTTCTGAATTTGTTGCCCATCCCGGTACTGGATGGGGGGCATTTGCTGTTTTATCTGATCGAGTGGGCGCGTGGTCGTCCCTTGTCGGATCGGGTGCAAGGTTGGGGGATTCAGATCGGTATCAGTTTGGTGGTTGGGGTGATGTTGCTTGCCCTGGTCAACGATCTGGGTCGACTGTAACGCTTCGCGAAAATTGCGAATCTGCCGCATTGTGCGGCAGTTTGTTTATTGCCAGTTGGAATAAGAAAGGACTTCATGAAACGTCTGCTGCTAACTGCGGTTCTCACCGTATTGATGATCGCCGAAGTTCACGCCGAGTCCTTCACTATCTCCGATATTCGTGTCAATGGCCTCCAGCGGGTATCCGCTGGTAGCGTGTTTGGCGCGTTACCGTTGAATGTCGGGGAGCAAGCGGATGACCGTCGCCTGGTGGAATCCACTCGCGCGCTGTTCAAAACCGGTTTCTTCCAGGATATCCAGCTGGGGCGCGAAGGTAACGTCCTGGTCATCACTGTCGTTGAACGACCTTCGGTGGCCAGCATCGATATCGAAGGCAACAAGGCGATCTCGACTGACGACTTGATGAAGGGGCTGAAACAATCCGGCCTGGCCGAGGGTGAAATCTTCCAGCGTGCGACCCTTGAAGGCGTGCGTAACGAACTTCAGCGTCAGTATGTGGCCCAAGGCCGCTACTCGGCCGAGGTCGAGACCGAAGTCGTTCCCGAGCCGCGTAACCGCGTGGGCTTGAAGATCAAGATCAACGAAGGCACCGTCGCCGCGATCCAGCACATCAACGTGGTGGGTAACTCGGTATTCAAGGACGAAGACCTGATCGATCTGTTCGAACTCAAGACCACCAACTGGCTGTCGTTCTTCAAGAACGATGACAAGTATGCCCGCGAAAAGCTCTCCGGTGACCTGGAACGCTTGCGCTCCTACTACCTGGACCGCGGCTATATCAACATGGATATCGCCTCGACCCAGGTGTCCATCACCCCGGACAAGAAAAGCGTCTATATCACGGTCAACGTCACCGAAGGCCAGAAGTACAAGGTCCGCGACGTGAAGCTCAGTGGTGACCTGAAGGTGCCGGAAGACCAGGTCAAGTCCCTGCTGCTGGTGGAGAAGGGCCAGGTGTTCTCGCGCAAGCTGATGACCACCACCTCGGAACTGATCACCCGCCGCCTGGGTAACGACGGCTACACTTTCGCCAACGTCAACGGCGTACCGACGCCGCACGATGACGATCACACCGTCGATATCACCTTCGTGGTCGACCCGGGCAAGCGTGCCTACGTCAACCGTATCAACTACCGTGGCAACACCAAGTCCGCGGACGAAGTGCTGCGTCGTGAAATGCGTCAGATGGAAGGCGGTTGGGCTTCCACCTACCTGATCGACCAGTCCAAGACCCGTCTTGAACGCCTGGGCTTCTTCAAGGAAGTCAACGTCGAAACCCCGGCTGTTCCGGGTGTCGATGACCAGGTTGACGTGAACTACACCGTGGAAGAGCAAGCCTCGGGTTCGATTACCGCCAGCGTCGGTTTTGCCCAGAGCGCCGGTCTGATCCTGGGCGGTTCGATCACCCAGAACAACTTCCTCGGTACCGGTAACAAGGTCAGCATCGGCCTGACCCGCAGCCAGTACCAGAGCCGCTATAACTTCGGTTATGTCGACCCCTACTGGACGCCGGACGGTGTCAGCCTGGGCTACAACGTGTTCTACCGCACCACTGACTACAGCGAACTCGATGTCAGCGTTGCCAGCTATGCCGTGGACAGCCTGGGTGCTGGCGTCAGCGTCGGTTACCCGATCAACGAGACATCGCGCCTGACCTTCGGCCTGACGGCCCAGCAGGACAAGATCCAGACCGGCCAGTACACCGTCGACGAAATCTTCAACTTCGTTAACACCCAGGGCGACGAGTTCCTGAACTACAAGGCCTCCCTCGGCTGGTCGGATTCGACCCTGAACAAAGGCGTCCTGGCGACCCGTGGTCACTCCCAGAGCCTGACCCTGGAAAGCACCATCCCAGGCAGTGACCTGTTGTTCTTCAAACTCGACTACCGTGGTCAGGTATTCCAGCCGTTGAGCGACACCTACACCATGCGTTTCCATACCGAATTGGGTTACGGCGACGGCTATGGTTCGACCAACGGCCTGCCGTTCTATGAGAACTACTACGCTGGTGGTTTCAACTCGGTACGTGGTTTCAAGGACAGTACCCTGGGCCCACGTGGTACGCCAAGTCGCGGTGTGGATGTGACCGGTAACGCCGGTACGATTGCCGATACCAGCACGAATCCATTGCCGTTCGGTGGTAACGTACTGATTCAAGGTGGTGCGGAGCTGTTGTTCCCGCTGCCATTCGTGAAAGACCAGCGTTCGCTGCGCACCTCGCTGTTCTGGGACGTGGGTAACGTATTCGACTCCAAGTGCGAACAGGTCCGTAACACCAATGGCACGCTGTCGCAGACGCAGTGCAACGACATCAGTTTCAGCAATATGGCCAGTTCCGTGGGTGTTGGCGTGACCTGGGTAACCGCCCTGGGGCCATTGAGTTTTGCCCTGGCCGTGCCGGTCAAAGAGCCTAATAACGCTGAAACCCAGGTGTTCCAATTCTCCCTCGGTCAGACCTTCTAACGGCCTGACCCTAGATAACGACAACGGATTTTGTAGGAGTTTATTGTGCGTAAGTTGACTCAACTGGTTCTGCTGGCCACTGTTCTGGTAGCGACCCCGGCCTTTGCCGAAATGAAAATCGCGGTCCTGAACTATCAGATGGCCCTGCTGGAATCCGACGCAGCCAAGAAGTACGCCGTCGATGCCGAGAAGAAGTTCGGTCCGCAACTGACCAAGCTCCAGGCCCTGGAAAGCAGTGCCAAGGGTATCCAGGATCGTCTGGTGGCCGGTGGCGACAAGATGCAGCAGGGCGAACGCGAGCGTCTGGAGCTGGAATTCAAGCAAAAGGCCCGTGACTTCCAGTTCCAGTCCAAGGAACTGAACGAGCAAAAAGCCGTTGCTGACCGCGAGATGCTCAAGCAGCTCAAGCCCAAGCTGGATAGCGCCGTGGAAGAAGTCATCAAGAAAGGTGCCTTTGACCTGGTGTTCGAGCGTGGCGCCGTGATCGATGTCAAACCGCAGTACGACATCACCCGCCAGGTGATCGAGCGCATGAACCAGCTGAAGTAATCCATGACAGCGACCATCAAGCTCGGCCAATTGGCCGAGATCCTCGGTGCCACCCTACGTGGCAACGAGGAGAAACAAATCACTGGGCTAGCCACCTTGCAGGAGGCTGGCCCAGCTCAGTTGAGCTTTCTGGCAAATCCCCAGTATCGCAAATACCTCACTGACAGCCAGGCCGGCGCCGTGTTGCTCAAGGCCGCCGACGCCGAAGGTTATGCCGGCGATGCGCTGGTGGTGGCTGATCCTTACCTGGCCTATGCGCGTATTTCGCACCTGTTCGATCCCAAGCCCAAAGCGCCTGCCGGGATTCACCCGAGCGCGGTGGTGGCTGCCGATGCCCAGGTCGATCCGACCGCCAGTATCGGTGCCTTTGCGGTGATCGAGAGCGCTGCGCGGATTGGTGCTGGCGTGACCATCGGCGCCCAGTGTTTTGTCGGTGCTCGCTGTGAAATCGGCGAAGGCGGCTGGCTGGCGCCACGGGTCACGCTTTACCACGACGTGCGCATCGGCAAGCGGGTGGTGATCCAGTCCGGTGCCGTGCTCGGCGGTGAAGGCTTCGGCTTCGCCAATGAAAAGGGTATCTGGCAGAAAATTGCCCAGATCGGTGGCGTGACCGTCGGTGACGATGTGGAGATCGGCGTCAATACCGCCATCGACCGCGGTGCCCTGGCCGACACGATCATTGGCAACGGGGTCAAGCTCGACAACCAGATTCAGATCGCCCACAACGTTCAGGTCGGCGATCACACGGCCATGGCCGCCTGCTGCGGGATTTCCGGCAGCACCAAGATCGGCAAGCACTGCATGCTCGCCGGTGGCGTCGGCCTGGTGGGGCATATCGAGATTTGCGACAACGTCTTCCTGACCGGGATGACCATGGTCACCCACTCGATTACCGAGCCGGGTGCCTATTCTTCGGGTACGGCGATGCAGCCGGCCGCCGAGTGGCGCAAGAGCGCGGCGCGTATTCGCCAGCTCGACGACATGGCCCGGCGCCTGCGGCAGCTGGAAAAGCGGGTAGGCGACGTGACCCCGGACGGTAATGCTTCATCAGATGGCTGATACCATTTTCCATATCAAGTAGCCGCCTGGGTTTGTACGCAAGCTGCCTTCTTGATTTGCTAGAGGAGCCGCGCGTGGCGCGCTCCCACTCTTTACTACAGGCTTCCCCACGAAATGATGGACATCAAAGAGATTCGCGAATACCTGCCTCACCGTTACCCGTTCCTGCTGGTGGACCGGGTGGTGGAACTGGATGTCGAGGCCCAGCGCATTCGTGCCTACAAGAATGTCAGCATCAACGAGCCTTTCTTCAACGGCCACTTCCCGGCGCATCCGATCATGCCGGGCGTGCTGATTATCGAAGCCATGGCCCAGGCTGCCGGCATCCTCGGTTTCAAGATGCTCGACGTGAAGCCTTCCGACGGTACCCTGTACTACTTCGTCGGCTCCGACAAGCTGCGTTTCCGCCAGCCGGTACTGCCGGGCGACCAGTTGATCCTCGAAGCCAAGTTCATCAGCTGCAAGCGCAAGATCTGGAAGTTCGAGTGCCAGGCTTCGGTTGACGGCAAGCCGGTCTGCTCGGCCGAGATCATCTGTGCGGAACAGAAAGTATGAGTTTGATTGACCCTCGCGCAATCATCGATCCCACGGCCGTACTGGCCGAGGGCGTTGAGGTCGGCCCCTGGTCGATCGTCGGCGCAGGTGTGGAAATCGGCGAGGGGACAGTGATCGGGCCGCATGTGATTCTCAAGGGCCCGACCCGGATCGGCAAACACAACCGCATCTACCAGTTTTCCTCGGTAGGCGAAGACACGCCCGATCTCAAGTACAAAGGTGAAGAGACGCGCCTGGTCATTGGTGACCACAACGTTATCCGCGAAGGTGTGACCATCCACCGGGGCACGGTACAGGATCGCTCGGAAACCACCCTGGGCGACCACAACCTGATCATGGCCTACGCCCATATCGGTCACGACAGCGTGATCGGCAACCACTGCATCCTGGTCAACAACACGGCATTGGCCGGGCATGTGCACATGGGGGATTGGGCGATCCTCTCGGGGTTCACCCTGGTCCATCAGTTCTGCCATATCGGCGCCCACAGCTTTTCCGGCATGGGCACCGCCATCGGCAAGGATGTTCCTGCCTATGTCACGGTCTTCGGCAACCCCGCCGAAGCCCGCAGCATGAACTTCGAAGGCTTGCGTCGGCGTGGTTTCAGCGAGGAAGTGCTCCACGCCCTGCGCCGGGCCTACAAGGTGGTGTACCGCCAGGGGCTGACGGTGGAACAAGCCATCGCCGAGCTGGCCGAACCTGCCGCGCAGTACCCGGAAGTGGCGGTGTTTCTCGATTCGATCCAGTCCTCGACCCGCGGCATCACCCGCTGATCATGGCGACTTTGCGAATTGCGCTGGTCGCCGGGGAAGCCTCCGGCGACATTCTCGGCTCTGGTCTGATGCGGGCGCTCAAGGCCAAGCATCCTGAAGTCGAGTTTATCGGGGTCGGTGGCCCGCTGATGCAGGCCGAAGGCCTGGTTTCCTATTTCCCCATGGAGCGGCTGTCGGTGATGGGCCTGGTGGAAGTGCTTGGCCGTCTGCCTGAGCTGCTCAAGCGCCGCAAATTGCTGATCCAGACGTTGATTGCCGAAAAGCCCGATGTGTTTATTGGCATCGATGCGCCGGATTTCACCCTGAATATCGAACTCAAGCTGCGCCGTGCCGGGATCAAGACCGTGCATTACGTCAGCCCTTCGGTCTGGGCCTGGCGGCAGAAGCGGGTGCTGAAGATCCGCGAAGGCTGTGACCTGATGCTGACGCTGTTCCCTTTCGAAGCGCGCTTCTATGAAGAGAAGGGCGTGCCGGTGCGGTTTGTCGGACATTCCCTGGCCGACGCCATCCCCTTGCAGGCCGACCGTGGGCAAGCTCGGGCCGAACTCGGCTTGCCGGACGGTCCGTTGGTGGCGCTGATGCCGGGCAGTCGTGGCGGCGAAGTCGGGCGCCTGGGCGGCTTGTTCCTCGATACCGCGCAACGCCTGCGGGAGATGCACCCCGCTATCCGTTTTGTCATGCCCTGCGCCAGCCCGCAACGGCGTACCCAGATCGAGGCCTTGCTGGTGGGGCGCGATCTGCCGCTGACCCTGCTCGACGGCCAGTCCCACAAGGCCCTGGCCGCCTGCGACGCGGTGTTGATCGCCTCGGGTACGGCGACGCTGGAGGCCCTGTTGTACAAGCGTCCGATGGTGGTCGCCTATCGTCTGGCGCCACTGACCTTCTGGATTCTCAAGCGGCTGGTAAAAAGCCCCTACATCTCCTTGCCCAACCTGCTGGCCCAGCGTTTGCTGGTGCCCGAGCTGTTGCAGGATGACGCAACCCCCGAGGCCCTGGCGCAGACCCTGTCGCCGCTGATCGAGGGCGGCGAAGAGCAGACCCGGGGCTTCGACGAAATCCATCGCACCTTGCGCCTGGATGCCTCGAACCAGGCCGCCGACGCAGTGTTGAAGCTGATCGGCAAAACCGTATGAGTAGCGTGAAAATGCAGATGGGATTGGACTTCACCCTGGTGGCCGATGCCGAAGACCTGGTGGCCGGTGTCGACGAAGTCGGTCGTGGCCCGCTTTGCGGCGCGGTTGTGACTGCGGCGGTGATCCTCGATCCCAAGCGCCCGATCCTCGGCCTCAACGACTCGAAGAAACTCACCGAGGCCCGGCGCGAAAAGCTCTACGATGAAATCCGTGAAAAGGCCCTGAGCTGGTGTATCGCCCGCGCCGAAGTCGAGGAAATCGATGAACTGAACATTCTGCATGCCACCATGCTGGCAATGCAGCGGGCGGTCGAAGGCCTGCATATCCAGCCCAAGCTGGCGATGATCGACGGCAACCGTTGCCCGAAGTTGCCGATGCCAGCCGAAGCGGTGGTCAAGGGCGATAGCAAGGTGCCGGCGATCGCGGCGGCGTCAATCCTGGCCAAGGTCAGCCGTGATCGTGAAATGGCAGCTGTCGAATTGATCTACCCGGGTTATGGCATCGGCGGGCATAAGGGCTATCCGACACCGGTGCACCTGGAAGCCTTGCAGCGGCTGGGGCCGACGCCGATTCACCGACGCTCCTTCGCGCCGGTACGGCTGGCCTATGAGAGTCATGGGCGGTCCGGCGAACTTTAACGCTGCTGATGTTTTAGCCAAGGCCCGGTACAATCCGGGCCTTGTTGTTTCTACAGATTAGACAGGATCACTATGCCGGCTTCATTCGTTCATCTACGCCTGCACACTGAGTACTCCCTGGTCGACGGCCTGGTTCGGATCAAGCCGCTGGTCAAGGCCCTGAACGGCCTGAACATGCCCGCCGTGGCGGTGACCGACCAGAACAACATGTGTTCCCTGGTCAAGTTCTACAAGGCCGCCATGGGCGCCGGGATCAAGCCGATCTGCGGCGCCGACCTGTGGCTGTCGAACAAGGATCCCGATGCCCCGCTGAGCCGCATCAGCCTGCTGGCGATGAACGGCGTCGGCTACCGCAACATCACCGAGCTGATTTCCCGTGGCTATATCGATGGCCAGCGCAACGGCATGGTCATCATCGAGCGCGAGTGGGTGGCCGAGGCCTGCGAAGGCGTGATCATGCTTTCGGCGGCCAAGGAGGGCGAGATCGGCATGGCCCTGCTCGGCGACAACGCCGCTGAAGCCGAAGCCCTGGCCCGCGAATGGATGGCGGTGTTCCCGGACCGTTTCTACCTGGAAGTCCAGCGTACCAACCGTCCCAACGACGAAGAGCAGTTGCACGGCGCCGTGGCCCTGGCCGACAAGCTGGGTGCGCCGCTGGTAGCGACCAACGATGTGCGCTTTATCAAGCAGGAAGATTTCGAGGCCCACGAAACCCGCGTCTGCATCGGTGAGGGCCGGGCCCTCGATGATCCGCGCCGTTCGAAGAACTACAGCGACCAGCAATACCTCAAAAGCGCCGAGGAAATGGCCGAGCTGTTCAGCGACCTGCCCGACGCCTTGGAAAACAGCGTCGAGATCGCCAAGCGCTGCAACATCGAAGTGAAACTGGGCAAGCACTTCCTGCCCAACTTCCCGATCCCCGATGGCATGACCATCGACGAATATTTCCGCAAGGTGTCCTTCGACGGCCTCGAAGAACGCCTGTCGGTCCTGCTGCCCAGGGACACCACCGAAGACTATGAAGCCAAGCGCCAGGTCTATGTCGACCGGCTGAATTTCGAGCTGGATATCATTATCCAGATGGGTTTCCCCGGTTACTTCCTGATCGTGATGGACTTTATCCAGTGGGCCAAGAGCAACGGCGTGCCCGTTGGTCCTGGCCGGGGGTCGGGTGCCGGTTCCCTGGTGGCCTACGTCCAGAAGATCACCGACCTCGACCCGCTGGAATATGACCTGCTGTTCGAACGTTTCCTCAACCCGGAACGGGTTTCCATGCCCGACTTCGACGTCGACTTCTGCATGGATGGTCGCGACCGGGTGATCGACTACGTGGCCGAGAAGTACGGCCGCAACGCCGTGAGCCAGATCATCACCTTCGGTTCCATGGCCGCCAAGGCGGTGGTGCGCGACGTGGCGCGGGTCCAGGGCAAGTCCTACGGCCTGGCGGATCGCCTGTCGAAGATGATCCCCTTCGAAGTCGGCATGACCCTGGAAAAAGCCTACGAGCAGGAAGAGATCCTGCGCGACTTCATCAAGGTCGATGAAGAAGCGGCGGAAATCTGGGAGATGGCGCGCAAGCTCGAAGGCGTGGTGCGTAACGTCGGTAAACACGCCGGTGGCGTGGTGATCGCGCCGACCAAGCTGACCGACTTCTCGCCGATCTACTGCGACGAGGAAGGCGACGGCCTGGTGACCCAGTTCGACAAGGACGACGTGGAGGCGGCCGGCCTGGTGAAGTTCGACTTCCTCGGCCTGCGGACCCTGACGATCATCGACTGGGCGCTGAAGACCATCAACCGGGATCGCGCCAAGGTCAACGAACCGCCGCTGGACATCGCCTTTATCCCGCTGGACGACAAGCCGACCTACAGCCTGTTGCAGAAGGCCGAGACCACGGCGGTGTTCCAGCTGGAATCCCGTGGCATGAAGGAGCTGATCAAGAAGCTCAAGCCCGACTGCCTGGAAGACCTGATCGCACTGGTGGCGCTGTTCCGTCCGGGCCCGCTGCAGTCCGGCATGGTGGACGACTTCATCAACCGCAAGCACGGTCGCGCCGAACTGGCATATCCGCACTCCGATTACCAGTACGAAGGCCTCAAGCCGGTGCTGGCGCCGACCTACGGCATCATCCTGTATCAGGAACAGGTGATGCAGATCGCCCAGGTCATGGCCGGTTACACCCTCGGCGGCGCGGATATGCTGCGCCGGGCCATGGGTAAGAAAAAGCCCGAGGAAATGGCCAAGCAGCGCGGCGGTTTCATCGAAGGTTGCGCGAGCAACAATATCGATCCGGACCTGGCGGGTAACATCTTCGACCTGGTGGAGAAATTCGCCGGTTACGGTTTCAACAAATCCCACTCCGCCGCCTACGGCCTGGTTTCCTACCAGACCGCCTGGCTGAAGGCCCACTACCCGGCGCCGTTCATGGCCGCGGTACTGTCCGCGGATATGCACAACACCGACAAGGTCGTGACCTTGATCGAGGAAGTGCGCACCATGAAGCTGCGCCTCGACGCGCCGGACGTGAACGCCTCGGAGTTCAAGTTCACGGTGAACGACGAAGGCCGGATCATCTATGGCCTCGGCGCGATCAAAGGCGTCGGCGAAGGGCCGGTGGAGGCGATCACCGAAGCACGCCAGGAGGGACCGTTCAAGGACCTGTTCGATTTCTGTGCCCGGGTCGACCTCAAGCGTATCAACAAGCGCACCCTCGACGGCTTGATCCGTAGCGGGGCGCTGGATCGCCTTGGCCCGTATTTCCATGACGAGACCAAGGCCTACCAGGCCAATATCGACCGTAACCGCGCGGTGTTGCTGGCGGCGATGGAAGAGGCGATCAAGGCCGCCGAGCAGACTGCGCGGACCCACGACAGCGGCCATGCCGACCTGTTTGGCGGGCTGTTCGTCGAAGAAGATGCCGATGTCTACGCCAATCACCGCAAGGCCAAGGAACTGACCCTCAAGGAGCGGCTGAAGGGCGAGAAAGATACCCTCGGCCTCTACCTCACCGGTCACCCGATCGACGAGTACGAAGGCGAGATCCGCCGCTTTGCCCGTCAGCGAATCATCGACCTGAAGCCGGCCCGGGATACCCAGACAGTCGCCGGGATGATCATCAACCTGCGGGTGATGAAAAACAAAAAAGGCGACAAGATGGGCTTTATCACCCTCGACGACCGTTCGGCACGGATCGAGGCCTCGTTGTTCGCCGATGCCTTCATGTCGGCCCAGTCGCTGCTGCAGACCGATGCCATGGTGGTGGTCGAAGGCGAGGTCAGCAACGACGACTTCTCCGGCGGCCTGCGCCTGCGGGTCAAGCGGGTGATGAGCATGGAAGATGCGCGCACCAACCTGGCCGAAAGCCTGCGCCTGAAGCTGCAAAGTGCCGCGCTCAAGGGCGATCAACTGCGCTGGCTGGGGGAATTGCTCGGCAAGCACCGGGGGGCCTGCCCGATCACCCTGGAGTACACCGGCAGCGACGCCAAGGCCTTGTTGCAGTTCGGCGAGAGCTGGCGGATCGACCCGGCGGACAGTCTGATTCAGGCATTGCGTGACCAGTTCGGGCGAGACAACGTCTTCCTCCAATACCGTTAGGACGGTGGCGCACTTGGTGCGCGCCGACCTTGACCCTATTTTTAATCTCGACCTGAGCGCGCCATATCCCGTAAGGTAGGGCGCGATACAGATCAATCGGCCGGCCAGGCTGTGTAAAAACTACTGTGCTCGACCCAAGACGGATGCTTATGAACCCGAATTTTCTTGATTTCGAACAGCCGATCGCTGACCTGCAAGCCAAGATCGAAGAGCTGCGCTTGGTCGGTAACGACAATTCGCTGAATATCGGCGATGAGATCTCCCGCCTGCAGGACAAGAGCAACACGCTGACCGAAGATATCTTTGGCAAGCTGACCAGCTGGCAGATCGCGCGTCTGGCGCGTCACCCGCGTCGTCCGTATACCCTGGACTACATCAACCACATCTTCACCGAGTTCGACGAACTGCACGGCGATCGGCATTTCTCCGACGACGCGGCGATTGTCGGCGGTATTGCCCGCCTGGACGACCAGCCGGTGATGATTATCGGCCACCAGAAGGGCCGTGAAGTGCGCGAGAAGGTCCGTCGCAACTTCGGTATGCCGCGTCCGGAAGGCTACCGCAAGGCTTGCCGCCTGATGGAAATGGCCGAGCGCTTCAAGATGCCGATCCTGACCTTTATCGACACCCCGGGTGCCTACCCGGGCATCGACGCCGAAGAGCGCAACCAGAGCGAAGCGATTGCCTGGAACCTGCGGGTGATGGCGCGGCTGAAAACGCCGATCATCGCCACCGTGATCGGTGAGGGTGGTTCCGGCGGTGCCTTGGCCATCGGCGTGTGCGACCAGTTGAACATGCTGCAGTACTCGACTTACGCGGTGATTTCCCCGGAAGGCTGTGCTTCCATTCTGTGGAAAACCGCCGATAAAGCCCCGGACGCCGCCGAAGCCATGGGCATCACGGCCGAGCGCCTCAAGGGCCTGGGGATCGTCGACAAAGTGATTTCCGAGCCCCTGGGCGGCGCCCATCGCGATCCGGCCAAGGCGGCGGCCTCGATTCGTGCCGAACTCAGCACGCAGTTGGCTATGCTGAAGAAGTTCGACAACGATGCGCTGCTGGCTCGTCGTTACGAGCGTCTGATGAGCTACGGTCTCTGATAGCGCGCGTTATCGTTCGTGAGCCAGCGCGGGGGGCAACCCATGCGTCAGCCTGATATCGATCTGCCTTCCAGGCTGCTCGAAGCCCTTTCGCCCTGGCGTAATGCCCAGACCTGGCGGATCGGCTTCTCCGGCGGCCTGGACTCCACCGTGCTGCTGCACCTGCTCGCCAGCCTGGCGAAAACCCGGCCCCTGCCCAGGATTGCCGCCTTGCATGTCCATCACGGGCTGCAGGCGGCGGCCGACGGCTGGCCGGCACATTGCCAGGCCGTCTGTGATGAACTCGGGATACCTTTGCAGGTGATCCGTGTCAGCGTGCAATTGGGCGCCAGTCTTGAGCGCGCCGCCCGCGATGCGCGTTACCTGGCCTTTGCCGGGGTCACCCAGTTGCACGACGTACTGCTCACCGCCCAGCATCGCGAAGACCAGGCCGAAACCCTGCTCTTTCGACTGCTGCGCGGCGCCGGGGTGCGTGGCCTGGCGGCCATGCCGGCGCAGCGCGAGGTCGGCGGCGGCTATCTGGTGCGGCCTCTGCTGGACGTTTCCCGGGCCGAGCTCGAGGGTTATGCCCGTCAGCACAAGCTGCGCTGGATCGAAGACCCGTCCAACAGTGACCAGCAGTTCTCGCGCAACTTCCTCCGTCACCGGGTTTTTCCCGGACTGACCGAGCGCTGGCCGCAAGCGGTGAGCAGCATGGTGCGCAGCGCCGCGCACCTGCGCGAGGCCCAGGAACTGCTCGACGAATTGGCTGAAGTCGACCTCGACGATGCCCTGGCGCATTCCCGGCACGTCTGGCTGGGCATACCGTCGCTGGCCCTCGACGCCTTGATCGACCTGTCTCCGGCCCGGCAGCGCAACGCCCTGCGGCATTGGCTGGCACCGCTGACCCGGCTGCCGGACAGCGACCATTGGGCTGGTTGGGATGATCTGCGCGATGCCGCCCATGATGCCCGGCCGAAATGGCGCCTGGCCGAGGGCGAGCTGCACCGTGCCGACGAGCATTTATGGTGGTTGAGCGGGTCCTGGTTGCGCCAGCCGTCGGCGGATATCGCCTGGAACTGCCCGAATCGACCGCTGGAGCTGCCGGACAATGGCGAACTGCTGGTGGTCGGCGAGGCACCGGCCGGTCCCTTGCAGGTTCGCTATCGTCAGGGTGGTGAGGTTTTGCACCTGCCGGACCGCGGACACCGCGATCTGAAGCGCCTGCTTAACGAAAGTGGGGTGCCCTGGTTTGTCCGCGGCCGATTGCCGCTGCTCTATCGAGGCGACGAATTGCTGGCCGTGGCGAACCTGCCGGGCCTGGACGGCGGGGCGTTGGGTGACTGGCATTTGCATTGGCAGCCACCTTCGAGCGATCAAGGTTTGAGCTGAAAGGCGCTTTCCGGTAGACTACGCTCCCTTCTTGATACAACTTCTGTGGATTGCCAGCAATTGCAGGAGTTGCCGATTACCAGGCTGTCTTTGCCGGGCGATTCCAAAAAATGTGTAGCGCGCACCGTACCGCGGGTTCAACCCTGCGGACCGTCTCAACGCAGCAGTTTTTCGAAAGGTGCACTGTGATGATCGCAGGTAATCGGGGGCTTCGGCCTTCCTTCGCTTTCCCCGGCGGCTCGGACCGCTTTAACGCAGACTTCTAGGGTTTTTCATGACGCGCTACATATTCGTCACGGGCGGTGTTGTTTCTTCATTGGGGAAAGGCATTGCCTCGGCTTCATTGGCGGCCATCCTGGAGGCGCGGGGACTGAAAGTCACCATGCTCAAGCTGGATCCGTACATCAACGTCGATCCGGGCACCATGAGCCCGTTCCAGCACGGTGAAGTCTTCGTCACCCACGACGGTGCCGAGACCGACCTGGACCTGGGTCACTACGAGCGGTTCATCCGCACGACCATGACCCAGAACAACAACTTCACCACGGGCCGTGTCTACGAGCACGTGCTGCGCAAGGAGCGTCGTGGTGATTACCTGGGCGCCACCATCCAGGTGATCCCGCACATCACCGACGAGATCAAGCGCCGCATCATCAAGGGCGCCGGCGATGCCGACGTGGCCCTGGTGGAAATCGGCGGCACGGTCGGCGACATCGAGTCGCAACCGTTCCTCGAGGCCATCCGCCAGTTGCGTTTCGAAGTCGGCGCCAAGCGCGCGATGCTGATGCACCTGACCCTGGTGCCGTACATCGCCACCGCCGGCGAAACCAAGACCAAGCCGACCCAGCACTCGGTCAAGGAGCTGCGCTCCATCGGCCTGCAGCCGGACGTGCTGGTCTGCCGTTCCGACCACCCGATCGATATCTCGTCGCGTCGCAAGATCGCCCAGTTCACCAACGTTGAAGAACGTGCGGTGATTGCGCTGGAAGACGCCGATACCATCTACAAGATCCCCGGCATCCTGCACTCCCAGGGCCTGGATGATTTCGTCGTCGAGCGTTTCGGCCTGCAATGTGGCGGTGCCGACCTGTCCGAGTGGGAAGCGGTGGTCGACGCCAAGCTGAACCCGGAACACGAAGTCACCATCGCCATGGTCGGCAAGTACATGGAGCTGCTGGACGCCTACAAGTCGCTGATCGAAGCGATGAGTCACGCCGGCATCACCAACCGTACCAAGGTCAACCTGCGTTATATCGACTCCGAAGACATCGAAAACCAGGGCACCGCACTGCTCGAAGGCGTTGACGCCATCCTGGTTCCTGGTGGTTTCGGCCTGCGTGGCGTGGAAGGCAAGATCACCGCCGTCCAGTACGCTCGCGAGAACAAGGTGCCGTACCTGGGTATCTGCCTGGGCATGCAAGTGGCGGTCATCGAGTTCGCCCGTAACGTGATGGGCTGGAAAGACGCCAACTCCACCGAGTTCGATCGCACCAGCGGTCACCCGGTGGTCGGCCTGATCACCGAGTGGGAAGATGCCACCGGCGTGGTCGAGACCCGTAGCGAAAGCTCCGACCTGGGCGGCACCATGCGCCTCGGTGCCCAGGATTGCCTGCTCGAAGCCGGATCCCTGGTGCACGATTGCTATGCCAAGGACGTGATCGTCGAGCGTCACCGTCACCGTTACGAAGTGAACAACAAGCTGCTGCCGCAGATCATCGAAGCCGGCCTGAAGATTTCCGGTCGCTCCGGTGATGGCTCGTTGGTGGAAGTGGTCGAGGCCCCGGATCATCCATGGTTCGTCGCTTGCCAGTTCCACCCCGAGTTCACCTCGACCCCGCGCGACGGCCATCCGCTGTTCAGCGGTTTCGTCAAGGCTGCCTTGGCTCAACACCAGAAGAACGCGTGATCTCGGAGAGATAAGAGCATGGCCCAAAAGATCATCCGCGTAGGCGACATCGAGATTGCCAACGACAAGCCGATGGTGCTGTTCGGCGGCATGAACGTACTGGAAAGCCGGGACATGGCGATGCAGGTCTGTGAAGAGTACGTGAAAGTGACCGAGAAACTCGGTATTCCTTACGTATTCAAGGCCAGCTTCGACAAGGCCAACCGTTCGTCCGTCGCCTCTTACCGTGGCCCCGGCCTGGAAGAAGGGATGCGGATTTTCCAGGACATCAAGCAGGCGTTTGGCGTGCCGATCATTACCGACGTCCACGAGCCGGCCCAGGCCGCCGTGGTCGCCGAGGTCTGCGACATTATCCAGTTGCCGGCCTTCCTGTCGCGCCAGACCGACCTGGTGGTGGCCATGGCCAAGACCGGCGCGGTGATCAACATCAAGAAGGCCCAGTTCCTCGCGCCCCAGGAAATGAAACACATCCTGAGCAAGTGCGTGGAAGCGGGCAACGACCAGTTGATCCTCTGCGAGCGCGGTTCGAGCTTCGGCTACAACAACCTGGTGGTGGACATGCTCGGCTTCGGCATCATGAAGCAGTTCGAATACCCGGTGTTCTTCGACGTGACCCACGCCCTGCAGATGCCGGGCGGTCGCTCGGATTCCGCCGGTGGCCGTCGGGCCCAGGTCACCGACCTGGCCAAGGCCGGCATGAGCCAGGGTCTGGCCGGGCTGTTCCTGGAAGCGCATCCGGACCCGGACAACGCCAAGTGCGACGGGCCTTGTGCCCTGCGCCTGGACAAGCTGGAACCGTTCCTGGCCCAACTCAAGGCTTTGGACACACTGGTGAAGAGTTTTCCGACGGTAGAAACCGCGTAATCCTTAAATCTCCGGTAAAGTACCGCACGATTCAAGGCTCTGGACTCGGGTTCAGAGCCTTTTCGTCTGCAAGGCTGCCCATTTTTCATTCGCTTGCCGACGATCAAAGATTTCCTTCAGCTGCGTCGTTTTCGTCAACTTTGGAGTGTTTACAACAATGGCAAAAATCGTCGACATCAAAGGTCGTGAAGTTCTCGACTCCCGTGGCAACCCCACCGTGGAAGCGGACGTGCTTCTGGACAACGGCATCATCGGCAGCGCTTGCGCGCCGTCCGGTGCTTCCACCGGTTCGCGTGAAGCGCTGGAACTGCGTGATGGCGACAAGAGTCGTTACCTGGGCAAGGGCGTGCTGAAGGCCGTCGGCAACATCAACGGCCCGATCCGTGAGCTGCTGCTGGGCAAGGACCCTTCCGACCAGAAGGCCCTGGACCACGCGATGATCGCCCTGGACGGTACCGAGAACAAGGCGACCCTGGGCGCCAACGCCATCCTCGCCGTGTCCCTGGCCGCCGCCAAGGCTGCTGCCCAGGACCAGGACCTGCCGCTGTACGCACACATCGCCAACCTCAATGGCACGCCGGGTGTCTACTCCATGCCGGTGCCGATGATGAACATCATCAACGGCGGCGAGCATGCCGACAACAACGTCGACATCCAGGAATTCATGGTTCAGCCGGTTGGCGCCAAGACCTTCTCCGAAGGCCTGCGCATGGGCACCGAGATTTTCCATCACCTCAAAGCCGTGCTGAAGGCCCGTGGCCTGAGCACCGCTGTCGGTGACGAAGGTGGTTTCGCGCCGAACCTGGCCTCCAACGAAGACGCTTTGAAAGTGATCTCCGAAGCCGTGGCCAATGCCGGTTACAAGCTGGGCACCGACGTGACCCTGGCCCTGGACTGCGCGGCCAGCGAATTCTACGAAGACGGTAAATACAACCTGTCCGGCGAAGGCCAGGTGTTCACCGCCGAAGGTTTCGCCGACTACCTGAAAGGCCTGACCGAGCGTTACCCGATCATCTCCATCGAAGATGGCCTGGACGAGTCCGATTGGGCTGGTTGGAAGATTCTCACCGACAAGATCGGCGAGAAGACCCAGCTGGTGGGCGACGACCTGTTCGTGACCAACACCAAGATCCTGAAGGAAGGCATCGACAAGAAGATCGCCAACTCCATCCTGATCAAGTTCAACCAGATCGGCACCCTGACCGAAACCCTGGAAGCCATCCAGATGGCCAAGGCCGCCGGCTATACTGCGGTGATCTCGCACCGTTCCGGTGAAACCGAGGATTCGACCATTGCCGACCTGGCCGTGGGTACCGCTGCAGGCCAGATCAAGACCGGTTCGCTGTGCCGCTCCGACCGCGTCTCCAAGTACAACCAACTGCTGCGTATCGAAGAGCAACTGGGCGCCAAGGCCAAGTACAACGGTCGCTCCGAGTTTCGCGGTTAAGCAGTAGATGGTAAAAAGACACCAGATTGTGTCGGAAAAGTCGCTATCGCGAGTTTTTTAGCACTAATCTGATGCTTTGAGAGCACAAGCCTGGTTCTTCCAGGCTTCGTGCTATCAGTCGGTTCGAAATGGTTGGCATGGCTGTCTTTTCCACTGGATAACTGAAATTCGATGCGCAGTCCCAATTGGTTGTTCCTCGTTCTGCTCTTGCTGCTGGCTGGCCTGCAGTACCGCCTTTGGGTGGGCAATGGGAGCCTGGCGCAGGTAGCCGACCTGACACAGCAAATTGCCGAACAGCATGCCGAAAACGAGCGTCTGCTGGAGCGTAATCGCGTGCTTGACGCGGAAGTTCTTGAACTGAAGAAAGGCATGGAGACCGTTGAAGAACGTGCTCGCCATGAACTGGGCATGGTCAAGGACGGTGAAACCCTTTATCAGCTGGCGCAATGACTGAATTCTCTCTACCGGCCTTCTGGGCCGTGATTCCTGCCGCGGGCGTCGGTGCCCGTATGGCCGCGGACCGTCCCAAGCAGTATCTGTCCCTGGGCGGACGCACGATTCTCGAACATAGCCTTGGCTGTTTCCTCGATCATCCGGGCTTGAAGGGCCTGGTGATTGCCCTTGCCGCCCACGATCCCTACTGGCCGGGCCTTGCTTGTGCCACGGATTCGCGTATCCAGCGGGTCGATGGTGGCGGCGAACGGGCCGATTCGGTACTCAATGCCTTGCTGCACCTGCATACCCTGGGGGCGGTGGAGGACGATTGGGTGTTGGTCCATGATGCGGCGCGGCCCAATTTGTCCCGTGGCGATCTCGATACCTTGCTCGGTGAGTTGGCCGATGACCCGGTGGGTGGGCTACTGGCCGTGCCGGCGCGGGATACGCTCAAACGCGTCGACAAGCACGGGCGGGTCCTGGAAACCATCGACCGCAGTTTGATCTGGCAGGCCTATACGCCGCAGATGTTCCGCCTGGGTCCCTTGCACCGGGCCCTGGCGGATAGCCTGGTGGCCGATGCAACCATCACCGATGAAGCCTCGGCGATGGAATGGGCGGGCCAGACGCCGCGCCTGATCGAGGGGCGTTCGGACAATATCAAGGTCACCCGGCCTGAAGACCTGGAGTGGTTGCGTTTGCGCTGGGCTAATCGTCGCTGAGGGCACCGGTCAAACGCTGTACTCGGGCCGTTTGGCCAATCCTTCCTTGAGATGATCCACCAGCTTGCGCACTTTCGGCGACAGGTGCCGCTGTTGCGGATACAGCGCCCATACCGCCGTATTCGGTGGCTGATGGGCTTCGAGCAAGGAGATCAGCGTGCCGTTGTGCAAATGCTCCAGCACGTAATAGTCCGGCAGCTGACACAACCCAACCCCCTGCAGCGCCGCATCCAGCACCGCCTGCCCACTGTTGCAGCGCCAATTACCCTGTACCCGCTGGGAAAACTCCCGCCCGTCCTGCTCCAGTTGCCAGATATCCGAACTGCCGATCAGGCAGTTATGCCGGCTCAATTCCGACAGACTATGGGGGCGACCGTAACGTTCCAGGTAGGACGGTGACGCGCACAGGTACATCCGCCGTGGCGCCAGCCGGGTCGCCACCAGCCGCGAATCCTGCAAACGGCCCAACCGAATCGCCAGGTCCAAGCCCTCATGTACCAGGTCCAGGGTACGGTTGCTCAACTCGATATCCACCCGCAACTGCGGATGCAGCCCCATGAAACTGGTCACCAGCGGCACGATAAAACGTTCGCCATAAGCCACGGCGCAGGTCATGCGCAACATGCCCTTGGGTTCGCTGGTCAGGTCGCCCACCGCGCGCAGGGCTTCCTCGCGGCCGTCCTGCAGACGCTGGCAATGCTGCAGGAACGTCTGCCCGGCTTCGGTCAGGGTCACCCGCCGGGTGCTGCGATAGAGCAGACGGGTTTGCAGGCGCTCTTCCAATCGGGCGATTTGCCGGCTGATATGGGACGAGGATACCCCGAGGCGCTCCGCCGCCGCCGTGAACTGGCTGCATTCGGCCACCGCGACGAACTCGTCGATGCCTTCCCAGCGGTTGTCATTCATTGGATTGTCCCTGTACAGCAATAATGTTTTGCTTTTGACTGGATTATTAATCAATCAAGGCTGATTTACACTCAGGTTTTCGTTGTTCACTTTTCAGGAGTTGCTGGATGATCAAGTCACGTGCTGCCGTTGCCTTCGAGGCCAAGAAACCCCTCGAGATCGTCGAAGTCGATGTCGCCATGCCCAAGGCCGGCGAAGTGCTGTTGCGTGTCGTGGCCTCCGGCGTTTGCCACACCGACGCCTACACCCTGTCCGGCGCGGACCCGGAAGGTATCTTTCCGTCGATCCTCGGCCACGAAGGCGGCGCGATTGTCGAGGCGATCGGCGAGGGTGTGACCTCGGTGGCGGTGGGCGACCACGTCATCCCGCTCTACACCCCGGAATGCGGCAAGTGCAAATTCTGCCTGTCGGGCAAGACCAACCTTTGCCAGGCCATTCGCGCCACCCAGGGCAAGGGCCTGATGCCGGACGGCACTTCGCGTTTCTCCTACAAGGGCGAGACGATTTTCCACTACATGGGCACCTCGACCTTCTCCGAGTACACCGTGCTGCCGGAAATCTCCGTGGCCAAGATCTCGAAAGACGCACCGCTGGAGAAGGTCTGCCTGCTCGGTTGCGGCGTCACCACCGGGATCGGCGCGGTGCTCAACACCGCCAAGGTCAAGCCGGGTGACACCGTGGCGATCTTCGGCCTCGGCGGTATCGGCCTGTCGGCGGTGATCGGTGCGGTCAAGGCCAAGGCGGCGCGGATCATTGCCATCGACATCAACCCGGCCAAGTTCGAAATCGCCCGGCAACTGGGCGCCACCGATTGCGTCAACCCGAAAGATTTCGATCGTCCGATCCAGGAAGTGATTGTCGATATGACCGATGGCGGCGTGGACTTTTCCTTCGAGTGCATCGGTAATGTGCAATTGATGCGTGCGGCCCTGGAGTGCTGCCACAAGGGCTGGGGTGAGTCGGTGATCATCGGCGTCGCCGGTGCCGGCCAGGAAATTTCCACCCGTCCGTTCCAGTTGGTGACCGGTCGCGTCTGGCGTGGTTCGGCCTTTGGTGGCGTGCGCGGGCGCAGCGAGCTGCCGAGCTACGTGGAAATGGCGCAGAAGGGCGAGATCCCGCTGGATACCTTCATCACCCACACCATGGGCCTGGAAGATATCAACAAGGCGTTCGACCTGATGCATGAAGGCAAGAGCATTCGCACCGTCATTCATTTCTGAGGTCGGTCATGAGCCTGGAAAACCTGTCCTGCCAGAAAAGCTTCGGCGGCTGGCACAAACGCTACAAGCACCATTCCGAAGTCCTCGGCTGCGACATGGTGTTCGCTGTCTATCTGCCACCACAGGCCGAGCAGGGCGGCAAGCTGCCGGTGCTGTACTGGCTGTCCGGCCTGACCTGCACCGACGAGAACTTCATGCACAAGGCCGGTGCCCAGCGCCTGGCTGCCGAGCTGGGGCTGATCATCGTCGCGCCGGACACCAGTCCGCGCGGCGCCGACGTGCCCGGTGACCCCGACAAGGCCTGGGACTTCGGCCTGGGTGCCGGTTTCTATCTCAATGCGACCCAGCAACCCTGGGCCCAGCACTACCGGATGCACGATTACGTGGTGCATGAGCTGCCGGCGCTGGTCGAGGCGCACTTCCCGGCCTCGGACAAGCGCGGTATCAGCGGTCATTCCATGGGCGGGCATGGCGCGCTGGTCTGCGCCTTGCGCAACCCCGGGCGCTATCAGTCGTTGTCGGCCTTCGCGCCGATCAGCAATCCGATGGATTGTCCCTGGGGGCAAAAGGCTTTTTCCCGTTATCTGGGGGAAGAACGCTCGCGCTGGCGTGAGTGGGATGCTTGCGTGCTGATCGCCGAGGCCACTGAAAAGCTGCCGATCCTGGTGGATCAGGGCGATCGCGACGATTTCCTGGCCAACCAGCTCAAGCCCGAGGCGCTGCAACAGGCGGCGAAGCTGGCGCAACATCCGCTGACGTTGCGGCTGCAACCGGGCTACGACCACAGCTATTTTTTCATCGCCAGTTTCATTGATGACCACCTGCGTCACCACCACGCAGCTCTTAGCGGTTAATCTCTCGCAAAATAGGTAGAATCACGCCCTGACTTACATCGGGGCGTTTTTTTATGCGTATTGGCCACGGCTATGATGTGCACCGTTTCGCCGAAGGCGACTTCATCACCCTGGGCGGCGTGCGGATTGCACACCACCACGGGCTGCTCGCCCATTCCGACGGCGACGTGCTGCTGCATGCCTTGAGCGATGCGCTGTTGGGAGCGGCGGCCCTGGGCGATATCGGCAAGCATTTCCCTGACACCGACCCGACCTACAAGGGCGCCGACAGCCGGGTGCTGCTGCGTCATGTGGTGTCGTTGATCAAGGCCCTGGGCTGGAAAGTCGGCAACGTCGATAACACTATCGTTGCCCAGGCGCCGAAAATGGCGCCGCATATCGAATCGATGCGCGCGCTGATTGCCGCGGATCTTGAAGTTGAGTTGGATCAAGTGAACGTCAAAGCCACCACCACTGAAAAGCTCGGTTTCACCGGCCGTGAAGAAGGCATCGCTGTGCACAGCGTCGCCTTGTTGCTACGCGCATGACTGAACTGGAACTGCTGGGCCCGCGTGCCTACGGCGATGTCCTCGGGAGCGCGGTGCTCAAGGCCACGGCCGAAGACTTCCAGGTCGATGAAGTCCTCGATATCCCGCTGAGCGGCGAGGGCGAGCACCTGTGGTTGTGGGTGGAGAAGCGCGGCCTGAATACGGAAGAGGCTGCCCGGCGTATCGCCAAGGCCGCCGGCGTGCCGTTGCGTACCGTCAGCTATGCCGGTCTCAAGGACCGCCAGGCCCTGACGCGCCAGTGGTTCAGCGTACAACTGCCGGGCAAGGCCGATCCGGACCTGTCGGCGGCCCAGAACGACAGCCTGCTGATCCTCAAGAGTGCGCGGCACAAGCGCAAGCTGCAACGCGGCGCCCATGCCGCCAACGGCTTCACCCTGCGCCTGACCCAATTGAACGCGGACAAGGACGGCTTGCAGCAACGCCTCGAACAGATCGCCGCGCAAGGTATTCCGAATTATTTCGGCGCCCAGCGTTTCGGTCACCTCGGTGGCAACCTCGGCGAGGCCCGTTCCTATGCGGCGCGCCAGGCCTTGCCCGAGCAGCGCAATGTGCGTTCGCGGTTGCTGTCCACGGCCCGCAGCTACCTGTTCAACCAGGTGCTGGCGGCGCGTGTCGCCGACGGCAGCTGGAACCGGGCCCAGGTCGGCGACCTGCTGGCCTTCACCGACAGCCGCAGTTTCTTCCCGGCCGGTGAGGCCGAATGCAGCGATCCGCGCCTGGCCATTCTCGATCTGCACCCCACCGGTCCGCAGTGGGGCGAAGGCCCGTCACCGGCGGCGGGTGCGACTTTTGCCCTGGAGCAAGCGGTTGCCGAGCGCGAGGCCGAGCTCTGCCAATGGCTGGTCAAGGCGACCATGGAACACGAACGACGCATCCTGCGGCTGCCCATTGGCCGGTTGTCGTGGCATTATCCGGAGTCTGACATTCTGCAACTGGAATTCATCCTGCCGGCCGGATGCTTCGCCACTGCTTTGGTGCGCGAACTCGTCGATCTGGTGCCGGTAGGACAGACGGACAGCTCATGCGTATTCTGATTTCGAACGACGATGGGGTTTTTGCACCCGGTCTCGCCGCGCTTCATGCTGCGCTGGTGGACTATGCCGAGTGCACGGTGATTGCCCCGGACCAGGACAAAAGTGGCGCCAGCAGCTCGCTGACCCTGGATCGCCCGCTACACCCACATACATTGCCCAACGGCTTTATCAGCCTGAACGGCACACCCACCGACTGCGTGCACCTGGGGCTCAATGCCCTGTTGGCGCAGGAGCAGGACATGGTGGTGTCCGGTATCAACCTGGGGGCCAACCTGGGGGATGACGTGCTGTATTCCGGTACGGTGGCGGCCGCCCTGGAGGGGCGCTTCCTCGGGCGTACTTCGTTCGCTTTTTCGCTGGCCTCGCGCCAGGTCGACAACCTGGCCACCGCCGCGCATTTCGCCCGCCTGCTGGTGCAGGCCCATGAAGGCCTGGCGCTGCCCGCGCGCACGGTGCTCAATGTGAATATTCCCAATCTGCCCCTGGAGCGCATTCGCGGTGTCCAGCTCACGCGCCTGGGCCATCGGGCCCGGGCCGCGGCGCCGACGCGGGTGGTCGACCCACGGGGCAAGGCCGGTTACTGGATCGCCGCCGCCGGAGACGCCGAAGACGGTGGCCCGGGGACGGACTTCCATGCCGTGATGCAAGGGTTTGTCTCGGTGACGCCGCTGCAACTGGATCGCACCTTCAATGATGCCTTCCAGTCGCTGGGCGGTTGGCTGGAGGGGCTTGCTTGATGACCCGTGAGCAAGACGAACTGATGCGTCGCGGTATCGGCATGACCTCCCAGCGAACCCGCGAACGCTTGATTCAGCGACTCTATGAAGAAGGTGTGACCAACGCCCAGGTGTTGGAAGTGATCCGCCGCACGCCGCGTCATCTGTTTGTCGACGAGGCACTGGCCCATCGTGCCTACGAAGATACGGCGCTGCCGATCGGCCACAACCAGACCATTTCCCAGCCTTATATGGTGGCGCGCATGAGCGAGCTGCTGCTGGAGGCCGGGCCGCTGGACAAGGTGATGGAGATCGGTACCGGCTCCGGTTACCAGACGGCGGTGCTGTCGCAGCTGGTGGAGCGGGTGTTTTCGGTGGAGCGGATCAAGGTCCTGCAGGATCGCGCCAAGGAGCGTCTGGTCGAGCTCAACCTGCGCAACGTGGTGTTCCGCTGGGGCGATGGCTGGGAGGGCTGGCCGGCACTGGCGCCGTACAACGGCATTATTGTCACCGCCGTCGCCACGGATGTGCCCCAGGCCTTGCTCGATCAATTGGCCCCGGGCGGTCGCCTGGTGATTCCGGTGGGTGCCGGTGAAGTCCAGCAGTTGATGCTGATCGTGCGCGAAGAGCAGGGCTTTTCCCGTCATGTATTAGGCGCGGTACGTTTCGTTCCGCTCCTTAACGGACCGTTGGCCTGAACATTTGTTGAACGGCAATGAATTCTGTTTAAGGTCGTAGGTCTTAGAGCGGGACTGGTACGGCACCCATGTTTAAAATGTGTCGGGTTTTCGACTTGGCTTTGTTGTCAGTGAAATTCCAACAGCCAGTTATACTTACGCCACATTACCGCCTGTACAGGCACTCTTATTTCAGCCACCACAAAGGGAGCGGCGGGTGAGTCTCACAGTCATTCGGCAGCGTATGGGTAAAGCAAGCGTTCAGCGCCTGATGATCGGCCTTGCCCTCAGTGCTTTACTGGCTGGTTGCTCCAGTGCTCCAAAGAACGGCGTGCGCGTCGTTGATCGTAACGGCAACGCTACAACGACAGCCGCCAGCGCGACGCCACAGAAACCGATGACCACCACCGGCCAGCATGTGGTCACCCGTGGCGATACCCTGTTTTCGATCGCCTTCCGCTACGGTTGGGACTGGAAAGCCCTGGCCGCGCGTAACAATATTCCCGAGCCTTACACCATCCACGTGGGTCAGGCGATTCGCTTCGACAGCCGTTCAAATTCAACGCCGACGGCTGTCGCCTCGACGTCGTCGAGCGCTTCGCCTTCGAGCAAGTTCACCATCACCCGGCGTCCGGCCAACGGCGCGTCTGGCACTGCAACCACCTCGCAACCCGCGGCCCAGGCACCTGCGGCAGCGGCGCCGATGCCGCCGGCCGGTCCCGCGCCGAAGGGTTGGGCGTGGCCTTCAAACGGTATTCTGATTGGAAAATTCTCTTCAAACGGTAGTTTGAATAAAGGTATTGATATCGCCGGAGATTTGGGACAGCCTGTTTTAGCTGCATCTGATGGGTCAGTGGTTTACGCCGGGAGTGGGTTGCGGGGCTACGGCGAGCTGGTCATCATCAAACACAGTGATACCTACGTCAGTGCTTACGGTCACAACCGTAGGCTGTTGGTTCGGGAGGGTCAGCAGGTCAAGGTCGGACAGACAATTGCCGAGATGGGATCAACTGGTACGGACCGGGTGAAACTGCATTTTGAGATTCGCCGCCAGGGGAAACCCGTAGACCCACTGCAATTCCTGCCACGTCGTTGATCCGTTTTCCAGCCTGTTCTCCTGACTGTAGTGGGAACAGGTTCCAGCGTTGCCAAGGATAAAGGCGCCGCTTGAGCTTGAGGTCGAACTCACCAAAGGACTATAACAATGGCTCTCAGTAAAGAAGCGCCGGGGTTTGACATCGATGATGAGGTGCTCCTTATGGACTCCGACATCGTCATGGATATGATGCCGGAGGACGACAGTTCTCCACCCCCAGTTCGTGCCAAGACCAAGAATGCTGCTGCGCTCAAGCAGCACAAGTACATTGACTACACGCGGGCGCTGGATGCGACCCAGTTGTATCTCAATGAAATCGGTTTTTCCCCCTTGTTGTCCCCGGAAGAAGAAGTTCATTTTGCGCGCCTGTCGCAAAGTGGCGATCCCGCGGGCCGCAAGCGCATGATCGAAAGCAACCTGCGCCTGGTGGTGAAAATCGCCCGACGTTATGTCAACCGCGGTCTTTCCCTGCTGGACCTGATCGAAGAGGGCAACCTCGGCTTGATCCGGGCGGTGGAGAAATTCGATCCGGAACGTGGCTTTCGCTTCTCAACCTATGCCACCTGGTGGATCCGCCAGACGATTGAACGGGCGATCATGAATCAGACCCGGACCATTCGCCTGCCTATTCACGTGGTCAAGGAACTGAACGTCTATCTGCGGGCGGCACGGGAGCTGACCCAGAAACTCGATCATGAGCCTTCCCCGGAAGAAATCGCCAATCTGCTGGAAAAACCGGTGGGTGAGGTCAAGCGCATGCTCGGCCTGAATGAGCGGGTGTCTTCGGTGGACGTGTCCCTGGGGCCGGATTCCGACAAGACGTTGCTCGATACCCTCACCGATGATCGACCTACCGATCCCTGCGAGCTGCTTCAGGACGACGACCTGTCCCAGAGTATCGACCAGTGGTTGTCGGAATTGACCGATAAGCAGCGTGAGGTGGTTGTACGGCGCTTTGGCCTGCGCGGGCATGAGAGCAGTACCCTGGAGGATGTCGGTCTGGAGATCGGCCTGACCCGCGAGCGCGTTCGGCAGATCCAGGTCGAGGGACTCAAGCGCCTGCGCGAGATCCTCGAGAAGAATGGCCTGTCCAGCGAGGCGCTGTTCCAGTAGCGCGCTCCTGCACCTGCCCATAAAAAATCCCCGATCTGGTCGGGGATTTTTTTTGCATTGAAATGGGTTCAATGCGTTCCTGCGGGGGCGTTACTGGCAGAAAGCCTCAGGCCCCGTGGCACTTCTTGAATTTCTTGCTGCTGCCGCACGGGCACGGATCGTTGCGACCCACGTCCTTCAGCGCGTTGCGTACCGGCTCCTGGTGAGCGTGACCGCAGTTCGGGCCGTGGACATGACCATGGTCGTGATCGTGGTGCTCATGCTCGTGATCGTGGTTGCAATCAGGGCCGTGGACATGGGGTTGCTGGGTCATGCTGGTGTCACTCCGGAATAATTTCGGCGGGAATTATCTCGCCTTTACGCTCCAGGTGCACGTCATGGCTGAGGAATAGTCCGGTTTCCAGTTCGCCCTCCAGTCGGTAGGGGATCGGATCATGGGGGTGTTTCAGGCGCTTGGTCAGGTCGCGCAGGTGTTCCCAGAGGTTGGTCCTGACTGGAATGACCAGGGAGGCGTGGCTGTTGGCTTCCACGGTGAACCAGCCGGTCTCGGACTCGCCTTCGCTCAGCAGCCAGCCGTCGAGGTAGAGACGATAATGCAGGCTGCGCACGGTCAGGCTGTCGTCGTTGGGGTTGTCGACACGAAAGTGCAGGCGAAATTTCTGTTGAACCAGGCGCGCCTTGATCAGTTCGACCCGCACCAGGCGAACCTCGGGCTCGCGGGTACCGCCATCGAACCAGGACGAACAGCCGGAAAGCGTCAACAGCATAAGCAGGCCGAGCGTGCCAAGTGTCCGTGAGTGCATGGGGTTCCTCCCGCCGAGGCCCCAGCATAGCAAGCCTGTGACAGAAAAAGCTCATGGTTGTGGCGGTAAATCCACTGGGTGATACTGCTGAGCATTCGCGCAACGGATCAGGTCGGCGCACAGGAGTGTGATCATGATGCTTTACGAGATTGTTTTTAGTGGCGAATCGCTACCCGGTGCTGCGCCCGATCAGGTCAAAAGCAACCTGGCCCGGCTGTTCCAGGCCGATGCCCAGCGCATCGAACTGCTGTTCTCCGGACGGCGCCTGGTGCTCAAGAGCAATCTCGATGCCGCGGCTGCGGAAAAGTACAGGGTCACCCTCGAGCGTGCCGGGGCGCTGGTCGCGGTGGTCGAGATGGCCGTCGAAGAGATCGAGATGACGGCCCCGGTCCCAGCGCCGGGCCGTGCCCAGGTGGCGCCGCGGGATGCCTATATGGCCGCGTTCAGCGAGGTCGATGCACCGGACTTCGGCATCGCCGAGGTCGGCAGCGATATGCAGGATGCCAAGCCCGAGCCCGTCGCGTTGGCCCTGGATCTGTCGGCCTTCAGCGTGGCGCCGGTCGGTGCCGACATGGGCCAACTGTCGGTGGCAACCGTCGTCACGGTGCCGGATATCTCACACCTGCGCCTCAGCTGAGCAGGTAGCCGGAACAGCACTTCTTGTATTTCTGCCCGCTGCCGCAGGGGCAGGCGTCATTGCGCCCGGCCTTGAGGGGCACGGTGGGGTCGATGAAATACCAGCGCCCATCGGTTTGTACGAAGGACGACTTTTCCCGGTGGCTGTGTTCGCCATTGCTGTCGTGCCAACGCGCGGTAAAGGTCACGAAGGCATGCTCGGGCTGGCCGCCAAAGACTTCCGAGCTTTCCACCTCCAAGCCCAGCCAGGTGCTTTGCGCGCTCCATTCGCCGATGGCCTGGCGGTCCAGCCCCGGTTGTTGAATGGGCAGCGTGGTGTTCACCAGGTAGTCGACTAGCCCCAATACATAGGCGCAGTAGCGCGAGCGCATCAGGGCTTCGGCGCAGGGGGCCGGATGGCCCGCGTGATAATGGCCGCAGCAGGCCTCCAGGAGGTTGCCGCTACCACAGGGACAGATGGATGTGCTCACGGGAATCACCACCAGTACTTGCCGAAATTTTCCGGATTGGCCCAGAACTGAGAGCAGGAGAGGAAACCCCTTGGTTTATATAGGTTTCCTTCGAATGATCGCTTCAAGTCAGACCACCAATGTTAGAGATTTGTTAGACATCAAGCTGGCTAAGCCTTGGTACTACCGCAGGAGTGGTCGTTACTACATGCGACTACGGCCTACAGGGGCCAAGGCTGCCGTAACGGTTTCCCTAAGGACCTCGGAGCGCTCCAGGGCCATGGACCTCTCGACGGACATCCTCAAGGATCTTGCCGTATTCCACTTGGCGAACCAATCGGCTACCTGGGAGGACCTACGGGCCCACACACTGACCATAGCTGATCGGGTCACGGTGGATAGCTCGCTAACTGCATACGACCGGATCTTACAGGGGATCGCTGGGGAACTCGACGGTCAGCAGGCGGGTACAGCAAACACCCATGTCAATCTGTCTCTATCTGTAAATACCCAACCAGACCTCGAACCGATCACCTTCAGCTTCCTTGCCGACCTCTACATGTCTGAACTCAGGGCGAACGTTCAGCCCAGCACGATGCATGAGGTCACCACATCTTGTAAGGTCATCGCTATGGCACTTGGCGAACTGGACATGCGGACGCATACGCGCGCCGATATGGTGTCTCTCAAAGAGAAGCTACTCGAAACCCGCAAGGGCTCAACCGTGAACAAGCTACTGACTCGGTTATCGACGGTCATGACCTGGGCCGTGAACACGGGACATCTCGATAAGACATACGACAAGGGGCTGAAGCTGACCAAAGGTGCCGACAGCTCCCGAGAGGCGTTCTCGCAGGATCAGATAGCTACCCTCATGATCTACGCCAATGGCCTCCCTGCCGATTCGTGGAAGCGTTGGGCGCTGTCGTTGGGCGTTCTTACTGGGGCGCGTATCGGGGAGGTCTACCAGCTTGCCAAAGGTGATGTAAAACAGATTGGTGATGTGTGGGTTATCGACATCAACGCGGACAACGGGAAGACCCTCAAGAACAAGCACTCCGCCCGTGTCGTTCCGCTGGTCGATGGGGCATTTGGGTTTAACCTTGAAGCGTTCCTTGAGTTCGTCAAACGGTGCGGCTCTGACCGGCTGTTCACTGCCAAGGCTCATTATTTTAACAAGCCACTGAACGAGATGATTCGTGAAGTTCTGAAGCTGGAGTCAGGGGGTGACCTGTCGTTCCATTCGTTGAGGCACTTCGTTGCAGGGTCCTTAAAGGCCGCTGAGGTTCCGTTGGGGACCGCTCAGGAAATCTTGGGGCACAGCTCGGGTTCGATCACTTTCGATCTATACGGGGCGGGTAGGGCTGTGCAGGTCGTTCGATTGGCCGAGGCGCTGAGGGGCGGTCTGCTGGTCGACTAAACGGTATCATCTTCCATTCGTTGCGATATTTCACTGACGCCCTCGATTCGGACCAAAGGGCCCAACGACACACGTTCAGGCTGTAGTGGGCCATGCTTCTGGCACGATTACTTTTGACGTCTGGCATCTGGAATGCTTGTTGAGGCCCTTGCAGGGATGATTACGGGCTGTTCAAACCTGAATATAAACAGGCGAGTCAGTTGCTCGGCCGCCAATGAGAGCCCCTGAATGCCCCAAAGCAATACATCGAGTCCTGGCAAACCTATGCGGAGAATCAGTTTCTCCATCGCGTCCTCAAGGATGCCAGACGCTGAGCGCATTGAGTTTTCAATCGGCCCTAACCCCTGTGGCGGAGAGGTTACGAAACTCTGGTGTTTGATAAATCGTGACTTTTTAATCGTCACTCAAGAGAGCTACCCACCTGATGCTCCCGCTGGCCTTACGAGTGAGGATTGGGACGACATGTTGCGGGGCTTTCTGGAGGTTATAGGCAGTACGAAATTTAAGGAAAAAGGCGTGACTGAAGCTCCCCCTCCCGGAAAAGATCGAGATGAGTGGAATGCGTCGCGTATGGCGCGCGCGGATGATCTTCTCGCTATCGAGGCGTCGCGCCTCAAGTCTCAGGAGGTCAGGGAGTTCATCTACAAGCTCGACGAAATTACAGGGCCCATAGAAGCCGTACAGCTCGCACCAAAGGTCAAAAGCTTCGATCAGAAGACAAGAACGTGGGACGCCTCGTAAGGCATTGAGCATACGTTGGTCGCTGAAGGATTTGATGTGTGAATATTATTCGTTGACATGCGTGGCTCATGGACGTAAATTTCGCTCTATAGATAAGCGATTAGTATTCACACACAAAAGCACGGAGCATCCTTGCATGAGTATCAAGACCTCCTCGGCCCATGCCGTCACAATCGACCGTCACCTGCAATTTGGTGGCTTTACCGCTGAAGGGGTGACCTGATGGAGGCGCTCATTCAGTTTCTCGGATGGGTCACCTTTTGCGTTTTGATCTTTGGGTTTTCACTGTGGTCCTCTGAGGTGGCGGAAAGTCTTATAAGCAAAACGAAGAGGCCCAGTTTCAGAGGGGCAACACGGACTCACAAAGCTAATTAATGCTTAACTCGGATTGCATGGCGAGGTTGGTTTAATGGAAACAGTTAGCGGTTTGGGTGTTGAAGTTTCGGAAAACGTTTTTAGCGTAACTAAATCACCGGCTATTTTTATTTCCCATGTGGTTTCTGATGATTTTGATGGGGATACCAAGGGCGGCGCGAAGATGGTAGCTAAACGCTCTTGGCGGTCGGAGTATGGTGAGGTCTTCACGGAGACATTCGAGACGGCTTTTACTAATGATATGTCTCTAACTGCTTGCGAGCGCGAAGAGCTGCCATGGCGTACAGTAGAATATATGATCAAGTCTCTTATCCGTGGGAAAAACCATAAGTATGCAGTATCGCGGACAGATGATTACCCGAATTGGGTGGCGGTACGTGTCGAGTAGGCCGAAAGTCAGTATGGCATAGCGGCAGACCCAAACCTCACGGGCAGTCAATTTGCAGCTGTGTGAGCGTAATTCGTTGACATGTGTGGGCAGGGTTCGTATACCTTGGCGATCTTCCGTGCGCCTAAGGATTTGCCCTGATGTCTGCCCCATGCTTTGTTACTGACAGCCTCTCTATTGCCAAGGCTACGCCCAAAAGACGCCATGTCGATTTAAAGGCAAGCCTGACAGCAGCTCTCAATGAGTTCGTTGAGTTGGGGCTGTTTGAAAGCACGGTAGGTCCCGATGGTTTGACGACCTGGGCTCTTGTTGGTGGTCCGATGGTCGCTCAGGAGGCGTTCTACGAGGATTCGTTACAGAGACAGTTTGTGTTCACCCAACTGACACGAGACGCTGCTTTGGGGGTCGTCCTTCGGGCTCGGCATGTCGGTGACCGGGCAGCTATCGCAGATGCGATTCGTAAGAGTTGAGTTCAAAATCATACGTGGGCTATAGGTTGGTTTTTGAATAGGGACGAAAAATGAATGATGATGATTTGATCTCGGAGTTATTATATCGAGGAGAGTGCACTACCCTTGACTATAAGGAGCGGCAGTATCCATTTTCAGATGTTGATGACGATCGAAAATCCGAGTTGCTAAAAGATATTTTGGCATTCGCCAACGCGTGGCGCTCTGAGGTGGCTTACATTCTTATAGGAGTGAAAAACGGCACGGGAGAGCTTGTTGGACTGGATGTTGATATTGATGACTCTCGCTTGCAAGAGTTTGTTAGTAAGAAAACGAATCATCCTGTGGTTTTTTCATATAGATCACTGGAATATAAGGGGGTAAAGCTTGGGCTGTATAGTATTCCAGTTCAGGAACGTCCGATTTATGTGAAAAAGAAATATGGAAGAGTTTTATCAAATGCTGTCTACGTGCGCCGTGGCTCATCAACAGATATTGCGGATCCGTCGGAGATAGCAAAAATGGGGGCGGCAGCTATCAGTCGTGCGACCGTTCACTCCCCCAAGTTAACCGTGAAAATTGTGCTTCCTGACTCTACCGCATCTGACGAATTTTCGATGAGTTATACTCAGTGGTCATTATTGCCCCTACTGAAGTATAAAGACTATCTGTTGGATGAAGAGCCAGGTATGATCCATCGTGTAATGATGGCTATGGTGAATAAGAATTTTTACAGGGAGTCGGCGTCATATCTGCAAGAAAGGCGAGGTATAGTGCCTTTTTTACTTGAAATTGGCAATTTTGGAGATCAGTTTGCAGATGATGTAAAAGTTTCTCTGAGTGTCCCAGTTGCTTCGTTGTTTTGTTTTAAATACTCATATCAGGTGTTGCAAAAGCCTGAGAAGGTTAATAGCTTGGCTCGTCCCTATGTAGAACCACCCCATTTGAATGGTCTTGGTCCGAAATGCTCAATAAGTCAGAGTGGCTCGGAGTTTTTGTTGAGGTTTAATATTGGAAAGCTTCAGGCGGGAGAGGTTCGTCGTACTCCGAAGATTTTTATGATTAATCCGCCCGCATCGCTTGTCGCTTTTACTGGGCGTGTTTTATCAGATCAGTTGCGAAGCCCTATAGTATTTGATATCCCTGCGAAAATTGATGTTGCTTCAGAATTACTGACAATGGAGAAGCTTAAGGAATTTTGTTAGTTGCTACTTTGAAGAAACGTAATTTCATGGGCATCGAGCTGGACGTCCTGACCGGCCACCCTGAGCACGATCTGTTGTTTGTGGCTACCCAGGTGGCCCGAGCGGCAGGTCTGAAAGATCCGGCTACCAGTGTCAGCGATTATCGCAAGCTGACGACTCATCGGGAGATGCCCGGTAAGTCTCTATGTGCACTCATAGGGAATCTCCCGGTCAGTGTCCCAATGGATGCGCAGGGCAAGAAGTACCGCACAACGACGATGATGTTCCCAGAGAGCGCCGTCTACCAGATGCTCCTACGGGGCCACGCTCCGGCCTCTGAGCCGTTCCGCAAGTGGGTCACCGAGGAAGTCCTACCGACGATCCGCAAGACCGGCAAATACGATGCTGAAGAGTCCACCAACCCAATCGCACAGAGCGTCATGGATGAGCTGAAGACCCTACGGGCCGACGTTGCGGAACTGAAGGACTTCTGTATTAAGGACGCTGTTTTTCGCCTGAGCGACGCCTTGCCAACTCCTTGTTTGGTGTGGTTGTAGCACGTCACTGCCCAGTTCCCCTCACTATTAGCAACACACCCAACCAACTCGAAAGGAGATGCATCCAGACGCTGAACAGGAGACATGACTATGGCTACGAACACCGCAATGCCGCCCATTACAGACCTTCAAAAAATCTACGTGATTGACCCTACGAGTCACTCAGGTCTATCCCGAATCAAAGCAACCCGTGGCAGTAATGGCAGGATAGGTCCTGTCGTTAGTATCGGAAGTGACGGCTATTATCGGATGAAATTCCAGGGGCGGTTCTACCGAACACATCGGATTATTTATTTTATGCATACGGGGAAGGACCCGGCAGAGCTTGTTGTCGATCACATAGACGGAAATCGCCTCAATAATCGAATAGAAAATCTACGAGCATGCACAGTGCAGCAAAATCTATGGAACGCGAAAGGGAAGCCAAAACGTTCTGGTCTTCCTAAGGGAATCGAAAAAATGAGGAACGGTGATTACCGCGTTCGAGTATCGATAGGCGGTGATGTCCATCTTATGAAGCTGGGGAGTTTTTGTGCCGCTGAGAGGTACTTGAGTTCCGTTCGTACGCATCATCATGGGGAGTTTGCACGAGCCTGAAATCTTGGTGTGTCTTGGGAGCTTGCATGCTCATTTTCAAAGAGCGCACTACTACTAATAATATGGAGGTTTTACGTATGCACAAAGTAAAGGCAACACAAGACGACCTATGGTCCGCTGCTAATAATCTTTCTCATGGTGACCTTAAAGAATTTCACTCACTTCAGGCTGGTCGTAATCCGCTTGATGCTTTCCCGAGCTACCTCGACGAAACGACACATGCCATTAGATATGGAGCTTCCGTTTTAGCTGTAGGTGGACATGCTCAGGGGATTATTTGGTTCGTCACTACAAACGTCATTGACATGCTAACAAAGGCGGAGCGGTTTCGGTTCTACAGAGTTCTCAAGGACCACCTGATGGCTATCAAAGGCGAATCGGAAGGGCTGGCCTTTACCAACGTTGTGTCGGTTGAAAATCACGCTCATATCCGGCTTCTGGAGTCACTCGGTGCAACCTTTGCAACGGGCCAACTTATGAGTCCGGCTGGATTCAAGTTTCGTCAATTCTGGTTATAGGAGGTAATAATAATGTGTGGACCATTAGCAATTCCAATCGCGATGATGGCTATGTCTGCTGCATCCGCAGCCGCAGGGGCATCTGAACAGGCTAAGGCCAAAGGCGCGATGATTGACGGTCAACGTAAGACCCAGCAAGAGATGATCAAGTCGGCAAACATGCAGGATGCTGATGCCAGGCTGTCCATGGTGGACAAACAAGACGAAGCGCGCAGGCAGCTCACAGAGGTGAACCTACAGGCCCTTCGAAACCAAGGGACCATCAATACGGCTGTAGGGGAGTCGGGTCTATCCGGCAACACTATGGACCGTATCCGTCGATCCGCAGACAACGAAGCGTCCGCCGAAAAGATGAACATCACGGACAACTTCGACCGCGACTATGCGGCCATTTTTCAGAACCGTGTCGGTGCTGCTGAGAACGCCCGTTCGGCTGTTCGTGGCGGGGGCGGTCAGGGTCTCAAAACCAACAACATCGCGAACGCATTGAACATTGTCAGCTCTGGCCTCGGTGGTTATGCGGCTGGTGGTGGTTTCGCAAAGAGCGCACCGCAGGGAGCCGGAACACCTCAGGGAGGGCCAAAACAGTAATGTCGCACAGAGGCAAGGCCGCAATGGTTTTTGCCAGTTGTAAATCCCCTCATTCCCAATCAGCCACACCCACCAACAGCGGGCCGCTTTCGTGTGTCCGCTTCGAAGGTGCACGCAAACAGTAACCACAAGGAGGACATATTGAATAGCAAAGATGAATACGCCCAGGTCCTGGCAAACGGGACCCTATACGACTCATTGATTCGCCAAGAGGCTGACCGTGAAGGTGTCCCGTACGACTTCGCCCATAAGCTGATCTTCAACGAATCCAGATTCCAGACGGACGCCAAGAGCCACACCGGCCCTCTCGGCCTGGGGCAGTTCACAGAGGCAACCGGCAAGGCCTACGGGCTGATGACCCCAGAGGATCGTAAGGACCCCAATAAGGCAATCCCTGCTGTCATGCGGCACCTGAAGGACCTAAGCGGGGCCTACAACGGGGACTTGCTGAAAACCGCTCTGGCGTACAACCAAGGGCAAGGCCGACTCGGAGCGCCCCAGTTGGCCGCACTGGATCAAGGCGACTTCTCGAAGATCAGCCCGGAAGGTCAGCAGTACATGCGCAACCTCTTGGACGTGTCCGGCGAGAGTCCCTCCCGGAAATACTTCGAAGCGTTGGGGGTAACTGATCCGGGTATTCACCCAAAGGCTAAGGCTGTGACCTTCGAGGACGCCACTCAAGGACTCACAGCCACCAACCCGATACATGTAGGTCAGGGGCTCCCAGGTCTGGGCGCAATGGGTCTTAAGGGTGGCGAAGCTCCTGTGACCCAACCCGATTACCTCTCGATGGTCCCAAAGGAAAAGGGCACATTTGAGGGGACATGGGACGCCACAAAGGCATCCGTTATGACCTCGCCAATCCCTTCAATTCTCCGGTACGCCACTCAGGAAACTGTCGATCCGCTGGAGTGGGCAAACCCTACCGATACCTCTTCGTGGACCCGTGACGACTTCGAGATGATCCGCAAGGAAGGGGTAGACCCTCAATACTTCGGGTTCATCATGGATTACTCGAAGGGCAAGCGAGCGAATCTCCCCCAGGCCATCGCTATGGCTAAAGAGAACGCAGCCTATGAGGCTCGAATCAACGGGGCAGGGACGGGCGCACAGATTGTCGGTGGGTTCATCTCTGCTGGTGTTGATCCTCTGACCTATGCGCCGATCCCTGGTGCTACAGGGTCCCGTTTGATCTCTCGCGTGGCCCAAGGGGCTGTCTATGGGAGTGCTGGCGCTGTTGCCTCTGAGGGGCTACGTGAGTCCGCTACAGGTATCGAGGGGCACTACGGGACCGCGCTGGTCGGTGGGGCTCTCTTCGGTGCCGGTGCGACAGCTCTGTTTGACCGGGCAGCTCAACGAGCCGCAAAGGTGCCTCGACGAGACGACATATCCGACGAGCAGCTACAGAAGGTCTTGGAGATGCACGGAGAGTCGGCCTTGCCGAACGAACGGTTCGACCTTCATCCTGAAATGGAGACTTTCGATAACAACCCGTTCGCTCCCCCAGCGATCCGCCTGGAAGCCCGTGAGACAGCCAGACAGGCCGGTATGGATGACCCGTCCCGGTTTCCTTGGTTGGTCGGTGAAACCCCTGAGAACATCGGTGGGATTGACGTAGTGCCGCATCCAAGTGAGCCCGGCGCGGTTCGACTTCAAGACGGTTCCATCCTGTCTGCGAATAATCCAATGAACCCGATGACTATTCGAGATGCTGAGTTGTACATGCCTGTGGAGCGAGCTGCCAAAGGGGTCTCTATGGGTGGCTTTACTGAGATTGGCTACACGCTGTTGCGCTCCGAGAACCAGGCAGTCCGGGACATCGGTGGTCAGTTGTTCAGGCCTCCTACTCTGACGGTAAGTGGTTCTAACGGGAAGTTCGGGGCCACCGCTTCGGACATCATTGAGCGGACGGCATCCCAGGATCACGTCACCTACAACAAGATGTCGGAACAGCTCTTAGAGGCCATCAAGGACCCTCAGTTTGCAACCCAGGCGGGTGGCAGAAAGGCTCATATGGACATGGTTAATCGCCGAGTCGCTGAGGCCATTGAGGACACCACCGGGAACAAGCTGACCCAGTTGACCCCAGGTGAACGCAAGCTGATGGAAACCGTCCGGGACCACTACGACCGCAAGGCTGACTACCTTGCAGCTCCCGCACAGTTCGGCAACAAGAATGCCCGAGCGATCCTCCCGGAGACGCGCCACGCTGGGTCCTACATTCCTAACGTCTACTCGACAGCGGCCAAGGCCCTGCACCTTCAGAAGTTTGGCGGTCAGGATGGGCTACAGCATGCAATCTCTGAGTCATGGCTTGCCAGCTACGCGGCCCGGCCACACGTCAAGGCGCGGGTCGATAAGTTCCTGATGGATCAGGCAGCCCGTGAAGGCAAGACGCTGGACCCTGCCGGGCTCAAGGAGGCCGTAGAGGACTACGCGACTCGTAAGGCTTTCGGTATCGCCAAGTCTGAGGACTTCGACGGCTCCACACTGTTGTCACTCGGCGACCAAGGGAGCATCCCCGGTAACATGGGGCTTGCCTCGAACAACTTCCTTGAAGGGCGTCACCTGTTTGATTCGGACATGGCTGTGCCCCTCTCGGACGGCTCACAGTTCGCTGTGAACGACCTACGGGAATTCGACTTGTCCCGCATCACCCCAAGCTATGACCGCCGTGTTAACGGTGACATCGGAATCATGGGGGCAACAGGCCGGACGACTGGCGAGCTGCTACACGATATCTCCAAGGTCAACGCGTCCAGCAAGGCCGAGAAGGCAGCGCTTGCAGAGGCTATGAAGATTCTCACAGGCCAAGCACGTCGAGAGCCTGAAGGGGCCTTAGCTACAGGTGCTCGAATTCTCTCGGACATGAGCTTTTTATCCAAGAACGCCTACATGGGGGCTCAGTCCGTACTCGAAGTCTCGGGCATGGTGACCAAGGGGCATACGCACATGCTTTTGAAGGGTGTGCCGTTGCTCCGTGAGATGACGCAATGGGGCTCGAAGATCAGCGCCAAGGACCTCAAGGACATGCATTCAATGGTGTTTGGACGTGAGCTGGATAACCACCTTCGGCCAACCCGTATGGACATCATTGAGCGCCTTCGGGATCAGGCTGATGTGAACCCGGTGATTGCGAATGCTGTAGGGTCCCTCAAGTTCGCTACACAGGAAGCGTCTGCCCGTTGGCCCTTGACCAAGTTCCTCACAGAGTCGTCGAACTACATCGCGGACGCTGGTCGGTCGGGTGTCCTTTCGGATCTCGTTGACCATGTGTTAGCTGGCCGTAAGTCCAGTCTGTTCGAACCTCAAAGGCTTCACTCCATGTCTATCAGCCCCGAGCAATTCGAGGGCATCAAGGCGGCGATCCGGGAACACATGGTTGTCGGGAGGAACGGTAAGTACACCATCAAGGACCGTGCAGCTCTACAGCGAGACCCTCGGACGATGGACATGTGGCGGATGGGCGACAAGATTGCCCACGAGACCATCTTGCGGCCACACGCTCTGTCGTCTGCTGACACTGTTGCCTATGGGGCGTGGATTAAGGTGGCTATGCAGTTCAAGAACTTCACCATGCGCTCTGTGAACTCCCGGCTTGTCCGTGGCTTCCACGATGCAACGAAGAACGGTCGAGCGATTGACCAGACGATGCAAGCGGTCCTGTCTACTGGCCTTGCTGTGTCCACCTACGTGGCGATGAAGTACAGCCAAGCGGCTGGTATGCCAAAGGACCAGCGTGAAGGGTTCCTGAAGAACTCGCTGGATCCCAAGATGTTGGCCTATGCAGGTCTATCCCGTAGCTCTCACATCGGGGCCCCACTGGGTCTACTGAACATCGTAGCTGCGCCTTTCGGTTTCGATCAGGGCGCGGCTGTGCGTTCGTCGATCCTCCCACGGGGGCCCAAGGAGAAACCTGAGCTGGGCGCAATGAAGTACAGCGCCACCCAGGACAAGCGATTCACTGGGTTCCTCGGTCGGGTCGCTGAGCAGGTCCCAGCAATGGGAGTCCTGGCGAATGCCTACCAGACTGGCTACAACGCCTTCGGAGCACTGGGCAGTGATTCCCGTAGGGCCGATCAGGAATACATGACGGGCGTCTTCAATGGCCTGCGCGGCCTCGTACCGAATGACCCAATCACACAAAAGCTCTTGCTGATGATGATGGAGTCTCAGGGTGTAGAGATTCGCTGAAGCGGTACGTCATTCGCTGCAACCCTTTAGGGTCCTTAACGGGGCCCTTTATTTCAGCATTTGATCACTTTTTGTACAGGCTGGAGCCCTTGTAGGCCGGGGGCTGTAGAAACCCTCACTATCAGGATAGGGGCCCGTTAGGTATATCTAAAAGACCCCTTTGAGATCATCTTAAAGACCCCTCATAGGTGGGTGATTATGCTGATAAGCATCACCTTCTAAGAGGCAGGACACAAAGGAGCGCTCATGGACATGAAGGCAGCACTAAGCATCCTTCGGACCCTGCTGACCCACCGTGTCACCTACCGATTTCTTGCTCTACTCCTTGTGTCTCTCGGAGTTGTTCAAGGTGGTCCACTTGTCGAAACCCTTGGGGATGTCGTCTGTGTTCTACTTGGTGGCTGTGACGGGTGATCTTGCGGGGGCTATGATGTCATTTTGGTCAGGTAAGACACGGGTGAATTGAATGGCAGTAATCGATTTGTATTCTAAACGCCAAAGGCGTTTGCGCGGTGAGGTCAGTGACGTCTACACATACGAAAGTTTTCCCAACGCATTTCGAGTGCAACTGTCCTACATGATCCAAGACATCTTGGGAGACGTGCGCGCCTTCCACGGGCACTTTCAACCAAAGGAGGCATACACGGAAATCGTGAGGGCCTTGAGGAAGGAGTACGGTCAGCAAACCTTATGCAAGATTTATCAGAGCGATGCATTCGCTGAGCTGCATAATTTTTTGTTCCAAGAGCCAGACGTCGAAAGGTGCCTTGATGCCATCGAGCTATGTTACGTGCTCGGAGACGATATGGCGCGATCTCGGAACTATGTAGGTCGTACAAACGCAGATGCACATGTGGATGAATGTTTAACAGAGTTGAACGAAAGATTTAAAGAGGCAGGGTTGGGCTATGAGTTAATAGACGGACGAATTGTCCGTATAGACTCACAGCTTCTTCATTCGGAAATCGTAAAGCCTGCCATTGGGTTCCTTAATGCTGATGAGTTCGAGGGCGCGCGCGATGAGTTCTTGGGGGCATATGAGCATTACCGCCATGGGAACCACGAAGAAGCATTGGTCGATGCCCTCAAGTCCTTTGAAAGCACAATGAAGGTCATACTGACTGCCAACGGAAAAACCTATGGATCTGGTGACACCGCTTCCAAATTGATTTTGGCGTGCACAGGCGCAGGGCTCGTGCCGTCCTACAATGAGTCCCATCTCACATCTTTGGTTAACGTCCTCACCAGCGGAATACCTACATTGAGAAACAAGAATGGTGGGCACGGTCAAGGGGAGGCGATCAGAACTGTAGAGCCAGAGATAGTCGCCTATGGGCTGCACTTAACGGCTTCTGCAATAGTCATGCTGGCAGGCCTTGAGTCTAAGCGAAATAGATAGGCCTCTTTGAGAATCTGGCAGAAAAATCTGAATGACCATCTCAGTCAGCGTGAGGCTGCAAGTTCCCCCGTAGGCCCTCGCGGGTGCGCCTGAGCCTTATGGCGGGTGCGCATGGGGTCCTCATCGTGCGCCCATGCGCGCCTCTGTAGGTCAGTCCCTTTCGGAATGCTTGAGGCGCCAGCCAGAGCCTTCAGAGCGTTAGAAGGCCGTTAGAAAACTGTTAGACATTCGCTGAAACCCTCGATAGCCTGACGGTCCTCTCCTTATAGGTGAGCCCAGAGAAAATCCAGCAGGTTGCCGCTACCACAGGGACAGATGGATGTGCTCACGGGAATCACCACCAGTACTTGCCGAAATTTTCCGGATTGGCCCAGAACTTGGCGTTCAGCCAGTCCGGCACCTGTTTGTATTCCTTCAGATCATAGGTGAACAACGTCAGTACCTGCTCGTCGCGGGCAAAGCGTTCGCTGTTTTGCAGGGCCAGGGCGAAGAAGTCGCTGTCCTGCCAGCCGCTGGCCGCCATGTCCACCAGCACCGCGATGCGGCTGGCGTTGAGGTTGCGAATGCCACCGAGCAGCTGCCGGCCGTCACGCTTGGGCAGGTGCTCCAGACAGTCGACCACCAGCGCCAGGTCGAAACGCCGGGCGGCCAGTGCGGCCGACAGCGGGCCAGGTTCGGCGAAGGCCACCTGGGTTTCGGGATGGGCGGCCTGGAACGCCTCCAGTGCCGGAAAGCTGCCGGCCCCGACGAGCAGCAGGTTTTGCGGGGCGTAACGGTCCAGCAGGGCCGCCAGCGCTTGCTGGGGCGTGCGGGCGGAAAGGCTTTCAGGCATCGGGATTCCTCGGTCGGAGCGGCAAACACGGGCGAATTTTCAACGGCCTCTGGCAAACTGCCCTGACTCGCCTTACTGTGCGCCAAAGAATAACTCATCAGGGGGGCGTATGAAGGTGCTTTGGGGGCTGGGGAAGGTGTTGACGCTGATGTTCTGGCTGGTGGTGCTGGTCAATCTGGCGCATCCGCTGATCAGTCCGTTCCGGGTCCTGGTGGATCTGGCCGGGAGCATGCTGCTGTTGACACATTTGTTGGAGATCATGCTGTTCAATGGCAGCCTGCAGGGCCGCGCCCATCCCTGGCGCGACCGGGCGCAGATCCTGCTGTTCGGCATGTTTCATCTGCAAATCCTGCCTTTGCCCACCCGTGAGGAACACCAGCATGCGTAGCCTGTGTCTGTTGGCTGCCCTGTGCAGCCCCCTGGCGTTTGCCCAGGTCGTGACCGTCGAAACCAATTCCATGCTGCGCCTGCCCGCCAGCACCTCGGTGCTGCAACTGGAACGTCTGGATGTGGCCGACTTTGGTACCTTGCTGGTGCCTGCCAGCGTCACGCAACTGAATATCGGTGAACTGCACCTGGGCAAGTCGGCGCGTATCGCCATTGTACCGAGCGAGCAGGGGTTCGCGCTCAAGGCCACGCGTGCCGAGCTGGGTAGCGGTAGCCAGATCAGCGCGGTTGGAGCACCGGGCACCTATCAGCGAGCCCCTTCGCCGGGACGGAACCTGGATCTGCGCATCGACGCGCTCAGCGGTCCGTTGCTGTCGATCGATGCCCGGGGTGGCGCGGGTGTGCCGGGGTTTGTCGGGCTTGATGGGGCCAATGGCGATGAGCCGGGTTGTACCTGGGGCGCGGCCGGTCAAGGCGCGGACGGTGACAATGGCGGCGATGGCCATCCGGGCGCGGCGGGGGCACAGGTTCGGTTGCAGTTGCCACGGGATTATCCGGCGGCGCGGATCCAGGTGCTGGTCGATGGCGGTAACGGCGGTATTGCCGGCGCGGCGGGGCGTCCGGGCGCGGGCGGCAAGTCCAAGGGTTGTTTTGTCTACGACACAGACGGTGGCAAGTCCGGTCGTCCGGGTCTGGCGGGCAAGCCGGGGCCGGTTGGTCCTGCGGGCAGCGTGACGGTTCAGCGGCTGTAACAAGATCGTGAAAACGCTACAAACCCTGGAGCTGGCTTGCCGGCGATAGCGACCGATCATGCCAGGCTTGCTGACCTCATCGCCGGCAAGCCGGCTCCTACACGGTCCGTGTCAGGTCGGGCTCCTGCACCCAGACTGCCTCCGCATTCAGAACATCGGACGTGCCGCCGCAACGGCCACCAGCACCAGTCCGATCAGCAGATTGATCCCCACCAGCCGCCGAATCCGTCCCAGCGTCGCCGCACCCGCAGGCCAGTCCTGGGCCTCTACCGCCTGGCGCAGATCCGGCAATTGCAACGACTGGATACGAATAAAGACTGCAACCATGACGATGTACAGGCCCATCATGACCTGCACATAACGCGGTGCGGTCTCGAATCCGCTGAAGCGCAACTGGATCAGCCCTACGCCGCTGATCGGCAGGAGCACCACCGCGACCCAGACCCAGACGAAGAAGCGCTGGAACACCTGAAGCCACAGCTTCAGCCGGGCCGGGCCTTCCAACGCGGCCATGGCCGCCGGACGGAGGATCATCCAGGCGAAGAACATACCGCCGACCCAGACCAGCGCGGCCAGGACGTGGAGGGTGTAGACAAGGGCAAAAACGGTCATTCGGGTACTCCGTGCGGCGCGCGAGGGTTTAGCGGGGTATGATAGCCGTCCATTCGAACCACTGAAAATTTATCCAGCGTTTCTTGCGCCTGAAGACTCATGATCAGCACCGAACTCAAAACCACGATCCAGGGCGCCTACTCGCGTTTTCTCGAAGCCAAGAGCCTCAAGCCGCGTTACGGCCAGCGCCTGATGATCGCCGAAGTGGCCAAGGTCCTCGGCGATATCGACACCGATGACGAAGGCCGGCGCAGTGGCGATCCGGCCGTGGTCGCCGTGGAGGCGGGTACCGGTACCGGCAAGACCGTGGCCTACAGCCTGGCGGCGATTCCCACCGCCAAGGCCGCCGGCAAGCGTCTGGTGATCGCCACCGCCACCGTCGCGCTGCAGGAGCAGATCGTCTACAAGGACCTGCCCGACCTGATGCGCAACAGCGGTTTGAACTTCAGCTTCGCCCTGGCCAAGGGCCGCGGGCGCTATATGTGCCTGTCCAAGCTCGACATGCTGTTGCAGGAGGGTCATGCGCAGACCGCCACCGCGCAGTTGTTCGAAGAGGAAGGTTTCCGCATCGAGGTCGACGAGGCCAGCCAGAAGCTGTTCACCAGCATGATCGAGAAGCTCGCCGGGAACAAATGGGACGGCGACCGCGACAGCTGGCCCAACGCCCTGGAAGACGCCGATTGGGCGCGCCTGACCACCGATCACAGCCAGTGCACCAACCGCCATTGCCCGAACTTCGGCCAGTGCGCCTTCTACAAGGCTCGCGAGGGCATGGGCAAGGTGGACGTGATCGTCACCAACCATGACATGGTGCTCGCCGACCTGGCCCTGGGTGGTGGCGCGGTGCTCCCCGACCCACGTGACACCCTCTATGTGTTCGACGAAGGCCACCACCTGCCGGACAAGGCCATCGGTCACTTCGCCCACTACACGCGGCTGCGCTCCACCGCCGATTGGCTGGAGCAGACCGCCAAGAACCTGACCAAGCTGCTGGCCCAGCATCCGCTGCCGGGTGACCTGGGCAAGCTGATCGAGCAGGTGCCGGAGCTGGCTCGGGAGATCAAGACCCACCAGCAGTTCATGTTCAGCGCCTGCGAGCAACTGGCCGACTTCAAGACCGGTGAAGACACCGAGGGCCGCGAGCGGCCGCGCCATCGTTTCGTCGGCGGGGTGATCCCGGAGCATATCCGCGAGATGGGCATCGAGCTGAAGAAAGGCTTCGCCCGCCTCAACGACCTCTTCACCCGCCTGACCGAGTTGCTCAAGGAAGGCATGGATGGCGAGGTCAATATCGGCATCGCCAGCCACCAGGCCGAGGAATGGTACCCGCTGTTCGGCAGTTTGCTGTCCCGCGCCCAGGGCAACTGGGAGCTGTGGACCGCTTTTACCGCCGAAGACCCGGAAGACAATCCGCCCATGGCCCGCTGGTTGAGCCTGGCCGAGAGCGGTGTGTTGTTTGACATCGAGGTCAACGCCAGTCCGATCCTCGCCGCTGAAATGCTCCGGCGCAATCTGTGGAACGTGGCCTACGGCGCCCTGGTGACCTCGGCGACCCTCACCGCGCTGGGCACCTTCGACCGTTTCCGCATGCGTGCCGGCCTGCCGAAAAAAGCCGTGACCGCAGTGGTGCCGAGCCCCTTCCATCACGCCGATGCCGGTGTGCTGCGGGTACCGAATCTCAACGCCGACCCTCGCGATGCAGTGGCGCATACCGCCGCGATCATTCGCGACCTGCCGGAACTGGTGGAAGGCTCCAAGGGCACCCTGGTGCTGTTTTCCTCACGCAAGCAGATGCAGGACGTGTTCGACGGCCTGGACCGCGACTGGCGCAAGCAGGTATTCATCCAGGGCAACCTGTCGAAGCAGGAGACCCTCAACAAGCACAAGGCCCGGGTCGATGGCGGTGATTCCAGCGTGTTGTTCGGCCTGGCGAGCTTTGCCGAAGGGGTGGACTTGCCCGGCGCCTACTGCGAGCACGTGGTGATCGCCAAGATTCCCTTCTCGGTCCCGGACGATCCGGTCGAGGCGGCACTGGCCGAATGGATCGAAGCCCGTGGCGGCAACCCGTTCATGGAGATCTCCGTGCCGGACGCTTCCCTCAAGCTGGTCCAGGCCTGCGGGCGGCTGCTGCGCACCGAGGAAGACCGCGGCATCATCACCTTGCTCGACCGGCGCCTGGTCACCCAGCGCTACGGAAAAGCTATCCTCAATGCCTTGCCGCCGTTCCGGCGGGAAATTTCTTGATGTGATGCAGGTTAAATAACTAACTTCGTTGTCTACGGATGGCGCCGCTTGGCGTCACGCTGGCCTTTGATTGGCCGTAAGGGAGAGTTTGATTCATATGATTGGCCGTACGCTGCCCGCCGTTTTCGCCTTGTTGTTCGCCGCGCCGCTCTGGGCCGCGCCTGCCGGGCAACAGACGCTGTTCAACTTCGTTCGTCCCGCCGATGTGGTGCAGGTGGTCACCGTGGATGCGAGCCTGCCGCAATACAACGCGGAGCAGACGGCCGAAGGCGAAGTGCTGCGGCGGGTCACCTTCAACCCGGCAGCGCAGCCGAGCCTGCGTCTCACGCCGCAGACCGGTGCCTGGGACTGGTCGCAAGCGGGGGCCATGAGCCTGCGGATCCAGAGTGCGATGGATTGGGCGCTGACCCTCAACGTGACGATCCAGAGCAGCGACGGCAAGACCCTCACCAGTCGCGTCGACCTGCCGGCCGGTCCCGCGCAGACCTTGCTGGTGCCACTGCAGGCCAGTTCGCCGTTGAGCCAGGGCATGCGTGCCGGTCCGCCGATGCCGACCACGGTGGATGGCCAGCGGGTGTTGCTGGCCAGCAGCCAGGGTGAATTGAATCGCCAGCAGGTGGTGTCGGTGACCCTGTCGATGGACGCCCCCAAAGTGGCTCAGAACATCCTTCTGGAACGTTTCGGCGTGCAGGCCGGTGACGATGTGGTCAAGGCCGTCTATAGCTCGCTGGTGGATGGCTACGGCCAGTCGACCCGTGCCAAGTGGCCGGAAAAAATCAGCAGCGACGATCAGCTCAAGGCCGCCGCGAGCAAGGAAAGCCAGCAACTGAAGACCTGGCTGACCGAGCGCGAGCGCAGTGCCCGGGACAAGTTCGGCGGTTCGCTCAAGGGCCCGCTCTTCGACGCCACGGGTTTCTTCCGCACCGAAAAACACGACGGCCGCTGGTACCTGGTGACGCCGCAGGGGCATCCGTTCTACTCACTGGGTGTGAATACCGTCAGCGCTCACGACCAGCAGACCTATGTCGAAGGTCGTGAAGGCATGTTCAGCGACTTGCCCAAGGACGGTGAGCCCCTGGCCGCCTACTATGGCAAGGCCGACAACAGCATCATCACCGGGGCTTCCCAGGGCCGGGCGTTCAAGTCCGGGCGCTGGTTCGATTTCTATGGCGCCAACCTGGAACGCACCTACGGTTCGCCGTGCGCGACCGCCGCGCCGGCTGAACCCAAGGTGCCCTGCGCCCCGGGTCTGGACGAGCAACGCTGGCAGAAACACACCCTGGACCGCTTGCAGGCCTGGGGCTTCAACACCATCGGCAACTGGAGCGATCCGGCCCTGGGCCTGAATGACCGTGTGCCTTACACCTTGCCACTGTCCATCGTCGGCGATTATGCGAGCATCAGCACTGGCAGCGACTGGTGGGGCGGCATGCCCGACCCGTTCGACCCGCGTTTTGCCATGGCCACCGAGCGCGCGGTGGCGATTGCCACACGTGATCATCGCGACGATCCTTGGCTGGTGGGTTACTTCGCCGACAACGAACTGGCCTGGGCCGGTCCCGGCGACGATCCGAAATCCCGTTACGCCCTGGCCTACGGCACGTTGCGCATGACCACCGACGTACCGGCCAAGCGCGCCTTCCTCAAGCAGTTGCGCGACAAGTACCGCAACCAGCAGGGCCTTTCCAAGGCCTGGGGCGTGGAGATTCCGACCTGGGAGCAGATGGAAGACCCGGGTTTCGAGGCGCCGCTGCCCAATCCCGCCCACCCGCAGATCGAAGCGGACCTGAAGTATTTCCAGAAGGTGTTTGCCGATACCTACTTCAAGACCATTTCCGACTCGCTGAAATGGCATGCGCCGAATCACCTGCTGCTGGGCGGTCGTTTTGCCGTCAGCACGCCCGAGGCCGTGGCGTCCTGTGCCCAGTACTGCGATGTGTTGAGCTTCAACTTCTACACCCTCAAGCCCCAGGACGGATACGACTTCGATCAACTGGAGGCATTGAACAAACCGGTGCTGATCACCGAGTTCAACTTCGGCTCGAAGGACCGTGGCCCATTCTGGGGCGGCGTGACGGAACTGGCCCGGGAAGAAGATCGGGGCCCGGCCTATGCCGCGTTCCTCAAGCAGGCGGTGGCCCAGCCGTCGATCGTCGGCGTGCACTGGTTCCAGTACCTCGACCAGCCGGTCAGCGGTCGTCTGCTGGACGGTGAAAACGGCCATTTTGGCCTGGTGGGCATTACCGATGTGCCATTCCAGGGCTTTGTCGAGAGCGTGCGCAAGAGCAACCTGCAGGCCCTGGCTTTGCTCAACAAGGAAGCCGAGAAAGCCAAGGTGGAGGCGCAGCAGAAGGCCGCGAAGGGCATCGGCCAGGATGACAATGGTGGCAACGGTCGTTCGGGTAGCGCTGGCGGGGAGGGTGCCGGACATTCCGGCGGTCACTCCGGCAATGGCCACTGATTCCTACAGTGTTTCGCGCAACGTCTGACAATTCTTGCAAGGTGTTACGAATTGTCTGATTCAGGTCTGTTCCCAAACCTGCCAATCGCTGGAACAATGCAGGCCACTTTGGAAGGTGTTGCGGCGGGAGAGTCACGGGTGCAGATTCAGGGTCATTTCGAACTTCAATTCGAGGCGGTGCGCGAAGCCTTCGCGGCCCTTTTCGACGATCCCCAGGAGCGCGGCGCCGCGCTCTGTATCCAGATCGGCGGTGAAACCGTGGTCGATCTCTGGGCTGGCTCCTCCGACAAGGATGGCGCCGAGGCCTGGCACAGCGACACCATCGCCAACCTGTTTTCCTGCACCAAGACCTTTACCGCTGTCACCGCGCTGCAACTGGTGGCCGAGGGTAAGCTGCAACTGGATGTTCCGGTTGCCCAGTATTGGCCCGAGTTCGCCGCCGCCGGCAAGTCCGGTATCACCCTGCGCCAGCTGCTCTGCCATCAGGCCGGCTTGCCGGCCTTGCGCCAGTTGCTGCCTCCCGAGGCGCTCTACAACTGGCAGACCATGGTCGACGCCCTGGCGGCCGAAGCCCCCTGGTGGACGCCCGGCGAGGGCCATGGCTACGCCGCGATCACCTATGGCTGGCTGGTCGGTGAGTTGTTGCGACGCGCCGATGGCCGTGGCCCGGGCGAGTCCATCGTGGCGCGGATTGCCCGGCCGTTGGGCCTGGACTTCCATGTCGGCCTGGCGGACGAGGAATTCCATCGCGTCGCCCATATCGCCCGGGGCAAGGGCAATGTCGGTGATGCGGCGGCCCAGCGACTGCTGCACGTGACCATGCGTGAACCCGAGGCGATGAGTACCCGGGCGTTCACCAACCCTCCGTCGATCATGACCAGCACCAACAAGCCGGAATGGCGGCGCATGCAGCAGCCGGCCGCCAACGGGCATGGCAACGCCCGCAGCCTGGCTGGCTTCTACAGCGGCCTGCTGGATGGCCGTCTGCTGGAGGCCGACATGCTCGAGGAACTGACCCGCCAGCACAGCCTGGGCATGGACAAGACCCTGCTGACCCAGACCCGTTTCGGCCTGGGCTGCATGCTCGATCAGCCGGATGTGCCCAACGCCACGTTCGGCCTCGGGGCCAGGGCCTTCGGCCACCCGGGGGCCGGCGGCTCCGTCGGTTTTGCCGACCCCGAATACGATGTCGCCTTCGGCTTTGTCACCAATACCCTCGGGCCTTATGTATTGATGGACCCTCGGGCACAGAAGCTAGTACGGATTCTTGCCGGCTGTCTGTAGAATGCGCGGATAAAGTCGTAGGCCGGAACCCTGTGACTTTTTTGCTTTCTAATACACTGTTTCATGGGGCCGAAGGCCCTTGTTTCTCTATCTCATTTTGTGGATATCCAATGTCATCGAACAAGTCTCTCGCCCTGGCCCTCTGCCTGACCGTGACCGGTTGCGCGCAACTTCCACAAAGTGCGGACAAGGACATTGCTCAAGCCCCGGCGACAGCTAACGCGGGTACACCCGCCGCGCCTGCGGCAGCCGTAGCCACGTCCAAGGATGCTGCCAAGCTCCCAGCCAAACCTGCTGCACCCGTGGCCGCCGCCAAGGCCGGTGCTCCGGTAGCGCCTGTCGTGGCACCCGCAGCTCCAAGCGCCGCAGTCGCGCCGACAGCCAGCGCGGATACCGGCAGCAGTTGGTGGTGGCCGTTCGGTTCGTCCGACAAGGCTGCCGTGAAAGACCCGGCCCAGGCTGCTGCGCCGGCCGCCAAGCCACAGGACAAGCCCGTGCCACTGGCCACGGCGGTTGCCGCCGCAACGACGCCAGCACCGCAGACCGATCCTGCTACCCACTGGTGGTGGCCGTTCGGCAGCTCGGACAAGGCCAAGGAAACCGCCCAGCCGCCGGTCAAGGCCGTGCCGATGCCCGACCCGAAAATCACCCAGGCCTGGCTTGACGACTATGAGCCGCGCCTGCGTGTCGCCATCCAGGACAGCTCCCTGAAACTGGAGCGGCGTGAAAACGTGCTGGTGGTCATTGCCCCCGTGGACGGTTTCTACAACCCCAAACGCCCGGAAATGTTGCTGCCGGTCACCCTCGGTCCTTTCAGCCGAATCGCCAAGACCGTCGAGGGCGATCCCAAGACCGCCGTGCTGATCCTCGGCCATGGTGACAACAGCTCCAGCGCCGAGTCGACCCAGGCCTTGAGCCAGCAACGGGCTCAGTCCGTTGCCGCGATCTTCGGCCTCAGCGGCCTGCATCGTGATCGCCTGATGCTGCGTGGCATGGGCGCGGACATGCCGCGTGCCGCCAACGACAGCAGCGAAGGCCGTGCCCTGAACCGTCGTGTGGAAATCATCCTGACGCCGCAGAACACCATGGTTGCGCTGTTGAGCAAATACAGCATTCCGATGCCGGCTCCGCTTCCGGTCACCCAGGTGGCGGCTGCTGACGTCAAGCCGGCAGTGGCTGCGCCTGTGGCGAAGAAAGCGGCTGCCAAGGGCAAGGCCGTGGCCAAGAAAGCCCCGGTGCACAAGAAGGCCCCGGTCAAGAAAGCGGCGGCCAAGCCCGCGGCGGACAAGGCTGCAGCGCCGGCGAAGAAAGACGCCAGCACCGACAGCTCGACCAAGAACTGACCTGACGATCGAGAGGGAACGCGCCATGACTCAAGCCCTGGCGGATATGCGCCGCGACTACACCCGTGACGGTCTCACCGAGGCCCTGGCCCCGGCCGAGCCGTTTGCGCTGTTCCACCAGTGGTTTGCCGAGGCGGTAAAGACCGAGCAGGCGCCTGTCGAGGCCAATGCCATGACCCTGGCAACGGTGGACGAGGAAGGGCGCCCGCATTGCCGCATCCTGTTGCTCAAGGGCCTGGACGAGGCGGGTTTTACCTTCTTCACCAACTATGAGAGCGACAAGGGCCGGCAACTGGCGGCCCGTCCCTTTGCCGCGATGACCTTCTTCTGGCCGACCCTGGAACGCCAGGTGCGGATCGAGGGGCGGGTGGTCAAGGTCTCGGCGCAGGAGTCGGATGCCTACTTCCAGGTGCGCCCGCTGGGCAGTCGGTTGGGGGCCTGGGCTTCACCGCAAAGCCGAGTGATTGCCGATCGCGGGGAACTCGAGGGCTTGCTCCAGAACACCGAAGCGCGTTTCAGCGATACCCAGCCCGACTGTCCTGAGCATTGGGGCGGTTATCGTTTGCTACCGGAGCGCATCGAATTCTGGCAAGGTCGCGCCAGTCGCCTGCATGACCGGCTCGACTACCGCCTGCTCGGCGCGGACTGGACACGTCGGCGCCTGGCACCTTGATCTGACCTGTATTTCCCGGGGCAGTGGTTTCAAACCACTGCCGCCAAGCCAGATGCTTGATAAGCTTCCCCCAGAATTTGCGCGGAAGTTCAGATATGAACTTTTTGTGTATTGCACTGTCTCCCGGTAGCCGTAGCGCCAGATCATGTTCCATCGAGTGTCTGATGTGCTCCGAATTCCCGGGCGCCGAGGCTGTACTGGCGCTGAATGAAAATCATTTTATCCGTGCGGTGCCGTGACAGGGATCAAGCTGCGGAGTTTAATTAAAGTCATATCTTTTGGAGTTGATCCTATGCGTAAGTCTGTTTTGTTGATTGCTTCCTTCTCCACCATGGCGATGTTGCTGGGTGGTTGCACCAACAGCCTGACTGGCGATTCCTATTCCCGTGACGAAGCGCGTCGCGTGCAGACCATTCGCATGGGCACCATCGAGTCGCTGCGTCCAGTGAAAATCGAAGGCAGCAACTCGCCTATCGGTGCTGGTGCCGGTGCTATTGTCGGTGGTGTCGGCGGCAGCGCCATCGGCGGTGGCCGTGGCAGTATCGTGACGGCGGTGATTGGTGCGGTCGCTGGTGGCGTGCTGGGCAACATGGCTGAAAAAGGCCTGACCAGCGCCCAGGGTGTTGAAATCACCGTACGTGAAGACGACGGCAGCATGCGTGCCTATGTGCAGGAAGTTCAGCCGAACGAAATCTTCCGTGTCGGCGAGCGCGTGCGTATTTCCACCGTGGGTGGCACCAGCCGCGTTTCCCACTGATTTCGTAATCAGCTTTAAAAAGAAACCCCGGCCAGGTAACTGGTCGGGGTTTTCTTTTTCTGGTGTTCGCTGATTAGGCGATCACCACGAACCTGTAGGAGCAGAGCTTGCTCGCGAAGAGGCCCGTGAGACCGCCAAAACTTCTGTCGGAACGCTACACGGACGCCTTGGGCTTGCGACTGGCCCCCGCCATCACGGCATAGCCGATCACCGCCGCCAGGATCGAACCGGTGAGAATCCCCATGCGGTCCATGCCGGCGTAGTCGCTGCTGCCCGGTATAAAGGCCAGGGAGCCGACGAACAGGCTCATGGTGAAACCGATGCCGCAGAGGATCGCCACGCCGAACACCTGCCCCCAGTTGGCGCCGTGGGGCAGCGCCGCGAGGCCCGCGCGGACCGCCAGCCAGGTCAGGCCGAAGACGCCCACCGTCTTGCCGATCAGCAGGCCGGCGGCGATGCCCATCGGCACGTGGTGGGTAAAGCTTTCCAGGTTCACGCCTGCCAGGGACACGCCGGCGTTGGCAAAGGCGAACAGCGGCAGGATGCCGAACGCCACCCAGGGATGCAGCGCATGCTCCAGGCTCAGCAATGGCGAGGCTTCCGCGTTGTGGGTGCGCAGCGGAATGCAGAACGCCAGGGTCACGCCGGCCAGCGTCGCATGCACACCGCTCTTGAGCACGCAGACCCAGAGGATCAGGCCGATCACCATATAGGGCCCGAGCTTGACCACTCCCAGGCGATTCATCGCGATCAGCGCCACCAGGCAGGCCCCGGCCAGCGCCAGCGACAATGTCGACAGTTCATGGGAATAGAAGATTGCAATGACGATGATCGCGCCCAGGTCGTCGATGATCGCCAGGGTCATCAGGAACAGTTTCAGCGACACCGGTACCCGCTTGCCGAGCAAGGCCAGCACCCCGAGGGCGAAGGCGATGTCAGTGGCCATGGGGATCGCCCAGCCGTCGAGCGCCGCCGGATTATCACGGTTGAGGAACCAGTAGATCAGCGCCGGCACCACCATGCCGCCGATCGCCGCCGCACCGGGCAGCACCACCTGCGACGGCTTGGACAGATGGCCCTCGAGGAGTTCGCGCTTGACCTCCAGGCCAATCAGCAGGAAGAACAATGCCATCAGGCCGTCGTTGATCCACAGCAGCAGGGGTTTGGCGATTTGCAGGGCGCCGACCTGGGCCACCACCGGCACGTCCAGCAGACCGGCGTAGAGGTGCGACAACGGCGAGTTGTTGATGATCAGGGCCAGGGCTGCGGCGGCAATCAATAGCAGGCCGCTGGCAGCTTCCAGCTGAAAGAAACGGGTGAAAGTGCTACGCAGAGGCAAGGTCGCTCTCCATCGATGAATTCAAAAAGGTAGGACACCCTAACCCGTACTGTTAGTTGTTAAAACAAAATTTATATTCTTTTTTGTTATAAGTAGGTGATTGAGGGGCTGACCGCAAAAGCCTAGCAGTTGTGTGTCTAATTGCGTCTTCACTGTATCTGTGCGGTCGGTAGGAAACTTCCTATAGTTAGCGGATTATTGCCGTGGAGCCTGTCAGGGCTCCGATCTCTGTTTATCCTTCAGCGGTTTGGCCCTGGGCCAGTGGCGCAGCCAGCCGTCAGTGCTTTCGAGCACCTCCGTTCCAAGACGAGTACCCATCATGAGCGACAACCGACAGTGGGCCCGGGAAGCGATCCGGATCATTGAAGCCGACTTCCAGCGCAGTGCCGATACCCACCTGATCCCTTTGCCGCTGCCGGGCCTGCCGGGCATCGAGCTGTACTTCAAGGACGAGTCCAGCCATCCGACCGGCAGCCTGAAGCATCGCCTGGCGCGTTCGCTGTTCCTCTATGCGCTGTGTAATGGCTGGCTGCGTCCGGGCGCGCCGGTGATCGAGGCGTCCAGCGGTTCGACGGCAATCTCCGAAGCCTATTTCGCGCGCCTGCTGGGCTTGCCGTTTATCGCGGTAATGCCGGCCACCACGTCCCAGGAAAAGATCGCGCAGATTGCCTTCTACGGTGGCAAGAGCCACCTGGTGCAGGACCCGACGCAGATCTATGCCGAGTCCGAGCGCCTGGCCCGGGAGAGCGGCGGCCATTTCATGGATCAGTTCACCTACGCCGAACGGGCCACTGACTGGCGGGCGAACAACAACATCGCCGAGTCGATTTTCCAGCAACTGCGTTTCGAGCGTCATCCGGAGCCGAGCTGGCTGATTTCCAGCCCAGGTACCGGCGGCACCACGGCGACCCTCGGTCGTTATGTGCGTTATCGCCAGCATGGCACCCGGGTGTTGTGCGCCGATGCCGAGCGTTCGGTGTTCTTTGACTTTTACCTGACGGGTGACGCCAGCCTGCGCCTGGACTGCGGTTCGCGGATCGAAGGGATCGGGCGTCCACGGGTCGAGGCGTCGTTCCTGCCCAAGGTGATCGATGCCATGGTCAAGGTGCCGGATGCCTTGTCCCTGGCGGCCATGCATTACCTGGCGCAGCGTTTGGGGCGGCGGGTCGGCGGTTCCAGCGGCACCAACCTGGTCGGTGCGCTGATGGCGGCACGGCAGATGGTCCAGGCGGGAGAGAGCGGGTCGATCGTGGCGATCCTCTGTGACGGCGGCGAGCGTTACGCTACCACCTATTACGATCCGCAGTGGTTGAAGACCCAGGGGTATGAGCTGGATGGGTTGATCGCGGCCGTGGCAGCCAGTGTCGAGCGCGGCGAGGCGCTGCCCGAAAGCGTGTTGCGGGCCGGGATCTGAACTTGTGGGAGCGGAGCTTGCCGGATCGCCGCACCGCCGCGAAGCTTTTAGCGGCCACAAGGGCCCCTTCGCGAGCAAGCTCTGCTCCCACAGGTATGGGGTTCCACAAGTTAGTCTTCGGTATTTCCTGTGATTACAGGCTGAAGCCACCATCCAGCGGGATTATATTCCCGGTCATATAAGACCCGGCGGTACTCGCCAAACTGATCGCCAGCGCAGCCATCTCTTCCTCGCGCCCCCAGCGCTTCATGGGAATCAACGCCGTGTCCTCGGCCAGCGCCTGCTCGTCGGCGCCGATATGCTGGGTCATCTTGCTCGGAAAGCGTCCCGGCGCGATCACATTGACGTTGATGTGCTGGCTGACCAGTTCTCGCGCCAGAATCCGTGACAGTTGATGCAGGGCCGCCTTGCTCGGGCCGTAGGCATAGGCCTGCTCGCCGAAGGAAGAAATCCCCGCCACAGAACCGATATTGATGATTCGCGCCGGGTTCGCCGCCGAGCCGGACTTGCGCAGTAGCGGCAGGAATTGCTGGATACAGTTGAAGACCGAGGTCACGTTCAGTTGCATGACCTTTTCCCAGCCCTTCACCGGATAGCTTTCCAGCGGCGCACCCCAGGTGGTGCCGGCGTTGTTGACGAGGATATCCAGTCGATCGATCCGCTCACCCAGGCGTGTTGCCAGCGCCAGCACGCCTTCCTCGGTCGCCAGGTTGGCGGCCAGGGCCTCACAGTGCCCGAGGGCGCCGAGTTCATCGGCGGTCTGCTGGCAGGCTTCAGCATCCCGGGCACAGACGTAGACGTGGGCACCGGCCTCGACGAAGGCCTTGGCGATCATCTTGCCGATGCCACGGGTACCGCCGGTGACCAGGGCGGTGCGGCCTTGCAGGGAGAAGTAAGGGTGCATGGCGAATCCTGAGTGCGAAAAGGTATCGATACCCTAGCCGTCAGGAGTCAAAAGCGGAGCCACTATTGGGCGGCGCAATGATGCGCCATGCACGTCGAAGCGGATCAGCCGCGAACGCGCAGCGTCAGCCCCTTGAGGAAGTTGCGCAGCAACTGGTCGCCGCAGGGACGGTAGTTGGTGTGGCCGAACTTGCGGAACAGCGCGCTCAGCTCGGGCTTGGACACCGGGAACTCGGCGGCCTTGAGAATGGCGTGCATGTCGTCTTCCTTCAGTTCGAAGGCGACCCGCAGTTTTTTCAGGATGATGTTGTTGGTCACCGGCAGCTCGATCGGCAGCGCCGGACGGCTTTCGTCCTTGCCGCGCTTGAGGATCACCAAGCCATCGAGAAAGTGCGCCATGACCTCGTCCGGGCAATGCACGAAGCCTTCTTCCTCATCCTTTTTCAGGTAGGTGATGATATCGGCCTTGGCCACTTCGAAGCCGGTCAGCTTGATGAGCTCGACGACCTTGTTGTCGCTGATGTCGAGCATGTAGCGCACGCTACGCAGTACGTCGTTGTGAATCATGTGAACCATCCTGAGAGGTAGACGCCGCGCATCTGCGCGACGTTGAAGCGGGGATTAGAATTTTTCCTTGGTCGAGAGGTAGCGCCATTGGCCCACGGGCACCTTGCCGATGGAGACGCCGCCGATACGGATCCGACGGATGGACACGACCTTGAGCCCGACCGCCTGGCAAAACAGCGCGATCACCCCGGGTTGCGGGTTTTTCATCGCGAAACGCAGGCGGTTCTCGTTCTGCCAGCTGGCTTTCACCGCGGGCAACTCGCGGCCCTTGTAGGTCAGGCCATGGCTCAGGCGGTTGAGGCCGTGCTCGACGATATCGCCGCTGACTTCCACCACATATTCCTGCTCGATCTTGGCCGTGTCGGCGGTGAGCTTGCGGAGGATTTTCCAGTCCTGGGTGAACACCACCAGGCCGCTGGCGCCGGCTTGCAGGTCGGCACCCGCGGTCAGGCGCAGGAAGTGCCCCTTGAGCGGGCGCTTGCCATAGCGGTGTTCCTCGGAGAGCGTCTCGGCGTGCAGCAGTTGCATGGCCGCCTCGGGGTCCAGGCCGACCGGTTGGTGCAGCAACAGGGTCACCGGCTCCGGGGCGGTGGCCTTGGCTTCGGGGTCCAGTTCGACTTTCTGGGCTTGGACCTTGAACTGCGGCTCGTCGATGACTTCGCCGTCGACCGTGACCCAGCCGCCTTCGATGAACAGTTCGGCCTCCCGACGGGAGCAGCCGACCAGCTCGATCAGGCGTTTGGAAAGGCGAGTGGGTTCAGACATGACGGCGGCCGTAAAAAAGGGGGGCGGCTATTGTACCTGCCTGGCGCCGGTTAAGCCCGGCAACATTTGTCGCACTCAGCGCTTGAGGCGCAGATGCAGCAAAGGATAGGGCTGGCCCATGCCATCCTTCTCCGAGCGACCGATCACCTCGAAGCCCTGCTTGAAGTAGAAACCGACGGCCTGGGCGTTCTGTTCGTTGACGTCCAGTTCATCGGCATTCAGGTGTTCGATGGCGTAGCGCAGCAACAGCTTGCCCAAGCCCGTGCCGCGTGCGTGCGGGGCGATGAACAGCATTTCGACCTTGCCCGCCGCGACCCCGGCAAAACCGGTGATGCGCTGGCGCGAATCGCGGGTACAGACCAGCATGACCGCATCCAGGTAGTGGGTCAGCAGCATGTTCTTCAGCAGTTGGAGATAACTGTCCGGCAGGAAGTCATGGGTAGCGCGCACCGAGTCTTCCCAGAGCTGGGCCAGTTCCGGGTAGTCACCGGGCTTGGGGGTTTGGATCACCGGGAGCTGGGGCATGTAGCAGATTCCTTCCATCGCGGTTGTACACACGCCAGACTATAGCCGTAAAAAAGCCCCGCATCTCGTTGAAAGAGCGGGGCTTTTCAGATTATTTACAGCTTAGATCGTTTCCGCCCAGAGGTCGTATTCGTCGGCGTCGGTGACCCGGCACCAGACCTTGTCGCCAGGCTTGAGATCGCCGGCGCCTTCGATGAACACGTTGCCGTCGATTTCCGGGGCATCGAAGAAGCAACGACCGACCGCACCCTGTTCGTCGACTTCGTCGATCAGCACTTCGATATCGCGGCCGATGCGCAGTTGCAGGCGGGCGGTGCTGATGGCCTGTTGATGGGCCATGAAGCGATCCCAGCGCTCCTGCTTGACGTCATCCGGAACCACGCCCAGGCCGAGGTCGTTGGCCGGTGCGCCTTCGACCGGCGAGTACTGGAAGCAGCCGACGCGGTCGAGCTGGGCTTCGGTCAGCCAGTCGAGCAGGTACTGGAAGTCTTCCTCGGTCTCGCCGGGGAAACCGACGATAAAGGTCGAGCGGATGATCAGGTCCGGGCAGATTTCCCGCCAGTTCTTGATCCGCGCCAGGGTCTTGTCTTCGAACGCCGGGCGCTTCATCGACTTGAGCACTTTCGGGCTGGCATGTTGGAACGGGATGTCCAGGTACGGCAGGATCTTGCCGGCGGCCATCAACGGGATCAGTTCGTCGACATGGGGGTACGGGTAGACGTAGTGCAGGCGTACCCACACGCCCAGGCTGCCGAGGGCTTCGCACAACTCGGTCATGCGGGTTTTCACCGGGGCGCCGTTCCAGAAGCCGGTACGGTACTTCACGTCGACGCCGTAGGCGCTGGTGTCCTGGGAGATCACCAGCAGTTCCTTGACCCCGGACTTGACCAGGCGCTGGGCCTCGTCGAGTACGTCACCCACCGGACGGCTGACCAGCTTGCCGCGCATCGACGGGATGATGCAGAAGCTGCAGCTATGGTTGCAGCCTTCGGAAATCTTCAGGTAGGCGTAGTGGCGCGGGGTCAGCTTGATGCCTTGCGGCGGCACCAGGTCGATCAGCGGGTTGTGGTCCTGGCGCGGCGGCACGACTTCGTGCACGGCATTGACTACCTGCTCGTACTGCTGCGGGCCGGTCACGGCCAGCACGCTGGGGTGCACCTTGCGGATATTGCCTTCTTCGACACCCATGCAGCCGGTGACGATCACCTTGCCGTTTTCCTTGATGGCTTCGCCGATCACTTCCAGGGACTCGGCCTTGGCGCTGTCGATAAAGCCGCAGGTGTTGACCACCACGACGTCGGCGTCCTGGTAGGTGGACACCACGTCATAGCCTTCCATGCGCAGTTGCGTAAGGATGCGCTCGGAGTCGACCAGTGCTTTCGGGCAACCCAGGGATACGAAGCCGACCTTGGGGTTGGCTGGCGCGGTAGGGGTGGACATGTCTAACCTCGGTATTAGGGTGTCGAGCCACTTGGGACAAGGGCGTCGCGTGGGCGCTGATGCGCCTCTGATCAAAAAGTGCGCAATTCTAGCGATGGCCGAGGCACTTGACCAGCTTTATGCAGGGAAATGCGACGAGTGCTGCGCTATGCTTCGCCCGATGCGAGTTGCTGTCATTTTTTGTTTCAAATATCCGATGACTTATAAATCGTCGGCAACTGTAAGAAAAACAGCGCATGCTGCGTGAAAAAGCAAATAGTGCTTCTTGAAAGAAGCCTTATTCCGGGGTGTAGGAGTAGTTGATGGGTGGTCAGGCAGTGAGTGAGGGGCAGGTCGGGCACTCGACGGCAAAGCCGTTGGGTATGCTGGTAGCGGCGGTAGGGGTGGTGTACGGCGACATCGGCACCAGCCCGTTATATACCCTCAAGGAGGTGTTCACTGGTGGTTACGGGGTGCCGGTCGACCATGACGGTGTCTTCGGGATTCTGGCACTGATCTTCTGGTCGCTGGTCTGGGTGGTCTCGATCAAGTATGTGCTGTTTATCCTGCGGGCCGACAACCAGGGCGAGGGCGGGATCATGGCCCTGACCGCGTTGGCGCGGCGAGCATCGGCGTCATACCCGAAATTGCAGTCGACGCTGGTGGTTCTCGGGTTGATCGGCGCGGCACTGTTCTATGGCGACAGCATGATCACGCCGGCGATCTCGGTGCTCTCGGCGGTCGAGGGTCTGGAAATTGCCTTCGACGGGTTGGAGCATTGGGTGGTACCGCTGTCGCTGGTGGTGCTGGTGGCGTTGTTCCTGATCCAGAGACATGGCACCGCGAGTATCGGCAAGCTGTTCGGGCCGGTGATGGTGGCGTGGTTCGTGGTACTGGGGGTCATGGGCGCCTATGGTATTTCCCTGCACCCTGAAGTACTGAGCGCGTTGAACCCGATGTGGGGCGTGCACTTCTTTGTCATTCACCCGGGCATGGGTGTGACGATCCTGGGGGCGGTGGTGCTGGCGTTGACCGGTGCCGAAGCCTTGTATGCCGATATGGGCCACTTCGGTCGCAAGCCAATCGCTCGCGCCTGGTTCGCCCTGGTGCTGCCGGCGCTGGTCCTGAACTACTTCGGCCAGGGCGCCTTGCTGCTGGGAAGCCCGGACGCGGCGCGCAACCCCTTCTATCTGCTGGCGCCGGCCTGGGCCTTGGTGCCGTTGGTGGTGCTGTCGACCCTGGCGACGGTGATCGCTTCCCAGGCGGTGATCTCCGGGGCGTTCTCCCTGACCCGCCAGGCGATCCAGTTGGGCTACATCCCGCGCATGCATATCCAGCACACTTCGAGTGCCGAGCAGGGGCAGATCTACATCGGTGCGGTGAACTGGACCCTGATGATCGGCGTGATCCTGCTGGTAATCGGGTTTGGCTCCTCCAACGCCCTGGCCTCGGCTTATGGCGTGGCGGTGACCGGGACCATGCTGATCACCAGTATCCTGGTGGCGGCGGTGATGCTGTTGCTATGGAAATGGTCGCCGATCCTGACCGTGCCGATCCTGGTGGGCTTCCTGCTGGTGGACGGGCTGTTCTTCGCCGCCAACGTGCCCAAGATCGTCCAGGGCGGTGCCTTCCCGGTATTGGCGGGGATCGTGCTGTTTATCCTCATGACCACCTGGAAACGCGGCAAGGAGCTGCTGATGGACCGCCTCGACGAAGGGGGCCTGCCGTTGCCGATCTTTATTGGCAGTATTCGCGTGCAGCCGCCTCATCGGGTGCAGGGTACGGCGGTGTTCCTGACCGCACGGCCGGATGCGGTGCCCCATGCGTTGTTGCACAACTTGCTGCACAACCAGGTGCTGCATGAGCAGGTGGTGTTGCTGACGGTGGTGTACGAGGACATTCCGCGGGTGCCGACGCAGCGACGGTTCGAGGTCGATGCCTATGGCGAGGGGTTCTTCCGGGTCATCCTGCACTTCGGTTTTATCGATGAGCCGGATGTGCCTGAGGCGCTGAAGCTGTGTCATCTGGACGAGCTGGATTTCAGTCCGATGCGCACCACCTACTTCCTCAGCCGTGAGACGGTGATCGCTTCGAAGATCGTCGGGATGGCGCGCTGGAGGGAGAGTCTGTTCGCCTTCATGCTGAAGAATGCCAACGGTAACCTGCGTTTCTTCAAGTTGCCGGTGAACCGGGTGATCGAACTGGGGACCCAGGTCGAGATCTGATTCCACGGGTATGAAAAAGCCCCCGTTGCCTTGTGGCAGCGGGGGCTTTTTCTTTGGGCGCCTACAGGGCTCACATCATTCGCTTTTGACCTGACGCTTCTGGATAGCATCCACCAATCGCTTGGCCAGCGCCGGGTAGTTCTCGTCGAAGTGATGACCCCCTGGCAGCTTGACGGCCTCTCCCACCGCGGTGGTGGTGGTGCAGCCACTTTCCTTCACTTCGTCCTGGCCATAGATACACAGCACCTTGGCTGCCGGCAGCTTGGCCATGTCCGGGCCAGTATCGAGTTCCATGCCGGCCTTGCCCAACCAGCCGTCAACGTGAATCTCGAAACTGCCGCTGCGGGCGAACGCCAGCAGGATGATCGCGTCGACCCGCTGCTGCTCGTTTTCCGGCAGGCGGTTATAGATCGCCGGCAGTACGTCGGCACCAAAGGAGTAGCCGGCCAGGACGAAGCGCTTGGCACCCCATTTCTGCCGGTAGTGCTGCATCAGTTCGGTCAGGTCGGCAGCCGTCTGTTCCGGGCTCTTGTGCTGCCAGTAGTAGCGCAGGGTATCGATGCCCACCACCGGGTAGCCCATCTTCGACATATAACCCGCCGCGTCGCGGTCCAGGTCACGCCAGCCGCCGTCGCCGGAGAGGAACAGGGTCACGGTGTCGCTGGTCTTGTCCGCCGGGACTTCCACCACCGGAATGGCCAGGCCGCCGTTGTCCGTCCCCACCAGCATTTTGCGCAGTTCGTTGTTCAGCACCTGGGGCAGCTTGATGTCGTAGTCGCTGATGCTGGTTTCGGCATTCGCCTGGTCGCGCACGAACGCCGCGCTCGGATCATCCGGGCCGTCGTTCCAGGCCACCAGCCAGTGGCCGTGGGCCGCGGTCTTCGGTACCGGGGTGGTGCAATCCGGTTGATCGAGAACGAAGCCCACGGAGATGGCCTGGGCCTTGTCGCTGGTCTGGGACGCCAGCCAGTTCCAGGCCAGGGACGCACCCGGGCCGATGCCGCTGACCAGGGTCGCCGGGCCTTTCAATTGCTGCAAGGCACTGTCCAGGACCTTCTGCTGCAGTGTGCAGTTGTCCTTGGGCAGGATCACCTGGACGATCAGCGCCGCGCCACTGCGACTCAGTGCGGACAACTGTGTGTCGCTCAGGGCGTCTTCGGCGAGGGTCGCCACGACTACCTGGGCCTTGGGTGTCGTGCCAGGGGTCAGGCGGGTCAGGGTCGAACCGTCGGCCTGGCTCAAGTGTTCGAGAGTAGGTTCCGGTGGAGGGCGGTTCCAGAACCAGTAGCCGCCTCCCGCAAGCGCGGCCAGAAGCAGCACGATTACCAGTAACAACCGCCAGGAGCGTTGAATCATCAGCGTTTCACCAATCCAGTCAAGCCGCCTGCAATCAGGGCGGCGGTATCGGCCAATGCGACCAGCGGATCAAGCCCTGCCGGCACGGCCATGTAACGGGGTTCCCAATCAGGCTGGAACTTGTCCTTGAAACGACGCAGGCCCTGGAAGTTGTAGAGCTGCTCGCCGCGTTGGAACACCATCGAGCCCAAACGCTGGGTCAGTGGTGCGCCACGCCGTGGTTGCAGGCCTGACAGCGGGACCATCCCAAGGCTGAAACGCGCGTATCCGTGAGCCTTATAATGCTGAATCAGGCCAACCATCAAGAACTCCATGGTCAGCTTGGGGGCGTCGGGGTGCGAACGCATCAGGTCGAGACTGGCCAGTTCATGGCTGTGGGTCTCGAGCAGGTTGGCGAACGCCACCGGGCGCCCCTCGAAATGGATGATCGCGACACGGAAGTGGTTGATGTACTCGGGGCTGAAACGGCCCAGGGAGAAACCTTTCTCGCGCACGTTCTTGCCGGTGAGCCAGGCGTCGGAGATGACCTTGAGCTCATCCAGCGGCGCCTGCCCCGGTTCGTAGATCTCCAGCGACAGGCCGTCGCGGCTACCACGGTTCCAGGTGTAGCGCAGGTCCTTCATCTCCTTGCCCTTGGACTCGAGGTCAAAGCGATGCAGGTCGACCCGGGCTTCTTCGCCGAGCTTGATGGCGGTCAGGCCGATGTCCATGTAGTACGGCAGGTTTTCCGCACGCACCTGATAGAACACCGGACGGGCATGATGGGTGTCGCACAGGTCGCGGAATTGCCAGATCAGTTCGGCACGCTGGCGCGCCGGGCCGATCGGGTCATACAGCGCCACCAGGCTGCGGCCACGACGGGCGTACATCAGGAAAGCGGTGTCGGTGGGGTGGAACAGGAACGCCTTGTCGCCGGTCAGGGCCAGGCCGCCATCAGGCTGGTCCGAGGCCATCAGCACCTTGACCGCCCGCTCCATTTCATCGGGCGTGGGCTGGTGGATCACCGGGCGCGCGGTACGCAGCAACCAGGTCAGCGAAACGGCGACCAAGACCACGGCGGCCCCCAGCAGTGAACGCAGGCCACGGGGGGCATCACCATCCAGCGCGAACTGCCACCACAGCTCGTGGCTGTAGGGCACGTCCTGGTAGGCGAACAGCAGCAGCCAGACCGAGGCACCGAGTACGCAGAGACTGGCCACCAGATAGAGCGGCGAGAACGGCAATTCGGTGAGGCGGCTGGGTCGATAGAAGGAGCGGCGGAAAATCCCCAGCAGGCAGGCGGTGGCCGTCAGCATGCTGGCTTCTTCCCAGTCGAAACCCTTGAGCAGCGAGAGCAGGGCGCCCACCAGCAGCAAGGTCATGGTCAGCATCCAGGCGGCGGACAGGCGTCGACGCAGGCCCTGGGCCAGCAGCAGGCACAACACGCCCACCAGGCTGGCGCCGAAGTGCGAGGCGTCGATCAGGCGGTCCGGTACCAGGAAGTCGATGCCTTCCAGGCGTGTGTCGATTTCCGGGGTCGCGCCGGAGAACAGCAGGACCACACCGGACAGGAACACCAGTACGGCGAGGATCGGTGCCGCGAAACCCGATGCCACCCGCATGCTCTGGCGGGTACTCATCAGCCGCTGGGCTTCGGTGCTCAGCAGGGCCAGGCAGGCCAGCAACAAGGGCAACAGCACATAGATCAGGCGATAGAGCAGCAGTGCGGCGGCCAGCGGCGCGGCGCCCAGCTCATTGGCAAAGGCGGCCAGCAGGATGGCTTCGAACACGCCCACGCCGCCGGGCACATGGCTGAGCACACCGGCGGCCAGGGCCAGCAGGTACACCAGCAGGAAGGCGCCGAACGGTGGGGCTACGGGCAACAGCAGATAGAGCACGGTCGCGGCGGCGGCCACGTCCAGGGCGGTAATCACCAGTTGCAGCAGGGTCAGTCGGGCACTCGGCAGGCGCAGGGTGCGACGTCCGACCTTGACCAGCAGGTTGTCCTTGATCGGTTGTTCCGGCAGGCGCCGGCGATAGATGCCGACCGCCAGTAGGGCGGTCAAGGCCAGCACGACCACTGCGATGCCGCCGAGGAGATAGATCGGCAAGTGCAGGGCTTCGGACGCCGCGGGCAGGTTGCTCAGGGTTGCCAGGGCGGCCAGGGGGGGCAGCGCGCAACCCAGCGAGAGACTGGCGAACAGGGTCATCCGCGCGACTTCGGCGGCCCCCAGGCCGAAACGGGCATAGAGTCGATAGCGCACCGAACCGCCGGACAGCAGCGACAAACCAATGGCGTTGCCGATGGCGAAGGCGGTGAAGCCGCCGAGTGCCAGGGTACGTTTCGGCAGCTGTACATCGGCGTAACGGCTGGCGGACCACTCATAGCCCAGCAGGATCATGAAGCCGATGGCGGTCGCCGCCAGGGCGCCGGCCAATGCTGGCTTGGGCACGCTGAGAATCGAATCGTGCAGGGCGTCCAGGTCGAGTTCGATCAACAGGTGGCGACAGGCGATCAGGGCGATAGCGAACAGGAACAGAGTGATGGCCAGGCCGACGGACTGCCGGTACTTGCTCAACAGATCCAGCCAACGGAGACGGTTGGCGGAGATCGGGTGTGTTGCTGTAACAGTATCGTGTGGTTCGGACGAGTTGGCGCGCATCAATCACCTCTAGGATTGTGCGCGACAGGATGGGGGTATCCAGCCAAGTTACCAATCCCTATGGACAAAATAATTGCAAATATTAACGTGTCTGGCCGTTGTACGGCGACCCACGCCCCGGGCTGTTGTAGAGGAAGTTTGTTGCGGATTCAGCTTAGCCTGTGCACCCATTGACTGCGTTATCCGTCGAGGGTTCGATCCGTCCTGCCTTGATTGGATGAAAGTTTTTTCGGCGGATACAAAAAAGGCCACTCTTTCGAGCAGCCTTTTCTGATATTTGGTTGCGGGAGCCGGATTTGAACCGACGACCTTCGGGTTATGAGCCCGACGAGCTACCAGACTGCTCCATCCCGCGTCTGTGTGGCGGCATTCTACAGCCGAACGGCGGGGTGTCAACCGTTAATGGTCCGTTTGGTCAAAATAATGTGCAAAACCTCGATTTGACCGGCTGCTTTCGCTAAGTCTCAGACAATCAAGGTTTTTTCAGGCTGCCAGGTGAAAACACCCACGCACAAAAAAGGCCACTCTTTCGAGTAGCCTTTTTTGATGTTTGGTTGCGGGAGCCGGATTTGAACCGACGACCTTCGGGTTATGAGCCCGACGAGCTACCAGACTGCTCCATCCCGCGTCTGTGTGTCGGCATTCTACAGAGAAACGCTGGGCTGTCAAACCCTAATTGAGGAAAACCCCTTTATTGTTCAACCGCTTAGCGCTTGAGGTGGGCTCTTCATAGGGGCTCGGGGCCATGCCGGGTAAGGCTTTCAGCTCTATCGACGAGTGCTTTTCGATTGAAAAAATAAATTCATAGGGGTTGTTTCCTACAAGTAAAGAGGAAGAATCAAACTACTGGTGCTATATACAGGTGTCGGTGAGATACTGCTGGCCTGTAGTGTTTCCGCTCCCTGAATGAACCTGTGTTTTCATGACGCAACGCAAAATCATCCACGTCGACTGTGATTGCTTCTACGCCGCCATCGAGATGCGTGATAACCCGAGCCTGGCTGGCAAGCCCATGGCGGTGGGCGGTTCAGCGGATCGGCGGGGGGTGATTGCCACCTGCAATTACGAGGCGCGAGCCTTTGGCGTGCGGTCGGCGATGTCGTCGCGGCATGCCTTGAGCCTGTGTCCGGACCTGGTCATCGTCAAGCCGCGCATGGATGCCTATAAGGAAGCGTCGAAGGATATCCAGGCGATCTTTCGCGACTACACCGATCTGATCGAGCCCTTGTCCCTGGATGAAGCCTACCTCGACGTGTCCGACAGCCCGCACTTTGCCGGCAGCGCGACACGCATTGCCCAGGACATCCGGCGCCGGGTCTCCAAGCAATTGCATATCACCGTCTCCGCCGGAGTGGCGCCGAACAAGTTTCTGGCCAAGATTGCCAGCGACTGGAAAAAGCCCAACGGATTGTTTGTGATCACACCTGATCAGGTGGAGGACTTCGTTGCCGGCTTGCCGGTCAACAAGCTGCACGGGGTCGGCAAGGTCACGGCGGACAAGCTCGGGCGGTTGGGAATTACCGATTGCCTGCAATTGCGCGAATGGGGCAAGTTGGCCCTGGTCCGCGAGTTCGGCAGTTTTGGCGAGCGCCTGTGGGGATTGGCCCGGGGCATCGATGAGCGGCTGGTGCACAACGATAGCCGGCGGCAGTCGGTGAGTGTCGAAAACACCTACGATGCCGACTTGCCGGACCTCGCCAGTTGCCTGGAAAAACTCCCCGAACTGATGGAAACCCTCGCCGGGCGCATTGCCCGACTCGACAGCAGCTATCGGCCGGGCAAGCCCTTCGTCAAAGTGAAGTTCCACGACTTTACCCAGACGACCCTGGAGCAGGCCGGGGCAGGGCGGGATCTGGAGGGTTATCGGCAGTTGCTGAGCCAGGCTTTTGCCCGAGGCGACCGGCCGGTGCGGTTGCTGGGGATTGGTGTGCGCTTGCAGGATTTGCGCGGTGGGCATGAACAGCTGGAGTTGTTCAGCGGCTGAAGCGATTAGTCTTCAGCCCGCTCGAACGCTTCAGTTGGCCGCGGGATCCGCCACCAGCCGCCCGGCTTTTTTGGTCAGGGTCTTGAGAAACTCACGCTGCAACTCGGGATCGTTGCGGGTCAGTTCGATCAGGCTCTGCTCCAGTTCGCTGGCTTCGTCCTCCAGCCCCAACTCCGACAGGCGCTTGACCCGATGCACCCATTGGTTGACGTCGTCACCCTCCAGGTCGTTGTAGATCAGGTCGTGGGCCTCCAGCAGCTTGCCGCGCAGCTTGCTGCTGATGGACAGGCTGGAGTCCGAGTGAATTTCACCCTGGGCATCTTCCACGCGGATCTGCAGGTTGCCGATGCGATACAGGTCCTGCTCGGCAAACGGGCTGTCCAGCAGGTTGAGGCGCAGCACGCCATTGCGGTCGGTGGTCAGCTCGGCGGTCTGTTTGCCGGCGACTACTTCCACCGGGCGTTCGGACCACGGCAGGCTCGAGTATTCCGTACGCTTGTCGCGCTGGATTTCCTCGACCCCGGCCAGGTTCTGCTGGGCACGGCCGCCGGACTCGACGTTCATGAACGGATTGAGGCCGTCGATGCCGTCCTTGAGCCAGCCATGGGTCATGCTGTCCGGCATATGGCCGAGGGCAAAGATATTGGCCACATTGGCAGCTGCGCCACCGATCAGGGCCAGGGCCCCGAGCGGCATTTCATAGACCTTGCGCCAGCCTTGATAAGGCGTGTAGCGATCATAACGACGGGTAACATCGAATTCGGTGACTTCGAAGGTCTTCTGCTCGTGAATCCGCACGCGACGTTGCGGCAGCTCGAGAACCTTGGGGTCACCGACATCGATCTGCAGGCTGTGAGCGAGCAGTTTGCGCTCGACACGCTCTTCATGCTCGCTGCGTTGTGACATCTGGTTGGCGCAGCCGCTGACCAGCAGGGCGCCGCACAAGGCGGCGCCCCCGAGGGCTAAGGTACTTCGATTGAACATGGGCGCTCTATCTGGACTCAGCGACGGATACGGGCCTGAAGGAAGGACAGCACGTCGGCGACCGGCAGCGCGTGCGCCTCGGCCTCGGTGCGGCTCTTGTATTCCAGGTTGCCTTCGGCCAGGCCGCGGTCGCTGACCACGATCCGATGGGGAATGCCGATCAGTTCCATGTCGGCGAACTTGATGCCCGGGCTGGTTTTCTTGTCGCGGTCGTCCAGCAGCACTTCGAAGCCGGCGGCCGTCAATTCGGCGTAGAGCTTGTCGGTGGCTTCGCGAACCTGTTCGGTTTCATAGCGCAGCGGTACCAGGGCGATCTGGAACGGCGCCAGGGAGTCGCTCCAGATGATGCCGTTGGCGTCGTTGTTCTGCTCGATGGCGGCAGCGACCACGCGGGACACGCCAATACCGTAGCAGCCCATGGTCAGGGTCACCGGCTTGCCGTTTTCGCCCAGGACCTGGCACTTCATCGCTTCGCTGTACTTGGTGCCCAGCTGGAAGATGTGGCCGACTTCGATGCCGCGCTTGATCTCCAGGGTGCCCTTGCCGTCCGGGCTCGGATCGCCGGCCACGACGTTGCGCAGGTCGGCCACGGTCGGTACGGGCAGGTCACGTTCCCAGTTGACGCCGAAGTAGTGCTTGTCGTCGATGTTGGCGCCGATACCGAAGTCGCTCATCAGCTCGACCGAACGGTCGATGATGATCGGCAGCGGCAGGTTCAACGGGCCGAGGGAGCCGGCACCGGCACCGATGGCGTCACGCAGTTCGGTATCGGAAGCCATGACCAGCGGGCTGGCAACGCCTGGCTGGTTGGCGGCCTTGATTTCGTTCAACTCGTGATCGCCGCGGATGATCAGGGCAATCAGCTTGCCTTCTTCTTCGGCGTGGACGATCAGGGTCTTGACGGTCTTTTCGATCGCCAGGTTGTAGCCTTCGACCAACTGCGCAATGGTTTTTGCATCAGGGGTGTCGACCAGGCGCAGGGCTTCGGTCGGCGCCGGGCGCGAGGTTTCGCGAGGCACGGCTTCGGCCTTCTCGATATTCGCCGCGTACTCGGAGCCGTTGCTGAAGACGATATCGTCTTCGCCGGACTCGGCCAGTACGTGGAACTCATGGGAACCGGCGCCGCCGATGGAGCCGTTGTCCGCTTCCACGGGGCGGAACTTCAGGCCCAGGCGGGTAAAGACATTGCAGTACGCCTGGTGCATGCGGTCGTAGGTGACCTGCAGCGAAGCCTGGTCGACGTGGAAGGAGTAGGCGTCCTTCATGATGAATTCGCGACCGCGCATCAGGCCGAAGCGTGGGCGGATTTCGTCACGGAACTTGGTCTGGATCTGGTACAGGTTGATCGGCAGCTGCTTGTAGCTGCTCAGCTCGTTGCGGCACAGATCGGTGATCACTTCTTCGTGGGTCGGGCCGGCACAGAAGTCGCGGTCGTGGCGATCTTTCAGGCGCAGCAGTTCGGGGCCATATTGTTCCCAACGACCGGATTCCTGCCACAGTTCAGCCGGCTGGATGCCGGGCATCAGCACTTCCAGGGCGCCGGCCGCGTTCATTTCCTCGCGCACGATGGCTTCGACCTTGCGCATGACACGCAGGCCCATGGGCAGCCAGGTGTACAGGCCGGAAGCGAGTTTGCGGATCATCCCGGCGCGCAGCATCAACTGATGGCTGATCACGACCGCATCGGAAGGCGTTTCTTTCTGTGTGGCGAGCAAATATTGACTGGTGCGCATGGTTGGCCGTTGTCGCTTGCTGATGACTGAAAATGACTGAGCATTGTACGGGTGTGATCCGGCGACGTACAGGCGTGTCGCCGCACCGCTCCGGGGGAGAGCGGTGCGGGCCTGTATTTACGGGGTTTCTTCGCCGACGGCGGTGGGTATCGCGCCTTCGCCACGGCTGGACTGATACCAGTGCAGGGCGATCAGGATCAGGGTCGGAATACCCATCACGGCGGTAATGATGAAGAACTTGTGGTAGCCGAACTTTTCCACCATCACCCCGGAATAACCGCCGATCAGGCGCGGCAGCAGGAGCATGATCGAACTGAGCAGGGCGTACTGGGTGGCGGAGAACTTCAGGTTGGTCAGGCTCGACAGATAGGCGACGAAGGCCGAGGTCGCCAGGCCCGAACTGAAGTTGTCCAGGGAGATGGTGACAATCAGCATCTTCAGGTTCGGGCCCATATCGGCCAGCAGCATGAACAGCAGGTTGGTCGCCGCCGAGGCCGCGCCGCCGATGAACAGGATCGGCAGGATGCCGAAGCGCACGATCAGCAGGCCGCCCATGCCGGCCCCGACCAGGGTCATGATCAGGCCGAAGATCTTGCTGACCCCGGCGATCTGGTCCTTGGTAAAGCCCTGGTCGATATAGAACACGTTGGCCATCACGCCCATCACCGTGTCCGACATCCGATAGGTGGCGATCAGCCCCAGCAATAGCAGGGCCTGCCAGCGATAACGGACGATAAAGTCGTTGACCGGCGTCAGCACCGGCGCCAGGCCGCGACGGCCCATGCTCGACAGGCAGAGGGTGGTGAGGATGGTATAGAGGATCGCGCGCAGGAAGGCACGGTCTTCCAGCAGCAGGTCAAGCATGCTCCGGCCCTGGAACAGCACGCTGGCGAAATCGGTGTTGTAGAGCTGGGTGAACATCGCCGGTACCGAGACCAGCAGGACGATCAGCACGAAGACCGAGGACAGCTGGTGCACGAAGCTGTAGCGCCCGGCGGAGAGCTGGGTCCTTAGCGGCACTGGCGGTTCGCGCATGAAGAAGGTGGTGAGCAGCGCCGGAATCATCAGCAGGCCGAACAGCACGTAGGTGCCGGTCCAGGCCGAATGCTTGTAGCTGAAGCCGGTGGAACCGAAACCTTCGGCGATAAACAGCGCGCCGGCGGTGGCCAGCAGGGCGGCAACCCGATACCCCGACATATAGCTGGCAGCCAGGGCGGCCTGCTGGCTGTCGTTGGCGATTTCCAGGCGATAGGCGTCCACCGCGATGTCCTGGGTCGCGGAGGCGAAGGCCACGACAACAGCAATGGCGATCAGCCAGGACAGGTGTTTCTGCGGATCGCAGAAACCCATGCCGATCAACCCGAGGACGATCAGGATCTGCGCCAGCACCAACCAGGAACGGCGGCGCCCGAGTTTTCCGAGCAACGGCAGGCGCCATTGGTCGAGCAGCGGCGACCAGACCCATTTGAAGGCGTAGGCGAGGCCGATCAGGCTGGCATAACCGATGGTTTCACGGGCCACGCCGGCTTCACGCAGCCAGACGGAAAGCGTGGAAAACACCAACATATAAGGCAGACCGGCGGCGAAACCGAGCAGCAGGAGCACGAGTGTCGAGGGGCTGGCATAAGCGGCGAGCGCGGCGCGCCAGGTTTTACGGGGCATGGGCTGGAATCTGCCTCAGGTTAACGGAAACAAAGCGCGCACTCTAACCGCTGTGCTCTATCGGGCGCCAGCCATGGCGCTTGATATCGACACGATTGTTCAGGACCGTCAGGCCTTCAGTCCGCAGCCGGGCGCGTTGTTCGTCGCCGGAGGGGCTGCCGGCGGGCAGGCTGATCCGACCGCCGGCACCCAGCACCCGATGCCAGGGCAGGCTCGTATCGGCGGGCAACTGGCTCAAGGTCCGTCCGACAAAACGGGCGGCACGCCCCAGACCCGCCAGCTCGGCCAGTTGGCCATAGGTCACGACCCGGCCTTCGGGCACTTGCGCCAGGGTCAGGTAGAGGGCGGTGCGGCGCATCTGTGCAGGGCTTTCGCCGCCGCTGCTGTCGTCGGTCATTGAGGCAGTCCTGTTCGGGGATCTGGCTGCTTGTGTAGGTTATTTCTGTGAGTCATGGGTGATTATTGAACTAGGGTGTCGTTCAGTCGGTCACTCTTTGGTCAAGGTATTGCCCTGCGGGATAATGCCGGTTTTTTTCCGCAAACCCGAGTCCTCTCTCTGCTTATGTTATCCAGAACCCTGCTGTGCCTTGCTGTTCTCAGTGCCTCGACGCCGTTGCTGGCCGATACCGTCTGGTTGAAGAACGGCGATCGCCTGACGGGCAAGATCAGCCTGTTCGACGGCGGCAAGCTGTTGATCCAGACCGATTACGCCGGAGCGATCCCGGTGGACTGGAAGCAGGTCAAGACCCTGGAAAGCGACCAGGAGCTGCTGGTCAAGCAGGATGCCTACACGGGGGAGAAGGCCAAGTCCCTGAAAGCGGCGGCGGACGGCAAGGTGACGCTGGTCAACGGCGAAGCGCCGAAAACCGTCGACCTCGTGAGTATCAAGCAGATCGTCAAGCCCAAGCCGGTGATCGAGGACCTGGTGTGGAAGGGCAATGTCGACCTGGCCCTGGACTACAAACGGGCGGATCAGGACACCGACGACTACGACATCGGCTTCAAGACGACTGCCCGCCATGGCGCCTGGCGGCATAATGCCCAGGGTGAGTACAACCGCGAGTTCCAGAACAATATCGTGACCGCCAACAACTGGAACGTCGAGTATGCCCTGGACCGCTTTATCACCGAAAAGTGGTTCTGGCAGGGGCGCCTGACCTACAAGCGTGACTTCGTGGAAGAACTGTCGCGCCAACGTATCGTCGGTACCGGTCCTGGCTACCAGTTCTGGGACAATGAGCTGGGGGCGTTTTCCCTCGGTTCGCTGCTCAACAATACCGACTACGAGTACAGTAACGGCGATAAGAAGAACTTTTATTCGCTGGGGATGAAATGGGACTACAGCCGTAACCTGGTGGGCAAGACGGTGCAGTTCTTCACCAACGGCGAAGTGGGCAAGCCGTTGAGCGGGCCTTCGGAGTATTCCCTCGACGCCCAGATGGGCCTGCGCTACAAAGTGACCGAGTGGGCCTCGCTGAACCTCAAGGCCGAGCGCAACGTGGTCCAGGGCGATGCGGAGAGCAGCCTGAACAAGACCCGCTACACGGCTGGCTTCGGCGTCGTCTGGTAATCGCACCGCTTCCCCGACCCTGGCCTCCGTCACAGATAATGTTTATTTTGTCACTGATTTTCATTCGCAAGTCCAAGGGCTTGCCGACGGTTTCTGACGAGGAGTCATAAAGGTGAGTACTGAAGTTGCCAAGAACGCCCGTGAGCTGCTGCTCAAGGAGTACCGGGGGGTGTTGTCCACGCACTCCAAGGCCATGCCCGGTTTCCCGTTTGGCTCCGTGGTGCCTTACTGCCTTGACGACCAGGGGCGTGCGTTGATCCTGATCAGCCGGATCGCCCAGCATACCCATAACCTGCAGAAGGACCCCAAGTGTTCCCTGCTGGTGGGCGAGCGCGATGCCGAAGACGTGCAGGCGGTCGGTCGCCTGACCTACCTGGCCGAGGCCGAAAAGCTCAGCGATCCCGAGGTGATCGAGGCAGCGGCCGAGCGTTACTATCGCTACTTCCCGGATTCGCGGAACTACCATCAGGCCCACGATTTCGACTTCTGGGTGCTCAACCCGGTGCGGCACCGCTATATCGGTGGTTTCGGCGCGATTCACTGGCTGGATCAGGTCACCTTGGCGAACCCCTTCGCCGGCAAGGCCGAGATCAGCATGGTCGAACACATGAATAGCGACCACGCCAAGGCCATCGCCCACTACGTCGCCCTGGCCGGCCTGCCGGATACAGTGCCTGCGCAACTGGCGGGTATCGACACCGAAGGCATGCACCTGCGCATTGGCCAGGCGCTGTACTGGCTGCCCTTCGAAACACCTTGCAACACGCCGACACAAGTTCGCGAAGCCTTGGTTTCCCTGGCTCACGCCGAGCATTGGCCAAAAAAGGAAGCCGCTTCAGCTTGAATTCACAACCTGTCGACGTCATCTCAGGTTAAGTGGAAGGCATTCTTCCGTAGAGGAACCATTTGATGCGCGCTTTTTTATTGCTCTTTCTGCTGTTTCCGGTGCTAGAGCTGTATGTGTTTTTCCAGGTCAGTACCGCGATCGGGTTTTTCCCGGCCCTGGCGCTGATCATTCTCGGCTCGATGCTGGGTGTGCTGGTCCTGCGGGTTGCAGGGATCGCCACGGCGTTGCGGGCGCGGGAAAGTCTCAACCGCGGCGAGTTGCCGGCCCAGACCATGCTCGAGGGCCTGATGCTGGCCCTGGGCGGTGGCCTGCTGCTGCTGCCGGGGTTTATCAGCGATATTATCGGCCTGGTCCTGTTGTTGCCCATGACCCGCCGCCTGTTGGCCGACCGCATGCGTCGGCGCGTCGAAGAGCAGGCATTGCGTCAGCGGGCCTTTGCCGACGATCTGCAGCCCCGTGGTCCGTCGGGATCGGCGCCGGCCGCCAGCCGGCAGCCCCAGGTCATCGAAGGCGAGTTCGAACACCGCGATTCCTGATCGTCAGCACAACGACACGGCACCTTCGGGTGCCGTGTTGGTTTTCGGCACCATAAGGTAAAAAAAACGTCACCTCGCCCTTGAAATTACCTTTGGTGACCTTATGTAACGGTCACCGCAAGGTTTTGGCGAAAATCGCCAGACAGTCTTTCGCGGTTCGCTTGGCGAGCCGCAACCGGCAACGCCGGATTTGCTAAACCGGTCGGTATCGACATCGACCCTTGAAAACCATAATTAGGAGAGATCGACAATGAAGCTTCGTCCTCTGCATGACCGCGTCGTCATCCGTCGCAGCGAAGAAGAGAAAAAAACCGCCGGCGGTATCGTGCTGCCAGGTTCGGCTGCCGAGAAAGCCAACCACGGTGAAATTCTCGCTGTAGGTACCGGCCGCGTGCTGGACAACGGTGAAGTCCGTGCGCTGGCCGTGAAAGTGGGTGACAAGGTGGTATTCGGCCCTTACTCCGGCAGCAACACTGTGAAAGTAGACGGCGAAGACCTGCTGGTAATGGCCGAGAACGAGATTCTCGCTGTTATCGAAGGCTGATTCCCGCTCATTTTTCCCGTTACGACAAAGTATTCAAGGAATTACGATCATGGCTGCTAAAGAAGTTCTGTTTGGCGACTCCGCCCGCAAAAAAATGCTCAAAGGCGTCAACGTCCTGGCTGACGCGGTAAAAGCGACCCTGGGCCCGAAAGGCCGTAACGTGATCATCGAGAAGAGCTTCGGCGCTCCGACCATCACCAAGGACGGCGTTTCCGTTGCCAAGGAAATCGAGCTGGAAGACCGTTTCGAAAACATGGGCGCGCAACTGGTCAAGGACGTTGCTTCCCGTGCCAACGATGACGCTGGCGACGGCACCACCACCGCCACCGTACTGGCTCAGTCGATCGTCAACGAAGGCCTGAAGGCTGTCGCTGCCGGCATGAACCCGATGGACCTCAAGCGCGGTATCGACAAGGCGACCATCGCCATCGTCAAAGAGCTCAAAGCCCTGTCCAAGCCTTGCGCCGACACCAAGGCCATCGCTCAGGTCGGCACCATCTCCGCCAACTCCGACAGCTCCATCGGCGACATCATTGCCGAAGCCATGGAAAAAGTCGGTAAAGAAGGCGTGATCACCGTTGAAGAAGGCTCGGGCCTGGAAAACGAACTGTCGGTTGTAGAAGGCATGCAGTTCGACCGTGGCTACCTGTCCCCGTACTTCGTCAACAAGCCGGAAACCATGGTCGCCGAGCTGGACGGCCCGCTGATCCTGCTGGTCGACAAAAAAATCTCCAACATCCGCGAAATGCTGCCAGTGCTGGAAGCCGTTGCCAAAGCCGGCCGTCCACTGCTGATCGTGGCCGAAGACGTTGAAGGCGAAGCCCTGGCGACCCTGGTTGTGAACAACATGCGCGGTATCGTCAAGGTCGCTGCCGTCAAGGCACCGGGCTTCGGTGATCGTCGCAAGGCGATGCTGCAGGATATCGCTGTCCTGACTGGCGGTACCGTGATCTCCGAAGAGATCGGCCTGAGCCTGGAAAGCACCACCCTGGACCACCTGGGTAGCGCCAAGCGCGTGACCCTGTCCAAGGAAAACACCATCATCGTCGACGGTGCCGGCGTTCAAGGCGACATCGAAGCCCGTATCGCTCAGATCCGTGCCCAGGTTGCCGATACTTCCTCCGACTACGACCGTGAAAAACTGCAAGAGCGTCTGGCCAAGCTGTCCGGCGGCGTTGCTGTGATCAAGGTTGGCGCTGGTTCCGAAGTTGAAATGAAAGAGAAGAAAGCCCGCGTTGAAGACGCCCTGCACGCGACCCGTGCAGCCGTTGAAGAAGGCGTGGTCCCTGGCGGTGGCGTTGCCCTGATCCGTGCCCTGGAAGCACTGACCGAACTGACCGGCGACAACGCCGACCAGAACGTGGGTATCTCCGTGCTGCGTCGCGCCGTTGAATCGCCGATGCGCCAGATTGCCGCCAACAGCGGTGATGAGCCAAGTGTCGTGGTCAACGCAGTCAAGAACGGCAAAGGCAACTTCGGTTACAACGCTGCTACCGGCGAGTACGGCGACATGATCGAAATGGGCATCCTGGACCCTACCAAGGTAACCCGTTCGGCGCTGCAGGCAGCTGCTTCCATTGCTGGTCTGCTGCTGACCACCGATGTTGCGATTGCCGATGCACCGAAGAAAGAAGGTGCAGCTGGCGGCGGTATGCCAGACATGGGCGGCATGGGTGGTATGGGCGGCATGATGTAAGTCGGCCCCACCTGCTACAAAGAAACCCCGCCTTGTGCGGGGTTTCTTTTTTTCGGCGAGTCATGGGCGCAGCGACTGCTTTTATCGCGCGGCTTGTCGCTGCCACAGGCTTGCCCTTAAGCTGCGCGGGCCAAGACATGGCCGTTACCGCGTACGGAGAGAGTACCCATGCGAATTCTACTGGTTGAAGACAACCGCGATATCCTCGCCAACCTGGCTGATTACCTGGGGCTTAAAGGCTATACCGTGGACTGTGCGCAGGACGGCTTGTCGGGCCTGCACCTGGCTGCCACCGAACATTACGACCTGATCGTGCTGGATATCATGTTGCCGGGTATCGATGGTTTCACCCTGTGCAAGCGCCTGCGTGAAGATGCCCGGCGCGACACCCCGGTGATCATGCTCACCGCCCGCGATCAACTGGATGATCGTCTGCAAGGTTTCAAGTCCGGTGCCGACGACTACCTGCTCAAGCCGTTCGCCCTGTCGGAACTGGCGGCGCGGATCGAAGCAGTCCTGCGCCGGGCCCAGGGCGGCGGACGCCGGGCCTTGCAGGTCGGTGAGCTGAGCTACGACCTCGATACCCTGGAAGTGACCCGCGAAGGGCGTCTGCTCAAGCTCAACCCGGTGGGCTTGAAGCTGCTGGCGGTGCTGATGCAGAAAAGCCCCCATGTACTGCGTCGCGAAGTCCTCGAGGAAGCCCTGTGGGGCGACGATTGCCCGGACAGCGACAGCTTGCGCAGTCACGTCCACCAATTGCGCCAGGTGATCGACAAGCCTTTCGAAAAGCCTTTGCTGCATACCGTACATGGCGTCGGCTATCGCCTGGCCGAAGGCCGCGATGGAGTTTAAACAGAGCCTTGCCCAACGCATCATCATCGCCTTTGCGCTGATGAGCGCCCTGGTGGCGGGGACCTTTGCCATAGGCATCGTGGCGACGGTTCACCTGGTTGAGGAAAGGCTGATTTCCGCGGGCCTGGGAGGCGATCTCCAGCGTCTGTTGCTGATGGACAGTGTCAATGACTGGAGCCATCGACCCGAGCCCGATCAACTGTTCTATTTCAGCGGCGGTCCGGGGGATTTCGCCTTGCCCAGGGATCTGCGTCATCTGGACGCCGGGTTCCACGAGGTGTTTCGCGACCAACTGTCCTACCACGCCATGGTCGAGGTGGTCGACGGCCGGCGTTACGTGCTGTTGCAGGACCAGAGTGACTTCGAAGAGCGTGAGCGGGTGTTGTTTGCCGTGGTGCTGGTGGGATTTGTCCTGGCCCTGGCCCTGGCCGTGTTTCTCGGCTGGATTCTCGCCCGGCGGGTGATGGCCCCGGTGGTACGCCTGGCCCGCCAGGTGCGTCATCGTGATCAGTTGCTCGGGCTGGCACCGTCCCTGGCGCCGGATTACGCCGCTGACGAAGTGGGTGAACTGGCGGTGGCGTTCGACGCCACCCTCGGCCGGCTGCGTGACGCCCTGACTCGCGAGCGCCTGTTCACCAGCGATGTCAGTCATGAGCTGCGTACGCCGCTGATGGTATTGGCGACCTCCTGTGAGCTGTTGCTGGAAAACCCGGCCATCGACCAACGCGGGCGCAATCAGGTCGAACGCATTGCCCGGGCCTGCGAGGAAATGCGCGAGCTGGTGCAGACCTTCCTGATGCTCGCCCGGGCCCAGCGTGAGGACGCCAGCATGTCGCCGCAGGTCTCCCTGAGTCGGGTAGCGGACGACTTGATCGGATTGTGGCGTGCACCGATTGAAGAGAAGGGCCTGAGGCTGATCGTCGATCCCGGCAATCCTCCGGATACCCGCTATAACGCCACCTTCCTCCACGCCGTAATGGGTAACCTGCTGCGCAATGCCTTGCACTACACCGACCAGGGCTTTATCCGCCTGAGCCTGGAGCCGGCCGGGTTCGTGGTGGAAGACAGCGGCGTGGGGATTCCGGAAGAGAAGCGCGAAGCCATGTTCCAGCCCTTCGTACGCGGTAACGAAAAACGCGGTGAAGGCCTTGGGCTGGGCTTGTCTCTGGTCCAGCGGATCTGCGAAAACCAGGGTTGGCATGTCAGCCTGACCACCATGACACCCAATGGCTGCCGCTTTCATGTTGACCTGGGCGGGCCTGATACATGACCGGAAACGAAATGTTCACCTGGGAAAGGCCCGTCTTTGGCGCCCTGAAATACGCCAAGACGCGGCGGATGATCTCAAAAAGCTACGACACCACTCGTCGTTGAGTGCCACGGCACAGGGAAAACTGAGCTATTTTGAGGATAGATGTTCAGCAATACCATCAAAGGCTTATGGTAATGAAGTTAGAAGTCGCTCGAGGTTTGTTTCTGGTCAGTGCGCTGGCCGTGGCCTCCCTGGCCCTGGTGGTCTGGGAGCAGCCCGGTCCTGAGGTCCTGACTACCGCGGCCGGTGCCGGACATTGTCCTATGCCCCGTGTTGCCAAGGCGGCCGATGCCAAACCCGACCACGATCTTCTGTTGTTCATGTTCGGCCTTTCCCAAGGGCTCAAGCCGCAGAGTTGAAGTCGTCCTGTCTGTCTCCCAGGCCTCGCATTGATCGAGGCCTTTTTTATGTGCGCCGTTTGCTTCATTCAGCACCCGCTTTTGGACGCTGCGGGCCAGGATTGGATCCAGAAGTTCTGTTTTACCTGCCTCGGCGTGTAAGCCATTGCTTACATCTTGCGTAAGCGATCGAGGATAATTTGCTGTCTCGATTACTGGGTATTTCTCTTAACCAATTGAAATATATGGTTTTTTTGTGTTTTAAATGGATCCAATCCTGAAGAGATGGCACTTTGGATCCTGTTGCAGCGACTCAGAAAGTCTTTAATATCGCCCCTGTGTCGACGGATAGACACGGCGATCAAGGACAGATTGCTGGAAGGAACATCGCGGGATGCGATTCATCAGGACGATGAAAGGGAAAAAAGGGACTAGGGAAAAAATGTGGGCGGGTCACACCGCCCCTTTTTTTTGCCTGTAGAAAAGTGAAGGCACAAAAAAAAGGCCCGCAAGGGGCCTTTTTGTCGAGCGCGGTGCAATCAGCGTTCGAGGTGCTTGATCTTGCCTTTTTTGCCATCCCACTCTTCAGCGTCCGGCAGTGATTCTTTCTTCTCAGTGATGTTGGGCCAGATCTCGGCCAGATCAACGTTCAACTGAATGAACTCCTTCATATCCTCCGGGACTTCATCCTCGGAGAAAATAGCCACAGCAGGGCATTCCGGCTCGCAAAGCGCGCAGTCGATGCACTCATCCGGGTGAATGACCAGGAAGTTCGGGCCTTCGTAAAAGCAGTCCACCGGACAGACTTCTACGCAGTCGGTGTACTTGCACTTGATGCAGTTGTCGGTGACGACGAAGGTCATTTCTAGTTCTCTCCTCAGGCGGCGGCAGCGAAACCCTATCAGAATGGGCTCGCCAGGTCTGGGAGCGATAGTCTGCGAACCAGGCTAATAGTTCGCAGCATCCCAAACCGCGCGAGATTCTAGCAGCTTGTAGTCCGCTGCGTTAGATCCGTGTCTTCATTGTATAGAGCATTTCCAATGCACGCCGTGGCGTCAGGTCGTCGAGGTTGAGCTTGGCCAGTTCATCCAGCACCGGATGGGGCAGGCTGGCGAACATATCGCTTTGCATCGGAGCGGCTGGTTTTCCTGGTTTGGCGACCGGCTGCTCGTGGGGCAGGCTGGTGGTCTCCAGGCGACTCAGGTGCTCGCGGGCACGGGTGATCACATCGCTCGGCACGCCGGCCAGCTGTGCCACCGCCAGGCCGTAGCTCTGGCTGGCCGGGCCGGGCAGTACGTGGTGGAGGAAGACGATGCGTTCATTGTGCTCGGTGGCATTGAGATGCACGTTGGCCACCAATGGCTCGTTTTCCGGCAGCACGGTCAGTTCGAAGTAGTGGGTGGCGAACAGGGTGTAGGCCCGCAGTTGCGCGAGGCGTTCCGCCGCTGCCCAGGCCAGGGACAGGCCGTCGAAGGTGCTGGTGCCGCGTCCGACTTCGTCCATCAGCACCAGGCTGCGCTCGGTGGCGTTGTGCAGGATGTTGGCGGTTTCGCTCATTTCCACCATGAAGGTCGAGCGTCCTCCGGCCAGGTCGTCGCTGGAACCGATCCGGGTGAAGATCCGGTCCACCAGGGACAACTCGCAGCTGGCTGCCGGCACGAAGCTGCCGATATGGGCCAGCAGCACGATCAGCGCGGTCTGGCGCATGTAGGTGGATTTACCGCCCATGTTAGGACCGGTGATCACCAGCATGCGGGTATTGTCATCGAGCGCCAGGTCATTGGCTACGAACGGTGTGGTCAGCACCTGCTCGACCACCGGGTGGCGTCCCTGGCTGATGCGCATGCACGGTTCGTCGACAAAGCGCGGGCAATTCAGGTCCAGGTTCAGTGCGCGTTCGGCGAGGTTGCTCAGCACATCCAGCTCGGCCAGGGCCGCGGCGGTGTCCTGCAGCGGCGGCAGTTCGCCGATCAAGGTTTCGAGCAAGGCTTCGTAGAGCATCTTCTCCCGGGCCAGGGCGCGGCTCTTGGCCGACAAGGCCTTGTCCTCGAATTCCTTGAGTTCCGGGGTGATAAAGCGCTCGGCGCCCTTGAGGGTCTGGCGCCGGATGTAGTCTGCCGGTGCCGACTCGGCCTGCTTGCTCGGCAACTCGATGAAATAGCCGTGGACCCGGTTATAGCCGACCTTGAGGTTGGCCAGGCCCGTGCGGGCTTTTTCCCGGGCTTCCAGGTCGATCAGGAACTGCCCGGCGTTTTCGCTCAGCGACAACAGTTCGTCCAGTTCGGTGTCGTAGCCGGTTTTCAGGACGCCGCCGTCGCGGATGATCGCCGGCGGATTATCGATGATGGCGCGCTCCAGCAGGATCGCCAGCTCCGGGTAGGTCTTGGTGGTGACGGCCAGTTGCTTGAGGTGCGGGGCGTCCAGTTCGAGCATCGCATCCTGCAACTGCGGCAGGGCGCCGAGGGCATCGCGCAGGCGCGCCAGGTCGCGAGGCCGGGCGTTGCGCAGGCCGATCCGCGCAAGGATCCGCTCGATGTCACCGATCTCCTTGAGCTGCGGTTGCAGTTTTTCGAAGCGGTAGCTTTCCAGCAGGCAGGTGATGGAGCTCTGGCGTGCCTGCAAGACACGCAGGTCGCGCAGCGGGCGGTTCAACCAACGGGTCAGCAGGCGGCTGCCCATGGCGGTCTGGCAACGGTCGACCACCGATTGCAGGGTGTTTTCGCGGCCACCGGCAAGGTTGGTGTCCAGTTCCAGGTTACGGCGGCTGGCGCCGTCGAGCACCACGGTGTCGTCCAGGCGTTCATGGCGCAGGCTGCGCAAGTGCGGCAGGGCGGTGCGCTGGGTTTCCTTGGCGTAACTGAGCAGGCAGCCGGCGGCGCCGATGGCCAGGGTCAGGGTTTCGCAGCCGAAGCCTTTCAGATCCTGTACGGAAAATTGTTGGCAGAGACTTTTGAGCGCGGAGTCCCGTTCGAAGTCCCACGGCGCACGACGACGTGTCCCACGACGCTTTTCCGCAGGCAGGCCCTGTGGCCAGTCATCCGGGATCATCAGCTCGACCGGGTTGATCCGCTCCAGCTCCGACAGCAGGTTTTCCCAACCCTTGATTTCGAGGACGGTGAAGTTGCCGCTGGTGATATCCAGCACGGCCAGGCCGAACAGACGCTCATCGCCCAGTACCGCGGCGATCAGGTTGTCGCGGCGCTCATCGAGCAGGGCTTCGTCACTGACGGTGCCGGGGGTGATGATCCGCACCACCTGCCGTTCGACCGGCCCCTTGCTGGTGGCCGGATCGCCGATCTGTTCGCAGATCACCACTGATTCGCCGAGCTTCACCAGCTTGACGAGATAACCTTCGAGGGAATGGTAAGGAATCCCACACATCGGAATCGCCTGCCCGGCTGATTGCCCACGGGCGGTGAGGGTGATATCGAGCAGCTTGGCGGCCTTCTTCGCGTCTTCATAGAAGATCTCGTAGAAGTCGCCCATGCGGTAGAACATCAGCTGGTCGGGATGCTGGTTCTTCAGGCGCCAGTATTGCTGCATCATCGGGGTGTGGGAGGACAGATCGGGGCTATTTTTACTCATCGGATACTTAGGCGGATTCGTTTTGAGTGGAGTGCGAAGTCGAGCGCCTGGCGCGGGACTTTTTCGATGGGGGCAAGGTTAACACGGCAGGTTGGATGTCCGCTGGTATGGCCTTTTGCAGCCTATCCGGACAGGGAGGAGTCAGACTTTTTTCCTGTTTCGATGGCGGACCGGCTACGTCGCTGTTATCCGCGCGGCCCGCGGGCTTGTTCAGGTGTCGTCGACATTCAATCGCTGGACTCGATAACCCTCGAGTTCAACGGTTGGACAGGCCGTGCATTCATCCGGTACAGCTTCTGAAAGGCGGCGATCTGTTCATGAGACAGCTCGACCGGTGTCTTCAGGACCAGCCAGGTAACACCTGTGCTGCAAGGCGGTGTGGTCAACGAGCCTTGGTATTTGTAATAGCTGCCTTGAGAGGGGAGGACGCTGGCGGGATTGAAGGCCACAACTTCCGTGATTTTGCCCACATCCGGCAGCGTGTTGAAAACAGCTTCCAGGTTCTGGTTTTTTCTTCCCTCCTTGAACAGGACCGCCACGACGACAATCTGTCCGTCTTCAGAGTTGTGGACAAAGTGCGCGTCCATCGGAAAGGACTTGCCGTCTATTTCCTCTTCACTCGGGGTATGGAAGTGGAATTGCCTGAGTTCGAAGTCTTCATTGTCAAAGCGCAGCAGGCTGCCGGGGGCGACATTGATTTGAATCGTGTGCCCGTTGTTGGTGATTTCAGCGGCTTGAGGGATGTACTGGAACGACAGGCCAGGGAGTTTCGAACGTTTCGCATGGTGGGTTTCAATATTGACCGGTGACTGCTCCTTGCTGGTGCTGCAACTGATGTAGTCCGGATCCACCTGACCCCAGTGGGTGGGGCCGACATTCCCCTCGTAACCCCAGGAGGCGGCGTGGCTGTTCAACGACAGGATGGCAAGTATCACGGATACGGCCACTTTGGAGGTGTTCATGATGATGGGTCTCGAGCAATGTCGAGACCCGAGCTTAAGATTCGGAAAAATAAGTAACTACTGTCAGAAATGACAGTTTTTAATACGGATTTGCGATAGAGCTGATCGCTATTGGGCGGAAATAAGGCTCCCATCGCCCTTGGCCGCGCCTGTGCGACTGTCTATGCATGAAATATGCAAATCAGCATTTGCCATTCCCGAAAAGCGCAAGCAATATGCGCATTATGCAAATACGCAACGTTTCTACCGTCCTACGAGCACTGCTCGACCGACACGGGATCTCCCCTACGGAGCTTCACCGTCGTACCGGCGTGCCCCAATCCACCCTGTCGCGGATCCTCAGCGGGAAGATCGTCGATCCTTCGGACAAGCACATCTCGAAGGTCGCCGAGTACTTCGGCATCAGCACCGACCAACTGCGCGGACGCGCACCGGTTGCCGTTGCCCGGGATCAGGAGCAGGGCACGCCGCACTCCGAACTCAAGGATATAAGCCTGTGGGACGACGACACACCCGTCGATGAAGACGAAGTGTCCGTCCCCTTTCTTCGCGAGGTTGAATTGGCTGCTGGATCAGGAAGATTCGTCATAGAAGAAAGCGAGAAGGCCAGCCTGCGTTTCGGTAAGCGCAGCCTGCGCCACAATGGCGTGCAGTTCGACCAGGCCAAATGCGTGACCGTGCGCGGCAACAGCATGTTGCCGGTGCTGCGCGACGGTGCCACGGTCGGGGTCAACGCCGGCAAGAGCGCCATAGGCGATATCGTCGACGGTGACCTTTACGCCATCAACCACAACGGTCAACTGCGGGTGAAGCAGCTTTATCGCCTGCCGACCGGGATCCGCCTGCGTAGCTTCAACCGCGACGAGCATCCGGATGAGGACTACAGCTTCCAGGAGATCCAGGAAGAGCAGATCACCATCCTTGGTCACGTCTTCTGGTGGGGCATGTACGCCCGCTAAGCACTTCTGATTGAGAAAAAACCCACAGCCATGTGGGTTTTTTTTCGCCCGCCAAAAAGCCCCAGCCCTTGATCTGCATGGGTTCCATGCGTTTACGCAAATGAAATGCATAAATAAATGCATTTGTGCATTGACTGTATATGCGTACATGCATATTCTTTGTCTCAAGCCGGCCAGAAAGGTCGGTGACAGGCAGAGATGCCAGGGGCAACCCACCGCTCTTTAGTGACACCGCTTCAAAGAACAGGCAGCGATGAACCGGCCTCAACGGTTCAGAGGGTTGGCAACTGACCCGGGTGTGCAGCGTAAAGCACCGCAAGCAGTTATCCGGCGGACAGGGTCGCGGTCGGAAGAACAATTTGAATCGATCCGTACCGCGCCAGTAGCGCCGAAAGATCAGGTGTCAGGACAGAAGCCCCCATCGCCGAAAACGCGAGCGGCTCCAGGACCGGGCATCAGGACCGCATTACTGAAAAGCCTGGGCGACCGGGCTTTTTGGAATGCCCACCGAACGCGGGCTCTGAAGAGAACCCTTCACCTTGAACGACAAGCCCAAACCATCACCGGCCAATGAATGGCCCTTTTTATTGCAGGAGGCGTGACATGACGAGCGAGCAACAAGCGTTGGTGGACATGCCTATCTGGCTGGTCATCCTGCTGGCCGTGGTCGGCGGGGTTTCCGGCGAAATGTGGCGCGCCGACAAGGACGGTGCCCGCGGCTGGGTGCTGCTGCGGCGCCTGGTATTGCGCTCCGGGGCCTGCATGATCTGTGGCGTGTCGACCATCATGCTGCTGTATGCAGCCGGCGTGTCGATCTGGACCGCCGGTGCCTTTGGCTGCCTGACCGCCATGGCCGGCGCGGACGCCGCCATCGGCATTTATGAACGCTGGGCGGCCAGGCGCTTGGGGATTGACGAAACACCTCCCCCGGAGATCAAGCCGGAACAATAGCCGGATAGCGATCCGAATAAAGCGCTCATGACTCCCTCGGAATCACCAACGGATTGGAACCACCGGGCCCGAGAGCAGGGCCCAGCCCGCAAGGACGCGGGCTTTCTGGAGGCGAATGATTGTCTGTCGAACCCGTCAATCGACGGGTTTTTATTACCCGGTGAACCCCCATGAATATCACCCCGATTCTCACGCAACTGCGTGCTCAATGCCCCAGTCTTGCCAATCACATTTCCACCGGCCTTGATCTCGACCTGTTGCAAAGCAACACCACGCTGCAAACCCCGGCGGCCTTTGTCACGCTGATGACCGACCTGGCGAACAAGGACGCCTCACAAAACGTCGCCCGCCAAACCCTGACCGATCGCCTGGAACTGACCCTGGTGCTCGACGCCAGCAACGGCGCCCAAGCCTTCGACCAACTCCACAGCCTGCGCGCCGAACTTTGGCGGGCCCTGGTCGGCTTCAAACCCGACACCTATTACAACCCCATCGAGTACGACGGCGGCGGGCTGATCTCGATCAACGCCACCCGCCTGCTCTACAGCCTGCATTTCTTCGCCGAGTTCCAACTGGGGCGCAATCGCTCCACGGACCCGGCCGAAACCTGGCACGAGCGTGAACTGGACGGCTTGCCGTCTTTTACCGGGGTCACGGTGAAGGTCGATGCCATCGATCCCGCCGACCCCAATCTGCACCGCCCAGGCCCCGACGGGCGCCTGGAGCTGACTTTCTCTGGAGACGTAACGCAATGACCCAACGCATCACCGTAGTGCCGGCCCCGGGCCGCGCCGTACCGGATCTGGAAGCCGGCGACCTGCTACCGCTCGAAGGCCGTGAAGTGGCCGACAGCGCCTGGTGGCGCCGTCGTCTGGCTGATGGCGATATCACCCTCAACGCCGTGCAAGCGGCACAACCACAGGATGCCCAATAATGGCTATCGGATTCAGCAACATCCCCGCGGACCTGCGTGTTCCGCTGTTCTACGCCGAAATGGACAACTCGGCGGCCAATAGCGCGTCGTCGACCCTGCGCGGCCTGATCGTCGCCCAGGTCAACGACAACGCCACCAGCACCGAAATCGGCAGCCTGGTGCTGGTTTCCAGCGTCGCCCTGGCGAAAAGCATTGGTGGCCAGGGCTCGATGCTCGCCTCGATGTACGACACCTGGCGCAAGACCGATCCGGTCGGCGAGATCTGGTGCCTGCCGCTGCAAAACACCGTGGGCAGCATCGCCAAGGCTGATCTGAAACTGACCGGCGCCGCCACCGAAAGCGGCGTGCTCAACCTGTATGTCGGTGGTGTACGGGTCCAGGCCGCCGTGGTCAACGGCGCGACCGCCGCCCAGGCAGCCACCACCCTGGCGCTGCAAGTCAATGCCGCGACCGACCTGCCGGTCAGCGCCGTGGCCGTCGACGGCACCGTGACCCTGACCTGCAAATGGACCGGTGACAGCGGCAACGACATCAGCCTGCAGTTCAATCGCCTGGGCAAGAGCAATGGCGAGCAGACCCCAGCCGGCTTGACCATCGTCTCCGCGCCAATGGCCGGTGGCACCGGTGTGCCGGACCAGGTTGCGGCACTCGCGGCTCTCGGTGACGAGCCGTTCGAATTCATCTGCCAGCCGTGGTCCGATGTGGCGACCCTGAATGCCTGGCAAGCCGCGATGAATGACAGCGTCGGTCGCTGGTCCTGGTCCAAGCAACTGTTCGGTCATGTCTACACCGCCAAGCGCGGTACTGTCGGCACCCTGGTGGCTGCCGGTCAGACCCGTAACGATCAGCACATGACCATCCTGGCCATGGAGCCGGGTGTGCCACAACCGTTCTGGGTCCAGGCCGCGGCCTTGGCCGCGCGGACTTCGGTGTTCATCTCCGCCGATGCCAGCCGTCCGACCCAGAGCGGCAGCCTGGCGGGTATCGACCCGGCCGCGGCCAGTGAGCGTTTCACCCTGACCGAACGTCAGTCGCTGCTCAGCTACGGTCTGGCCACCGCGTACTACGAAGGCGGTTACGTGCGCATCCAGCGGGCGATCACCACCTACCAGAAAAACGCTTACGGCCAGGCGGACAACTCCTACCTGGACAGCGAGACCATGCACCAGTCGGCCTTTATCGTGCGCCGCCTGCAAAGCGTGATCACCAGCAAGTACGGTCGCCACAAGCTGGCAGACGATGGCACCCGCTTCGGCGCCGGCCAGCCGATCCTCACCCCGAGCACCATCCGCGGTGAACTGATTGCCCAGTACGCCAAGCTCGAGCTGGAAGGTCACGTGGAGAACGCCGAGATGTTCGCCGATCACCTGATCGTCGAGCGCGACAGCCAGGACCCGAGCCGGGTCAACGTGCTGTTCCCGCCGGACTACATCAACGGCTTGCGTGTGTTCGCGCTGCTCAACCAGTTCCGCCTGCAGTACGACGCGGCGGCCTGATCGCCTGCCCACACTGCGTAACCCCAGCCCGCTCGATGCGGGCTTTTTATTGCAAGGAGATACACCATGGGTCAACTGATTGCGGGTACCTGCTACGTCAAAGTGGACGGCGCTCAACTGACTATCAATGGCGGCTGCGAAGCCCCGCTGATGTTCGTCAAACGGGAAACAGTCGTGCCGGGTTTCTACAAGGAAACCGACGTCGCTCCCACTTTCGCGGTGACCGCGTTGTACACGCCGGACTTCCCGCTCAAGCAACTGGTCGCCGGCACCGACATGACCGTCACCTGCGAATTCAGCAATGGCAAGGTCTACGTCCTGGCCGGTGCCTATCTGAGCGACACCCCGTCCGCCAAGGGTGACGACGCAACCATCGCGCTGAAATTCGAAGGCATCAAGGGGACCTGGCAATGACTGATCCGGTGAAGTTGCAGGTGCCCATCGAAGCCCACGGCGAACCCCTGAGCGAACTCACCCTGCGCCGTCCGACGGTGCAGGAAGTGCGGTCGATCAAGGCGCTGCCGTACAAGATCGACAAGGGCGAAGACGTCAGCCTCGACATGGATGTCGCGGCCAAGTACATCGCGGTCTGCGCCGGTATCCCGCCGTCGTCGGTCAACCAGCTGGACCTGTCCGACCTCAACACCTTGAGCTGGGCGGTGGCGGGTTTTTTCATGAGTGCGGCATCGCAGCCATCGGCGAGCTGATTGCGGTCGCCTATGACCTGGCCTGGTTCTGGAAGGTTGACCCCGAACAGATGATGGCCAGGCCACTGGATGTGCTCCGGGAATCCCTGGAGCACGCGCAACGGATCAATGCGATGCAGCAGGTGCAGTGATGGCTACGACCAATAACACGCTCACGGCGAATACCCAGACGGTTGTGAACATGGCCCTTGTCGTGAATGGCGTCCAGAAAATGGACGACGACCTGTCAGGGGTCAGCAAGAAAGTCGAAAGTTTCAAAAAGAGCCTGGAGGACAGCGGCCTGGGCGAGCTGGATCTCTCGGAGCTGTTCAAGGGCGAAGGCTTGGCCGCCCCTTTTGTCGAGGGCGTCAAGTCAGCGATCGAGGCGGAAAACACCCTGGCCAAGGCCCGCAAGGGCGCCGAGGGATCTGATTCAGGGCCCACGGCAAAAAATCTGGCGAGTTTGAGTGAGGCGGTCGACAAGGTTTCCCTGAAGTTCGGCCAGGGCTTGTTGCCTGTGGTGAATTCCGTAGTGACGGCGTTGGTGCCGCTGGTGAGCCGCGTCGCCGAGTTCGTGGCGGCCAATCCGAATCTGGTCCAGGGCCTGGCGGCGGGGGCGGTGGCGTTCACCGTCCTGCAAGGTGCGGTGGCCGGGGTGGCAGCGGTGGTGGGTGTGCTCGCTTCGCCGATCGGTTTGGTCGTGGTGGGCTTTGCCCTTGCCGCGGCGCTGATCGTTGCTTACTGGAAACCGATTTCAGGCTTTTTTATCGGGCTTTGGGGCGATATCAAAGGCATGGCGGCCAGCTTCATGTCGGGATTGCAGGCGCTGCTCGACTGGTCGCCGATGCCGATGATCAGTGCGGGCTGGGAGACGATCAGCGTGTTTTTCGCCGGCCTTTGGCAGTCGATCACGACGGCAGCTACTTCGGTGTTCGACTTTTTCAAGGGGCTGTTTTCCTGGACGCCGCTGGGCCTGGTCATCGACAACTGGGGGCCTGTGACGGGGCTCTTCGATTCGATCTGGCGATTGCTCAAGGCCTTGGCCGTGCCGGTGATGGACTTTCTCAAGGGCGTGTTCGACTGGTCGCCGCTGGGGATGATCATTAATAACTGGGGGGCGATCAGCGCCTTTTTCGGTGAGCTCTGGGACACGATCAAAGTGGCAAGCGCACCAGCGGTGGACTTCCTCAAGATGCTGTTCGATTGGTCGCCGCTGGTGCTGGTCATCAATAACTGGGGCGCTATCAGCGTTTATTTCGACACGATCTGGGCGGCGCTGCAAGACACGGCGCAGTCGCTCAAGGACTTCTTCCAGACCTTGTTCGACTGGTCTCCTGTCGGACTGATCGTCGCCAACTGGGAGCCCATCGGCAAGGTCTTTTCTGACTTGTGGGATGTACTGCAAAGCCTGGCGACACCGGTCATGGACTTTTTCCAGACGATGTTCGACTGGTCTCCGTTGGGGATGATCATCAAGAACTGGGATCCGATTGTCGCCTGGTTCGCTGGCTGGTGGAGCAAGTTGCAAACCTTCATCACGCCGATCAAGGAGTTGTTCAGTGGTGGTTTCGGTGACTTTGTCGCCAAGGTCACCGGCAAGGTCGATGGCCTGGCGCAGCAACAAGAGGCCAGTAATGCCAAGGCGGCCAATGACGGCGCTTCTTCCTTCTGGAACTGGGGCGACTCGTCGAGCAGTACTGACTCCGGTCTGACGGGCAACGGCAGCGGCCTTGTCCAGCAAACCGCCGCCAACAACCGCACGCAACTCGAAGGCGGCTTGACCGTGAACTTCAAGGACGCGCCAGCGGGCTTGCGCGTCGACCAAGCGCAAACCAATCAACCGGGCCTGGACCTGACGCCGCGCGTCGGCTATCGCTCGCTTTCCTACGGAGGTTCCTATGGCGACTAGCTGGCGTGATCGTTTGTTGCCGGCGTCGTTTCGCGGCGTGCCCTTCTGGGTCGATCAGGCGAAAAACCCGGTCGGCCAGAAAGGCCAGTTGCATGAATACCCGCAGCGCGACCGGTCGTTTTTTGAAGGTCTCGGCCAGCAGTCGAAGATCTATGAACTGACCGCCTTTATCGTTGGCGCCGATTGCCTTGAGAAGCGTGACGCGCTGCTCAAGGCACTGGAGGAGGGCAGCGGCGAACTGGTTCACCCGTGGCAGGGACGGATGCAGGTCAAGGTCGGCGAATGTGACATGACCCAGACCCGCAAGGATGGCGGGTTGGTGACCTTCAACCTGAAGTTCTACCCGGATGAACCGCTGCAGTTCCCCAAGGCCGTAGTCAACACCCAGAAGCAATTGCAGGTGGCGTCGGACAAATTGCTCGACGCTTCGGTGGCGCGTTTCGATGGGGCGATGTCGCAGATCAACCAGGCGCGGATCGGCCTGGAAAACCTGCGCAAGGGGATTACTCTGGCGTATCACGTGATCGAGCAGGAGTTGCAACCGCTGATCGAGACGTACGCGAACATCTATGCCCTGGTTCGCACGGTCAAGGAGTTCCCCCAGCAAGTGAGTGCCGCGGTTAAAAGCGTGCTGGGGGAATTCAACGGATTGGTGGGCGAAGTCAAAAGCGTTGTGGGCGAAGTTCGGGGCTTGAAAGACTTTGCCGTCCAGGGTTATCACGGAATGCTGGCCGACCTGTCGAAACAGGTCGCGGACGCCAAGTCCCTCGACGCCTCAAAACTGACCATTGGCAAGGACTCCGCCGCGGCCTCACAGGCCACGGTGAACCTGATCCAGGATGCCTTGCTGGTCCAGATCTCCCAGTTTGTCTCAATGATCCCGGTGGCGACGCCGGCGGTGAAACTGACGAGCACACCGTCGCTGGCCCAACAAGCCCAGCAGCCGGTGCAGCGGGCCGATGTGCCGGTGGTCGACGATGTGCTGGCGCTGCGTGACAGCCTCAACGATGTGATCTGGCAGGCGGCGCTCAAGGCCGACGCGGTGCAGTACCAGGCACTCAGTACCGTCCGCCAGGCCCTGACGCAGCATCTCAATGCAGTGGCATCCAACGGGGTGCGGCTGGTTGACCTGACGCCCAAGAGCACCCAGCCGGCCCTGGTCGTGTCTTACCAGAAGCTCGGTGATGCCACGCGGGTGGGTGAGGTGGTGCAGCGCAACCGGATTTCGCACCCCGGTTTCATACCGCCGGTACCGTTGCAGGTCTCCAAGGAGTAAGCCATGAACGACATCGACAACGCCGTCGTCCTGTTGGTCGACGGCCTGAGTTATGAGGGCTGGAAGACCATCGAGATCACGGCCGATCTCGAGCGTCAGTTCCGCACCTTCAAGCTCGGTATCACCTGGAAATGGCCGGGACAGACCCAGGCTTTGCCGATCAAGGCCGGTGCCCGTTGTTCGGTCATGATCGGCTGCGACCAGGTCCTGACCGGTTACGTGTTCAAGGCGCCCATCAGCTATGACGGCAATCAGATCAGCCTGACCGTCGAGGGCAGTTCGCTGACCCAGGACCTGGTGGATTGCGCGGCCATCAACCAGCCGAGCCAATGGCGTGAACAGAGCGTGCTGAAGATCGTCGAGGCGTTGGCCAAGCCCTACAAGGTCACTGTGCGCAGCGAGATCCCGGAAACCACCAAACTGCAAACCCACAGCATCGTGCCGGGGGAGACGGTGTTCAAGTCCATCGACCGCTTGCTGACTTTGTATCGGGTGTTCTCCACCGATGATGCGGCCGGCAACCTGGTACTCGCCAAGCCCGGCAGTGCAGGGCGGGCGACTGATGTACTGGAGTTGGGCAAGAACATTCTTTCGGCCAATACGGCGAGAGACTACAGCGCGGTGTTTTCCGAGTACCGGGTGATCGGCCAGCACAAGGGCAGCGATCAGAACAGCGGCACTGCAGTGAGCGAAGTTTCCGGAGTGTCCAGCGAGACCAGTCCGGATCGCCAGCGCGTCACGGTGATCAGCGAAAGCGCGCAGATCACTCCGGTGCTGGCCCAGCAACGGGCTGACTGGGAACGGGCGACACGCCGCGCCAGGGCCCTGACGACCACCTACACCGTGCAGGGCTGGCGACAGTCCAACGGTGATCTGTGGCGACACAACCTGACCGTGCGGGTCAAGGATCCGGTGCTGGACGTGGACCAGGACATGCTTATCTCCAAGGTGACCTGGTCGTTGTCCGCACAGGGCTCGATCACCACCCTGGTGGTGGCGCCGCCGCAGGTCTTCGATGCCACGCCGGCACCTGCGAAGGCCACGAAGTAGTTATTCCCATCTTATTCGGATGCTGTTCCACCGCCTTCGCGGGCAAGCTCCGCTCCCACAATGTCCGTGTGTGGCCGAAAGTTCGCGGCGTGACATCAACCCTGTGGGAGCGGAGCTTGCCCGCGAAGGCGGCCTTCCTGACACTCCGCTTGCCCAAGGACCCCCTATGAGCCTACTGACACGCCTGCTGGCGCGCGGCACTGTCGTGCTCGCCAATTCGGCCAACAAACTGCAATCGCTGCAAATGCGCCTGACCGCCGGTGAAGTGAACGACGACATGGAGCACTTCGAGCCCTACGGCTTCACCAGCAACCCGCTGGCCGGCGCCGAAGGCATTGCCACCTTTCTCGGCGGCGACCGTTCCCACGCTATCGTCCTGGTGGTCGCCGACCGCCGCTACCGCCTGCAGAACCTCGCCCCTGGCGAAATCGCCCTCTACACCGATGAAGGCGACAAGATCCACTTCAAGCGTGGCCGGATCATCGATATCGAAACCGGCACCCTGAACATTCGCGCCGGTACCGCGGTGAACATCGACACGCCGAGCCTGACCCAGACCGGCAAGATCGTCTCCCAGGGCGACCAGGTCGCCGGCGGCATCAGCCAGATGAAACATGTGCACGGCGGCATCCAGCCGGGTAACGGCCAGACCGGCGCGCCGACGGGAGGTGCCTGATGTTCGTGTCCAACGACCTGAAGACGGCGCTGACCCGTTCGGTGCTGATCAGCCTGTTTACCTGGCGTCGCGCCAATACCGATGACCCGATCGATGACGACGAGCGTTTCGGTTGGTGGGGCGACAGTTTTCCCTCGGTGACCGACGACCGTATCGGCTCGCGGCTGTGGCTGTTGCGGCGGGTCAAGCTCACCGCGCAGACCCAGCTCGATGCTGAGTTCTATGCCCGCGAAGCCTTGCAATGGCTGCTCGACGACGGCCATTGCAGCGCCATCGACATTCAAACCGAACGGCTCGACGCCCAGCGACTGAACCTGCGTACGGTTCTGACCCTGGCCAGCGGCGAGCGCCTGGATATCAACCCGAACCATAGTTGGCAGGTGACTTATGCCGTTTGAAACCCCTTCGCTACCGGTGTTGATCAGCCGCACCCAAGGCGACCTGGCCGGCGATTCGCTGCGCCAGTCCGATGCACAGGTCCTGGCCCGCACCCTGAGTGGCGCGGCCTTCGGCCTCTACGGCTACCTCGACTGGATCGCTGATCAGATCCTGCCTGACACCGCCGACGACACTACCCTGGAGCGTATTGCCGCGCTGCGTTTGCATCAACCGCGCAAGGCGGCGCAATCGGCCAGCGGCAGCGTCAGCTATACCGCGGCGGCAGGGGCGGTGCTTGATGCCGGGACCTTGCTGCAGACCAGTGATGGGCGCAGCTACACCGTGACGGTGGGTGGCACCACCAGTGGCGGGACCAATACCGCGCAGATCCAGGCGCTGGATGCGGGCAGCCTGGGGAATGGCGATGCCGGCCTGACCCTGTTTCCGGTGCAGCCGGTGCAAGGAATCGGCAACACCTTCACGGTGCTGGCGCCTGGCTTGAGCGGTGGCGTTGCTGCGGAAAGTATCGAATCGTTGCGGGCTCGGGTGATCAGTTCCTATCGCATTGTTCCCAATGGCGGTTCGGCGGCCGACTACGAAACCTGGGCACTGGAGTGTCCGGGGATTACCCGGGCCTGGTGTCGCGGCAGCTACCTGGGACCGGGCACCGTCGGCTTGTTCGTGATGCGCGACGATGATCCGGTGCCGCTGCCGGACGATGGGCAACTGGCGTTGGTCCAGGCCTATATCGACCCGTTGCGTCCGGTGACCGCCGAGTTGCATGTACTGGCGCCGGTGTTGGTCCCGGTGACCTACACCTTGCGCCTGATCCCGGATACCAGTGCCATCCGCGCAGCCGTCGAGGCCGAGTTGCAGGACCTGCATGATCGTGAGGCTGGCCTGGGCGACACGCTGTTGCTGACCCATATCGCCGAGTCCATCAGCAGTGCCAGTGGTGAGCAGGATCACCTGCTGGTCTCGCCGTCCGCCGATGTGCCAGCCGCCACCAACCAGTTGCTGACTTTCGGAGGTTGCGTATGGCTGGAGTAAGAACGGCCGAGCAATACCAGGAGCAGTTGCGCAGCCTGCTGCCGGCGGGGCCGGCCTGGGATCCGGAGCAAGTGCCGGAGATCCAGCAGGTGCTGCTGGGGATCGCCCAGGAACTGGCACGGGTTGATGCCCGGGCCGTTGATCTGATCAATGAAGTGGACCCGGTGACGGTCAGTGAGCTGGTGCCGGATTGGGAGCGGGTGATGAACCTGCCCGACCCGTGCCTGGGGCCCACTCCCTTGTTCGACGATCGCCGTGTGGCGGTGCGTCGGCGGTTGTTGGCGGTGGGTGGCCAGAGCATCGGCTATTTCATTGATATCGCCCGCAGCCAGGGTTATCCGAATGCCAGCGTCACCGAACTGCAAACCCCACGCATGGGGAGGGCACGGTTCGGCAAAGCGCGTTTCGGCACTTGGCAGGCCCAGTTCATGTGGACGCTGAATACAGGTGGCCGACTGCTTATGGGCCGGCGTTTCGGCGCGAGCTATTGGGGCGAGCGCTTCGGCGCCAACCCCGGTAGTGCCCTGGAATGCCTGATACATCGTGCCGCACCAGCGCACACGCTCGTGCACATCAATTATGACTAGAGGATAAAAGTGTGGATTACCCAAAAAGCGTGCCCAGCGTTGGGCTGGTGAATGGCAAGTTTGTCGATGAGAACCCGTTGAGTGGCTCGCCCGGCTCGCTGATTCCGGCGGTGTGGGGCAATGCGGTAACGCTGGAGATGCTCAACGTGATTCAAGGCGCTGGCCTTGCTCCGGATGAGTCTGATACCACGCAGTTGCTGGCAGCCATCCGTAAGGTTGGGCAAGCGAGTACGGGCAATTATGCTTCGGATACAGGCAGTGCCAATACTTACGTTGCGACTTACTCGCCAGTCGTTACTCAGTTGGTCGACGGCACCGTCCTGCGTTTCAAGGCCGCTAACGCCAACACCGGTGCCAGCACGTTCAACCCGAACGGTATCGGGGCCAAGCCTGTTGTCGGTGGTGCGCACTCTGCGCTTCAGGGCGGCGAGATTATCGCCAATGGTGAGGCATGGGTTCAGTACAACAGCTCTATTGGTGGCGGTGCCTGGGTCCTGATCGATGGTTGCGGAGGAGCACAACAGGTTGCCCCGGCGACCCAGAGTCAACATTCCCTCCAGTTGGGACAGTTGGCCGGCCCCATTGGCACGACGGCACCGCAGTTCGATAACAGCCTCAAGCTGGCGACGACTGCTTTTGTACAGTCAGTTGGTCTCCAGTTTAGTGGGCTGACTGTTTTCTCCAGTAATGCGGTATTGACCGCCGCCCATGCGGGCAGGCTGATTATCGGGGCCAGTAATTCACCCATCAGCGTCGCACTGCCTGCCGCTAGCAGCATGCCTTACGGATCGGTGATCAAGTTCTGGAACTACGGTCCGTTGCCAATGAACTTGGTGCGGGCGGGTTCTGACACGATTGTTACTCCCTATACCCTCAACGGGCTGTCTCTTGCTGCGGGCGATTCCCTGACGCTGACATCCAACAGCGGCGCGATCTGGTATGCCATAGACGGTTCCGCGCAAGCCACCTATGCCACCGCATCGCTTTCCAATTTGAACCCGACCGGATGGAAGCGTTATCCCGATAGCAGCAGTCCGACGGGATATCTGCTTGAACAGTGGGGAAGCAGCGGGTCCATCGTTGCCGGCGGTTCGGGAAGTGTGACGTTCCCGCTGACGTTTTCCAACGCGATATTGACCTGTTCGGTTACGCCGATGGGGGTCGCCAGTAGCAGCAATCCTGGAGGTGGGGTTGGGGTTGCAAGAAGCCTGAGTGGGTTGACCATTTATAACTGGGCTTCTGCAATTACATTTTCATCCACTTATGTTGTGAAGGGATACTGATATGTATGCCAAGTTCAATGAAATCGATGACCGCTGGATGTTTTCGTTTGATCAGCTTGACGAGTCATGGGGCGAGTATTCCGATGTTGATCATGTCGCGTTGTTTGCAAAGCTGGATGCGGCACTTCCACAATTAATGGTGATCGGGACTGGGAAGGATGGCCTTCCAGAGGTACAACTCCCACCGGCACCCTTGGTCTCGGAGTTGGAGGCGTCAGCCAGGAATTGGCGTAATGGGGTACTGGCACAGACTGACGGTGCAGTGGCGAGGCATCGCGATCAGATTGAAGTCGGCACCGTGACAACTTTGACGGTTGAGCAATACCGTTTGCTCCAGGTTTATCGGCAAGCGTTGCGCGATTGGCCGGAGTCGGCGAGCAGCCAGTTTCCTGCCGAGTCTGATCGCCCGGTTCAACCAGACTTTTTAGCAGCACTGCTTGCTGCTGTTTAGCGCACTAAACACTAATGTTAGACGTCAGTTTTTTGAAATTCAATATATTTCATAATTATTATATTTTGAGGCGGTAGCAATGGATTATCCAAAAAATGTGCCTGGGGTAGGGCTGGTCAATGGGAAGTTTGTAGATGACAATCCGCTGACCGGTACGCCGGGATCCCTGATTCCTGCTGAGTGGGGGAATGCGGTGACGGATGAGGTTTTGTCGGTCATCCTCTCAACCAATGCTGTTCCGGATGAAAATAATAGCACTCAACTGAAAGATGCTATTGTCAGCATCGCCGATCTGCGGGTTTCAAAATCAGTAGTTCCCGCGTCTGAAAGTGTTTCAGGTGTGGCTAAAATTGCCACTCAGGCGCAGACCAATTCAGGTGTTGACGACACGACCATCGTCACGCCCAAAAAGATGGCAGGGGCAGTCCAAGGCCAGGCTTTGGTTGCTTTCACGACTGGCGGTACTGCCCCCTTGTTCACACTGGCCCCCGTGCCGGCGATCAGTGCCTATGCTGTGAATCAGCGGTTTCAAGTGAAATTCCATTCGGGGGGCGCCGGCTCTGACAAGATGAACATCTCGGGCCTCGGCCCGAAGAGCATCATGCAATACGATGCCAGCGGCAACAAAGTCGCTGCTGTCATCCAGGGGCAGTTAACTGACGCTGTGTATGATGGCACCGACATTGTTTTGCTCGATCAGTTACCCAATGCCTCTGGTGTAACGCCTCCACAATTCGATAATTCAACAAAACTCCCGACTACCGCATTTGTTCAGGGGGTTGGATTTCAGTTCAGCGGTGCGTTTGGTGTCAATACAAGCACCGTACTAACTGCGGCGGCTCATGCGGGCGGTCTTGTTGTTGGTACAAGCGCAACGCTGATTAACGTGACCTTGCCGCTCGCGTCTACCATGCCAGCAAAGACAGTGATAAAGTTTTGGAGTTTTGGGGGCGGGGGAATGTCGATTGTCACTACAGGCTCCGATGGTATTCTCCTGCCAGCCGCTACCACGGCGCTTCCGCTTCCCACTGGTGCTTGGGTGACTCTTGCCTCGAATGGAGTGGCGGGTTGGTATGCCATTGAGATGTCTGGGATTGGGGTTGGGCAGACGCGACAGGTTTTTGCTGTCGGAACTACGCGAGTTGCTGGAACAACGTATTACAACACTACAGGGCGCCCTATTTTAATCTTCGTGTATAACACGTCCACAAACGCTATCGGCGGGGCTGGTACGCTGACAGTCGGAGGGGTCTCTATGAACTTTCCCTGGGGATGGTATAGTACTCCTACCTCTGCAGGCGGCGGCATCACAGCTATCGTTCTCCCGGGCGAATCGTATGTAGCAAGTAGTGCTGTTACTTGGAATGAAATTAGATAAGGAAATAAAAATGCCATATTACAAAGATGCCAACGGTGGAGTTCACTTTCTCGACGATGCCCTTTTCGCGTATATTTTGCCCGAGGGCTCCGTTGAGATTACTGATACAGAAGCACGTGCTGCTCAAGCCGCTGCAAACGAACCAAGTCCTGAGCAAGTATTAGCCGCTACCAATTCTGAGCGCGATTCTCTGCTTGCCACTGCCAGTCTGCGCATCGCACCTCTACAAGACGCAGTTGACCTTGGCACGGCGACCCCCGATGACACGGCAAACCTGAAGCTTTGGAAGGAATATCGGGTGGCCGTCAACCGTATATCCGAGCAGCCCGGCTTCCCTACAACCATCAACTGGCCCGCACCACCCGCCTGAGCAACACTCAGACCACCACCCGCCGCCATCGAGCGGTTTTTTTGTGCTCGGAGAAAGCCATGCCCATTACCCAGCAGCAATTGCTGCAGATCCTCCCGAACGCCGGCGACCAAGCCGGCGTTTTTGTGCCTGTGCTCAACACAGCGATGAATGATTACCAGATCGTCACCACGCAGCGCGTTGCAGCGTTCCTGGCGCAAACCGGCCACGAGTCAGGCCAACTGCAGTCGGTGGTCGAGAACCTGAACTATGGCGCGCAGGCCCTACTCGCCACTTGGCCAAACCGGTTTACTCCGGACCTGGCCGCGCAGGTCGCCCGGCAGCCGGAGCAGATCGCGAACATCGTCTATGCATCGCGTATGGATAACGGCGATGCATCGTCCGGTGACGGCTGGAGCTATCGCGGTCGCGGGCTGATCCAGATCACCGGTCGCAGCAACTATCGCCAATGCAGTCTCGGGCTGTTCTGCGACGAACGCCTGTTGCTGCAACCGGAACTGCTGGAGCAACCGCAATGGGCCGCCGAGTCGGCGGCCTGGTTCTGGGAGCAGCAAGGGTTGAACGCACTGGCCGACGCCGATCAGTTCAACAGCATCACCCGCAAGATCAACGGCGGCCTGAACGGCCTCGAGGATCGACTGCAAATCTGGGCCCGGGCGAGGGCGGTGCTATGCGCCTCCTCGACCTGATCCCGGCGCCCTGGCGCCTGGGCGTTGTCATCGCACTGCTGGCCTTGTTGGCCGGTGGTGCGGCGGCCTGCGCCTGGCACATTCAAGACTGGCGTTACGGCCAGCAACTGGAGCATCAAGCCCGGTTGCAGGCCGACACGCTCAACCAGATTTCCCTCGCCGCGGCCGCGCAACAGCGGGCCGAGCAGGACAAGCGCCTGGCCCTGGAGCAACGGCTCCAGGTCAGCGACCAAACCCATTCCAAGGAGCTGAACGATGTGCAACAGGATCAAGCTCGCCTGCGTGATCGTATTGCCACTGCTGATCTGCGGCTGTCAGTCCTCCTCGACGCCAACGATCCTGCCAGTGGCTGCGACGTGCCAGCCGCCACCGCCGCCGGCGGCGTGGTTCATGCAGCCACAAGAGCCCGACTTGACCCGGCGCATGCTCAACGAATTATCGCCATCACCGACGACGGCGACCGCGCCCTGATTGAGTTGAAGGCGTGTCAGGCCTATGCCGGGGCGGTCTCCCGCTGACATCCGGATGCAATCTCGTGTCTTGAAAGTGTGATCTGCTCGTGTAGGGTGTTCATCTCGCACAATCGAATCCGGCTGTACGGAACCTCTGTAGGAGCCGGCTTGCTGGCGATTAGGGTGGTGAACTCACCATCGCTATCGCTGGCAAGCCAGCTCCCACAAGGGCACCGCTTTGCCCCGAGCAGGAGAGGAACGTGGACGAAATCACCCGGCTTGCTGCCGAACTCGGCAAGCGCTTGCAGACGCTCAAGACCGATGTCACCACCGCCGAGTCCTGTACCGGCGGCGGCATCGCCGAGGCGATCACCCGGATTCCCGGCAGCTCGGCCTGGTTCGAGGCCGGCTATGTCACCTACTCCAACCGGCAGAAGAGCCTTCAACTGAAGGTGCCGGAGGCCTTGTTCGATCAGGTCGGTGCCGTCAGCCGGGAAGTGGTCGAAGCCATGGTCCGGGGGGCCCAGGCCCACAGCAACGCGCGCTACGCCGTGGCGGTCAGCGGCGTGGCCGGGCCGGATGGCGGCTCCGCCGAGAAACCCGTGGGTACCGTCTGGCTGGCCTGGGGCTGCGGCGACGACGTCAGCACCGAACGCCGGCACTTCCCCGGCGACCGCGACGCCGTCCGTCGACAGACGGTGCAGGCCGCCCTGGAAGGCCTGTTACGACGGGCGGAAGCAGAAATCGCAAATCAGGGGTAGGCGATCCGCCAACGCTGTGGAATAATACTGGCTACTTATACAGGTGTTGGCCGTCAGGCCTTATTGATTACGTGAGGACTTTAATGGACGACAACAAGAAGAAAGCCTTGGCTGCGGCCTTGGGTCAGATCGAACGTCAATTCGGCAAGGGTGCCGTCATGCGGATGGGCGATCATGACCGTCAGGCGATTCCTTCGATCTCCACCGGTTCCCTGGGCCTGGACATCGCGCTGGGCATCGGCGGTCTGCCGAAAGGCCGTATCGTAGAGATCTACGGTCCGGAATCCTCGGGTAAGACCACCCTGACGCTTTCCGTCATCGCCCAGGCGCAAAAAGCCGGTGCAACGTGTGCCTTCGTCGACGCCGAACACGCCCTGGACCCTGAATACGCCGGCAAGTTGGGCGTCAACGTTGACGACCTGCTGGTGTCCCAGCCGGACACCGGCGAGCAGGCCCTGGAAATCACCGACATGCTGGTGCGCTCCAACGCCGTTGACGTGATCATCGTCGACTCCGTGGCCGCCCTGGTGCCAAAAGCGGAAATCGAAGGCGAAATGGGCGACATGCACGTCGGCCTGCAAGCCCGTCTGATGTCCCAGGCCCTGCGCAAGATCACCGGTAACATCAAGAACGCCAACTGCCTGGTGATCTTCATCAACCAGATCCGCATGAAGATCGGCGTGATGTTCGGCAGCCCGGAAACCACCACCGGTGGTAACGCGCTGAAGTTCTACGCCTCGGTGCGTCTGGACATCCGCCGTACCGGCGCGGTGAAGGAAGGCGACGAAGTGGTTGGCAGCGAAACCCGCGTCAAGGTCGTGAAGAACAAGGTGGCTTCGCCGTTCCGTCAGGCCGAGTTCCAGATTCTTTACGGCAAGGGCATCTACCTCAATGGCGAGATGATCGACCTGGGCGTGCTGCACGGTTTCGTCGAGAAGTCCGGTGCCTGGTACAGCTATAACGGCAGCAAGATCGGTCAGGGCAAGGCCAACTCGGCCAAGTTCCTGGCGGATAACCCGGAAATCGCCGCGACCCTCGAGAAGCAACTACGTGACAAGCTGCTGACTCCAGGCGTAGACACCAAGGCCAACTCCGGTGCGGCCGCTGTCGTCGCAACCGAAGACGACCTGGCTGACGCTGATCTCTGAGTAAGACGATGACCGCCGTACTGGATACCCCGGTCGCCGTACGGCGCACTGCCATGGACCTGCTCGCGCGACGCGAGCACGGTCGAGTCGAGCTGACGCGTAAACTGCGTCAGCGCGGCGCCTCCCCTGAAATGATCGACACCGAACTCGACCGCTTGACGGAAGAGGGGCTGCTGTCCGAATCCCGTTACCTCGAAAGCTTCGTGTCCTACCGTGCCCGTTCCGGCTACGGCCCTTTGCGTATTCGCGAAGAGCTCAGCCAGCGCGGCCTGCAACGTGCCGACATCGAGTTGGCCCTGCGTGAAAGCGGTTTCAACTGGCAAGCCCAGCTGGAAGACACCTGGCGTCGAAAGTTCGCCGGGCATTTGCCCTCCGACGCCCGTGAGCGTGCCCAACAGGGACGCTTCCTGAGTTATCGGGGTTATTCCATGGAGATGATCGGCCGCCTGTTCAGCGGCCGAGGGCTGGATGACTGAGGCTGGGTGGTAATCACGTCGCCTTGATCGGCTCGCGCGCGTGCTCCTGTGCCGGCGCCTTGGCCTTGCTCCAGTTTTCCGTCCGGTTGATAAAGTCCACCAGCTCCCGCAAGCGCCCCTGGTCCCGAGCCGTGAAGGCGAACGACAAGCGCGTCAGGTGACTGAACTGGGGTTCATCGTGTTCCGGTTCGCTGCAGGGGCCCTGATAGAAGTACCCGCTGAGGCACAGGTCGGCAAAGTCCTTTTGCATCTGCGCCATCGCGCGGTCGTTGAGCGGATGATTCATGCGGATCACGAACTGCTTCTTCAACCAGCGGCTGGAGTGGAAGTTGCTGTAGAACTGCTTGATCTCTTCCACGGCTTCGTCGGCACTGTAGACCAGGCGCATCAGCTTGAGGTCGGCAGGCAGGATGTAGTGATTGGCCTCCAGCTGATTGCGGATAAAGTCCAGCGCGCCTTGCCAGAAGCCGCCCCCAGGGGCATCCAGCAGAATTACCGGGACCAGCGGGCTTTTTCCGGTCTGGATCAGTGTCAGTACTTCCAGGGCTTCATCAAGGGTGCCAAAGCCGCCGGGGCAGAGCACCAGTGCATCGGCTTCCTTGACGAAGAACAGTTTGCGGGTGAAGAAGAAGTGGAAGGACAGCAGGTTGTGCGTGCCGTTAACGGTTGCATTGGCATGTTGTTCGAAGGGCAGGGTGATATTGAACCCGAGGCTGTGTTCCAGGCCGGCACCTTCGTGGGCCGCAGCCATGATGCCACCGCCGCCGCCCGTGATGACCATCAGGTTGGACTGGGCCAGCGCGGTCCCCAGGGCGCGGGCCTGGGCATAGAGTGGGTGTTCGGTGGGCGTTCGCGCCGAGCCGAACACGGTGACCTTGCGCCGGCCCTTGAACTGGTCGAGTACGCGAAAGGCGTTCTCCAGTTCACGCAGGGTCTGCAGGACTATCTTGGCATTCCAGCGGTTGCGGTCATCCTGGGCCATGCGCAGGACGGTCAGCATCATGTCGCGGTAAAGCTCAAGGTTCGGACTGTTGGGAGCAACCTGGTCGAGTTGCTCTTCGATCCGGCTGAGGTCGATCCCATTGTTCTGGAAATGACGGGACAGCAAGTCATTCGGTTGGTAAGGCATTCAACGTCTCCTTCTGCACGGAACCCTTGGCTTGGCCGAAAGAAAAGTTCGCCAAGGCCGCGTCACTGCATGTGTCGCATGTGTGCCATGTCGATTTGATGATGAGCCTGTAAAGTCATGTCTGGCAACCGCTTATTGCCTCTTTGCAAAGGACTTTAGCAGCTTGTCAGTGGCGTTGCGCGCAGGCGCGGGGGTGAAACGGCGCGCCGAAGATGAACGGCGGCGCGCGATATGGCAGGGGTTACTTTTTCTTCTTCACCGGGGTTTCCGTCGGGCAGTCGCTTTCCACGAAACGGGCGGAGGCCACAGGACGGTTGGTCTTGTTCTCGGTGAACTCGTAACGCATGACCGCGCCCTTGGCCATCAATTTGCGGTAGTTGGCGTTACGGCACACGCTGGCCCCCAGTTGCAGGTAAACCGCCTTGGCGTTATCGCGCATATTTTGCGCGTAATCGGCCTGGACGCTCAGGTGGTCGATCAGTTCGGCGCCTTCAACGGTGTAGCCGACGTCAAGGATGTTCTCGTCGATCTCACGGGGCAGGCCTTCGTTGCTCTGCTCGGCCACGTCCTTGAGCATCTTGTTCAGTTCGAAATCCTTCAGCGACGCCGCCTGGGCACTGAAGGGCAGGGCCAGCAAAAGGGCCAGGGACGGTACGATAAGGCGCAGCATGCAACTCTCCTGATTCGGTAACTGGTGCTTCGACCCGTTACCGGGGCGTGCGTTCAGTGGTCGCGAAGTATAGAGGGCGGTTGTAGGCCCTACTAGGGCGCTACTGACGGAAATGTCGACGGATGAGCGCTCAAACCTCGCCGGGCTCTCTGGTAAACTCCGTGCACTTTTGCCCTTGCGAGTCGTATTGTTCGTGTTCAGCCCTTCCTCCCGCCGACTTTCTTCACGATGAGCCACGCCGTATCCCGTTTACGTGCCGAGCGCCTGGCCCGTGCCAAAACACCCTTCCTCGCGCGCGGCTCACGCGCCGAGCGTTGCCCGGGCTGCCGTGTGATTCCTCAGTATTGCCTGTGCGCCTGGCGCCCCAGGGTGGCGTCGAATTCCGCCATGTGCCTGCTGATGCACGACGTCGAACCGATGAAACCGAGCAATACCGGCTGGCTGATCGCCGATGTGATCGCCGACACCAGCGCCTTCAGTTGGTCGCGGACCGAAGTCGATCCGCAACTGCTGGCCCTGTTGGACGATCCGCAGTGGCAGCCGTTTATCGTATTCCCGGGGGAGTTCGTGGCGCCGGAACGGGTGGTGACGCAGGTACACCCGGCACCCGGCAAGCGCCCGCTGTTCATCCTGCTGGATGCGACCTGGACCGAGGCGCGCAAGATGTTTCGCAAGAGCCCTTATCTGGAGCGTTTTCCGGTGTTGAGCCTGGAATCCGAACAGTTGTCCCGCTACAAATTGCGTCGTTCCAAACGCGATGATCATTTTTGTACCGCGGAAGTGGCGGCCCTGTGCCTGGAACTGGCCGGGGACACCCGTGCGGCCCAGGGGCTGGACGCGTTACTGGACGTGTTTACCGCGCACTACCTGGGCGCCAAGTTTCAGCTGCCGATCAACACTGAAGACGAAGCCCACGAGCATCTGAAGACTTTCCTGTAATCTAATGGACGCACAGCGTCGAGCCTGACGCATAAAAACAGGATCATTGGAAAAATGACCACGTACGACATCTTGATTGCCGACGACCATCCTCTTTTTCGCAGCGCCTTGCATCAGGCGCTGACCCTGGGCCTGGGGCCCGATGTACGCCTGGTGGAAGTGGCCAGCATTGCCGAGCTGGAAACCCGCCTCACCGAGAAAGCCGACTGGGACCTGGTCCTGCTCGACCTGAACATGCCGGGCGCCTACGGTTTCTCCGGCCTGGTGCTGCTGCGCGGGCAATACCCGCAGATTCCGGTGGTGATGGTTTCGGCCCAGGAAGAAGCCTCGGTGGTGGTGCGCTCCCGTGAGTTCGGCGCCAGCGGCTTTATCCCCAAGTCCAGTTCCCTGGAAGTGATCCAGCAAGCGGTGCGCAGTGTCCTCGATGGCGATGTCTGGTGGCCGCCCCAGGCATTCGAAGCGGTCAGCGTGTCCGCCGAGGCCAAGGCCGCCAGTGCCGGCCTGGCCAGTCTGACACCCCAGCAGTTCAGGGTGTTGACCATGGTCTGCGAAGGTTTGTTGAATAAACAGATTGCCTACGAGTTGAGTGTTTCAGAGGCGACCATCAAGGCCCACGTCACGGCGATCTTCCGCAAGCTGGGGGTGCGCACCCGGACCCAGGCCGCACTGCTGCTGCAACAACTTGAGTCAATTTCGAGCCAGTAGGCATGGGTTCTTTCATCTTTGTTTGACGTCGGTTGAGTTAGTTTTCCTACTCCACTTCACGTAGTTGCTTACCTATGCCGTCGCCCTTCAAAGGTCAAACCGGTTTTAAACGCATGCTCAACGCGGTGGGCTACTCTTTTGATGGCTTACGTGCGGCCTTTACCGGCGAAGCGGCTTTTCGTCAGTTAGTCTGGCTTAACGTGGTGTTGATCCCGCTGACGTTCCTGTTCCACGTCAGTCGGGTCGAGCGCGCGGTGTTGATTGCCGTGTGCCTGCTGGCGCTGATCGTCGAATTGCTCAATTCGGCGGTCGAAGCGGCCATTGACCGCATTTCCCTCGATCGTCACCCCTTGTCCAAGAATGCCAAGGACATGGGCAGTGCCGCGCAATTCGTGGCCTTGAGCATGATCGCCCTGGTCTGGGCGGTGATTCTGCTTTAAGCGCCGGTAGCGTCAGGCAATGGTCGGCAGGACGATCTCATCGCTGCGTTGAACCCCGGCGGTGAAGGAACGGCACAGTTCGAGGAATTCGCGCATGGCCGAGGTCTGGTACTTCTGCTTGTGCCAGATGAAATAGAACTGGCGCGCCAGGTCCAGGTCCGGGGTTTCCACCGGCACCAGGCTGCCACGGCGGAACGCATCGCGCAGGGCCAGACGCGAAATGCAGCCAATCCCCAGCCCCGACTCCACCGCACGCTTGATCGCTTCGGTATGCTCCAGCTCCAGGCGGATATTCAACGCGCTGCGATGATGACGCATGGCCTGGTCGAAGGTCAGGCGCGTGCCTGAGCCCTGTTCACGCAGGATCCAGGCCTCACGGGTCAGTTCTTCCAGGCTGGCCTGGCCGCGCTGGGCCAGCGGGTGCTGGGGTGCGCAAAACACCACCAGTTCGTCCTCGACCCAGGTTTGCACCTCGATGTCCGGGTGGCTGCAATCGCCTTCGATCAGACCCAGGTCAATTTCGTAGTGCGCGACCTGTTGCACAATATTGGCAGTGTTCTGCACATGCAGCTTGACCTGGCTTTCCGGGTGGATCTGCATGAAGCGGCCGATCAGCAGGGTTGCCAGGTAGTTGCCGATGGTCAGGGTGGCGCCCACCGCCAGCGAGCCGAAACCAGACTTGCCGTTGAGCAGGTCCTCGATTTCCTTGGCCTGGTCCAGCAGTGCCACGGCCTGGGGCAGCAGCTGTTTGCCCAGGGCGTTGAGGCTCAGGCGCTTGCCGGCACGGTCGAACAATTGACAGCTCGACTGGCGTTCCAGCTCGGTGATCGAGGTGCTCGCGGCGGATTGCGACAAGGCCAGCAGCCCGGCTGCCCGGGACACGCTTTCCTGCTGGGCGACGGCGACGAAGACCTGAAGTTGACGGAGAGTAAATCGCATATCTATATAACCGATAACCCTTATCTTGATAATTCAGTTAACAGATATTGTCGCCGCCATTAGAATGCTATGCAATCGCGCTAATTGACGGCGCAGGCCACATTTCCAGGAGCCCCATCCAAATGAGCAACATGAATCACGAGCGTGTCCTCAGTGTTCACCACTGGAACGACACCCTGTTCAGCTTCAAGTGCACCCGCGATCCGGGCCTGCGCTTTGAAAACGGTCAGTTCGTGATGATCGGCCTGCAGCAGCCAAACGGCCGACCACTGATGCGTGCTTATTCCATTGCCAGCCCGAACTGGGAAGAGCATCTCGAATTCTTCAGCATCAAGGTGCCGGACGGTCCGTTGACCTCCCAGTTGCAGCACCTGAAGGAAGGCGACGAGATCATCATCAGCAAGAAACCTACGGGTACGCTGGTGCTTGACGACCTCAAGCCGGGCAAGCACCTGTACCTGCTCAGCACTGGTACTGGCCTCGCGCCCTTTATGAGTGTGATCCAGGACCCGGAAACCTATGAGCGTTTCGAGAAGGTCATCCTGTGCCACGGCGTGCGTTACGTCAACGAAGTGGCCTATCGCGAGTTCATCACCGAGCACCTGCCGCAGAACGAGTTCTTCGGTGAGGCCCTGCGTGAGAAGCTGATCTACTACCCCACCGTGACCCGCGAGCCGTTCGAGAACGAAGGCCGCCTGACCGACCTGATGCGCAGCGGCAAGCTGTTCCGTGACATCGGTCTGCCACCGATCAACCCGCAGGACGACCGCGCCATGCTGTGCGGCAGCCCGAGCATGCTCGACGAAACCAGCGAAGTGCTCAACAGCTTCGGCCTGAAAGTCTCGCCGCGCATGCGTGAGCCGGGCGATTACCTGATCGAGCGTGCGTTCGTCGAGAAATAGGCCTGAACAAAAAAGCCCGCGTTGCCTGAGAGGGCAGCGCGGGCTTTTGTGTTTCTGGCGTTTCTAGCGGGCGGGGATCACTTCCAGTACGCGTATCGTCCCGGTTTCCGGGTAATGCCAGCGTACATCCAGATCCCAGAACTGGGCGCCATATTCCCGTTCCGGGGTTGGCTTCTGATAAGCCGGACGCGGGTCCTGGGCCAGGCATTGCTCGATCAGTTCGACCAGGGGCTCTTCAAGGCGCTGAGCATGGTCATGGGCCTGTTGCAGTGCACCCTCCGTCCAGAGCACGGGAATCAGCCCCGGCGCGGCACTGGCGATGGCATTGACGGCGCCAGGGATGATGTCGGCGTAGGGCACGTACGGCTTGATATCGAGAATCGGCGTGCCATCCAGCAGGTCTATGCCGGAAATCCACAGGCGCTGGGCTTCGACCCGGTCCAGCTTGACCACCGACTGGCCGATACCGTTCGGCCGGTGGGTCGCCCGGGTGGCGAAGACCCCCATGGACTGATTGCCGCCCAGGCGCGGCGGGCGCACCTTCAAGCGTGGTTTGTCTTCCAGGGCCTGATGGAACAGGAACAGCAGCCAGACATGACTGACCTGCTCCAGTCCCTGCACGGCCTCGCCCTGGTCGAACGGCGCGACCAGCTCCAGCACGCCGCGGGCAGCCGGCGCCAGCTGTGGCTGGCGCGGGATGGCGAACTTCTCCTTGAAGCAGGAGCGCACGAAACCGATGGGGGAGACGCTATAGGTCATGGTCCGGCCCCTCAGGCGCCGATCCCCAGCATGTCCCGGGCCACGGCTTCGGCGATACGGATACCGTCGACACCCGCCGAGAGGATCCCGCCGGCATAACCGGCACCTTCACCCGCCGGGAACAGGCCCTTGACGTTCAGGCTCTGCATCGAGTCGTTACGGGTCATGCGCAGCGGCGAGGAGGTACGGGTTTCAATCCCGGTCAGCACCGCGTCATGCAGGGAATAGCCCTTGATCTGCCGCTCGAACGCCGGCAAGGCTTCGCGAATGGCTTCGATGGCGAAGTCCGGCAGCGCCAGGGCCAGATCGCCGAGGGCCACGCCTGGCTTGTAGGACGGTTCCACACTGCCCAGGGCGGTGGAAGGCTTGCCGGCGATAAAGTCACCGACCAGTTGCGCCGGGGCTTCGTAGTTGCTGCCACCGAGGATAAAGGCGTGGGACTCCAGGCGCTCCTGCAGCTCGATACCGGCCAGCGGGCCGCCCGGATAATCCACTTCCGGAGTGATGCCGACAACGATCCCGGAGTTGGCATTGCGCTCGTTGCGCGAGTATTGGCTCATGCCGTTGGTGACCACCCGGTTCGGCTCGGAGGTCGCCGCCACCACGGTGCCGCCCGGGCACATGCAGAAGCTGTAGACCGAACGGCCGTTCTTGGCGTGGTGCACCAGCTTGTAGTCGGCCGCGCCGAGTTTCGGGTGCCCGGCGTATTTGCCCAGGCGCGCGCGGTCGATCAGCGATTGCGGGTGTTCGATACGGAAACCCACCGAGAACGGCTTGGCTTCCATGTACACGCCACGACCGTGGAGCATGCGGAAGGTGTCGCGGGCACTATGACCCAGGGCCATGATCACGTGCCGGGAGTGGATCTGTTCGCCGCTGTCGAGCTGCACGCCGGTCAGTTGGCCGTCGTCGATCAGCACATCGGTGACCCGCTGCTGGAAGCGCACTTCGCCGCCCTGGGCTTTGATCTGCTGGCGCATGTTTTCCACCACGCCGGTGAGGCGGAAGGTGCCGATATGCGGTTTGCTGACGTAGAGGATTTCTTCCGGCGCGCCGGCCTTGACGAACTCGTGCAGGACCTTGCGGCCGTGGTGGTTCGGGTCCTTGATCTGGCTGTAGAGCTTGCCGTCGGAGAAGGTCCCGGCGCCGCCTTCGCCGAACTGCACGTTGGACTCGGGGTTGAGCACGCTTTTACGCCACAGGCCCCAGGTGTCCTTGGTCCGCTCGCGCACTTCCTTGCCGCGTTCGAGGATGATCGGCTTGAAGCCCATCTGCGCCAGCAGCAGCCCGGCGAAAATCCCGCAGGGGCCGAAGCCGACGACCACGGGACGCTCCTGCAGATCGGCCGGCGCCTGGCCGACCACCTTGTAGCTGACGTCCGGGGCCGGGTTGACATTGCGGTCCTCGGCGAATTTTTTCAGCAGCGCGTCTTCGCCACGGGCCGACAGGTCGATGGTGTAGATGAAGCAGAGCTCGGAGGATTTCTTGCGGGCGTCGTAGCTGCGCTTGAACAAGGTGAAATCGAGCAGGTCATCGCTGGCGATGCCCAGGCGCTGGACGATGGCCGGGCGCAGGTCTTCGTCGGGATGGTCGATCGGCAGCTTGAGTTCGGTGATTCGTAACATGACAGGGTCCAGTGTGCGGGCCACGCGGGCGCGCCGGCTTTACATCAAACCGGTGATTATAAGCCCCAACGGCCAGATTCCGTGAGGCTAAAACAGCAGCTTGTCGAATCAGTCGTTACGGGCGCCGCCGAAATAGCCGCAGCCACGCTGGACCTGGCCGTTGACCCGCAGTTCGGCGCTCAGGTGGCGCACGCTGCCGGTGCTGCTGTCGACGCAGGACTGCGGCGCGACCCACAGCTCGATGTGCTGGGCATTGGCTTCGCTGCTCAGGCTGAAGCGTCCGTCACCCAGTTGTTCTTCCAGATAGGGCAGGGCCAGGGGCGGCTGGTTTTCGCGTTCGAGTATCATGCCGTTGCCGCCGACCTTCAGGCTCCATTCCGGGCTGTGGCCGCTGGCAATCACGGTCTGGAATTTGAAGTTGGGCTCGTCGCAACTGGCGGTGCCGCGTTCCAGGCGGTAGTACTGTTGCAGGTTCAACTGGCCGTCGCTGCCGTCGGTCGTGCTGGAGGAAAACTTGCCGCGCAGGTCGGCGAACAGCTTGCCAGACGGACCGGACAGGCTGGCGGCCTGCTGCAGGACGCTGGTATTGCCGCTGTCGCTGACGACAAAGCGACGCTGTTCCTGGCAGGGCTGGAACATCAGCTTGCCATCGACGCTGGTGAGTTCGCCTTGCATCCGGCTCAGGCCCGCCGTGGGATGCGAGGTGGCCGGTGCAAGCATCTGGCAGCCGGCGGCGAACAGCGGCAGGGCGAAAATCATCAAGGAACGGGCAACGCGCATCATGGGGTCTCCTGGCAAGTGCCGCCACGTTACTCAGGCCAGGAGAGCTGTACAAGCCTCGCTGGCATTCAACCGACGTAGTAGGTCTGACCCGTCTGCAGTCCTTCCACGCTCTTGGCGTAGGCCAAGGCCACATCCGCCGCCGGCACCGGCTTGAATCCACGGAAGTACGGTGCATAGCTGGCCATGGCTTCCACCAGCACGTTCGGGCTGATGGAGTTCACCCGCAGACCGCGCGGCAACTCGATGGCGGCGGCCTTGACGAAGCCGTCGATGGCCCCGTTGACCAGGCTGGCCGAGGCACCGGTACGGATCGGATCGCGGTTCAGAATGCCACTGGTCAGGGTGAACGAGGCGCCGTCGTTGGCGTACTCGCGACCGATCAGCACCAGGTTGACCTGGCCCATCAATTTGTCCTGCAGACCCAGCGCAAAGTCCTTCTCGCTCATCTCGGCCAACGGCACGAAGTTCACGTTACCGGCGGCGCAGACCAATGCGTCGAACTTGCCGGTTTGCTCGAACAGCTTGCGAATCGACGCGCTGTCGCTGATGTCCACGTGCAGGTCACCGCTGTTGCGGCCGATCTTGATGATCTCGTGACGCTGGCCCAGTTCCTCTGCCACGGCCGAGCCGATGGTGCCATGGGCGCCAATCAATAGGATTTTCATGGTGCGGTTCCTCCAGTGGGTGATTGAGCTTTCAGTCTAGAGTGGATTTTTCCATTGATAAGCGCGCTAATAGGCAACCTTTGGTTTTCTTTTGGAAACAATCCAGTGAGCGAGATGGATGATCTGGCGGCGTTCGCAGTGTTGGTCGAGGCCGGCAGCTTTACCCTGGCCGCCCAGCAACTGGGCTGCAGCAAGGGGCAATTGTCCAAGCGCATCAGCCAGTTGGAGGCGCAGTTCTCGGTGGTGTTGTTGCACCGCACGACGCGGCGCCTGAGCCTCACCGCCGCCGGTGCGGCCTTGTTGCCCCAGGCCCAGGCGCTGGTGGTGCAAGTGGAGCGGGCGCATCAGGCCCTGGCCCGGCTCAAGGACGATATCGCCGGTCCCGTGCGCATGACCGTGCCGGTGTCCCTGGGGGAAACCTTTTTTGATGGCTTGTTGCTGGAGTTTTCCCGGGATTATCCCGATGTCCAGATCGAGCTGGACCTGAACAACGGTTTCCGCGATCTGGCCCGCGAGGGCTTCGATCTGGCGATTCGCACCGAAGTCGGCAACGACGAACGCCTGGTGGCTCGGCCATTGCTGGTGATGAACGAACTGACCTGTGCCAGCCCGGCCTATCTGGAACGTTACGGCGAGCCGCAGACGCCCCAGGAGCTGGCCAATCACCGTTGTCTGCTCAATAGCCACTACAGTGGCCGCGAGGAGTGGCAATACCACCGGCAGCATGAGCTGCTACGGGTGCGGGTGGGTGGCCCCTTTGCCAGCAATCACTACAACTTGCTGAAGAAAGCGGCACTGGTGGGCGCCGGTATCGCCCGCCTGCCGTCCTACGTCCTGCCCGCGGAACTGGCTGATGGCCGTCTGCGCTGGCTGTTGCGCGACTACCGTACCCGCGATATGCCGCTATATCTGGTGCACCCTTACCAGGGCGGCCTGCCGCGCCGTACGCAGGTGTTGGCCGACTATCTGATCGGCTGGTTCAAGCGTAGCGGCGAGGCCTTGGAGCGGCTTCAGCGATAACGCTTGGCGATCAAGTGATCGATGGAGAACACACCCGGTCCCTTGGCCATCAACAGCAGCAGGATAGCCATCCAGGTGCCATGGGTCGGGTAGGCATTCGGGTAGACGAACAGCTGGATGGTCAAGGTCATGCCGAACAGCGCCAATGCCGAAAAGCGCGTGGCGAACCCCAGCAGGATCAGCACCGGGAAAAAGTGTTCACCAAAGGCCGACAGGTGGGCGGCCACTTCCGGCGACAGCAACGGCACCTTGTACTCGCTGGCGAACAGCGGGATGGTGGAGTCGGCCAGGCGCGGCAGGCCGATATCGAATGTGCCGGAGATCAGGTCCACGGCAAAGCCCTCGACCTTGGTCTGTCCGGACTTCCAGAACACGGCTGCGATGGAGAAGCGTGCGACAAAGGCAATCAGGCTGTAGGGGATCATCTCGAACAGCTGGATGATCCGCCCGATCAGGCGCGCGATGGGGTTCTGCGATTCAGTGTGAATGTTCATGGGCGGGCCTTTTGTTCTGGGTGCAGGTGGATGATGGCGCTGTAGCGAATCAACAGGGCAAGGGCATGGCTCGGATCGAACGCAGTGCTGGCGTCATAAGCGTAGGCAAGGGCCAACTCCAGCGGACAGTCGTTTTGCAGGCTCTGGATAAATACCAGGGTGCCGATATCGATCTTGAACACCTCGACCCGCCAGTTCAGGCGCAGGACCAGTGCGGCTTCGGCTTGCGTCGGGTCGAGCTGTTCCATAAGGCCGTCGCCTTGATGGGCCTCCCATAGCGACACGACCGCATGGGACGAATTCAGCACGGCGACGCTGGGGTGCAGGTGAACCTGCAGGCGATTGAGGGCCTCGGGATCGGCGAGGTAAACGCCAATCTGTTCCGGACTCAGGGGCGTTGCATCGGCGGCGTGATAGGCGTTGATCCGCAAGCGCTCAAGGCGGGCCACGTCGGCCAGGTAAGGCACGCTCGCCGCCGGGGCGAAGCCCTGGATAAAGCTGTCGAAGTCCTGGCCATAGTCGTTGAGGATCGGGCTGATGGGCGGGAAGTGCTGGATATAAAGGCCGGCCATGGCACGGAAGAACTCCTCGCCGACCAGGGCCATGACCACCGGGTAGCTGTCCGCCAGGGCGTTGATCAGCGAACTCTGGACATTGTTGCGATACACCGCGAAACGACTGGCCGGGTCGGCCCCGTTGCGGCTGCACAGGCCGGGCGGGCAAGGCAACCGCGGGTCGAGCAGCGCGGCGCTGAAGCTGGCCTGGTCGCTCATGTTCTCACCTCGGCCTGTTTCAGCAATTCCTCGGCCTGCCCGGCTTCGGCCAGGAGCACGGCGAAGGCGGGGAGCCGGTTGTCGCGTTCGATCAGGGTCGCCATCGGCCCGATCTTCGCCAGTACCTGTTGATACAGGGCCCAGACCGCCTGGTCGATGGGGGCGCCGTGATCGTCGATCAGCAGACGGTCACCGAGGCTATCGGCATCTTCGGCAAAGCCGGCCAGATGGATTTCTCCCACGGCGTGCAGCGGCAGGGCCTCAATGTAGGCAAGCGGATCGCGCTGGTGGTTGATGCTGGAGACGTAGACGTTGTTCACGTCCAGCAGCAGTCCGCAACCGGTGCGGCGGATGATTTCGCTGATGAAGTCCGCCTCATCCAGGGTCGAGCGCTGGAATTGCAGGTAAGTCGCCGGGTTCTCCAGCAGCATTGGACGTTTCAAGGTGCTTTGCACCTGGTCGACATGCTCGCAGACCCGCTGCAAGGTGGCGGGGTCGTAGGCCAGCGGCAGCAAGTCGTTGAGAAACACCGGGCCGTGGGTCGACCAGGCCAGGTGTTCGGAAAAGGATTGGGGTTGATAGCGCTCGATCAGTGTCGCCAGGCGCTTCAGGTGCTCGCTGTCCAATGGGCCTTCGGCACCAATGGACAAACCGACGCCGTGCAACGACAGCGGATACTGTTCGCGGATCAAACCCAGGTAATGATGAAACGGCCCGCCGGCGACCATGTAGTTTTCGGCGTGGACCTCGAAGAAACCGAGGTCGGGGCGCGTTTCGAGTACCGTCTGAAAATGTTCGGTCTTGAGCCCCAGCCCGGCACGGGGCGGGAGCCCGGGCCCGAGGGCCTGAGCGCGGTGAAGAGGGATGGGTTGCAGTGACATGGGCATCTTCGGCGCTCAGGCTGACAGGTGGCAGGGCTCTGGTTGATCAGGCCTTGGGGGTGAAGGCTTCCAGCTGACCCTTGCCAGTGGGCGAGGTCTCGCTTTTAGTGCTCAAGCAGGTACCTTTTGGCACGGACTTCCAGGAGTTGGCCTGGAAGTCCTTGGTCGAAGTACCGGCGCAGGTGGTACCGGCACCGGCGGCGCAGTCGTTCTTGCCTGCCATGGCCACACCGAAGCATTTTTCCACGCCGTCGGCGGCGTGGGCACTCATCGGCAATGCCGCCATGCTCAGGGCAGAACCGAGGGCCAGGGCGAGGGTGGCGGCGGACAGGGTACGGGTAGTGGAAGTGCTCATGGTCGATCTCCGATGTGTCTTCAATGATGAAAGCAGGGGTTGGTTGGGTTTCATTGCTTTCTTGCTTTACTTGAGCCTCGAGGCTAGTGGTTGTTACAGCCTGGGGCAAAAATAATCGACTATTTTTCGCGGCGGTACCCGGCAAGGTTTTCCCGATGTTTCGCCGGTCAAAGAAAAGCCCCGATAAATCGGGGCTTTGCGGGTTTCGCCGGGGCATCAACCGCCCAGATACGCTTCACGCACCTTGGGATCGGTCAGCAGGTCGTTGCCGCTGCCTTCCATCACCACCCGGCCGTTTTCCAGCACATAGGCACGGTCGGCGATTTTCAGTGCCTGGTTGGCGTTCTGTTCCACCAGGAACACCGTCACACCGTCCTTGCGCAGCTGTTCGATGATATCGAAGATCTGCTGGATGATGATCGGCGCCAGGCCCAGGGACGGTTCGTCCAGCAGCAACAGTTTCGGCTTGCTCATCAGCGCCCGGCCAATGGCGAGCATCTGCTGTTCACCGCCGGACATGGTGCCGCCGCGCTGGTTGAAACGTTCCTTGAGACGTGGGAACAGCCCCAGGACTTTGTCCATCTGCTCCTGATAATCGCCCTTGTCGGTGAAAAAGCCGCCCATGGAGAGGTTTTCTTCCACGGTCAGGCGGGAGAACACGCGACGGCCTTCCGGCACCACCGCGATGCTTTTGCGCATGATCTGCGAAGATTCCTGCCCCACCAGCTCTTCGCCCAGGTAGCGGATACTGCCGCTATGGGCCTGCGGTGAACCGCACAGGGTCATCAGCAGCGTCGATTTGCCCGCGCCGTTGGCACCGATCAGGGTGACGATTTCACCCTGGCGAACCTCCACGTTGACACTGTGCAGGGCCTGGATCTTGCCGTAGAAGGTGGAAACGTTTTCGAATTGCAGCATTTACGCTTCCCCCAGGTAGGCTTTGATCACGTCGGGATTGTCGCGGATCTGTTGTGGCGTGCCGTCGGCCAACGGTGTGCCCTGGTTGATCACGACGATATGGTCGGAAATGCTCATGACCAGCTTCATGTCGTGCTCGATCAGCAGCACCGTGACGTTGTGTTCCTCACGCAGCACACTGATCAGCGCCTTGAGGTCGTCGGTTTCCCGCGGGTTCAGGCCGGCCGCGGGCTCGTCGAGCATGAGGATCCGCGGGCGGGTCATCATGCAGCGGGCGATTTCCAGGCGACGTTGCTGACCATAGGCCAGGGTGCCCGCCGGGCGGTTGGCGAACTCGGTCAGGTTGACCTTGTCCAGCCAGTACTCGGCGTATTCCATGGCTTCGCGTTCGCTCTTGCGGAACGATGGGGTCTTGAACAGGCCGGCGAGGAAGTTGGTGTTCAGGTGCCGGTGCTGGGCGATCAGCAGGTTTTCCACTGCGGTCATGTCCTTGAACAGACGCACGTTCTGGAAGGTCCGTACCACGCCCTTGCGGGCAATCTCATGGCCGGCCAGGCCCTGGATCGGCTGGCCGTCGAGCAGGATGCTGCCGGCACTCGGCTTGTAGAACCCGGTCAGGCAGTTGAACACCGTGGTCTTGCCGGCGCCGTTCGGGCCGATCAAGGCCACCACTTGTTTTTCCTGGACGGTCAGGGCCACGCCATTGACTGCCAGGAGACCACCGAAGCGCATGCTCAGGTCGGTTACTTTCAGGATCTCACGGCTCATTTGCGCAGCTCCATGTGAGGACGTTGCATGGGCAGCAGACCTTGTGGACGCCAGATCATCATCAACACCATCAGGGCGCCGAACATCAACATGCGGTATTCGCTGAAGTCACGCATCAGCTCCGGCAGCAGGATCATCACCACGGCGGCAAGGATCACCCCCAGTTGCGAGCCCATGCCACCCAGCACGACGATGGCGAGAATGATCGCCGACTCGATGAAGGTGAACGACTCCGGCGTCACCAGGCCTTGGCGCGCGGCGAAGAAGCTGCCAGCGAAACCGGCGAAGCAGGCGCCCAGGGTGAAGGCCGAGAGCTTGATCACGGTCGGATTCAGGCCCAATGCACGGCAGGCGATTTCGTCTTCGCGCAATGCTTCCCAGGCACGGCCGATGGGCATGCGCAGCAGGCGATTGATCACGAACAGCGCCAGCAAGGCCAGCAACAGGGCCACCAGGTACAGGAACACCACCTTGTTCACCGGGTTGTAGGCCAACCCGAAGAATTCGTGGAAGGTCCGCGCGCCCTCTGCGGCGCTACGTTCGAACGACAGCCCGAAGAAGGTCGGCTTGGGAATGTTGCTGATGCCGTTGGGGCCGCCGGTGAGGTCGGTGAGGTTACGCAGGAACAGCCGGATGATTTCCCCGAAGCCCAGGGTTACGATGGCCAGGTAGTCACCGCGCAAGCGCAAGACCGGGAAGCCCAGCAGGAAGCCGAAAGTGGCCGACATCAGGCCGGCGAGCGGCAGGCAGATCCAGAAGCTCCAGCCGAAGTAGTGCGACAGCAGTGCGTAGGTGTAGGCGCCTACCGCGTAGAAGCCGACATAACCCAGGTCGAGCAGGCCGGCCAGGCCGACCACGATGTTCAGACCCAGGCCCAGTAGCACGTAGATCAGGATCAGGGTGGCGATGTCGACCGCGCCGCGCGAGCCGAAGAACGGCCAGATCAACGCGGTCACGATCAGGCCGATGATGATCCAGCGCTGGGTGCGCGGCAGGGTCAGGAACTGACCGACCTTGGGCGAAACCAGCGGACCACGGTTCGACTTGAACATTGCACTGAACTGCTGGCTGAAGAGCACCCGCAGGAACATCAGGATCGAGCACAGGGCGATGATGCCCAGGGTGACGGGACCCGTGCCCTCCACTTCGAGGTTGATCCCGACGATACTCAGCTTGAGCCCGAGTACTGGGAACGCTACTGCCCACACCAGCAAGGCGCTGAACAGCGCCGATTTGAGATATTTAGTCATACTTTCTCAACCTCCGGACGGCCCAGGATGCCGGTCGGCCGGAACAACAGCACCAGAACCAAAAGACCGAATGCCACCACGTCTTTGTACTGGTCGCCGAAGATGTCGGCGCCAAAGGCTTCGGCCACCCCCAGCACCAGCCCGCCGAGCATGGCGCCCGGAATACTGCCGATGCCGCCCAGGACTGCCGCGGTAAAGGCTTTCAGGCCCACGAGGAAGCCCGCGTTGGGGTTGATCACGCCGTATTGCATGCTCAGCAGCACGGCCGCTACCGCCGCGAGGGCGGCGCCGATGACGAAGGTCAGGGCGATGATGTTGTTGGTGTTGATACCCAGCAGGTTGGCCATCTTGATGTCTTCGGCGCAAGCGCGACAGGCGCGGCCCAGGCGTGAACGGGAGATGAACAGCGTCAGTCCGGTCATGGCCACCAGGGTGACGACGAATACCAGGATCTGCATGTAGGAAATCAGCACTTCCTCTGCGCCGCCTGGACCAAAGGAGAAGCTCCCCGGGATCAGGTTGGGGATGGACTTGTCCTTGGAGTCCTGGGACAGCAGTACGGTGTTCTGCAGGAAAATCGACATGCCGATGGCGGAAATCAGCGGTATCAGGCGGTTGCTGCCACGCAAGGGGCGATAGGCAACGCGCTCGATACTGTAGCCATAGGCACTGGTCACGACGATCGACGCGATAAACGCGGCGGTCATCAACAGCGGCAGTGAGTGGATACCCAGCATGGCCAGCCCGGCAAGGGCGATGAAGGCCACGTAGGAACCAATCATGTACACCTCGCCATGGGCGAAGTTGATCATTCCAATAATGCCGTAAACCATTGTGTAGCCAATGGCAATCAAGGCATAGGTGCTGCCAATGGTCAGGCCATTAACCAGCTGTTGGAAGAAGTGATAGATCTCAGGCATTACAGCGCTCCTAAAAACCCGATACGCATTTCACTGGTGGAGTCATGTTCCGGCCCGGTGCCGTGGTCTGTGGCCACGTCGGCACGAGCGTTTGCCAGCGAACCGCTGGTGACGGTTTTAAGATTTTCAGGTGAGCCAGCTCCCGGATCGCGGGTGTCGGGCCCATAAACCTCGTAAAACAAAGCCCACTGCTTGCACAGTGGGCTTCTTGACCGGTCAGGCCTGACTTACTGAGGGGATACTTCGGTTTTCGGTTTGCCGAAGTGCCATTGGTAGACCACGAACTTGAAGTCCTTCAGGTCGCCCTTCGCGTCGAAGCTGAGGTCGCCAGTCGGAGTCTTGAAGGTACCGGCGTGGATGGCGGCTGCCACCTTGGCGGTGTCTTCGCTCTTAGCGGCCTTGATGCCTTCGGCGATGACTTCCACAGCCGAGTAGGCCGGGAATACGAATGGGCCGGTCGGGTCTTCTTTCTTGGCCGCAAACGCATCTACCAGGGCCTTGTTGGCCGGATCCTGGTCGAAGGACTTCGGCAGGGTCACCAGCAGGCCTTCGGAAGCGTCCTGGGCAATTTGCGAGATGGAGTCGTTGCCGACGCCTTCCGGACCCATGAACTTGGCGTTCAGGCCTTTTTCCTTGGACTGACGCAGGATCAGGCCCAGTTCCGGGTGGTAGCCGCCGTAGTAGACGAAGTCGACGTTGGCTTGCTTGAGTTTCTGGATGATCGAGGAGAAGTCCTTGTCGCCGGCGTTCAGGCCTTCGAAGACGGCAACCTTCACGCCTTTCTTCTCGAGGGTCTGCTTGACCGCGGTGGCGATGCCTTCACCGTATTGCTGTTTGTCGTGCAGGACAGCAACGATTTTCGGTTTGACGTGATCGGCGATGTAGTTACCGGCGGCAGGGCCCTGGGCGCTGTCCAGGCCGATGGTACGGAACACCATCTTGTAGCCGCGAGCGGTGATTTCCGGGCTGGTGGCAGCCGGAGTGATCATGATCACGCCTTCGTCTTCGTAGATATCCGAAGCCGGTTGGGTAGAGCTGGAGCAGAGGTGACCGACTACGAATTTGACGCCGTCGTTGACCACTTTGTTGGCCACGGCTACGGCCTGTTTAGGGTCGCACGCATCGTCGTATTCCTTGGCTTCGAGCATCTTGCCGTCGACGCCGCCCTTGGCGTTGATCTGTTCGATGGCCATTTTCGCGCCCATGAACTGCATGTCGCCATATTGGGTCACAGGGCCGGTTTTCGGGCCGGCAATGCCGATCTTGATGGTGTCTGCAGCGAAAGAATGGCTGGCAACCCCGGCCAGAACCATAGCGGCGAACAGTTTGGAAATCTGCTTAGTCATTAGTGCTCCACTCTTGCTGTTGTAGTTTTTAGAGTCCTACGGCCGGAGCTGTGGGACCGGGTCAGATTTAACGCCGATATCCCGGTTCTTGCCCCGGCAACTGTACCGATACAGTTTAGTGTGCGCCCTCATCGATTGGATAGCGGGCAGCCGGAGGCAAAATCGAGATATGTCGCTTAAGTGAAAGAAAGAGACAGAATAGCGGCAGATTATCATGCAGATTTTTGTCTGGATGTTGCTAGCTTTCAGCTGCAATCCCTGGCGCCTTCCATCCCCTCGATCACCCCTTCAGTTTCATCTGGGTGTTTCCAAGCGAGCCTCGACGTTATGATTGCGCCGATTTTTTCTCAGGTGGAACCCCATGATTCAAGAACCTAGCACCCTCTATGCCAAGCTGCTTGGTGAAACTGCATCTATTCGCTGGGAAGAGCTGCAACCGTTCTTTGCCCGGGGTGCCCTATTGTGGGTCGAGCCGGCACTGGATCTGATCGCCGCCGCCGAGGCCGTGGCCGAGAACCAGGCTGGGAAAGTCGCCGCATGGCTGGCGAGCGGGGAGCTCGCCAAGGTGTCTGAGTCGCGGGCGCTGGATCTTTTCGAACGCGATCCGGAGTTGTGGGCGGTGGTGGTTTCGCCCTGGGTGATGATCCAGGAAAGAGCAACAAAATAATTCGGCGCCCACTAATAGTGCATAACCCTTGTGCGTTTATAGCTTGCCGGTGTGTAGGTCAGTAACTGCGTTGCGCAGTAATGGCAGTTTGCCCGTGGAGAAAATGCACAGAGACAGATGCACCCCGCGAGCCGCGAGCCAATGGCTTGCGGCTCGTGGGAGCTTTTCTAGTACTCGGTCTTGCCGGTGTGGTTGTTCAGCGAAATGACCTTGGTCTTGCCGATGCGGTGACGGTAGATCTCGCGCAGGTACTTGATGGCCTTCTTCACGCAGTCGCGGGACAGGCGGATATCGTTGATCGAGACGAACTTTTCCTTGTCGTTGATCAGCTCGCGGTACTTCTTCTCGTACATCGGCTTGATCGCGTACCAGTTGGTATCGAGGATTTTCGCCGGGTTTTCGAACTCGTTGAGCAACTCGTCGAGGCTGTCTTCGTCGAACTCATCGCGGGTGATGAAGTCCAGCATCGAGTTGTCCAGCGTATCGTCGAAACGGTACGGGTTACGTGCGAAGCAACGCTTGATAAAAGCCACGATCAGGGTCAGGAAGTCGTCCGACAGGCACGGGCTCTTGGCGATCAGGGTGGTCAGCGACAGGTTCGCCGAGGCACCGATCACCAAGGCGTAGCGCTTGAGCGTGGTGTTGGGGAACAGGCTGTTGAGGTGGGTCTTGAGCCGGTTCAGGTCCATATAGGACAGTTTGTAGTCCTTGGGCAGGGAGACGATCGAGACCACCGACGAGCAGTTCTTGAAGAAGTGCAGGTCGTGCAGCGCCGCGGCGTCGTAGCCCGAGGTCTTGTACTGGTCGAGGGCCGCGCGATAGCGCTTGGACTCGATCGGTAGCAGGCTGATGCCTTCGATCGCCTGGGTCACTTTGTTGAAGTGCGGCAGGTCGATGGAACGGAAGAACAGGTCGTCGATATTCAGCCGCTGGGGTTCTTTCTCGAACACTTTGAACTTGTCGCCGGTGGGCGCCGGCTGTTCCGGTACCACGGATTCGGCGTAGGCAATCGCCACCGGGCCGGCCAGGCTCATAAACAGGTCGTTGGCATCCAGGCGAATGGTCTCGCCGATGTCGATGCCGGCACGCCGGAAATAGTTCTGGTCGTAGTCAGTGGTTACCGCCTGGGCGGTCAGGATGTTGAAGATCTGCTGGGAGATGTACTGGTTGGCGTGTTTCTCCATGGCATTGACATCAATGTTCTGGATGTTGCCGTCATCGCTTTCTTCGGCATAACGCATGATGTCGTTGGAGATCAGCATCATCGCGTTCCATGGGCGAATACGGCCCATGACGCTGGCTTCGCTGCTGTCGTCATTGTCGAAGTTGTACGAGAAGTCCCACTCTTCGGACAGGTACTTGCAGAGCAGGCGACCGGCGTTGATGTGCAGTGCTTCGGACATTTCACTGCGGTGGTCGGAAATATTCGGCAGTACGCAGATGCCGCTGGTGAAGATCGGTTCGAACACGAAGGAGTGGCCGCTCTTGCTGTCGTGCTCGTCGGCCGGCTTGGTGTCGAAGGTCTTGTTCATGTAGGAGTATTGCTGGGCCAGGCCGAATTCCGAGGCCATGCCTGAACCGGTACCGCCGCCGGCGCTGAAGATCGAAAAGTACAGGCGTGACTGGTTGGCCTTGATGCCGCAGGAGTCGATCAGGTACGAATGGATCATCTTCCAGTCGGGGCTGGAGAAGCGCTGGGTGTCCTTGTTCAGGATGATCTTGGCCAGGTACTGGCCGAGGATCGGCGCGTTGCCCGCACCACCGGCATGGACTTCCGACAGGTCCATGATCTTCATCTTGCTGTAGTCGCGGATAAAACCGCTTTTCTCGCCCTTGCGCGAGAAACGGATGCGCCCGGCGATGTCCTTGTCCAGGTCGCCGAGCATCACCAGCGGCTCCACCAGGAACACCGGTTTGGCGGATTTGTTCTGTACCAGGCGCAGGTTGTTGCGGATCCATTGCGCCGGGCGGTAGCCCTTGTCGCTGACCTTGTCTTCGTTGTTGAACTCGTTGAGGTAGAACTTGCGGGCGTTGTACACCAGTTCCGCGACATCCAGGGCAATGTTCGAACCGCAGCGACCCAGGCCGATCAGGCATACCGATGGGAATTCCTGCTCGCGGCGCGCCTCGCTTTCGCCTTCGGTATGGGGCGAGCGGGGGAACACCATGTCGCGCAGGCCGTCGAGGTTGTCGAGGATGCGGTCGGTGTTGGTTTCGGTGAAGTACAGGTATTGCTGAGTCGACAGCGGACGGGGAGTTGAATAGGCCTTGTAGGGTTTTTCCGCGACCGTGGGCGCTATCAGATCGGATACTGCGTTGGCTGGAGTATTTTTAGAGGTCATTGTGCGCCATTTGCCTGGTCTGGTTCGGCGGTCGAAGGGGTATCAACGCGCCATCACGGAGTGAGAGATCGCGACTGTACCTCGCGATATTGGCCTGAGCGATAGGGTTTATCCCTAGGCTCCCCTAGGGGGAATCCTTGCTTGTAGTACCGATGGATCGGCCAAAAATTGGCGTTCTTTAATTGGCGTGGAACTTTTTATGAATTTTGTACTATCAGCGGATTGAACGCGGTGCTGGGCAATTGCCAGTGTAGGTCGAGCTGGCGCAGCACCGGTAACAACTCCTCGAGCGGAACCGGTCGGCTGAGCAGGTAGCCCTGGATAAAGTCGCAGTCGTAGTGCGCGAGGAATTCGTACTGCTGTTGGGTTTCGACGCCTTCGGTGACGACTTGCAAGTGCAGGGTGTGGGCCATGACGATGATCGCCTGGACGATTTCCATGTCCTGGGTCGATTTGGGCACATCGAGGATGAACGAGCGATCAATTTTCAGGGTGTTGAGGGGCAGGCGCTTGAGGTAGGCCAGGGACGAGTAGCCGGTGCCGAAATCGTCGATGGACAGTGACACGCCGAGGCTGCGGATCTGCCGCAACAGTTGCAGGGTGTTGGAAATATTGCCCATCAGGGCGTTCTCGGTGACTTCCAGTTCCAGGCGCTGGGGCGGCATGCCGGCGGTGCACAGGATATTTTCGATTTCATCGGCCAGTTCTTCCCGTGCCAGGTTCAGGGCCGAGCAGTTCACCGCGATCTTCAGTTCGTCGCAGCCGCGCTCGGAGAGCCAGGCCAGGTCCTCGCAGGCTTTGCGCATGACCCAACCGTCGAGTTCGGCGATCATCCCGTTGGCTTCGGCGATGCCGATGAACCGGTCGGGCGAGAGCAGTCCGTGCTGGGGGTGTTGCCAGCGCACCAGGGCTTCGAGTTTGGCGACCTGGCCGTTCTTGAGGTCGTAGATCGGTTGGTAGTGCAGCGCCAGGCCGCTGCCGTCGCGCAGGGCTTGGCGCAGTTCCTCCTCGAGTTGCAGCTCCAGGGTGGCGCGGGTTTTCAGGTTGGAGCTGAAGAAGTGCAGGCTGTTGCGCCCCGCGCCCTTGGATTGGTACAGCGCCAGGTCGGCGTTTTTCAGCAGTTCCTCACAGGATTTGCCGTCATCGGGAAACACGCTGATGCCGATGCTGGTGGTCATGACCATGCGTCGCCCGGCCAGCTCGATGGGCTCCTTCATTTTCAGCATGATGCGCTGGGCCATGTGCCGGGCTTCTTCGCGGTTGTGCAGGCCGATGAGGATGCAGAACTCGTCGCCGCCAAAGCGTGCCACCACATCGTCGTGACTGCGGGTCGCGCTCTTGATATGTCCGGCGATGACCTTGAGCAGTTCGTCGCCGGCATCGTGGCCGAGGCTGTCGTTGATCCGCTTGAAGTGGTCGATATCGAGGAACATCACCGCCAGCATGCCGCCGTTGGTGCTGCGCTCCATCAGCCGTTCGGCGAAGATCTGGTTGAAACCGCGGCGGTTGATCAGGTTGGTCAGGGCGTCGTAGTGGGCCACTTGCGCCAGTGACAGGCGCGCCTGGTCGAGCTGGCTGAGCAGGGCGTTGACCCGTCGCAGGTCATGTTCCTTGCCCTGCAGCTTCTTGTCCGCCAGGGCCGCGCTGATGCTGCTGCCGATGATCAGCAGGGTGATCAGGGCGATGGTCATGCCCAATTGCTGGTGATGGTTGTCCGCCAGTGCGGGCAAGGCGCTACCTGCCGGCAGCATCAGGTGCAACGACCACATCCCGATGAAGTGGGTGCTGAAGATGCCGGCGCCCATCACCAGGCTGGCGGTGTATTTGAGCAGTTGGTGAAAGATCCCGCTGCCGGTGCGAAAGCGCCGTGACAAGACCAGGGCCGCGAGACTGGTGCCGATGGCCACCAGGACAGAAAGACCGACCAGACCGGGGTTGTAGTACTGCACCGCACTCGATTGCAACGCCGACATGCCGACGTAGTGCATGGCTGCGATGCCCAATCCCATGAACAGCGCGGCGCGCACGTACTGTGAGGTGCGCAGCTCGGGATGCCCCAGGGTGTGCATGGCCAGGAAGGAGGCCAGCAGGGCGATCAGCAGGGAGGAGAGGGTGATCGACAGGTCGTATTGAATGTCGATGGGCACCTGGAATGCCAGCATGCTGATGAAGTGCATGGCCCAGATGCCACCGGCCAGGCAACAGGCACCGACCCAGCGCCAGATCCGCTGTTGCGAAGGTTTTTCCACATGACCGACGCGCTCGGCCATGTCCAGCATGGCAAAAGAGGCCGCGCAGGCCACCAGATAAGCCAATAGCACTAGCAACGGATTGTGGCTGCAATTGAGCAGCAGCTGCCCGGTTTCGGGAAGCTCGTTAACAAAATGCAAGCCCAGCCATTCCATAGCATGCCCTACTTGACGCCTTGGACTACCGGTGACTCAGCACCGACCAGTGCGATGGAGTATAGAGGCTCACCTCAGGCTGCAAGGGGGCATGGCAGAGCGACACCAATGATTTGGAAATGACCTAAATAGCGATGGGTACTAAAAAACCGGCCTGTTCCGGCTCCAGCGGTGGCAGTCCGGCCGCCGCGCGGGCTTTGTCGCAGTACTCGTTGTGCACGCCGTCGACCCATGAGGCCTCGAATTCCCGGCAGGTGCTTGAACGTTGATGGTAGATCGAGCAACTGACCTGCTCGCCGACCTTGCCTTCAAGGGCGGTGCAGCGTGGGGCACTGCGTTCGGTACCGAGCATGGCCACGTGGTTGACGCCGACCTGGGTGACCAGTTCGTCGGGCACCAGGCCGCCGGCCGAGGCGCATTCTCCCCAATAGAAAGACACGCGGAAATACGCACAGCAGGCACCACAATTCAGACACGGATTAGCGTCGGGCATGGAAGGTCACGGAGAAAGTGGGGGGAGTCAATCGAGGGCTATTCTAGGCTTCGGCCCGGGCTTTGAAAGGTATTTTTTGCATAACCTTTGCCGACGTCCGGGGCTGCGGCAATCAGGTGATAGGGCAGGGCGCGCGGGGCATTGCCGGGTATCAGCGCCGCGAATGGTGGCAGACAGGCCCGGCGCCGCTCACTAGATTGAGGGTTCCGGGCTCAACGCGTCTGGCGGGCTGGCCCCTATAACAATAAAAGAGACGGACCCCATGCAGAACTCGACCCAAGCGGCGAATGCCTGGCGCATTCTGTTCCTGTTGTTCCTCGCCAACCTCTTCAACTTCTACGACCGTACCCTGCCGGCGATCATCATCGAGCCGATCCGCATGGAGTGGCATCTGAGCGACTTCCAGATCGGCATCATCGGCACCGCATTTACCATTGTCTATGCCATTGCCGGCCTGCCCCTGGGGCGGATGGCCGACAACGGCTCGCGCAGCAAGCTGATGGGCTGGGGCCTGGCGGTCTGGAGTGGGCTGACGGCGGCGAACGGCCTGGTGGGCAGTTTCGCCACTTTCCTGCTGGTACGCATGGGGGTGGGCATTGGCGAGGCCGCTTATGCGCCCGCCGCCAATTCGCTGATCGGCGATCTGTTTCCGGCGCACCGCCGGGCGCGGGCCATGGGCATCTTCATGCTCGGCTTGCCGCTGGGGCTGGTGCTGGCGTTCTTCACCACCGGGGCCATGGTCAAGGCCTTCGACAGCTGGCGCGCACCGTTCTTTATCGCGGCGGTGCCGGGGTTGCTGCTGGCGGGGTTCATGTTCTTGATCAAGGAACCGAAGCGCGGTGCGGCGGAAACGGTGAAGGTCTCCCAGGAGAAGATCGACCGTCCTGTGCGTCGCCTGATGGCGATCCCGACGTTTCTCTGGCTGGTGCTGGCGGGGCTGACCTTCAACTTTGCCACCTACGCCTGCAACTCGTTTCTGGTGCCGATGCTGCAGCGCTATTTCCTCATGCCCTTGCAGGAAGCCGCGGTGGCGACCGGCTTTATTGTCGGGGTCACCGGCTTGGTTGGTTTGACGCTGGGCGGTTGGGTCGCGGACAAGCTGCACCAGCGTGTTGCCAATGGTCGGCTGTTGTTCGCAGCGGTAAGCCTGGTGATCTCGACGTTGACCACCGGCTGGGCGCTGCATGCCGGGCGGATCGAGATCGGCGTGTTCGTGGCGGTGTTCAGCGTCGGTTGGCTGTTTGCCTATAACTTCTACACCTGTGTTTATACGGCGATTCAGGACGTGGTCGAGCCACGGCTGCGGGCGACGGCGATGGCCGTCTACTTTGCCGGTTTGTATCTGTTGGGCGGTGGTTTGGGGCCGGTGGTGGTGGGTTTGCTGTCCGATCATTTCGCCCATGCGGCGATGCTGGCGGCGGGGGCCGAGCAGATGAGCGAGGCGTTCAAGGCCGTCGGTCTGCATGACGCGATGTACCTGATTCCGGGTGCCTTGTTATTGACGCTGGCGTTCCTGTTCCAGGCGGCGCGGTGTTTCAGCAAGGATGCGCAGCGTATGCGCGAGGGGATGGTGGCGGATGCGCCGGCTGTGGCGCCGGTTACCGCCTGACGCCAGATCCTCGCAAGGTTCAAGGGTCTCTTCGCGGGCAAGCCCTGCTCCTACAGTACATTGTCGTTCACTGATGGTGTGTACGACATAGCACTGTAGGAGCAGGGCTTGCCCGCGAAGACGTCAGTTCTAATGATGCAGGACCGTCAGGTAGTTATCAGCCCGCCACCAACACCCGAATCGCTTCCAGGCGCAGCGCGGCTTTTTCCAGCATGGCCAGACCTTGCTCACGTTGCTGACGCAAGGCCACCAGCTCACTGTCTCGCACGCTCGGGTTGACCGCCTGCAACGCGGTCAGGCGTGCCAGCTCTTCATCGGTATCCGCCGCCAGGCGTCGCTGGGCCTCGGCCACACGCTCGGCGTGACGTGGTGCGATCTTGGCTTCACCGGCGTTGATCTTCGGCGTCAGGCTGTCGCGCTGGGCCTGGATGAACTTGTTGGCGCTGGCCCGTGGCACGCTTTCCAGCTGGTCGTTCAGGGTTTCGAAGGCCACCCGTGTCGACAGGTCGTTGCCATTGGCATCCAGCAGGCAGCGCAATGCCGCCGGCGGCAGGTAGCGGCCCAGTTGCAGCGAGCGCGGCGCGACCACTTCACTGACATAGAGCAGCTCCAGCAACACGGTACCGGGCTTGAGCGCCTTGTTCTTGATCAGCGCCACGGCGGTGTTGCCCATCGAACCGGACAGCACCAGGTCCATGCCGCCCTGCACCATCGGGTGTTCCCAGGTGATGAACTGCATGTCTTCGCGCGACAGCGCCTGGTTGCGGTCGTAGGTGATGGTCACGCCTTCGTCGTCGCCCAGGGGGAAGCTGGCGTCGAGCATCTTCTCGCTCGGCTTGAGGATCAGGGCGTTTTCCGAATGGTCTTCGCTGTCGATGCCGAAGGCGTCGAACAGGGTTTCCATATAGATAGGCAGGGCGAACTGGTCGTCCTGCTCATGGATCGCCTCGACCAGCGCGTCACCTTCGCCGGCGCCACCGGAGTTGAGTTCCAGCAGGCGGTCGCGACCGGTGTGCAACTCGGCTTCCAGGCGCTCACGCTCGCCACGGGCTTCGTCGATCAGCGCCTGCCACTGGCCGTCGTCGGCGTTTTCCAGCAGCGGCAGAAGGCGCGGGCCGAACTGGTGCTGCAAGGCGTTGCCGGTCGGGCAGGTGTTGAGGAAGGCGTTCAGCGCTTCGTGGTACCACTGGAACAGGCGCTCTTGCGGGCTGGTCTGCAGGTACGGCACATGCAGTTCGATCACATGCTTCTGGCCGATCCGGTCGAGACGGCCGATGCGCTGCTCCAGCAGGTCCGGGTGGGACGGCAGGTCGAACAGCACCAGGTGGTGGGAGAACTGGAAGTTGCGGCCTTCGCTGCCGATTTCCGAGCAGATCAGCACCTGGGCACCGAACTCTTCATCGGCGAAGTAGGCGGCGGCGCGGTCACGTTCGAGGATATTCATGCCTTCGTGGAACACCGTGGCAGGAATCCCGGAGCGCACGCGCAGGGCGTCTTCCAGGTCCATGGCGGTTTCGGCATGGGCACAGATCACCAGGACCTTGGTGCGCTTGAGCATTTTCAGCTGGTCGATCAGCCACTCGACACGCGGGTCGAAGCGCCACCAGCGAGCTTCGTCGTCGGTGTCCGGCTGGGCCTGGAAGCTGACTTCCGGGTACAGCTCGGCGTGTTCGCCCAGGGGCAGTTCGAGGTATTCGTCCGGGCATGGCAGCGGGTAGGCGTGCAGCTTGCGCTCCGGGAAACCCTGCACGGCGGCGCGGGTGTTGCGGAACAGCACGCGGCCGGTGCCGTGGCGGTCGAGCAGCTCACGCACCAGGCGCGCGCTGGCTTCGGCGTCGCCGTCGTTGACCGCGGTCAGCAAGGCTTCACCTTCATCACCGAGGAAACCCTGGATGGTCTTGTGCGCGGCAGGCGACAGGCGACCTTTGTCCAGCAGTTCCTGGACGGCTTCGGCCACCGGGCGATAGTTCTCGCTCTCGGCGCGGAAGGCCTTGAGGTCGTGGAAACGGTTCGGGTCAAGCAGGCGCAGACGGGCGAAGTGGCTGTCCTGGCCCAGTTGTTCCGGGGTCGCGGTCAGCAGCAGGACGCCGGGAATACTCTCGGCCAGCTGTTCGACCAGAGCGTATTGCGGGCTGACCTGGTCTTCGTGCCAGACCAGGTGGTGAGCTTCGTCGACCACCAGCAGGTCCCAACCGGCGGCGAACAGCGCATCCTGGGCCTTCTCGTCTTCCACCAGCCACTCCAGGGCCACCAGGGCCAACTGGGTGTCTTCGAACGGGTTGCTGGCATCGCTTTCGATAAAACGTTCGGCGTCGAACAGTGCGACCTGCAGGTTGAAGCGCCGGCGCATTTCCACCAGCCATTGGTGCTGCAGGTTCTCCGGCACCAGGATCAGTACGCGGTTGGCGCGGCCCGAGAGCAACTGGCGATGGATCACCAGGCCGGCTTCGATGGTCTTGCCCAGGCCCACTTCGTCGGCCAGCAAGACCCGTGGTGCGATGCGGTCGGCGACTTCCCGGGCGATATGCAACTGGTGGGCGATCGGTTGCGCGCGTACGCCGCCCAGGCCCCAGAGCGAGGATTGCAACTGGCGGCTGGTGTGTTCCAGGGTGTGGTAGCGCAGCGAGAACCAGGCCAACGGGTCGATCTGCCCGGCGAACAGGCGGTCGCTGGCCAGGCGGAACTGGATGAAGTTCGACAGCTGGGTTTCCGGCAGCGTGACGGCTTCGTTCTGCGCGTTGAGGCCGTGATAGACCAGCAGGCCGTCGACATCGTCGACTTCCCGCACGGTCATCTTCCAACCTTCGAAGTGGGTGATGGTGTCGCCCGGCGAGAACCTCACGCGGGTCAGGGGCGCATTCCGTAGCGCATACTGGCGGGTGTCGCCAGTGGCCGGGTAGAGCACGGTCAACAAGCGGCCGTCCTGTGCCAGAACGGTGCCTAAACCCAACTCCGCTTCGCTGTCACTGATCCAGCGTTGCCCCGGTTGATACTGCTGCGCCATGCTGCCTGACTCCCGCCTTGAAAAAGCCGACTATGTTAACGGAATCGACGCTTTCAGGCCAAAAGAAGCTCACAAATACCGCGCTTTTAGCGAGCATCCCGCCTTTAGTCGGTGCGAGACCTGAAGGAAAGGGTAGCTCATCGGGATCTCGGGCACCTTTGTCTGTTAATCCGGTCACAGTTTGACCATCCTGGGCTCAAGTCGCCGAGCGCGCCGCCGACAGCCTGACGACAGGAGAATGCCATAATGCTGCCACCCATATTGCCTTTGAGTGTCGTACCGATTACGTCCCAGACGGATCCGATTCGACCGCAACCGAATATCCCCCCCGTGGTGCCGGTCCAACAAAGCTCCAATGAGAGCACCATCGACCTGCAAAAGCGTGACCCGGACGAGGCCGGTTGGCTGCTGCGCGAGGAACAGCGGCGCCAGCAGGAACAGCAACAACGCCGCCGCGAAGCCGACGACGACCCCGAGTTGCACCTGGCCGTCCCGGGCGATGAGTTGAATGCCGACAATACCGTACCGGTGGTGGCGCTGATGGACGATCAGCCGCGTCAGGGCCTGCTGGTGGACGTTGAGGTCTGACGGCGCTCGTTGACCAGTAGCCGCAGGGCCTGGAGCAAGGCGTCGATTTCTTCCCCGGTATTGAGATGACTGACGGCGATCCGCGCAATGGCCGGCAGGTCCCGGGCTTGCATATCCAGTGGCGTATAAGCCGTGCCATTGGCTCCCAGGTTGATGCCGTTTGCGGCCAGCCGCTGTTTCAGTTCAAAAACGTCCCACCCTTCCAGCGTGAACGCAATCAGTCCTGATTGCTGCCCGGGCAGGCCCAGGTCGCGCAGTTCAAGGCCGTTGATCTGGCCCAGTGCCTGGCGCAGTGGTTGGCTTAACGCCTGGATTCGCTGATAAATGCGCTCGATCCCCACCTCCACGGCTTCTTTCAGCGCATTCGCCAGTCCGGCCAGCAGCGCCAGGGAGACTTCGCTGGTTTCAAAGCGGCGCGCATCGTTCCTCGGGGTGAAGGCATGGCCGTCCCAGGGGGCCGAGAGCACATCGAGCTGGACCGGCTTGAGTCGTGCCATGAATTCCGGGCGTATATACATCAGCGCTGTTCCCCTCGGTCCGCGGAGGAACTTGCGGGCGGCGCCCTTGAGCACATCGCAGCCCAGGGCCTGGACATCACAGGGCAACTGGCCCAGTGCTTGTCCGGCGTCGATGAAGTAGGCAATGCCATGTCGGCGTGCCACTTCGCCGATGGCCCGGGCCGGGTTGATCAGGCCACCGTTGGCCGGTAGCCAGGTCAGGGCGATCAGCTTCACGCGCGAATCGATCATCTGTTCCAGGGCGGGCACCGACACCGCGCCGCTCTCGTCACAGGGGATCACCTCGATCCGGGCTCCGGATTGGACGGCCTGGGTCATGCAGGCCAGGTTGCCGCCCCATTCATGCCGCCCCACCAGAATCCGGTCGCCCGGGCGCCACTCCCCCAGGGCACTGAAGGCCATGCCCCAGGCCGCCGAGCCGCTGCCGGTAAAGGCGATGGCGGCGCTGTCGGTGCCCAGCAGTCGGGCCGCCCAGTGGCGAGCCTGCTCTTGCAGCCTGGCCCCTTCAACGCCGGCTTCCATGGGCCCGATGGTCGCTTCGCGCAGCAGTTGCGCGTTGATGGCGTCCAGCGTGGCCTGGCTGGGCAGGGAGGCGCCGGCGTGATTGAAATGGATCACCCGGGCGCAGCCAGGGGTGGCGGCACGCAGGCGGACGATTTCGTCCGCAAGCAGATCGTTCATGGCCGCAGCTCGAAAATCGCGTCGATCTCCACGGCCACACCGCTGGGTAGACTGGCGACGCCGACGGCGGTGCGCGCATGGCGGCCCTTGTCGCCAAGGGCATTGACCAGCAGGTTGGAGGCGCCGTTGGCCACGGCTCCCTGGCGCTGGAAGTCGGGACTGCTGGCGACAAAGACACCCAGACGGACGATCCGCACCAGGCGCGACAGATCATCGTCAAGGGCGTGGCCCAGTTGTGCCAGCAGGCCGAGCGCGGCGAGTTCGGCGGCCTGTGCACCCTGGGCCTCGTCCAGGCTGTCGCCCAGGCGTCCGATAAAGGCCGGCTTGCCGTCTTGCAGGGGAATCTGTCCGGAAATGAACAGCTGGTTCTGGCTGATGACGTAGTTCACATAGTTGGCGATCGGCTGCCCCGGTTGCGGCAGGTTCAGGCCTAGCTGGGCCACTCGGTCGGACAGGGAATGATTCATTGGGCAAACCTCAGGGAAAGAGGCCTGAGCATGCTGGGCCGGCCTGGGGCCGACAAACGGATAGATTCAATCCGACGTATCCAGATAACTCATGGGTCGGCGGCGCTGCACTGCTCCAGCAACCACTCACAGAAGCATTCGGCGGCGGGGCTCAATGCGCTGTTGGGTTTGACCAGCCAGTAGCCGATCTCGCTTTCAAAGGCCGGTTGGTCGAAGGCATTCACCAGCACACCTTCCTTGAGGCGGCGCTCGATCAGGCGCTGGCGCCCCATGGCAATACCCTGCCCGGCGATGGCCGCTTCGACCACTATGTTGTAGTCGTGGAGCATGACGCTGGGGTAGTGCTGAACGTCCAGGTGATAGTGGCGGGACCAGTCGATCCATTCGAACGGTTGCGGTGCCTGTGACATGAGCAGCGGACCGTGTTCGATGCCGTTGGCCTTGAAGGCCGGGCTGCAGACCGGAAAGAGGCGCTCGCCCATCAAGCGTACAGCGTCGACATGGGGCCAGCCGCCTTTGCCATAGCGGATCGCCAGGTCCACTTGGGCGCCGGCCACATCGGCCAGTTGGATCGTGGGTTCCAGCTCGACCCTGATTTGCGGGTGGCGAATCGTGAAGCCGGTCAGGCGCGGCGCCAACCAGAGAGTGGCGAAGGAGGCCAGCAGGCCAATGCGCAGCACCTGGTTGGCTCGGGGCAGGCTGAGCTGGCGGGTCGCCAGGGCGATCTGCTCCAGGGCCGGGCGTATTTGCTGGTAGTACTGGTCGCCATCCTCTGTGAGATCAATGGCGCGGGTGCGTCGGATAAATAGTTGTCGACCCAGATGCTGTTCGAGTTTCTGCACCTGGTGGCTGATAGCGCTCTGACTGACGCACAGCTCATCGGCGGCCTTGATGAAGCTCAGGTGGCGGGCCACGGCCTCGAAGGCGCGCAGGGCCATCAAGGGCGGCAGATCCCGGTGTAACGCCACTTCGGCGCTCCTTTGCATTTGATCGTGGTCGGAGGATTGTGCTGGGAAATCGCGGGACTGCCCAGACCTTGTTGTGCGTGAGGTCTGGATAACCGACTGACTTGCCCGCATTATTAACCCATAGCGCGTGTTGAAGGTTACCGATAGTGGCCCTTTGATGTAACTCGACGGATAGCGATGTAATCTGACCATGAACCAAGATGACAAGTTGATCGACCTTAATGCCGAACGGGCCAAGCGTGTCCATGATCTCAATGAAAAACGCCTGAATGAAGTTCGCCAGGCGTTCGAACAGGCCATGCCGCTGGGCAAGGGCAAGAAAAAACCGAAGAACAAACCGAAAAAGCGCTGATACCCCCGCTGATTCTTGATATGGATCAGTTATTCCCCTTCTCCCGCGCCCGGCCTTGGGCGGCATTGATCCTGGTCAATTTTTCACTGTGCCCCCTGGGCTAACTTAGCCCCATCGCAACAGGGCAAGTGCAGGAGGCCAGTCATGTTCTTCGATAACGTGGTGATCGCCGGAGTGCTGACCGTCGGCCTCATGGTGATGTTCTTCGCCGGTTTTGGATTTTTTATCTGGAAAGACTCACATAAACGGAAAAAACCGTAGAGCTTCCAGGGAACGAGCACGCAAGGCATTTTGGGCGACTTCGGTCGCCCTTTTTTTTGCTCTTTTTATCGACAATAAAAAAGGTGCGGTCCCGATGGGAGCGCACCTTTTTTGTTATCCGCCCGGAATCAGCTGCCGAGCACCTTCGTCGCCAGCCAGAACAAGCCGGCGGACAAGCCGATGGTCATTGGCAGGGTCAGCAGCCAGGCCAGCAGGATGGTCTTGATGGTGCTGCCTTGCAGGCCGCTCTTGCTGGCAATCATGGTCCCGGCCACGCCTGACGACAACACGTGGGTGGTCGAGACGGGCAGGGCGACGATATTCGCCAGGGCGATCAAACCGGCGGTGGTGATTTGCGCCGACATGCCCTGGGCATAGGTCATGCCCTGTTTGCCGATTTTCTCGCCGATGGTCAGGACCACGCGCTTCCAGCCGATCATGGTGCCCAGGCCCAGGGCCAGGGCTACCGCCATGATCACCCAGAACGGGGCGTATTCGGTGGTGGCGGTCAGGTCCTTGCGCAGTTTTTCCAGGTCGGCCTTTTCCCGGGAATCCAGGCCCGGCAACTTGCCGACTTGCTTGGCGGTGTCATCCAGGCAGAGCAGGTCGCGACGCACTTCAATGCGCTTGTCCGGCGACAGCGAATGGTAGTCGGTCACGCCCGTGAGGTTGCTCATCAGGGCGTTGATGTTCGCTTCGGTGCGTTGCGGGTTGCAGCGGAACTTGCCCGGCATATCGTCGGCAACATTCTTGCCCAGGGCGAGGAATTCGCTCAGGGTGGCGTTGTTGCGCTGATAGAACTGGCTCAGGTGCAGGGTCGCGTCGCGGGTGCGTTCGATCTGGTAAGTGGTGGTGCTCAGGTCGAGGACGAACTGCGCCGGGACAATACCGATCAGCACCAGCATGATCAGGCCGATGCCTTTCTGGCCGTCATTGGAACCGTGCACGAAGCTCACGCCCATGGCGGAGATCACCAGCACCATGCGGTTCCAGAACGGCGGATGCTTTTTGTCGTCGATCTTGCGCCGCTGTTCCGGGGTCTTGTGCATCTTGGACTGTGGACGCCACCATTTCAGGCCGACCAGTATCAGGCCCGCCACCAGCAAGCCAGCAATCGGCGAGAAGACCAGCGAGGCGCCGATGTCGACTGCTTTCTGCCAATTCACCCCTTCGCTCACGGGAATGCCGTTGAGCAGGGCATTGGCCAGGCCGACACCGAGGATCGAGCCGATCAGGGTGTGGGAGCTGGAGGCCGGGATACCGAAGTACCAGGTGCCCAGGTTCCAGGCGATGGCCGCCGCCAGCAGCGAAAACACCATGGCCAGGCCATGTCCGGTGTTGACGTTGATCAGCAGTTCCACCGGCAACAGGTGGACGATCGCATAGGCGACGCCGACCCCGCCCAGCAGCACGCCGAGAAAGTTGAATACACCGGAAAAGAACACCGCCAGATGAGGTGGCATGGCTTTGGTGTAGATAACAGTGGCCACCGCGTTAGCGGTGTCATGAAAGCCGTTGATGAACTCGAAGCTGAGGACAAAGGCCAGGGCGAGCACCAGGCTTACAATCACCCAGGCATCCAGTCCGCTGAATAAATCGATCATGAAGGTTTTCTGACCCGGTCATAAGGGGGCGCGATTATGCCAGAAAACTTTCAGGTGAGGGCCTGCCTGACGCCATTTGACCTGGGTGGGCGGTCAGGCCCGACGGTTGACACGCGGATGGCGTAGGTCTTGGTGTCCAGCGGACCAGGCGTTGTCCGGGTAGGAAAGGCCTGGCGGCGAGGGGCGAGGCCCGGCAAGGTATCAATACCGATAAGCCTAAGGCTCTTCAGCCTTGAGTTCCTTTTCCATTTTTTGCAGTTCCTGGGTAAATGCCTGGTCCAGAAGACTGGCTCGTTTGCGCCAGGGTTTGCGCTCCGGATCGGGTTGCGCGGCGTAGGTGGTGACAGCCCCGCCGTAAACATCCTTGTAACGTTGTTCCTGGCGCTCAAGTTCCGCGCGCAGTTCGTCTTTCGTCACAGTACTACCTAATTTGAGTTGAGTTATTGTCTTCAATTAAACACAACCGCCCTGACGAGACGTTCAATCTCGGGCTTGAGCGCTGAGAGTCGGAACCCCTGTCGGGCCAGACGGCCTTGAGGTCGTACAGGGTATTATAGCGGTCGGTTTGACTGATACTATCGCGAAGATAAGGGAATTCGTCAACTTTGTTGGTGAGTTTTGTGGTGTAGGAGTTTTTAACTGTAACTTGAGGGCGAGGTAACCGCTGCCTGTTTTTTGACGACAGTTATCAATTCAAGTTGCAGTGCAATAAACCCGATACTTGGAAATACAATCCCGGTTCTGTTGAGGCGCCGTTGTTCAACTTCTTGATCGACGCCCTGGGCGTGACCGCCAGAGGATTAAAAAAAACGGCCTCACTTCGTGGGTGAGGCCGGACCGACGCAGCCCTCCCGGTGGGTACCTGACCAGTATCCCGGGAAACCCGCGCGGCGTGTCCAAGGTATAAGCTGCGGCGATCAGGGTCAATTGCGATTATCGGCCAGTGGTTCGATAATCGCACAAAGTTGAATGGTCCCGGCTTGCCTATCCGCCCGGGCCCGGCCTGTAATGGGCCTCCACGGCAGACAAGGAATTTGTAATGAACGACCAACTGCGTGATGCCTTCGCCTCCGTGGCACCGCCCATCGTCGCCTCGCCGGCCAAGCGTATCCAGGCGTTTACCGGCGACCCCGACTTCATGACTTCGCTGGCCCGTGGCCTGGCGGTGGTGCAGGCGTTCCAGGAACGCAAACGGCACCTGACCATCGCGCAGATCAGCCACCGTACGGAAATTCCGCGGGCGGCGGTGCGACGCTGCCTGCATACCTTGATCAAGCTCGGTTATGCCACCACCGACGGACGGACCTATTCGCTGTTGCCCAAGGTCTTGACCCTGGGACACGCGTACCTGTCGTCCACGCCCCTGGCGGTGTCGGCGCAGCCCTATCTCGATCGCATGAGCGAGCAACTGCACGAAGCCTGCAACATGGCGACCCTGGAAGGCGACGACATCCTCTATATCGCCCGCTCGGCCACCACCCGGCGGCTGATCTCGGTCGATCTTTCGGTGGGCGGCCGCTTGCCGGCCTATTGCACGTCCATGGGCCGAATCCTCCTGGCGGCGCTGGACGATGCTTCCTTGCACGAGTATCTCGAACACGCCGACCTGCAGGCCAAGACCAGTCGGACCCTGCATACCCCCGACGCCTTGCTCGAATGCCTGCAACAGGTTCGCCAGCAAGGCTGGTGTATTGTCGATCAGGAACTGGAGCAAGGTTTGCGTTCGATTGCCGTGCCGGTCTACGACGCCTCCGGGCAAGTGCTGGCGGCGCTGAACGTCAGCGCTCATGCCGGGCGTGTCAGCTGTAGCGAACTGGAGCAACGTTTCCTGCCGAGCATGCTCAAGGCCAGTCGTGAACTGAGTGCGCAGCTGTTTTCCTGAGTCGACGCGGCTGCGCCTTCCTGGACGAATCGCTTGAAGGATTAAACGGTAGCTTGCAAACAATCCGTTCGATTATCGAACAGTTAATCGATTATCGGATTGTTAGGCCGCCGACCCCCGGCTTACCCTGAGCTCATCACGGCGCTGAATTTCGCGCCGCCCCTCAGGTGTGTTGAAACCGGGAGTCTGCATCCATGGCTGAAATCCTTTCGCTGCATGACGCGGTGAAGCAGTTCGTCAACGACGGCGATACCGTCGCGCTCGAAGGCTTCACCCATCTGATTCCGACGGCGGCGGGTCATGAAATCATTCGTCAGGGCAAGAAAGACCTGACGCTGGTACGCATGACGCCCGATCTGGTCTATGACCAGTTGATCGGTGCCGGTTGCGCCCGCAAGCTGATTTTCTCCTGGGGCGGCAATCCGGGCGTGGGCTCGCTGCACCGCCTGCGTGATGCCGTCGAGAAACACTGGCCGCACCCGCTGGAAATCGAAGAGCACAGCCATGCCGACCTGGCCAACGCCTATGTGGCCGGCGCCTCCGGCTTGCCGTTCGCGGTCCTGCGGGCCTATGCCGGCTCTGATCTGCCGAAGGTCAATCCGCTGATCAAGACGGTCATCTGTCCGTTCACCGGCGAAGTGCTGGCCGCCGTACCATCGGTACGCCCGGACGTCACCGTGATCCACGCGCAGAAAGCCGACCGCAAGGGCAATGTGTTGCTCTGGGGCATTCTCGGGGTGCAGAAGGAAGCGGCCCTGGCGGCCAAGCGCTGCATCGTCACCGTCGAGGAAATCGTCGACGACCTGCAGGCGCCGATGAACGCCTGTGTCCTGCCGACCTGGGCCCTGAGCGCCGTCTGCCATGTCCCCGGCGGTGCCCATCCGTCCTACGCCCATGGCTATACCGAACGTGATAACCGTTTCTACCAGGCCTGGGACCCGATCGCCCGCGACCGCGCCACCTTCACTGCCTGGATCGACGAGTACATCCATGGCACCGCGAACTTTGCCGAGTTCCAGAGCAAACTGGCCCACGCTTCGGAGGTTAAGTGATGACCTACACCACCAATGAAATGATGACGGTGGCCGCCGCCCGCCGCCTGAAGAACGGTTCGGTCTGCTTCGTCGGCATCGGCCTGCCATCCAAGGCCGCCAACCTGGCGCGCCTGACCTCTTCGCCGGATGTGGTGCTGATCTACGAGTCGGGGCCGATTGGCGCCAAGCCCAGTGTATTGCCGCTGTCCATCGGTGACGGCGAACTGGCGGAAACCGCCGACACCGTGGTGCCGACCGGTGAGATCTTTCGCTACTGGCTGCAAGGCGGGCGCATTGATGTCGGCTTTCTCGGCGCGGCCCAGGTCGACCGTTTCGGCAATATCAACACCACCGTGGTTGGCGACTATTTTTCGCCCAAGGTCCGCCTGCCCGGTGCCGGTGGAGCCCCGGAAATCGCCGGCTCGGCGAAAAGCGTACTGATCATCCTCAAGCAGTCGGCACGTTCCTTCGTCGACAAGCTGGACTTCATCACCTCGGTCGGTCACGGCGAAGGCGGTGATTCGCGCAAACGCCTGGGTCTGCCGGGGGCCGGCCCGGTGGGGATCATCACCGACCTGTGCATCATGGAGCCGCAAGCCCCCAGCCACGAGTTCGTGGTGACCGCGCTGCACCCGGGGGTGACCCGCGAGCAAGTGATCGCCGCCACCGGCTGGGCCGTGCGCTTTGCCGATCAGGTTGCGGTCAGCGATGCCCCCAGCGAGATCGAACTGAACGCCTTGCGCGACCTCGAAACCCGCACCGCCGCGGCCCACGGCCAAACCCCTGGAGAAGCCTGATGCGCGATGTCTTTATCTGTGACGCCATTCGTACCCCCATCGGTCGTTTCGGTGGCGGCCTGGCCGGCGTGCGCGCCGATGACCTGGCGGCTGTGCCGATCAAGGCGCTGATGGAACGCAACCCGTCGGTGAACTGGAACGAGCTCGATGAAGTGTTTCTCGGCTGTGCCAACCAGGCTGGCGAAGATAATCGCAACGTCGCCCGTATGGCGCTGTTGCTGGCGGGGTTGCCGGAGACGGTGCCCGGCGTGACCCTCAATCGTCTCTGCGCCTCGGGAATGGACGCGATCGGCACCGCGTTCCGCGCCATTGCCAGCGGCGAAATGGAGCTGGCGATTGCAGGCGGCGTGGAGTCCATGTCCCGTGCCCCCTTCGTGATGGGCAAGGCCGACGCGGCGTTCTCCCGCAATATGAAACTGGAAGACACCACCATCGGCTGGCGTTTTATCAACCCGCTGATGCAGGCTCAATATGGTGTCGATACGATGCCGCAGACCGCCGACAACGTGGCGGACGACTATCAGGTGTCCCGCGCCGACCAGGACGCTTTTGCCCTGCGCAGCCAGCAACGCACGGCTGTCGCCCAGGCCGCCGGTTTCTTCAGTGAGGAAATCGTGCCGGTGCGAATCGCCCACAAAAAAGGCGAGACCGTGGTCGAGCACGATGAGCATCCACGGGCGGACACGACGCTGGAGGCCCTGGCCCGGCTCAAGCCCGTCAACGGTCCGGACAAGACTGTCACCGCTGGCAATGCCTCGGGTGTCAACGATGGCGCCGCCGCGCTGATCCTGGCCTCCGCCGAGGCCGTGAAGAAACATGGCCTGACAGCCCGTGCCCGGGTGCTCGGCATGGCCAGTGCCGGTGTCGCGCCCCGGGTCATGGGGATCGGCCCGGTACCGGCCGTGCGCAAGTTGACCGAGCGCCTGGGGCTGGCCGTCAGCGACTTCGACGTTATCGAACTGAATGAAGCCTTCGCCAGCCAGGGCCTGGCGGTGCTGCGCGAACTGGGTATCGCTGACGATGCGCCGCAGGTCAACCCGAACGGTGGTGCCATCGCCCTCGGTCATCCGCTGGGCATGAGCGGGGCCCGCCTGGTGCTGACAGCACTCCACCAGTTGGAAAAGACCGGCGGCAGCAAGGGCCTGGCAACCCTGTGTGTCGGCGTTGGGCAGGGGCTGGCGCTGGCGATTGAGCGGATCTGAGATCCACAGGCAACAAAACAGGCGCCCGGATGACTGCCACGCACTGTCATTCGGGCGAATGTTCTTGCAAAACAGGTCTGTTGCAAAGTATGTCTAGACTGCAACTTACCTCCTTCGAGTGATGAGACATGACAACAACAACGATGCCGTACACCTCCGAAGAACGTAACAAGAGAATTTTTGCGATTGTCGGTGCTTCTTCCGGCAACCTGGTCGAGTGGTTCGACTTCTACGTCTATGCCTTCTGCGCGATCTATTTCGCCCCGGCGTTTTTTCCGTCTGGCGACCCCACGGCGCAGTTGCTCAACACCGCCGGTGTGTTCGCCGCCGGCTTTCTGATGCGGCCCATCGGTGGCTGGCTGTTCGGCCGCGTGGCCGACAAACATGGCCGCAAGAACTCGATGATGATCTCGGTGCTGATGATGTGCGGTGGCTCCCTGGTCATCGCCTTCCTGCCTACCTACGCGTCCATCGGTGCCTGGGCACCGTTTCTGCTGCTGGTCGCGCGTCTGTTCCAGGGGCTGTCGGTGGGCGGTGAATACGGCACCACCGCGACCTATATGAGTGAAGTGGCCCTGCGTGGCCAGCGTGGCTTCTTCGCCTCGTTCCAGTACGTGACCCTGATCGGCGGCCAGTTGCTGGCGGTGCTGGTACTGGTGATCCTGCAGCAGTTCCTTACCGAACCGGAGCTCAAGGCCTGGGGCTGGAGGATTCCATTTGTGATCGGTGCCATCGCGGCATTGATCTCGCTGTTGCTGCGCCGCGCCCTGAAGGAAACCACCAGCAAGGAAACCCGCCAGGACAAGGACGCCGGCAGCATCCGGGCGTTGTTCCGCGATCACAAGGCCGCCTTTATCACCGTGCTCGGCTACACCGCCGGCGGCTCGCTGATTTTCTACACCTTCACCACGTACATGCAGAAGTACCTGGTGAACACCGCCGGCATGACGGCCAAGACCGCCAGTTTCATTATGACTGCCGTACTCTTCCTCTATATGTGTATGCAGCCATTGTTCGGCCTGCTCTCGGACCGTATCGGCCGGCGTAACAGCATGCTCTGGTTCGGCGCCCTGGGGACCCTGTGCACGGTGCCGATCCTGCTGACCCTGAAGACCGTGACCAGCCCGTTCCTGGCCTTTGTGCTGATCACCCTGGCACTGGCGATCGTCAGTTTCTACACCTCCATCAGCGGCCTGGTCAAAGCCGAGATGTTCCCGGTCCAGGTGCGCGCACTGGGCGTGGGCCTGGCCTACGCGGTGGCGAATGCGATCTTCGGTGGTTCGGCGGAATACGTGGCCCTGAACCTGAAGTCGGTAGGGATGGAAAACGCCTTTTACTGGTATGTGACGGTGATGATGGCGGTGGCCTTCCTGTTCAGCCTGCGCCTGCCGAAAGAAGCGGCCTACCTGCACCACGATCATTGATCGGTTCGCGCGCGTCCTTTACGGACGCGCGTCAATACGTTGGGTTTTTATTTGAAGGGGATAACCGTGGGTTTCGTACGACTTGCCGAAGGTGAACTGCATTACCAGCTTGATGGACCGCCCGAGGCTCCGGTACTGGTGCTGTCCAACTCGCTGGGGACTGACCTGGGGATGTGGGACACCCAGATTCCGCTGTTTGCCGAGCACTTTCGGGTACTGCGTTACGACACCCGCGGTCATGGTCGCTCGCTGGTGACACCGGGGCCTTACAGCATCGAGCAACTGGGGCATGACGTCCTGGCGTTGCTCGACGCGCTGGAGATCGAGCGGGCGCACTTCTGCGGCCTGTCCATGGGCGGTCTGATCGGCCAATGGTTGGGCATCAATGCCGGCCATCGCCTGCACCGGCTGATTGTCTGCAATACGGCCGCCAAGATCGGCGATGCGGCCGGCTGGAATCCACGGATCGAAGCCGTTTCGACGGGCGGCCAGGCGGCGATGCTGGCCCTGCGCGACGGGGCGGTTTCACGCTGGTTCACCCCGGCATTCGCCGAGGCGCACCCGGATCGGGTCAAACCGATTACCGAGATGCTCGCGGCCACCTCGCCCGAGGGCTATGCGGCCAGCTGCTGCGCCGTGCGCGACGCCGATTTTCGCGATCAGTTGACGCAGATCCAGCTGCCGTTGCTGGTGATTTCCGGCAGCGAGGACGCGGTGACGCCGCCTTCGGGCGGGATCTTTATCCAGCAGCACGTCGAGGGCGCCGAATACGCCGAGTTCCATGCCGCGCACCTGTCCAACGTGCAGGCCGGCGACGGCTTCAGCCAGCGGGTGCTGGATTTCCTGTCCGCCAGGGTGTGAAACGTTCCGAGTGAAATCCTTCTCTTTTAGATGAAACTTTCACCGCGGCCTGAACGCCTTCGCGGATGTTGTGCTCTGATAAGGGCGATGGCCCTTCTGCCATTGCCTTGATCCGGACCCACCCTATCCATGAAGTCGTTTGCTGCATTGCTGTCAGGGCTTGTGATCGCCACGAGCCTTGCCGCTTGCATCGGTCCGCCGATGCCCCTGACACCCCAAACCGAACAGGCCCTGCGTTCGCAGCCGCCGATCCGTTTTCTGCTGAGCTTCGATGACGGTCCCAACGCCTCGAGTTTCTGGAACCCGACGGCGTCGGTGCTCGATGACTTGGCGCATAACCCGATCCAACCGGGAATCAAGGCGATATTTTTCGTCCAGACCCGTGCCACCCGAGCGGGTAACAGCGACATCGGTCGTGCGCTGATGCGTCGCGAGCATGCCGAAGGGCATATCCTCGGCTTTCATACCGCGACCCCCTCGCACACCAATCACCGCTCCTTGAGCCCGGAAGAACTGGAGCAGTCGCTCAACAATGGCATTGCGGACATTACGGCGATCACCGGCGCGCCGCCGACGATCCTGCGTCCGCCGTTCTGGAACTACGACAAGCGCACCTTCGCCGCTTACCAGCAGCATGGCCTGCACGTGTTGTTGACCGACCTGAGTGCCAATGACGGCAAGGTCTGGGGCATCACCGCCAGCCCGCAGCGGCGAGCCAACCTGCTCAAGCACCTGGCCGAAGTCCGCGAACAGATCGCCCGTGGTGAAATGCCGGTGGTCGATGGGGTGATTCCGGTGGTGGTGACCTTTCACGACCTCAATCGCTACACCGCCCGGCATATGCAGGAATATCTGCAAATCCTGATGGACTGCGCGCGGGACACCGGTGTGCGGACCGCCGAGCAGCCTTTCTATACGGACAGTTCGGCCTTGTTGCGAGCGATCATGGCGCGCACGGTGCATGACAGCGCTGTGCCCGTGCACCTGCCGGGGTTCTGGAATTGGTGGTGGGACGGCGATTCCCACTAGCCCTTTTGTCCAGGCAAAAAAAAGCCCACCTGGAAGCGGTGGGCTGGTGAGGGGTCAGCCTTTCGGCGGTTCCTCGGAGATCGGCTTGGCCTGGCCGCTGTTTTCGTACCAGCCACCGCCGAGGGCCTTGTACAGGTTGACCTCGCTGGTGAGCTGCGACAGGCGATCGCTGATCAGCGATTGCTGGGCACTGAACAACGAGCGCTGGGCATCGAGGAAGGTCAGGTTGCTGTCGACACCAATGCGATAGCGACGCTCGGCCAGGCGGTAGTAATCCTGGTTGGCGGCGACCAGGTCACGCTGGGCCTGCAACTGCTGGTTGAAGGTCTGGCGTGCGGCCAGGCCATCGGAGACTTCCTGGAAGCCGGTCTGAATGGCTTTCTCGTAATTGGCGACGCTGATGTCTTTCTGGATTTTCGAGTAATCCAGGCTGGCTTTCAGGCTACCGGCGTTGAAGATCGGAATGTTGATGCTCGGTGCGAACGACCAGGTCCCCGAGCCACCCTTGAACAGACCACCCATATCCGGGCTCAAGGTCCCGGCATTGGCCGTCAGGCTGATGCTCGGGAAGAACGCCGCGCGGGCGGCGCCGATATTGGCATTGGCCGCCTGCAACTGATGCTCGGCGCCGAGAATATCCGGACGCCGTTGCAGCAGTTCGGACGGCAGGCCGGCCGGCATGTCGCTGAGCAGCTTGGCCGACAGCGGTTGAGCCGCCGGCAGGTTGGCCGGGATGCCGCTACCGAGCAGCAGGGCCAGGCTGTTCTGGTCTTCGGCCACCTGGCGCGTGAACTGCGCCAGTTTGACCCGCGCACCTTCCACCGATGTCCGCGACTGGCTCAGGTCCAGGGCGGAAGCCACGCCCACTTCGTTGCTGCGGGCGGTCAGCTTGTAGCTCTCCTCGTAAGCCGCCAGGGTGTCCTGGGTCAGCTTGAGCAGTTCCTTGTCGGCCTGCCAAGTCAGGTAGGCATTGGCCACGCTGGCCACCAGGCTGATCTGGGTGGTGCGGCGCGCTTCTTCGCTGGCGAAGTAGGTCTGCAGCGCCTTTTCGCTCAGGCTGCGGACACGGCCGAACAGGTCCAGCTCATAGGAGCTGATCCCGAGGGTCGCCGAGTACTGGCTGTTGATCGTTTCCCTGCCGGTACTAGAGGCGGCCGCCGGTACCCGTTGCCGACTGCCGTTGCCATTGGCGGTGACCGCCGGGAACAGGTCGGCGCGCTGGATCTGGTACTGGGCGCGGTAGGCGTCGATATTCAGTGCCGCAACCCGCAGGTCACGGTTGTTTTCCAGGGCCACCTGGATCAGCTGTTGCAGCGCCGGGTCGTTGAAGAACTGGCGCCAGCCCTGTTCGGCGGCGGCGGTGTTTGCCGCCTGGGCCGGCGAGTAGGCCGGCCCTTGCGGGTACTGCGCCGCTACCGGCGCTGCGGGACGCTGGTAGTCGGGGATCAACGAGCAACCGCTGAGCACGAAGGCCGCGACCGCTACACTGAGAAGGGACTTGCTCATTGGCCAGCCTCGTTGCTTGGAGTTTCAGTAGTGTCTGACTTCTTGTGCTTCTTCTCGCCGCCGATGGACGACACCGATACGAAGAACAGCGGAACCCAGAAGATCGCCAGAATCGTCGCGGTGATCATACCGCCAATCACGCCCGTACCGATGGCGTGCTGGCTACCCGAACCGGCACCGGTGGAAATCGCCAACGGCACCACGCCGAGGATGAACGCCAGGGAGGTCATGATGATCGGACGCAGACGCATCCGACAAGCCTCGACGGCGGCATCGATCAGGCTGCGGCCCTGTTCATGCAGTTCCTTGGCGAATTCGACGATCAGGATGGCGTTTTTCGCCGCCAGGCCGATGGTCGTCAACAGGCCCACCTGGAAATACACATCGTTGGACAGCCCGCGGAAGGTCGTCGCCAACAGCGCGCCGATGATCCCCAGCGGTACCACCAGCACCACGGCGATGGGGATCGACCAGCTCTCGTACAGTGCGGCGAGACACAGGAAGACCATCAGCAGCGACAGGGCGAACAACGCCGGCGCCTGGGAGCCGGACAGCTTCTCCTCGTACGACAGGCCGGTCCAGGAAATCCCGACGCCGGCCGGCAGTTTCGCGGCGATGGCTTCGACTTCCGCCAGGGCCTGGCCGGTACTGTAGCCGGGGGCCGGAGCACCGAGGATCTCCACGGCGGCGACGCCGTTGAAACGCGAGAGCTTCGGCGAACCGTAGACCCACTCGCCCTTGGCGAAGGCGGAGAACGGCACCATGACCCCGGCGGTGTTGCGCACGTACCACTTCTGCAGGTCCTCAGGACTCATCCGTGAACTCGGTTTACCTTGCACGAACACCTTCTTCACCCGACCACGGTCGATGAAGTCGTTGACATAACTGGCACCCAGCGCAATCGACAAGCTGTTGTTGATGTCCGATAGGGACAGGCCCAAGGCGCTGGCGCGTTCGTCGTCGATGCTCAGTTGGTACTGCGGCTCATCGTTCAGTCCGTTCGGACGCACCTGACTGAGCACCTTGCTCTGCGCGGCCATGCCGAGGAACTGGTTGCGGGCGGCCATCAACTTCTCGTGACCGATACCGGCCTTGTCTTGCAGATAGACGTCGAAACCGATGGCGTTACCCAGCTCCAGTACGGCCGGAGGGGCGAAGGCAAACACCATCGCATCGCGGAAGGAGAAGAAGTGCTGCTGCGCGCGGGCGGCGAGGCCGAACACGCTGTTCTGGCTGGTGCGCTCATGCCATGGCTTGAGCATGATGAAGCCCAGGCCCGAGCTCTGGCCATTACCGGCGAAGTTGAAACCGTTCACGGTAAACACCGAGGCCACGGTGTCGGATTCCTTGGTCAACAGATACTCACGCATCTCGTCGAGGACCGCCTGGGTCCGCTCGGCACTGGAGCCGGATGGCGTCTGTACCTGGGCGAACAGTACACCCTGGTCTTCTTCCGGCAGGAACGAGGTCGGAATGCGCATGAACAACCAGATCATGCCGGCAAAGATGATCACGTAGACCAGCAGGTACGGCGCCTTGTGGCGCAGGATGCTGCCGACGGTGCGCTCATAGCCACGCACACTGCGATCGAAATTGCGGTTGAACCAGCCGAAGAAGCCGCGTTTGGCCGTGCCGTGGTCGCCCTTGGCAATCGGTTTGAGCATGGTGGCGCACAGCGCCGGGGTGAAGATCAGGGCAACCATCACCGACAGGGCCATGGCCGAGACGATGGTGATCGAGAACTGTTTGTAGATCACCCCGGTGGAGCCGGCGAAGAACGCCATGGGCAGCAGTACCGCCGAGAGCACGAGGGCGATACCCACCAATGCGCCCTGGATCTGCCCCATGGATTTCTTGGTCGCTTCCTTGGGTGACAGGCCTTCCTCGCTCATCACCCGTTCGACGTTTTCCACCACGACGATGGCATCGTCCACCAGCAAGCCGATGGCCAGTACCATGCCGAACATGGTCAGGGTGTTGATGCTGAAACCGGCCGCAGCGAGGATCCCGAAGGTCCCGAGCAGTACCACCGGTACGGTCATGGTGGTGATGATGGTGGCGCGGAAGTTCTGCAGGAACAGGAACATCACCAGGAACACCAGCACGATCGCCTCGACCAGGGTTTCAACCACGCCCTTGATCGATTCGGTCACCACCGGGGTGGTGTCGTACGGGTAGACCACTTGCATGCCCGGCGGGAAGAACGGCTCCAGGGTGGCGATGGTCTGGCGCAAGGCCTTGGCGGTGTCCAGGGCGTTGGCGCCGGCAGCGAGTTTCACTGCCAGGCCGGAGGCCGGCTTGCCATTGTACTGGGCGTTGATGCTGTAGTTTTCACCGCCGAGGGCGACATCGGCGACATCCCCCAGGCGTACTTGCGAGCCGTCCTGGTTGACCTTGAGCAGGATCGCCTTGAACTGTTCGGCGGTCTGCAGGCGGGTCTTGCCGATGATGGTGGCGTTCAGCTGTTGGCCGGGCATGGCCGGCAGCCCACCGAGTTGCCCGGAGGCGACCTGGACGTTCTGCGCGGCGATGGCGGTTTTCACGTCCACCGGGGTCAGCTTGAAGTTGTTCAACTTGGCCGGGTCAAGCCAGATGCGCATCGCATACTGGGCACCGAACACCTGGAAGTCACCGACACCGGCGGTCCGCGAGATCGGGTCCTGCATGTTGGAAACGATGTAGTTGGCCAGGTCGTCGCGGTTCATGCTGCCGTCTGTCGAGACAACACCAATCACCATCAGGAAGTTCTTCACTGACTTGGTCACGCGGATACCCTGCTGCTGCACTTCTTGCGGCAGCAGCGGGGTGGCCAGGTTCAGTTTGTTCTGCACCTGGACCTGGGCGGTATCGGGGCTGGTGCCCTGATTGAAGGTCGCTGTGATGGTCATGCTGCCGTCGGAGTTACTCGACGACTCGATATAACGCAGGTTGTCGATACCGTTGAGTTGCTGCTCGATCACCTGGACCACGGTGTCCTGCACGGTCTGCGCCGAAGCGCCCGGGTAGGTCACGGCAATCGCGATAGCCGGCGGTGCAATGGCCGGGTACTGGTTGATCGGCAACTTGAGGATCGATAGAGCCCCGACCAACATGATCACCAGGGCGATCACCCAGGCGAAAATCGGGCGGTCGATAAAAAATTTCGACATGGTTTACTCCCCTTTGCTGCCTGCGGCTTTAACTGTGGCCGGGGCAGGTGCCGGGTTGGCTGCCTTCACATTGCTGGCTTCGGAGGCCTTGACTTCAACGCCAGGACGCACGAACTGGAGACCTTCGGTGATCACCCGATCGCCGGCTTTCAGGCCGTCTTCGATCAGCCATTGGTTGCCGACGGTACGGCTGGCCTTGAGCTGACGCAGTTCGACCTTGTTGTCCGGGCCGACGACCAGGGCGGTCGGGGTGCCCTTCAGGTCGCGGGTCACGCCTTGTTGCGGGGCGAGAATCGCGGCGCTGTTCACACCGGCCTGCAATTGGGCATGCACGAACATGCCGGGCAGCAGGGTGTGATCCGGGTTCGGGAACACCGCCCGCAGGGTCACGGAGCCGGTGGTTTCATCCACGGTGACTTCCGAGAACTCCAGCTTGCCGTCCTGCTTGTACTGGCTGCCGTCTTCCAGGGTCAGCTTGACCGAGGCGGCATTGTCGCCGGCTTTCTGCAGGCGACCGCTTTCCAGCTCGCGACGCAGTTGCAGCAGTTCGGCGGTGGACTGCGTCACGTCGACGTAGATCGGGTCGAGCTGCGAGATCGTTGCCATGGCGTTGGTCTGGCCACTGCTGACCAGCGCGCCTTCGGTCACCGAGGAACGACCGATACGGCCGGACAGCGGCGCGTAGACCTTGGTGTAACGCACGTTGATCTGGGCGCTTTGCAGGGCCGCTTCCGATTGCAGGCGGTTGGCGACGGCGGTGTCGTACTCCTGACGGCTGACGGCTTGCTCATTCACCAGTTGCTTGTAGCGATCGGAAATCGACTTGGTCGATTGCAGGTTCGCTTCGGCGCTTTTCAAGGTCGCTTCATAGACCGATGGGTCGATCTGGTACAGCTGCTGGCCGGCTTTGACATCGCCGCCTTCCTTGAACAGACGCTTGAGAATGATGCCATTGACCTGTGGGCGAACTTCCGCGATGCGGTACGCCGTGGTCCGGCCGGGGAGGTCGGAAGTCAGGGTAAACGGTTGGGCTTGCAGGGTGACGACGCCGACCTGAGGCGCGGCAGGAGCTGGCGCAGCCGCCTTTTCCTCTTTACATCCGCTGAGCAGCGATGCCAGGGCGACGGCAGTGACCAGAGCGGTAACAGCTGGCTTGAGTTGCATGAAGATCCTCGGGTCAGGCGCGCACGATGCGCACAAGAAAAGTGGAAGGGTAAGAAAGGTGATCCGGGTGGATAAATAGGTTGCTAATGAATATACTTACATTCATGGTTGTTTGTAAATACTTGCGCTTTGCGCAGAAATAGTTACAAAGCATGTAATTTAGCCCGGGAAAAGGCACAAGAATCGCCTCCCGCCATTAAGTTCCGATTACGCCCGGCGTTGCTCCGTGGCACCCTGATTGAGGTTTTACTGCCATGGTCCGTCGCACCAAAGAGGAAGCTCAGGAGACCCGGAGACAGATACTCGAAGCTGCCGAAAAGGCCTTCTATGAGCGTGGTGTGGCGCGCACGACCCTGGCCGACATCGCGACCCTGGCGGGCGTGACCCGGGGTGCGATCTATTGGCATTTCAGCAACAAGGCCGAGTTGGTGCAGGCGATGCTCGACAGCCTCCACGAGCCGCTGGATGCGTTGGCCCGGGCGAGCGAGAGTGAAGAGGAAGTCGATCCGCTGGGCTGCATGCGCACGTTGTTGATCCATGTGCTTCGTCAGGTTGCGCTGGACCCCCAGACCCGGCGAATCAACGAAATTCTGTTTCATAAGTGCGAGTTCACCGATGAAATGTGTGACCTGCGCCGTCAGCGCCAGGCCGCCAGTGTGGACTGCAATCTGAAGATCGGCCTGACCTTGCGTAACGCCATTGCCCGCGGACAATTGCCCGAGCAACTCGACCCGGCCCGTGCGGCCATTGCCATACACGCTTACATCCATGGGATCATTGCTCAATGGCTGTTGGTCTCCGACAGCTTTGAACTGCAGACGGAAGCGGAGCGTCTGGTCGACACCGGGCTGGACATGCTGCGCTTGAGCCCGGGCCTGCGCAATTAAGTCAAAATGCGTAATTGATTCTAGTTGTATCAGAGTCGGACGCGAGCAAAGTTGATGCGTCATATCGACAGATATCAGCTGACCATTATCTACCTGACAGCTTTATCTTGGTAGTTAGTAAGCTACGTATTTTGTAGCGAAAGTGTTGCGACTCTGTGAATGAATGTGCCGATTTGTTGCACAAATTGCTGAGCTGGCGCTCAACGGCATGGTGATGCTGGCTCTCTGCGGGCTGGCGGTGGCCTGGGGGAGGGGCCGGCGGCGACAAGGCCCGGTGTTTTTCCCCGCAGGCTCCGTCTTGACCCGGTGTTGACCACCGCGATTATTCAATACTCGATACCACTCAACTCATGCTGAACTTGACGTTGTAGCTGTAGGGGGGGGGCCTTGAGGGTTTTGCTCAGGCGCGCCTTGCAGGAAGCCTGGCGCTCACCGATGGACTCGGCTTTCCTGATCCAGATGGGCAGGTAGTTGGGGCGCTGGGTGTGGGCGAAGCGTTCTTCCAGGGTATGTTGGGCAACGAATCGGCACTTGCGTGGCCCGGCGCCATAGATAAACCAGGCCCGCGGCCCGTCCAGTACCAGTTCACGGCGCTCGCCACTGGCGATGTTGAAACTTGACGGCGCCGCGCCGTGCAGGTCGAGGCCGGTGCCCAGGAGTTCGAGGGGCTCGGGGGAGTCGTTGCTGATCTCGATGGACGTGACTATTTTGGAAAAGCCCGGTGTTGACGGGTCTGGTTCTGCAGCGCCAGGTCCGAACGTGTCGCCGTCAGCCGCGCCGGTGGCGAAGGCGGCCAATGAAATCAGGCCCGAGAGTACGGCGCAGAACAGGGCGAGGCTGATGGACTGCAAGAGAGGTGTCATCTTATTAATTCCTTTTAATGAGGTCTTTTGAGACAGCGTCATCCCATGACACTGCGCGCCTAGCCGATTCCGGCGGGCTGCTGGGTAAGTATGGGGTTTGCTACCGAAAATACCCGGAGTAAAGGGCAGCGTCGTATGTAGGCTTATTCCTGTATTTGGGTGAGTTGCTTCAATGAATATGGCGAGTTGCAGGCGACTGTCCTACCCGCCGCCCACAAAAAAGCCCCGGCACTTTCGGGCCGGGGCTTGCTGCTGGCGAGCTTTGTGGGCGCGTGCTTACAGCGTCGGGTAGTCGATATAGCCGACCGGGCCTTTGCCGTAGAAGGTTTCCGGGTGCGCCGGGTTCAATGGCGCATCGGCCTTCAGACGGGCTGGCAGGTCCGGGTTGGCAATGAACGGCACGCCGAAGGCCACCGCATCGGCCTTGCCGCTGGCCAGCCAGGCGTTGGCGCTGTCCTTGGTGAAACGTTCATTGGCGATGTAAGGGCCGCCGAACGCCGCCTTCAGTTGTGGGCCAAGGCTGTCGTCGGCTTCTTTCTCGCGGGAGCAGATAAACGCGATACCGCGCTTGCCCAGTTCACGAGCGACGTAGGTGAAGGTCTGCGAAAGGTTCTCATCACCCATGTCATGGGAATCGGCGCGTGGCGCCAGGTGCATGCCGACACGACCTGCGCCCCAGACTTCGATCACGGCGTCAGTCACTTCGAGCATCAGGCGCGCACGGTTTTCCACGGAACCGCCGTAGTTGTCGGTGCGCCGGTTGGTGCTGCTTTGCAGGAACTGGTCGAGCAGGTAGCCGTTGGCGCCGTGGATTTCCACACCGTCGAAACCGGCGGCCTTGGCGTTTTCCGCACCGACCCGGTAAGCGTCGACGATGTCGGCGATTTCAGCGGTTTCCAGGGCGCGTGGGGTCGGGTAGTCCGACAGTGGGCGCACCAGGCTGACATGGCCCTTGGGCTGGATGGCGCTCGGTGCGACCGGCAGTTCGCCGTTCAGGTACGAGGGATGGGAAACCCGGCCCACGTGCCACAGTTGCAGGAAAATCCGCCCGCCGGCAGCGTGGATAGCCTTGGTCACGTTGGCCCAGCCACGCACCTGGTCGTTGGACCAGATACCCGGGGTGTCCGGGTAGCCGACGCCCATTGGGGTCACGGAGGTGGCTTCGCTGAGGATCAGGCCGGCGGAGGCGCGCTGTACGTAGTACTCGGCCATCAGGGCGTTGGGTACGCGACCTTCATCGGCGCGGCAGCGGGTCAGCGGGGCCATGATGATGCGGTTGGGCAGTTCGAGGTCGCCCAGTTTGATCGGATCGAAAATAGTTGCCATGTGTACAACCCTCGTTATCAGTTAGTCGCGGAATTCAGTGGGTAGCAGGCGCCAGTTCGTCGTTGTCGCTCTGGCGAAAGGTAATCAGGGTCACCAGCAGGGCCAGGACCGCCAATGCCGCGGCGGCCAGGGGCACGCTGGTGAGGCCGAAGCCGTTGGCGATGACGCTGCCGCCGATCCAGGCCCCGAGGGCATTGCCGACGTTGAAGGCGCCGATGTTCAGGGTCGAGACCAGGTTGGGGGCGGCCTGGCCGTAGGTCACCACGTTGATCTGCAGGGCCGGCACGGCGGCGAAGCAGGCCGTGGCCCAGAGGAACAGGGTGATCTCGGCGGGGATCAGCACCAGGCTGCTCCAGGTCAGCGCGGTGGCCAGTACGGCCATGGCGATGAACACGCCGATCAGCGTCGCGGCGAGGTTCTTGTCCGCCAGCTTGCCGCCGATGATGTTGCCGAGGGTCAGGCCCAGGCCCATCAGCACCAGGGTCCAGGTCACGCCCCGTGGCGAGACGCCGGTGACTTCGCCGAGCAGCGGCGCGATATAGGTGAACAGGGCGAACACGGCGGCGGAGAACAGTGCGGTCATGCTCAGAGAGAGCCAGAGCCCGGCGCCCTTGAGTGCGGCCAGTTCGGCGCGCATGTCGAGTTTTTCCTCGTCGTGCTTGGCCGGCAGGTAGCGGATCAGGCCGATCAGCGCGATCACGCCGATCACGGTCACCGCCCAGAAGGTCGAGCGCCAGCCGGCTTCTTGGCCCAGTGCGGTGCCCAGCGGTACACCGAGCACGTTGGCCAGGGTCAGGCCGGTGAACATCAGGGCTACCGCCGAGGCACGCTTGTCCGGGGTCACCAGGTTGGCCGCCACCACCGAACCGATACCGAAGAAGGCACCGTGGCACAGGGCGGTGATGATCCGGGCGAACATCAGCACGTTGTAGTCACTGGCGATGGCACAGAGCAGGTTGCCGACGATAAAGATCCCCATCAGCGCGACCAGGGCTGTCTTGCGCGGCAGCCCTGCGGTGGCCATGGCCATGAACGGTGCGCCGATCGCCACGCCCAGGGCATAGCCGGTCACCAGCCAGCCGGCGCCGGGAATCGACACGCCGAGGTCCGCCGCCACATTGGGCAGCAGGCCCATGATGACGAACTCCGTGGTGCCGATGGCGAAAGCGCTGAGGGCCAGGATGAGTAACGAGAGGGGCATCTTGTGCGGTCCTTGTTTAGAGCTCTTGGCTCATGATGCGGAGGAATTCCTGGATGGTTTCCTCATTGCGTTTGAAGAAGTGCCATTGACCGGCTTTCTGGCTGCTGATCAACCCGGCGCGTTGCAGGGTCGCCAGGTGCGCGGACACGGTGGACTGCGACAGGCCGCAGCGCTGGTCGATCTGTCCGGCGCAGATGCCGTACTCATGGTTGTGGTGCTGTTCAGGGAACTGGTTTTTCGGGTCTTTCAGCCAGCTGAGAATGTCTCGGCGTACTGGGTGTGCCAGCGCTTTTATTATTTCGTCGAGGTCAAGGGGCATGGTCGTTGCTCAGGGTGGGTAAAACGTTATATCGCGATGGGGCGAAATATATATCGGTATTTCGCGATACACCAATATGATTTTGATCTGAACTCAGTGTGGTTCGCTATATCGGGTTATAACGATATAGGCTGACGAGGTGCTAAGCTGTCGACCATGAATTATCTCGCACACCTGCATCTGGGCGGCCAGCGCCCGGAACAACTGCTCGGCAGCCTCTATGGCGATTTCGTCAAGGGTCGCGTGCAAGGGCAGTTCACCCCCTCGATCGAAGCGGCGATTCAGCTGCATCGCCATATCGATGTGTTTACCGATCGGCACCCTTTGGTGGGTCAGTCCTTGTCGCGGTTTTCCCTGACACGGCGGCGCTATGCCGGGATCGCCCTGGATGTGTTCTTCGATCACTGCCTGGCGCGGGATTGGGCGCTCTATGCCGAAGGCGAATTGGACAGCTTTACCGCCCAGGTCTATCGCGTGCTGGAAAGTGAGCGGAATCTGCCGGGGCGTCTGGCCGAGATCGTGCCTTATATGGTGGCGAACGACTGGCTGGGTTCCTACCGCGATTTCGAGGTGCTGGGACAGGTGTTGCGAGGGATTTCGCGGCGTTTGTCGCGGCCGGAGGCGCTGCTGCATGCGATGGGCGAATTGGAGGGGTTGTATGAGCCGTTGAGCGAGGACTTCCGGCTGTTCTATCCCGAGCTGCTGGCGTTTTCCCGCGCTCACTCGCTGAGTGAGCGCGATCCCCTGTAGCCTGGCCCGCCGGGTTTTATGCCGCTTCCGATCGAGCCGTTTCGGTTTCGGCCTGGCGCGGTGCCGAACGTTTCACTTCAGCCACCTCACCGAACAACGCCATCTGAACCGCCTGTTGCGCCTGGAAGGCCAGCGCCGCGCGTTCCTGGCCGTTGCAGGCGATCGGTTCGAGAATCTGGATCTCCACATCGCCCTGGTCGTTGGAAAACAGGCGCATCAGGTGCGAGAGCAGATCGTCGTCGCCAATGAACGGGGCCAGCAGGTCCGGCTTGCCGTCGCGCAGATAACGAATGGCCACCGGTTGCAAGGCCACGTCCGCATCAATCGCCGCCGACAGCAGGCGACCATGGAAGGTGCGCAGCGAACGACCGTCGGTGGTGGTGCCCTCCGGAAACATCAGCAAGGGGTGTTGCTGCTCCAGGTGACGGGTCATCTGCTTGCGGATCAGTTGGCTGTCGCCCGAGCCACGGCGGATGAACAGGCTGCCGGCTTTCGCCGCCAACCACCCGGCCACTGGCCAGGTCCGTACTTCGGCCTTGGACAGGAAGGACATCGGGGCCAAGCCGCCGAGCAGGGCGATATCGGTCCAGGACACGTGGTTGCTGACCCACAGCATCGGCCGGCTCGGCAGTTCGCCGCGCACGGTTACGCGAAAGGGCAGGGCATTGCTCAGGCGCGCCATGAAAAAACGTGACCAGCGTTGCCGCCGGACCATGGAGTTGGCGACCCCCAGGCGTTCGAAAACCCCAAATACGCTGGCCATGCTCAGGCCGAGCCCCACCACCACCAGCACCCGTGCGATGCGGCCGTATACCCGTAGGCGGCTCATCAGACTGCCGCCTTGAAGTGCCGGGCATAGCGTGGGCACAAGTCGTCGCGCTTGAGCAGGATAAATACGTCGGCTACCTGGAAGTCTTCGTCCCAGCACGGCTCGCCGCAGATCTTCGCGCCCAGGCGCATGTAGGCCTTGAGCAAAGGAGGCATTTCGGCGATGACGTTGCCGGGAATATCCAGTGACGGCAGCGGCTTTTTCGGTTCGGCGCGCAGGTGCTCGTTGCACAGGTAGCGTTCGCGCAGGCGCTGCATGATCGCCTGGGCCTGGATTCCGCCGTCCTGCATCGAGATGCTGGCGCACCCCATCAGGTAGCTGTAGCCGCCTTCGTTGAGGATTTCGGCCAGTTCGCTCCAGAGCACGGCGATTGTACCGCCATTGCGGTAGGCCGGATCGACGCAGGTACGGCCGATTTCCAGGATCGGCCCTTGCAGATGGCCCAGACCGTGGAGGCTGAATTCTTCTTCGCTGTAGTAACGGCCCAGGGTGTTGGCGGCCTTGTGGTCGAGCAGGCGGGTGGTGGCCACCAGGCGACCGCTGTTCAGGTCGCGCACGCCGATATGGGCGCAGTGCACATCATAATCATCCATGTCCAGGCCCAGTTCAGCGCCCTTGAGCTTGGCATTGAATTCGCCGCTGAAGACGTTGAAGCGCAAGGCCTGGGCTTCTTGCAATGCCGCGGCGCCCAACAGGCGTTCGGCTTGCAGGCGGCGTTCACTGCCGGTGTCGCTGATGCGGGCGATCTGGGTCATTACGAGTCTCCGGTTGCCGGCCAGGGGTGCGGCCAGTCGACTTTGTTGTGCAAAGTCAGGCTATTTAGCCCCGGTGTCATCGCCATGAAGCTTTGGTGATGCTTATATGACAGGGTCCCGGGATGGGCCACTCAAGGCGCCGAGACCTTGAATACTCCCCAAAACCCGTAGGAGCAGGGCTTGCCCGCGAAGGCGTCCTTGAGAACGCAAAAGGCTTCGCTGGCAAGCCCTGCTCCCACAGGTTCTATATTCGGTCTCGGAGAATCCGTGCCCCGGATTGTCATCAAACGCGCTTAAGCTGGCGCGAGGCTATTTCTGCGAGCGGGCTCCATGTCCAAGGGTTCGACCTTTTTTCCTGCCTTGTTGTTGGCGTTCTGCGTCACCGCGCGTGCCGAGGTCTGGCCGGCTGAAGACTGGTCCCTGGGGCCGCAGGTGTCCGGGCCGGTGGTTGCAGCCCTGGAGTCCTACGCGTTTCCCGCCCGTGACGATGACACGCGAAAAGGCATTCGCAGCGATGCGCTGTTGGTGATTCGCCATGGCCAGATCGTCTATGAGCGTTATGCCGGTCCCACCAGCGTCAACACCCCGCACCTCACCTGGTCCGTCAGCAAAAGCGTGATGGCCGCCGTGCTTGGCGTGGCCTATGGCCAAGGCCTGTTCCAGCTGCATGATTCGGCGGCGTGCTTCTATCGACCCATGCGCGCCCATCCCAATGTGACCCTGGAACACCTGATGAACTGGTCCTCCGGTATCGACTGGCAGGAGGACTACGAATACGCGCCGCTGAAGTCATCGGTGGTGGCGATGCTCTACACCCTTGGGCACACCGATATGGCTGGCTACACCGCCGGCCATGGTGAGCTCGCCCGGCCGGGGCAGGCCTTCCGTTATTCCAGTGGCGACAGCAACGTACTGTCCGCCGCCTTGCGCCGGATTGTCGGTGCCAAGCGTTACCCGAACTATCCCTGGACAGCTCTGTTCGACCCGCTGGGTATTCGCAGCGCGGTCTGGGAGCGCGATGCCAGCGGCACTTTCGTGGCCTCGTCCTATGTCTATATGACGGCGAGGGATCTGGCGCGGATCGGCCTGTTGATGGAGCGCGAGGGACGCTGGGGGGAACGGCAACTGCTGCCCAGGGCCTGGGTGAATTTCAACCTGCGGCCCTTCGCCGGCTACAAACCAGGGCAGGACGAAGCCGTGGGCGGCGGCCAGTGGTGGCTCAATCGTTCGATCAAGGGCGCCGCCAAGCCTTGGCCGGATGCGCCGCCGGACACCTTCGCCGCCCTCGGGCACTGGGGCCAGGTGTTGTACGTGATCCCCAGCGCGGACCTGGTCATCGTGCGCTACGGCGATGACCGCGACGGCAGCTACCGGCACAACGAACTGCTCAAACGAGCACTGGCGGCGTTCGCGCCGACGGTGGCGCCATGAGTACCAAGGGATTTGTGCGCCGGCGTCCGCTGGTCAGTCTGTTGTTGGTGTTGCTGGTGGCCCTGGGCACCTGGACCTGGCATGAGCGGCAGGCCTTGCACGCCTTTCCGGGGATCATCAGCGCCTATACCGCCAAGGAATACTGTTCCTGCCGTTATGTGATGAACAATTCGGCGGACTATTGCCTGGGGTACGTCAAACAGTCGGTTCCGGTCAGTGATTTCCATGATGATCCCCTGCAACACCGGGTCACCGCCCGGGGGCTGGGGCGCAGCAGCAGTGCTGTCTGGGTTGGCCCGCGCGAGGGCTGCCGGCTGGAGCCCTGATCCGTGGTTTGCCACCTCTATCCGTGGCGGGTAAGGTGGTGCCTACGTTCAATCAGGAGCTTGCATGCACCGGTCCCGCCTATTTCTGGCCCTGCTCGGGGTGCTCGCCCTGCCGGCACAGGCCAACTGGTACCTGGACAATGAGTCCTCACGCCTGTCGTTCATCAGCACCCACAACGCCGATATTTCCGAAGTCCATCGTTTCCTGACCTTGCACGGCAAGATCGACGGTCGGGGCCTGGCGACCCTGGAAGTGGAACTGGAGTCGGTCAGCACTGGCATTCCCCTGCGCGACGAGCGCTTGCGTCGCGACCTGTTCGAGATCAAGACCTGGCCCGAGGCGCAGATCGTCGCGCAGATCAATGTCCAGCCGATCAGCGACCTGGCGCCTGGCGCGCAGCTGGAGTTGCGCCTGCCGCTGGTGGTGAAGCTGCGCGGCAAGGAGCACAGCTACAACGCCGAACTGCTGGCGACCCGACTCGATGACCGGCGTTTCCAGGTGGTGACCCTGGAGCCGTTGGTGCTGCATGCCGAAGACTTCGACCTGCTGCCGGGGCTGGCGACATTACGCAAGGCCGCCGGTCTGTCGGCCATCAGTTTATCGGTACCGGTGGGCGCGGTACTGATTTTCGCGGCGCGCTGACATGGCCGGGGCGATCTTCCCTTGGCGGGCCGACAACGCTTTCGAACTGTTGATCGACGGCCCGAATTTTTTCCCACGGATGTTTGAGGCGATTGCCCGGGCCGAGCGGCAGGTGGAGCTGGAGCTCTATCTGGTGGAGGCCGGTGCCTGTGCCGAGGCCATGGTCCGGGTGCTGGCCGAAGCGGCCGAACGGGGCGTGCGGGTGCGTTGCCTGTTCGATGATTACGGCAGCCTTGCGTTTACCCTTGGCCTGCGTCGACGCTTGACCGAGGCCGGGGTCGAGTTGCGTTTCTACAATCGTCTGAGCTGGCGCCGTTGGGTACGTAACCTCTACCGCGATCATCGCAAGCTCTTGTTGGTGGATCAGTCCCTGGCGGTGGTCGGCGGTACCGGTGTTACCGATGAATTCTGGACCCCGGGCGAAGAGCGCTTCGAATGGCACGAAGTCATGGTGCGGATCAGCGGTCCCCTGGTACTTGACTGGCAACTGCTGTTCGACCGCCAGTGGCTGGCCAACGCCCAGCGTGCGGCCTGGAAACCCGTAACGCCTTTCGGTCTGCCACGCCTGCCGCGGGTTCCACCGGCCGGGCAGGGCCTGGGCCGGGTAGCCTACGCCGATGCCCGGCAGCACCGGGACATTCTGCGCTCTCTGGTGCGGGCGCTGAACAGCGGCCAGGAGCGCGTCTGGTTGGCGACCCCGTATTTTCTGCCGACCTGGAAAGTCCGCCGCTCCCTGCGCCGGGCCGCCAATCGGGGCATCGATGTGCGGCTGCTGCTGACCGGGCCGCGTACCGATCATCCCTCGGTGCGCTATGCCGGCCATCGTTATTATCCGCGCCTGCTCAGGGCCGGGGTGCAGATTTTCGAGTACCAGCCGTGCTTCCTGCATCTGAAAATGGTGCTGATCGATGACTGGGTCAGCATTGGCTCGTGCAATTTCGATCACTGGAACCTGCGCTTCAACCTGGAGGCCAATCTCGAAGCCCTCGATCCGTCGTTGACCCGGGCGGTGGAGGCCAGTTTCCTCTACGATTTCGCCCTCAGCGAGCCGGTCAGCCTGCAGGACTGGAAGGCACGGCCGCTATGGCGGCGGGTCAAGCAGCGGCTATGGGGTTGGGTTGATCGGTTGGTAGTCAATGCGCTGAATCGGCGGGGTTGATAGACTCCAGTCCAATACGCCCCGCGCCCAGGAATTGCCGATGACTGCTTCGTTGCTCATGGCTGTGCTCGCCTCCGGCTTTATCTACGGCATTACCCCGGGGCCCGGTGTGCTGGCGGTCTTCGGCATAGGTGCGGCCCACGGACGGGTGGCGGGGGCGGGGTTTCTCTGTGGGCACTTGTTGGGCGATGTGATCTGGTGCAGCACGGCGCTGGTGGCCATCGTCGGTGCCCGGGAAATCGGCAGCAGTGCGTTCGATATCCTTGGTGTACTCAGCGGTCTCTACCTGTTCTGGCTGGGTCTGCGGGCGATCCGCACCCGGCGCTCCAGTGCCGAGACGCCCCAGGGCGCGGCGCGGCAACCCTTCGTACACGGCATCCTGTTCGGCCTGACCAACCCCAAGGCTTACCCGGTGGCGGTCGCAACTTTTACTGCCTTGCTTTCCAGTCGTGCCGAACTGTTGCAGTGGTCGATGTTGCCTTGGCTGATTTTTCTCAGTTTCCTTGGCGGTGTCGCGGCATACGCTATCCTCATTGGTGTTGTCGGTGCCCGGCGGGTCAGGACGTTTTACCAGCGGCACGAGTTGATAATCACCCGCTTATGTGGCGTGATGTTTATCGGCTTCGCCATCAATGCGCTGGTCCATGCGTTGCCGGGATTGATGCCGAACAAGGCTTGAATCTGCTGCAAGGGGAGGGCAGGAAGCCGGTGTTTCCATGGATAGATGCTGACGCTTACTTTTTTGGGCGATCTCTTTCTGATGGAATCCAAGACTGTCACACCGCTGGCCAGCTTTATCGACCTGTTGATGGACGCCGTGTGCGCGGTGGATATCGAAGGGCGATTCGTTTTTGTCAGCGCCGCCTGCGAGCGGATCTTCGGCTACACCCAGGGCGAACTGATCGGCATGCCGATGATCAACCTGGTGCTGCCGGCAGACCGCGAGCGCACGTTGATGGCCGCCAGCGAAATCATGGGCGGTCAGCCCAAACCGTATTTTGAAAACCGCTATGTGCGCAAAGATGGCCAGGTGGTGCATATCATGTGGTCGGCGCGCTGGTCCGAGGTCGACCAGTTGCGTATCGCCGTGGCCCGGGATATCACCGAGCGCAAACTGGCGGAGTCCCGGCAGGCGGCGCTCTACGCGATTTCCGAGGCCGCCCACGCCACCGAGGATCTGCTGGCGCTGTTCCAGCGGGTGCACCAGATCATCGGCGAATGGCTGCCAGCGGAGAACTTTTGCGTGGCGCTTTACGATCAGCAGCGCGATCAGCTGAGTTTTCCCTACCATATTGACGACCGCCGCCAACCGCACACGGTCGACCGTAACTGTGCCGAGATCGTGCGCAGCGGCCAGCCCCTGTTGCTGAACATTGAAGGCGCACCCTCTTGCCTGGGCGTGCCGTTGAATTCACAGAACGGCACCATTGGTGCGTTGTTGGTAAAAAGCAGCGGTGGCGAGCGCTACACCGAACACGACCTGGAGCTGCTGCAATTCGTCTCGGCCCAGGTCGCGGCGGCTATCGAGCGCAAGCAATTGCATGCACGCCTGGAGTACATGGCGCGCTACGATCAACTGACTCATCTGCCCAACCGGGCTTTCCTCCACGAGCGCCTGAAGAGCGCATTGGTCCGGGCGCGGAGCGAGGGGGCGCTACTGGCGTTGCTTTATGTCGATCTGGACAAATTCAAGCAGGTCAACGACAGCTTTGGGCATGCGGTGGGCGATCTGCTCCTGCAGGAAGTGGCCCGGCGCCTGCAACGATGTGTCCGGGATACCGACACCGTGGCGCGTATCGGTGGTGACGAATTCGTTATTCTACTGGAGCATCTGCAACTGCCGGAGCACGCGAACCGGGTGGCCGACAAGGTCCGCAGCCTGCTGCGCGAGCCCGTGCTATGGGAAGATTGCGGCCTGATCATCGTGGCGAGTATCGGGATTGCGCTGTATCCGGAAAATGGCGAAGAAGCACAGCAACTGTTCAAGCACGCGGATGAGGCGATGTATGGGGCCAAGCGGGGGGTGGTGGCGCACTGATAAAGGCGATTGTAGTGATTTGTATCTGTGTTTGTACAAAATCGCTAAAGTTCGGTGGTTTCAGGTCGATGTCAAGGAGACCTAAACCTGAATGAGCTTCTGCCATGGTTTCCATCAGTAGCGTTACCATCAATACCCCCACTGTCGTTCCCGCATCGTCTGCGCTCGGTACTGCGAATTCCGCCAATGCCGGTAAAGACGGCAAGACCGAAGCTGAAAGCTCGACAGGGGTCAAGGTCAATTTGTCCGGTGCCGGGGTCGATGCGTCCAAAGCCGCCCAGGCCCAGGCGGCGGCCTCGGAACCGCCGGGGATCAAGCAACTGCGCAAGCAGATCGAGCAGATTCAGAAGATGATCGCCCAGAAACAGGCCGAACTGCAGCGACTTCAGGCGAACAAGAGCATGAGTCCGGATCAGAAGGCAGCGCAGGTCAACGCCCTGAATACCGAGTTGTCGGCCCTGTTCGGGTCGTTGGCCACTCTGAACAGCTCGTTGATCTCGGCCTTGAAGAAGCAGGCTGACGGGAAGTAAAGGCTGATTCAGGCGGCGGGCGTGATCAGGAGAGGCTAGGCACTTTTCAGGCTGTCGCGATGGAGGCAAATGTCAGGCCGGTGGCATGCACAACCCGTTTCATTGTGCGCAGTGTCGGATTGCCTTTTGGCGAGAGTGAGCGATAGAGACTTTCCCGAGACAGGCCGGTTTTTTCGGCAATTTCCGCCATGCCGCCGCGTGCTTCGATTACATGGCGCAATGCGGTTAGAAAGCCGGCCTCACCGCCGTCTGCATCCAGTTCTTCGAAGGCAAGCCGCAGGTATTCGACGGCAAACGCAGGATCGTTGCGAATCATCTCGATCACACTTTGATCATGGCTACGCGATCTGTTCATGTTGCCCTCCGCTGGTAATCGAGCCAGCACTCGATAGCGTGTTCTATATCGGCTTGCTGTTGGCGCTTGTCGCCGCCGGACAGCAGCAGAACCAGTTGCCTTCCCGCTTTTGCGTAGTAGACCCGGTAGCCGGGGCCGTGGTCGATACGCAACTCCCATACCCCGTTTCCGACGGGTTTGCAGTCTCCGAAAGCCCCAGCGGCCATACGGTTGATGCGCAGGGTAATCCTTGCCTTTGCGGTTCTATCCTTCAGGCGATCCAGCCAATCCTGATAAAGGTCTCGGCCCGTGGCATTCAGATAATGGACAATGTCGTTCATTGGCTCTCAAAGTAGCTTTTAAGCTACTTTCGTGTCAAGAGAGGGAGCCGTAGATTCTCGTAATCAATGTTTGAGAGGTAGACGATATCTGTTTCGGGATTGTTCTACGGCGGGTTTTGTGTGGTCGGGCCCTAAGGGCAGTCACTTTGCCATCATTCCCGTCAATGGATCTGAACAGGTCAGAGGTCGTTCATGGAGTTCTTCGAAAAGCTCACCAGTCTCGCCGCCGAGGTCCGTCCTCAGGGGGCTGCCATTCAGACTGAAGAGGCCACCAAAAACGCTTTTGTCATGCCCTTTATCAACACCGTTCTTGGCTACGATGTTTTCGACCCGCATGAGGTAACGCCAGAGTTTGTCTGTGATGTGGGGACGAAGAAAGGCGAGAAGATTGATTACGAGATCATGAAAGACGGGGAGGTTCAGATTCGGATTGAATGCAAAAAAAATCGGCGAATCGCTCAATCTCAATCATGCCTCTCAGCTGTTTCGTTATTTTCATGTCACCAGTGTCCGGATTTCTATCCTGACCAACGGCCAGGTCTACAAATTTTTCACTGATCTCGATGCGCCGTTTCCGTTCCGGTATTGGCGGCGACGACTAAAGTTGTAAACCCCCCACCTACACGGCCAGGGGTAACGGAACGATTTGTTCTGATTACACCTGAGCGCCCGGTAGCCAGTCTGATCTTGTTTTCTGGAGGGGGGGCTAGGCCTGTACGCTCGAAAAGTGGTGGGAAAGATGAGGGATGGAGTTTCATATCAGAAAAAATGAATTAAAATAGCAATATTTTGCGTTTGTCAGCCACGTCCAGCGTTGCCAAAATATCGGCCTGACTCCAACGAATGCTCTTTTTCGTGCCTCCCCCGGTACACCGGCTCATTAATATTAATGAGCCTTTTTTATTCAGTGTGAAAAATGATCAAGTCTGCTTTGTCGGGTTTTTATCCGGTACCCTCGAATACCAAGCCCGGAGAATGGTTGCGCGCATCAGTGGGGGCGTGTGCAGGTGTTCTTGTGACAGCCCTGGTGTGCCAATACTTCTATGGGCTGGAGCTGACGCTTCATCTTGTAGGGCCCGTCGGCGCATCGGCTGTTTTATTGTTCGCTGTTTCTACGGGCGCGCTGGCTCAGCCCTGGTCTATCGTCGGCAGTTATTTTGTCGCTACGCTGGCTGCGCTGATAGCAGTGCCGCTACTCGGTCATTCATTTCTGAGTGCCAGTGTCGCCGCAGGATTGGCTATTGGCGGCATGTGCATGCTGCGTTGTCTGCACCCTCCCGGTGGGGCTGTGGCGCTCTGTGTGGTCTTGTCTCAAACCGATTTGGCACCCTTGGGGATTGAGGTTTTTTATCCCGTGATGCTGAATGCCGGGGTTCTCTTGGGGTGTGCGCTGGTATTCAACAATCTGACAGGGGTCCGTTACCCTAAAGCCCATATCAATCCATCGGCGGAGATCAATCACACCAGGGACATCCCGCCGTTCGAGAGGCTAGGTTTTAATAGTGATGACCTGGACGCAGCCCTGGCGGATATTGACGGATTTGTTGACGTTACGAGAGAGGATCTGGAAAGTATTATTCGATCCACTGAAAAGCACGCTTTAAGACGGAGCATGGGGGATATTCAAGCTTCCCATATCATGTCGAGGGACGTGCTGTCAGGGACGCCGGAAACCACTATTAAAGAGGCGGTGCGGATCCTGATGCACCACCACATCAAAACCTTGCCGGTGTTGAATGAAGAAAAACATATTGTCGGCATTATCAGCCTGACGGATATTATCAAGCACCCGGTAACCCGTCGGAGTCGCGGGTTGTCAGGCGTATTTGGGGGCAAGAAAAAAACCTTGTTGAAAGACATCATGCATGCCCCCGTGACCTGTGTGACGACAACGGCCCACATGGTTGAGCTGATACCGTTATTATCAAAGCAGGGTTTGCACTGTATTCCGGTCCTGCAAGATGACGTGTTTGTTGGGGTGATCACACAGACGGACTTGATCGCGGCCTTGCACCGCGATCTGATCGTGCACCTGCATTAGTCAGATCAGTGGGTCCCAGCGTTGAGACCAATCGCTATCCCGAGTGACAATGTCTTTCAATAGTTTTATGGCAAGCTGCAGTTCGGTTGATGATCGGCTACGGGAGTAGACCAGGAAGGTCGGGTAGCTGAATTCAGGCGCTGAGCTGACGCGCTCAAGAATGCCGCTTTCAATATAGGATTGCACGACGCGGGTCCTGAAGTAGCCGGCCCCGCCATTGTCGAGGATATATTGCAGGGCTACTGGCCCGAGGTTGAAGGAAAGCGCCGCCTTTGCCTTCTCCGGCAGGGCCGCATCATGGGATTGCCGAAAACCATCGCCCCAATCAATGTAGACATAAGGTTCAGGCTTGGCGATCAGGCGGACCAGTATCAATTTCTCTTCGAGAATCTGCTCGACCTGCAGGTCGGGCCAGTAGGCCGGTTGATAAACCAGGGCCGCATCTAAAAGGCCGAGCTCCAATTGCCGCAATAGCATTGAGCCGTCCCTGATCTCGGTTTTGATGGCATGGGTCGGTATTGATTTCTGGATCTCGCGCACCCAATCCAGAATAAGCGGATTACATAAACTGACTTCGCCACCGATATGCAATATTTTATGGAAACCTTCGGGCAGGGGTAAATCCCTGACTGCGGCCTCCCAGGTTTGCACCAACTGGTTGGCATAGACAACGAAGGCTTCCCCGTCCGCGGTCAGTTTGGCCCCCGCTTTATTGCGCACAAATAACTTGCTGTTGAGGCTGCTTTCCAGCTTTTGCACGCGGGCGGTGATCGCCGTCTGGGTGACATGCAATCGCTGCGCGGCGGCAATCAGGCTGCCGCATCTGACGATTTCCAGGAAGGTTTTAGCCAGCTCGATATCCATGCTTATGCGCCAAAATACGTTATAGGGCCACGCGGAGCGGGCCTTGTAAAGGCCAGGCCGGAGGCGTGTTTTCAATTTTTAGCCGGCTTTTTCGAGTATGGCCTTTTGTTATTATTGGCGACTCTCTAGAATCCGCTTCGCGCTCCTGCCATGGAGGCGCTATGCCATCAATTAGGGAAGTCGTCATGCAAATTGGAAAAATTCTGGGGTTGGCTCTGGTACTGGGATTGAGTGGGTGCGCCAGCTTTACCAAGGACGAAGTGGCTCCTGTGAAGATGCCGTCGATGTCCAGCTATTCGAACAAGCCGAATGTCTATGTGGATTTCAAATTCTACCAAGGTGTGCCAAAAAGCACTTCAGCCGTTGAAGTTCCGCAAGCACGCGATATGCTCAAGCCTGAACTGCAGAAAGTGCTGAACGATTCCGGGCTCTTTGGGCGGGTCACGCTGGATGAGTTCCAGAAGCAGCCTGGTGATTACAACCTGCACCTCAAGGTGTACAACCATCCGGCGGGTGGTGGCCAACTGGTCATGGGTTTTATCAGTGGCCTCAGCCTTATGATCATCCCGGCAATGGCCACTGACCAATACAGCATGAGTCTCGAAGCGATTGACCAACAAGGGGTGGCAATCAGCAATGGGAGCAATCATGACTCGATCAATACCTGGATGGGGATCTGGTTTGTGCCTTTGATGGGCAATACCCCAAAAGCGGCAATCAGTGACACCTTCAGCCGTCAGGTCAATGCGCTGCTCAAGCAAATGGTCGAGAGCAATAGCCTGAAATACTCGGCACTCAATTTCGGCGTACCACGCGCCTGATAAACCAAGGGCCGCAATAGCGGCCCTTTTTTTGCCTTACTTCAAGGCCTGAATGAACTGCGGATCGCTGTACAAGGCTTTCAGCAAATCACGCACCATCGGATTGTAGGCATTGGCGGCGTTCGGAATCGCAATGGCTCCGATAAAATTGCTGCTCCACTCGTGATTCACGTCCTTGGTCGCGTCATAGACCACCTCATTGCCTTTAAGCAAGGTAAAGCGAGCAGAGAGCTGGCCTGTACCGGTACTGGCTCCGGCCGTCAGCTCATTCTTGACCAGCAATACATTCAGGTGCCGCTCCGCTTGAGGGTCCAGCAAGCCGGCTTTGCGCAACTCTTCGTTGATCGCGTCCTGGATATGCAAGGGGATGCTGCCACTCGGCGAGCGGATTGGGTTAGCCCGGACCGTCAGTGAGTCCTGGCCGGGGGCCGCCTTCACCTGGGTATTGCTGATGGGTTGCAGCGGTGGGGTTTGCTTAAGCTGTTGGACGTTTTCGTAGCTCGGTTCGTAGCGGGTCATGGTCACGCCACAACCTTGCAGCAGCAGTGCGAACAATGGAACCAACAGAAGGGACTTCTTCACGGCATATCCTTGCGTGAGTGTAGGGAGGCCGGATTATCGTTTGATGGCCTATAGCTATCAACCATGTTTCAGCTTTGGGTGGAGAAAAGGAAGGAAAGGGGAGCTGAGCTCCCCTTTCGTGGCCTGCTTGTTCCCGTCAGTTCGCTGCTGCTGGCGGTTCTTCTTCCAACAGCGAATCCACCTGCCGTTGAGCCAGCTCAATCAGATGCACTACGCCCATCGCCACCTTGCGATGGGGGCCGGTGAGGTTGTCGGCGTTTTCGTAGGCCGTGGCGGCGGCGGAGTCCAGGATCGAACTGGCGTTGACCAGGGTTTCTTCGCGACGTTGAAAGGCATCACGTTTTGCGATGACGCTGGATCGTTTCGGTGGATTGTCTTGCGGCAGATAGTGGGACAAGGCGCGGTCGGCGGCTTTGGGGTCGATGGTTTCTATGTTGAGTGAACGCGGCGGGTTGGGTGTGACTTTGTACATGACAGTAACTCCTAACGCATCAATGGGAGCTACCAGCTTTCGCGACTAAACGAATGGAGTGGCAGCTGTACGCAGGTTAGTCGACCGGAGCGTTAGGAACCCGGCGCACCCGAGGGTGCCCTGCGCACAGCCACCATAAAACACAGGCGTAAAAAAACACCTGGTGGGAGGTGGCGCATGCGCCTAACGACTGCCTGGGCGACTAAACCCAGTCACTGATTTGGCAGTGACGAATCGAAGACTAGCCACCGGTATTGGCAGGCGCAAGCGGGTTGGATTTTCTAGGAAATTTCAGGCGATGGAAAGAGAGTTGTCCTGCTGGTTCGGCAAAATCACTTGGGAGGCTGTCTCCGTTTTGGGTGGCTGCCTTTCTTTATGCTGTTTTATGTCTACTCTCAAGAGCGGTCATTTTGCCATCATTCTCATCAATGGATCTGAACAGGTCAGAGGTCGTTCATGGACTTTTTCGAAAAGCTCGCCAGTCTCGCTGCCAAAGTGCGTCTTCAAAGCGCTGCTATTCAGACGGAAGAGGCGACCAAAAACGCCTTCGTCATGCCCTTTATCAATACTGTTCTAGGCTACGATGTTTTTGATCCGCAGGAGGTGACGCCAGAATTTGTCTGCGATGTGGGGACGAAGAAGGGTGAAAAGATTGATTACGCTATCATGAAGGATGGAGAGGTTCAGATTCTGATTGAGTGCAAAAAAATCGGCGAGTCACTCAATCTCAACCATGCCTCTCAATTGTTTCGCTATTTTCATGTCACCAGTGCCCGGATTTCCATCCTGACCAACGGCCAAGTCTATAAGTTTTTCACTGACCTCGATGCCCCTAACAAGATGGACGAGAAGCCTTTTCTGGAGCTCGACTTGCTGGACATTGACGAGTATTCGGTTCCAGAGTTGACCAAGTTGACGAAATCAGCTTTCGACGTGGACTCGATCATCAATGCCGCAGGAGAGTTGAAATATGTCAGTCAGATCAAGAAGGTTATCGCCTCTCAAGTCAGTAAACCCGATGACGATTTTGTCAAAGTCTTTGCAAGCAGAGTTTACGATGGCGTCATAACTCAGAAAGTACGCGAGCAGTTTTATGAGTTGACCAGAAAGGCGCTAGCGCAGTTTCTCAATGACCAGATCAATGATCGTCTCAAGTCCGCAATGAGCGGTGCGCTTCAACCGACGATCAGTTCGCTTCCGGTTGCTGCGGAGGGTGTAAGTAGTGCAGCAGATGATGTCGACTCAGAAGCTAAAATTCTGACGACACTGGAGGAACTGGAGGGGTATCACATTGTTCGTGCCATGGTGCGTTCTGTCGTTGATGCGAAACGCATCGTGCAGCGGGACACCCAGAGCTACTTCGGTATCCTGTTGGATGATAACAATCGTAAGCCGATTTGCCGCCTGCATTTTAATCGCTCACAGAAATACATCGGGATTTTTGACGAGGAAAAAAACGAGACGCGGCACCCAATCAACTCGGTGGACGATATTTATGAGTACTCGGATCGCCTGAAGAAAACGGTAGGCTATTACATGTGAAGGCATTGGCCTGCTGGTTCGGCATAATCATGGACTGACGGCGACGACAAGATTCGGGACAAACTCCAGAATCTTGCGCGTCATGCAACATCCGCGAGCAAGCACTCATAAGGAATTCGCAAGCCGTCATGCAAGCGCTTGATCATCGACAGGCTCAGCTTGCGTTTGCGATTCAATACCTCGGATACGCGCCCGCTCGATCCGAGGAAGGGCTCCAGATCACGAGGAGTCAGGCCCTGCTGATCCATGCGGAATTTAATCGCTTCAATCGGGTCGGAAGGTGGCATTGGATAATGCTCGTCTTCGTATTTTTCGATGAGCAGCGCAAGAATTTCCAGCTCATCCCCTTCAGGTGAGCCGATTTCTGCACCCCATAGCTGCTCCATACGAGCAAAGGCGGCGCTCAGGTCTTCTTGGTTGTGAATTACACGGTCTCCGCGTCTATCTGGTCGTACTGGGCAATCGTAGAGCCGGACAGGTAGAGGCTGATGACAGGCCGACCTGTCTGTGAATGAGGCGCTGAAAGGCGCCTTTGTCGTTTCTGGGGGAGGCGTTACTTTGGATGCTCAACCGCGATCCCGACCATAAAAAAACCGGCCACCAGGGCCGGTTTTCTTTTGTCTTCATCGCACTGTTCAGCAACGTCAGACTGGATTTGATTGGAGCGGGTAGAGGGAATCGAACCCTCAACTAAAGCTTGGGAAGCTTTCGTTTTGCCACTAAACTATACCCGCAGATCGAACGGCTGACTTTGTACCAGATGTGGCCGGGGATTTGAAGTTTTTCTTTGGAAATCTGTGTTTTAACGCGGGCGTCGGGTCGGCGGTAGTGCCGGGAAGGCCAATACCCTTCAGCAGGATCGAGCGTGGCTCCTGTCGGTGCTGGACTTGCCTGCGAGACTTCTGCTGGCCACTCGGGCCTCTTCGCTGGCAAGCCAGGCTCCTACAAGGGATTTGCGTTCATCGAGGGATTTGCTTTCGTTCGCCAGAACTGGGCAACCCCGCGATAGCCCACGTTCACATGGCCTGTGCATGGTGCTCCTGAACATGTCGGTAGTACCGCGATCGACTTTCCTGGTGCGTCGGCTTGAGGAACTCCAGCAACGCATGACGGCTGTCGCGGCAGGCGGACTTGTGTTCCATGTCGAGAAAGTGCCCGGTGCTGCGGATCGTGCTGAAGTGGCTGTGGCGCACATGCTGGCCAAACTGCAGCGCATCCTTGGGCGAGGTGTATTCGTCCCATTCGCCATTCATGAACAGCACCGGTACTTCGATTCGTTTCGCTGCCGTCAGGTAGCACAGCCGATCACTGTTGAGCACATGGCCGATATGGAAGTGCATCTGCTCGTATTCATGCTCGGCCAGGCTGCTGACATGCCGGTAGTTGTAGCGCTTGAACAGCGACGGCAAATGCTTGCCGATGGTGCTGTTGACCAGGTGGCCCATGCGGTCGCGGTCGCAGGCGCGGAGGTAGCCGACGCCCCGTTCCAGATAGTCGCGCATCGGTTCGCTGAGCACCGGCGAGAAGGAACTGATCACCGCCTTTTCGATCCGCCGTGGCTGATGCGCCAGGGCCACCAGGGTCGCCGCACTGCCCCAGGAAAAGGACATCACGTGCTCGGCGGCGAAGTGGTCGATCAACTCCAGGAGGATCTGCCCTTCGACTTCCTTGGTCAGCATTTTCTCGTGACGGTTGTGGGCCTTGGACTTGCCCGCGTAGGGCTGGTCGTAGCACACGACGTTATATTGCGGGTGCAGGTTCTTCACTGTCTGTGCAAACGACGCAGTGGTGGCCATCGAGCCGTTGACCAGGATGATGGTCTTTTCTGCGGCATCTGCGCGATAGAACTCCGTGTAAACCCGATACTGCCCCTGTATATCCAACACAGCAATTTCTGGCCTCATGTCAAAAGACTCCTGGCAAGCGGGTATGCGCGCAACGAACTGTGCACGAGCTATATGACAGGTAGGCATTCGCCTGGAATGTTGCAGGCCCATGTCGGTCCGTTGAAGCCTGGCCGACGGGTATTGTTATAGGCGGGCAATCTGCCGGAGAGCGAGAGCCGGTGGGCCTCGCAGCCGACAAAGAGTTTCTTGGAATAATCATGTGACTCGTCAGTCATATTTTGGCTGACGGTCTGATTCAAGCAGGCATGTGCCGATTGTGCAAGGAACGATTTGTCATAACTCGGTGACTTCTGCTCAGCGGTCGTCGTCGCGCTCAGATCCGGTCGATTTCTTCGCTGCGTAGCGGGCGGTATTGCCCCGGGGCCAGTTGTTCATCCAGCACCAGCGGCCCCATGGCTTCACGGTGCAGGCGCAGGACCTTGTTGTCGAAGTGGCCGAACATGCGCTTGACCTGGTGATAACGGCCTTCGACGATGCTCAACCGGGCGCTGCGCGGGCCGAGCAACTCCAGCGTGGCGGGCTGGGTGGTGAGGTCTTCGAAGGCGAAATACAGGCCACGGGCGAAACTTTCGGCGTACTCGGGGCCGATGATTTGCTCCGTCTCCACGTAGTAGACCTTGGGCAGTTTGGTCTGCGGCTGGGTCAGCCGGCGCGACCACTGGCCATCGTTGGTCAGGATCATCAGCCCGGTGGTGTTGAAGTCCAGGCGGCCGGCGATGTGCAACTCGGCGGCTTCGGGTTCGTCGATCAGGTCGAGGACGGTGCGGTGCTCCGGGTCGCGGGTGGCACTGACGCAGCCCTGGGGTTTGTGCAGCATGAAGTAGCGTGGCGGGCGGCCTGCCTGCAGCACGTCGTCGTCGACCTCGACCTGGCTGAACTCGCGAACTTCATGATGGGGATCGGCGACGATCAGGCCGTCGACCTTGATTCGTTTTTGCACCAGCAACAGGCGCACCTGCTGGCGGTTGAAGCGGGGCAGGTTGCTGAGGAAACGGTCAAGGCGCATGGCTGAAAACTTCGGGGTGGGCGAGCATTTTAGGTTATGGCGCAGGGGCTGGGGGCGCCTTCAGTTGCTCGTCCACTTGCGCGCAACGCGGACACAGGCAGGCGGCGTTGCGCACTTCGTCGGGCAAGGCTTCGAGTATCGCCGGGTCGATGCTGACGCTGTAGCACCAGCAGGGCCGGTCGGCTGTGCGCGGGTCGGCCAGGGTGCAGTCATTGCGTGCACCGCAGGCCGGGCAGAGGCCTGGGTCATTCATGGGCGGATTTCGACAGGTCGCTGCAGACGCGGTTGCGTCCGCTCTGTTTGGCCCGGTACAGCGCATGATCGGCCCGGGCCAGCAGGCTGTGCAGGGTGTCGTCAGGTTGCAGCGAGGTCAGGCCGATACTGACGGTTAGTTGCAGGTTTTGGCTGTTGTAGCTGTAGCGTTGTTGTTCGATATGCTGGCGAATTTTCTCGGCGATCAGTTGGGCATTGGCGCCGTCGGTGTCCTTGAGCAGGACAATGAATTCCTCGCCACCCCAGCGGCAAATGATTTCCGACTGACGCAGGCAGCCTTCCAGGTCCCGGGCAAATCCGCTCAGTACGGCATCGCCAGCAAGGTGGCCGTGGCTATCGTTGAGTTGCTTGAAGTGATCCAGATCCAGCAGCAGCGCGGTCAGCGGCTTGGGTTCGCGGTGAGCCTCGTGCAAAGCCTGGGCCGCCAGCAGGTCGAAGCCCCGGCGGTTGGGCAGGCCGGTGAGGCTATCGAGGGTCGCCAGGGCCTGGATCTTGCGCTGATAGCGATGGATCACGCGGTTGAGCAGGGCCAGCACGATCAGGGTCACCACCAGGCAGATCAGCAGGTTCAGGTACAGCGACTGGCGAATCCCGCTGAGGGCGCCGTCTTCACGCTTGTCGACGAACAGGTACCAATTCAGCTCCGGAATAAAGCGCACATTGAGGAAGTGCTCCTTGCCGTCCGGCTCCGTGTACTCGTAGCTGCCATCGTGGGGCTTGGGCAGCTTGGCCTGCAGGTTCTTCATGCTCGCCAGGTCGTTCAGCGACTGCCCGGCCGGGGCACCTTCGGGGCCGCCGTCGGCACCGGTCAGTACGAGGCGGCCGAAGGTGTCGACGAAGTACACGCTGCGCTGGTAGCGCTGCTGGTACTTGTCCATCAGCTTGACCACCGCGTCCACGGTCAGGCCGACACCCGCCGCGCCGATGAAGTGCTCGTCGTAGTCGAAGACCTTGTAATTGATGAAGAAGGTCAGGCGGTTATTGTTGGCGGTGTCCGGATCGACATTGATCTCGTAGGGCGCCTGCATGTCCCGCACGCGGAAATACCAGAGGTCGTTGGGGTCGTCGATGCGGATTTTCTTCAACACGCCCTTGGCCTGGTAGTAGGTCAGGTTGCTGGCGGATATGAAGAAGGCGGTGTAGGTGCCGTAGTGGGTCATGACCTCGTTGAGGTAGCGGGTCATCTGCTGCGGGTCGCGTTCGCCGGCCACCACCCAGTCACGCATGAAGGTGTCGCGGGCCATCATCGAGGAAATCAGCACCGGGCGGACCAGGTCCTTCTGGATTTCCGAGTAGACCGTGTCGGAGGTCAGGGGCAGTTCGGTGTTGACGATACCGTCGCGGATCGAGGCGCGCGAGGCATAGTAGCTGAGCAGGGAGGTGGCGAGGAAACCGCTGGCGAGCAGGGCGATCAGCGTCAGGATCAGCGAGCGTTGCGAGTAGAGTACTGAGCGAAGCGGCATGACGATTCCGTAGGCGGGTTCCCGATGGACGCATTCTAGTGGCACGGATAAAAAATGCCTGCACATTTTGCAGGGAGTTCGGGCGTCCCGACCACGGCTTGCTGAATGCTTCCGTATAGGCGGTGGCGGTCTACGCTCCTGTGCGACCAACACGAATGAGGGCTGCATCATGGGGTTTGCTTTAACACGGGCCTTGTCAGGCTGTTTGATGTTGCTGTGCCTGGGGTCGGCGCTGGCAGCGACCGCACCGGCGGATGAAGCGCCGGCGGCCAAGGCACTGTTGGAAAAGGCCGTGGCTTATTACCGCGACCAGGGCGACAAGGCATTCGCGGCGTTCAGTCGCCAGGGCGAGTTCGTCGATCAGGACCGCTATGTGTTTGTGGTCGACACCCGAGGGGTGATGCTGGCCAGCGGTGGGCCGTCTTCAGCGTTGATCGGGCGCGACGTATCCGAGGCCCTGGGCCTGGATTTGCGCAAGGCATTCAAGGACACGCTCAAGACCCCGGAAGGCAGCGGCATCCACGAGGCCGAGTATCGCTGGCAGAACTGGAATGATGGCAAGGTCGAGCGCAAGCGGGTGTTTTTCCAGCGGGTCGGTGAGCGCATCCTCGCGGTCGGTTATTACCTGCCCCGAGCCTCGCCGCAGCAGGCCGAAGCCTTGCTGGCCAGGGCTACGACCGATCTGGGCAAGGACAAGCAGGCCACGCTCGAGTCGATCAATGCACTGGGTTTCCTGGAGGACGACCTGTATGTCTTCGTGGTGGACCTGAAAACCCATCGTTACCTGGCCCACGGGACCAACCTGCGACTGGTGAACACCGACTTCAGCAAGATCAGGGACCCCGACGGCAAACCGGTGGGGGAGCCGATCCTGGCGCTGATGGCCAAGCAGGAGCGCGCAGAGTATGAGTATCGCTGGAAGAACCCGGTGACCGGAAAGATCGAAGACAAGCATGCCTACCTGAGGCGGGTCGGGCAGTACCTAGTGGCGGTCGGCTACTACAGCCCTTGACCGACCCCACCAGGGAATTCCTTCGACTAGCGGGCCTTGTCTTCGCGCCCGCGCAGAACTTTGTTCGGCATCGCCAGCGCCGCCGCCAGACCCAGCAGGGCGACGGCGGCGCTGATCAGCAGCAGGTGCCGGAAGGTCAACAGCAGCTCGGCGCGCAAGGCGTCGCGCGCCGGACCTTCGGCGCTGTTCAGGCCTTCGAGCAGGGCATTGCCCGAACTGCCTTCGGTGACCAGCGAAGCGCCGGCCAAATGGCTCAGGCTGGAGTCCTGCAACAGCGCCAGCAACAACGCCGACATCAGTGCCACGCCCATCGCGCCGCCGAGGGAGCGGAACAGGTTGGTGGTGCTGGTGGCGACGCCGATATCGTGCTGTGCCACGGAGTTCTGCGTACCCACCAGCGAGGTCGGGAATTGCAGGCCGCCGGCGATCCCGCTGAGCAGCATGAACAGGCTGCTGAGCAGCACCGCCTGGGGTGGGGTAAACGCCAGGCCGAGGATGCTCAGCGGCATCAATAGCGCACCGATCAGGATCAGCGGTTTGTAGTAGCCGGTCACCGAGGTCCGCCGTCCGGCAAAGTAGGCGCCCATGGGCAGCCCCATCGCCAGCGGCAGCAAGTGCAGGGCCGCGCTGTCGGCGCCGGCCCCGGTCACGCTCTGGAAGCGCAGGGGCATCAGTACGGTGAGGGAGATCGCCTGGAAGCTGGTGAAGAATATCGTGCACCAGCACAGCAGGGCGTTGCGGTTGAGGAACAGGTGCATCGGCAGCAAGGGCTCCACGGTGCGCCGTTCGTGCAGGACAAACAGCAGCAGGGCGATCAGCGCCGTGACCAGCAGGCCCAGGACCTGTCCGTCATTCCAGTGGTGGCCCTGGCCGATGAAGGTGATGCCCAGCAGCAGGGCGGTCAGGCCGATGATCATCAGCACGGTGCCGAGATAATCGATGATCGGCTTGCGTTGCGGTATCGGCAGGCCGACCAGGGTGCGGTGGGCCACCAGCCAGGCACCCAGGCCCAGCGGCAGGTTGATCAGGAACACCCAGCGCCACGACAGGTACTCGGTCATATAGCCGCCGAGGACCGGCCCGGCCACGCTGGCCACCGCGTACATGCTGCTGAAATAACCCTGGTAACGGCCGCGTTCGCGGGGCGGGATAATGTCGCCGATAATCGCCTGGCTGACCGAAATCATGCCGCCGGCACCGATGCCCTGGATGATCCGCGCCAGCACCAGTTGCTCCATGCTCTGGGCCATGCCGCAGAACAGCGAGGCGAGGGTGAACAGGCCCATGCCGAACAGCATCAGCCGGCGTCGACCGTAGAGATCGCCGAGCTTGCCGTAGATCGGCACGGCCACGGTCATGGCCACCATGTAGCCGGAAATCACCCAGGCCAGCAGGCCGACATCCTTGAATTGGGCGGAGATGGCGGGCATCGAGACAGCGACAATGGTCTGGTCCAGCGCACCGAGGAAAATCGCCAGCATCAAGGCGATCAGGATACTACGAATCGCCGGCTTCGTTTGGCCGGGCTGATTGAGATTGGTCACGGTAGAACCTGCAAGCAGTGGTTGACCCGCTCACCAGGCAAGTGCGCGGGGATGCTTGCCAGTGTACTCGATAGCCTGCTATTCGATAGCCTCGTAAGTACAACTGCCGAGATTATCTCAATGCACTCAGGCTGGCCGTATGGGGCACGCAGAAATCCAGGTGGCAGGTGGATAACCCCCGTGGCGTCTGTCGTATCTGTTCTACCCGCCAGGCCGCGGTGGCGTAGAGCGCTACAACGGCGGTGACAGCTAATACGGCGGCACACTTTCTTGTTTTTAGAATATTCATGCTCTTGACCTCTGACTCTGCCGAACTCAGTTCGCTAGAAGGCACTGATTCAAGCCTAGGTCAGTTGTCGGGAGTTGCCAGTCACACCTGGCGTATCGTCGGTGCGCTATTCAGCCGGTGGATCGGCCAGTCTTTATAATCCCTCGTCCCAGAGTGGCACTTCGGGAAAGCGCTGTACCAGGAAGTCGAGCATGCTGCGCAGTGTCGCCGGCATGTGTTTGCGTGAGGCGTACACCGCATAGATATTCATCAGTATCGGTTCGGCCTGGGGCAGCAGGCGCACCAATTCGCCTCGTTTGATATAGGCCCCGGCCTGGTAGGTCGGCAGCATCGAGATACCGGCCCCGGCGATCACCGCTTGCATCAGGGTGCTGGCCTCGTTGGCGCTGATATTGCCCTGCACCGGCACTGAAACCTGTTCTCCGTCCTGCTTGAAATGCCAGAGGCTTTTGCCGAAGTAGGAGTGGGTCAGGCAGTTGTGTCGGCTCAGGTCTTCCACCCGCTGCGGCGCCGGATGTTCGCGCAGATAGGCCGGGGAAGCGCAGATCACCGAGCGACAGACGGTCAGTCGGCGGGCGATCAGGTTCGGGTCCAGCTCGGTGCTGGTGCGGATCGCCAGGTCGATGCGTTCATCCACCAGGTTCACCGTGCGGTCGAGCATCTGCAGGTCGACGCTGACGCCCGGATGGTGCTTGACGTACTCGGCCATGGCATCGGCCAGTTGCGCCAGGCCGAATGAGGTACTGACGCTGATCCGCAACAGCCCGCGCGGCGCCTCGTCCGGTACGCTGACGGCGGCTTGCAGGTCTGCCGACAATTCCAGCATCTGGCGGCAGCGCGGCAGGGTTTCGTTGCCGGCGGCGGTCAGGCTCAGCTTGCGGGTGGTACGGTGCATCAGCCGGGCGCCGACCCAGTCCTCCAGCTCCGCGAGGTAGCGCGATACCACCGGGCGCGACAGGTCCAGATGGTCGGCCGCCGCCGACTGGCTGCCCAGGTCGACCACCGTGACGAAGACCCGCATTGCCGTAAGACGATCCATGATTTGACCACTTTCAGAAACAAACTATGTTCCAGCATCGCATTTTTTGTATCGGTTCGGGCAACTAAGCTCTGTTCATCGCCATCACGGCCAACAGATCTCGGAGTTGCACATGATCGGATTGTCTTTGTTTCGTCGCCTCTTGCTCGCCAGCGCCACCCTGGGTTTTGTCGCCCACGCGGCGGCAGCCCAGCCGGCCTTGACCCTGGATGTCTACAATCCTGGGACCTCGGCGATTTTCCCGGTGAGTTCGGTGCTGGTCAGCGGTGAGAAGGAGGCAATCCTGGTGGATGCCCAGTTCGGCAAATCCCAGGCCGAACAACTGGTGGAAAAAATCCGCGCCAGCGGCAAGCAACTGACCACCATCTACATCAGCCATGGCGACCCGGACTACTACTTCGGCCTGGATACCCTTACCCAGGCGTTCCCCCAGGCCAAGGTGCTGGCATCGGCGCCGACCGTGGCGCATATCAAGGCCACCGTCGACGGCAAGCTGGCGTTCTGGGGACCGAAAATGGGCGCCGATGTGCCGGCGCACACGGTGCTGCCCCAGGTGCTCAAGGGCGATAGCCTGACGCTGGAAGGGCGTGAGCTGAAGGTGGTCGGTTTGAACAGTCAGCAACCGGATCGCACCTTTGTCTGGATTCCGTCGATCAAGGCGGTCGTGGGCGGTGTGGTGGTGGCGGAAAACATCCATGTGTGGATGGCCGACACCCAGACCGCGAAGTCCCATCGGGCCTGGTTGGCAACGCTGCAACACATCCAGGCGCTGAAACCCAAGACCCTGGTGCCCGGTCATTTCCTTGGCGACAGCTCGCGTTCCCTTGCGGCGGTGCAATTTACCGCGGACTACATCAAGGCCTTCGACGAAGAGACCGCCAAGGCCAAGGATTCCGCTGAACTGATTGCGGCGATGAAGAAGCGTTATCCGGGCCTCGGCGAGGAGTCCTCCCTGGAGCTCAGCGCCAAGGTCGCCAAGGGCGAGATGAAGTGGTGAGTTCGCTCACCTGTTGATTGGACGTATCTGTAGATCAGCCTTCCTGCTCCCTGGGCGGGAAGGCCCCCTCGACGCACAGCGTCATTCGATTGGAACTGGAGAGTGTCATGAGCAAGATTGCAATCATTGGTGCCACCGGCCGTGCCGGTAGCCAGTTGCTGGAAGAAGCCCTGCGTCGCGGCCACAGCGTGACCGCCATTGCCCGTAACCCGGCGAAGATCGCCGAGCGTGCCGGTGTGGTGAAAAAGGCGGTCGATGCGCTGGATGCCGCGGCGCTGGAAGCGGCGGTTGCCGGTCACGATGTGGTGATCAGCGCCGCGCATTTCGCCACCCTGCCGGCCGCAGCGGTGATCGGTCCGGTGAAGAAGGCCGGGGTCAAGCGCCTGCTGGTGGTCGGCGGTGCCGGTTCGCTGCTGTTGCCAGGTGGCGGTCGGGTGATCGACAGCCCGGGCTTTCCGGCGGAGTACAAGGCTGAGGCCAGTGCGGGGGCGGAGTTCCTTGAGACCTTGCGTCAGGAAAAGGAACTTGATTGGAGCTTCCTGTCGCCGTCGGCGGAGTTTGTCGAAGGCGAGCGTACCGGGCACTTCCGCCTGGGCAAGGATGACCTGCTGGTGAGTGCCGAAGGTCGCAGCTGGATTACTTTCTCCGACTACGCCATCGCCCTGCTGGATGAAGTCGAGAAGCCTGCGCACTCGCGTCAGCGGTTTGCTGTCGGCTACTGAGTGCGTTAGCGACACCTTTGGACGCCAGCTTGCCGGCGATGAACGATAAAGCGGTCTGTCTGAGACACCGCAGCGTCTGCATCGCCGGCAAGCCGGCTCCTACAGGATCCCTGTCGTGCCATAGATAAGTGGTCGAGCACAAAACTTGTGGGAGCGGAGCTTGCCCGCGAAGCTTTTAGCGGTCTCGAAGAGCCCCATCGCCAGCAAGCCGGCCTCTACAGGTTTTGTGGTGTTCTTGCGATCAACCCCGCTCCGCCGCCTGCGCCACCAGCCACTCCATCAACTCCCGCAACTCTGGCGCCGTCCCGGCCCGTTCCGGGTAGACCAGGTAATACGCCTGCCCGGTGCGCACCCGCAGATCGAACGGCATCACCAACCTTCCGGCACTCAGGTCCTCGCCGATCAACGCCCAATCGCCAATTGCCACGCCAGTGCCCTGGGACGCCACGCTCATCGCCAGGTCCAGGGTGTCGAAATGCTGTCCCTTGCCAATATTGCTGACCCGCGCGCCGGCTACCTTGAGCCAGGCTTCCCAGTCCCGCTGGTCGCGGGTGGGATGCAGGAGCATATGCTGCTCGAGGTCGGCGAAGCTGTTCAGCGGCACCGGACCTTCCAGCAGTTGCGGTGAGCAAACCGGCGTCAGTTGCTCGTCGAACAGATGGTGAGACGCCACCGAGGGCCCCGGCGCCGGGCCATAGACCACGGCGGCATCGAATTCTTCCCGGCGGAAATCCACCGCGTGCTGCACCGTGGTGGTCAGCTCCACGGGCACGTCCGGGCGCTCCTTCTGCCATTGCAACAGGCGTGGCAGCAGCCAGCGCATCATGCAGGTCGGGGCCTTGAGTTGCAGGGCCTCGCGCCGGGCGCCGACCTGATCCACCGCTTCGTCGATCAGGTTGAACACCTGCTGGATCCGCGGAAACAACTCGCGGCCCTGGGCCGTCAGGCTCAGGCCACGGGCCTGGCGCTGGAACAGCGCATAACCCAGGTGGCTCTCCAACCCGGCGATCTGCCGGCTCACCGCCCCCTGGGTAATGTGCAGCAGCTCGGCCGCGCGGGTGAAGTTGCAGCACTGGGCGGTGACCAGGAAGGTATGCAGGGCGGGCAGCGGTGGCGGACGTTTCATGGCGGGGCAGCTCAGGCATGACGACAGGACATGCCTAGTATGACTATTTTTGCCTTGTGCCCGCCATCGGCCAAACGCTCCAATAACCCTATCGCTGTGCTCATCGGCAGCATGGCTTATACGAACAAGAAGGGCGGGACAGATGGCGACGTGCGGCGAAGTATTGGTCAAGTTACTGGAAGGCTACGGGGTCGAGCAGGTGTTCGGCATTCCCGGCGTGCATACCGTGGAGCTCTATCGCGGGCTGGCATCATCGAGCATCGAGCATGTCACGCCGCGCCATGAACAGGGCGCCGGCTTTATGGCCGACGGCTATGCCCGCACCAGCGGCAAGCCGGGAGTGTGCTTTATCATCACCGGCCCCGGCATGACCAATATCACCACGGCGATGGGCCAGGCCTATGCCGACTCGATCCCGATGCTGGTGATCTCCAGCGTCCAGTCCCGCAGTCAACTGGGCGGTGGGCGCGGCAAGCTGCACGAGTTGCCGAACCAGGGCACGCTGGTGGCGGGTGTCGCGGCGTTCTCCCATACGCTGATGTCGGCGGCTGAACTGCCGGCGGTGCTGGCACGGGCTTTTGCGCTGTTCCAGGCCGGGCGGCCGCGTCCGGTGCATATCGAGATTCCCCTCGATGTACTGGTGGAAAATGCCGATGCCTTGCTCGATAGCCAGCCGGTGCAGATTACCCGTGCCGGCGCCGCCCCCGCGGCGATCGCGCAAATGGCCGAACTGCTGGCCAAGGCCCGCCATCCGCTGATCCTCGCCGGTGGCGGTGCCATCGATGCGGCCGCCGCGCTGACCCGGTTGGCGGAGCGGCTGGAGGCTCCGGTGGCCCTGACCATCAATGCCAAGGGCATGTTGCCGTCGCGCCATCCGTTGCTGATCGGTTCGACCCAATCCATGGTCGCCACCCGTGCCCTGGTGGCGGATGCCGACGTGGTCCTGGCCATCGGCACGGAGCTGGCGGAAACCGACTACGACATCACCTTTGCCGGTGGTTTCGAGATTCCCGGCACCTTGCTGCGGGTCGATATCGACCCGGATCAGACCGTGCGCAACTATCCGCCCAAGGTCGCGCTGGTGTCCGATTCGCGGACCGCCGCCGAGGCGTTGCTCGCCGCCGTCGAAGGCCAGGCGCTGGCGGCACGCCAAGGCGATTGGGGAGCGCAACGCGCCGCCGCCTTGCGCGCCGAACTGGATGCGCTTTGGGACGCTCCGACCCGTGCCCAGACGCAATTCCTCAACACCGTTCTCGAGGTGTTGCCGGAGGCGGTGCTGGTGGGTGACTCGACCCAACCGGTCTACACCGGCAACCTGACCCTGAACCCGGAGCACCCACGGCGCTGGTTCAACTCGTCCACCGGCTACGGCACCCTCGGTTATGCCTTGCCGGCGGCCATCGGTGCCTGGTTGGGCGGCGCCAGCGAACGCAGCCAGCGGCCTCCTGTGGTCTGCCTGATCGGCGATGGCGGCTTGCAGTTCACCCTGTCGGAACTGGCCAGTGCGGTGGAAGCGCGGACCCCGATCATCGTGCTGCTGTGGAACAACCAGGGCTACGAAGAGATCAAGAAATACATGGTCAATCGCGCTATCACCCCGGTTGGCGTGGATATCTATACCCCGGACTTTATCGGTGTGGCCCGGGCCCTGGGTTGCGTGGCCGAGGCCGTTTCCGGTGTTGAGACCTTGCGTAGCGCCCTGGAGGCCGCCGCGGATCGCCAGGGACCGACCCTGATCGAAATCGACCAGCACCTGTGGATGGAAGGGGAGGCCTGGTGATGAAAGCGCAAATGAATCAGGACGGCCTCTATATCGACGGCCAATGGCGTTCCGGCAGCGAACAGCTGCGGGTGATCAATCCGGCGACTGAGGCTCTGCTCGGCAGCGTTTCCGGTGGCAATGGGCAGGCGGTGGATCAGGCGGTGAGCGCGGCGAACCGGGCTTTTGCCGGTTGGTCGGCGACCACCGGGGCACAGCGTGGCGCTGTACTGCGCAGGATTGCCGAGGGCGTGCGCGAGCGCCGCGAAACCCTGATGCACCTGCAATCGAGCAACAACGGCAAACCGCTGTTCGAGGCGGGCATCGATGTCGATGATGTGATTGCCACCTTCGAATATTACGCGGGCCTGGCCGAGGCCCTCGACGGGCAGCAGGACAAAACGGTCGAGCTGCCCAGCGACGCCTTCGCCGCCCATGTCCGCCGCGAGCCGTGCGGGGTGGTGGGGCTGATCGTGCCGTGGAATTTCCCGATGGTCACCACCGCCTGGAAGCTGGCTCCGGCCCTGGCCGCCGGTTGCTGCGTGGTGCTCAAACCGTCGGAAGTCACGCCGCTGCCGGAGCTGGAACTGGCGTCGATCATTGCTGAGAGCGGCTTGCCAGCCGGGGTCTTCAACCTGGTCTGCGGCACCGGCCTGGCCGTCGGCGCGCCATTGGCGGCCGACCCTCGGGTGGCGAAGATTTCCTTCACCGGCAGCAATGCGGTGGGAGTCCAGGTGATGCAGCGGGCAGCGGAAACCGTGAAGGGCGTCAGCCTGGAACTGGGGGGCAAATCGGCGCTGCTGGTGATGGCCGATGCCGACCTCGATCTGGCGGTGGAGCTCGCCAGTGGCGGCGGTTTCTTCAATGCCGGGCAGATGTGCTCGGCCACCAGCCGGGTGCTGGTGGCGGAGGAGATCGCCGATGAATTCCTGCTGCGCCTCACTGCGCGGGCCGAGGCCATTTGTGTGGCGGACCCGTTCGACCCCGAGGTGGAAATGGGCGCGCTGGTCAACCAGGCGCAATACCAGCGTGTGCTCGCTCATATCGACCGTGGCCTGAGTGTCGGTGCCCGACTGGTCTGTGGCGGCGGACGTCCGCCGGAGCTCGCGCGCGGTTATTTTTTGCGACCGACCATCTTCACCGAAGTGCCCCTGGACAGTGCGTTATGGCGTGAAGAAATTTTCGGCCCGGTGCTCTGTGTGCGCAGTTTTACCAGCGAGGCCGAGGCATTGGCGCTGGCCAACGACAGCGAGTTCGGCCTGGTGGCCAGCGTGGTCAGCCGCAATGCCCAGACCGCGCAACGTATCGCCAATGCCTTGCAGGCCGGGCTGGTATGGATCAATGCGCCGCAGGTGATCTTCCCGCAAACCGCCTGGGGTGGCTACAAGCAGAGCAGCCTGGGCCGTGAGCTGGGGCCTTGGGGCTTGCAGGCCTTCCAGGAAATCAAACATGTGATTCGCGCCCTGTAAAACAGGGCAGTGCATGCCTCGAAATGAGGCATGCGCCGAGTGCATGGCTTCAATGACAAACTTTCGATTGTTGCCGGTCCCAGGCGACCTCAGGATGAACCCGCCGACTCAGCTATGACCCACGGTCCACGGGGGCTCCAGCGAGATCGAAGACCGGCCGCAGACGTTGCGACCGACCTCATACCTAAAAGAATAAAGGGAGTCCGAAATGGGCCAGTACGACCTGAACAGAAGGCAGTTCATCAAGACCGTGGGCGTCGCTTCGGTGGCCGCCGCCGCCATGAGCATGCCGTTTATCCGGGCCAATGCCAGCGACACCCGCTTCCAGGGCAAGACCCTGAAGCTGCTGACCTGGTCCGATGACACCGGCCTTGCCGCCCTGCGCAATATCGCCGCGACCTTCGAGGCCAAGACCGGCGCCAAGGTCATCGCCGACCGCACCGGCAGCACCTCGGAAATGGTCGCCAAGCTCAAGGCCGGCGGTGATCGTCCGCAGTACGACATCATCACCCTGGCCGGTGTCGGCGCCGAAGGCCTGGCCGCTGCCGGGCTCCTGGAAAAACCCGATCTGAACCGCATTCCCAACCTGGTCGACGTGCCGGAAAAATACCGTACCGGCGCCAACGGCCATGGCATCGGCTACCTGCTCTGGTGCAACAGCCTGGTCTACAGCACCCGCACCGTGAAAGAGGCGCCGGACAGTTATGCGGCGCTGTGGGACAAGGACTTCGCCAGCAATCTGTTCCTGCCGCCGCCGAACTGGACCGAGGCCATGGACCTGATCATCATCGCCGCCAAGCTGGCCGGTGGCGACGAGCACAATATCGAGCCGGGCTTCAAGAAACTCGCCGAGCTCAAGGACCGCGTGGTCACCCTCGGGGAAAACCCCAACCAGATCGCCGAGCTGTTCCGTACCGGCTCCCTGGACCTGGGCGGCCTGTATGCCCCGGCGTTCTTTCCGAAACAGATCCGTGATCCGGCCTACGGCCTGGGTGCCACATTCGGTATGAAGGAAGGCTTCTACACCGACCTGATGCTCTCGGTGATGCCGAAGAATCGCCCTGGCGATACCGACCTGGCCTACGCCTTTATCGACCATTCGCTTGACCCGCTGGTGCAGGGCAAGATGGCCGAAGACATCTTCAACGGTCCGGTCAACGCCAAGGCGATCATCTCCGCCGAGGCGCGCAAGAGCCCTTACATCCTGACGCCGGAACAGATTGCCGATAAGGCCATCATGCACGACAACGCTTTCCTGGCGACGGTGCATGATCAGTGGATTCGCCGCTATACGGAAATCTTTTCTTCCTGAGGTTCAGGTCGCGTCAGGTCTGAACAGGCCTCCGAGAACACCGCATAACCTTGTAGGAGCAGGCGTCCCGGCTTGCCCGCGAAGCTTTTGGCGTTCTTGAGGACGCCTTCGCTGGCAAGCCAGGCTCCTACAAGGGACCGCGTTCAATCCTGGCGATCAGGCGTGTCCGCCAGCTTCTGCCTTGTTGATGATTTCTCTCAGTCGAGACTCTTTTTATGGAACACCAACCTCTGACCCGGCCGGTCGGCGTGGCTTTGCCGCGCCCCTGCGCGGGTATTTCGCCCACCGCCCGGGCCTGGCTTTTCCTTTCGCCGTCGCTGCTGTTTCTCGCCGTGCTGATTCTCGCCAGCCTGCTGGTGCTAAGGATGAGCGTCGGCACCAAGGGCGCCGAATGGACCGGCTTCAGCCTCGCCAGCTATGCGCAACTGCTTGAACCCTACTACCTCAAGTCGTTGCTGCTGACCCTGCGCCTGGCGCTGTTCAGCGCCGTGATCGCGGTGCTGCTGGCGATCCCCGTGGCCTACACCATGTCGCGCCTGACCTCGCCGTTTCTACGGCGGATCTTCCTCGCCGCGGTGCTCCTGCCGCTGCTGGTCAACCTGCTGCTGCAAAGCTATGGCTGGCTGGTGATTCTCGGTCCCGGCGGCATGCTCAACCAGGCGCTGATGGGCCTGGGCCTGATCAAGCGCCCGATCATGCTGCTGTACAACCAGAACGGTGTGTTGATGGGCCTGGTGCAGACCGCTTTTCCCCTCGCGGTCCTGCCGATCGCCAGCGCCATGCGCGGTGTCGCCCGCACCTACGAAGAGGCCGCCGCGACCCTCGGCGCCAGCCGCTTCCAGGTGTTTCGCCAAGTGGTCCTGCCGATGAGCCTGCCGGGCATCATCACCGGCGCGACCCTGGTGTTCGCCTACAACGCCAGCAGCTTTGTCGTGCCCCTGCTGCTGGGCGGTCGGCGTGTACCGATGCTGGCGGTGATGGTCCATGACCAGATTGCCCCGCTGATGAACTGGCCGGCGGCTTCGGCGGCCGGCGTGGTCCTGATCATCACCACCCTGGCGATCATGACCTTGTCCGAATACGTCACCGGCCGTCGGCGCCGGATGCTGGAGTCCTGCCAATGAGCCTGTCGTCGTCCAAACGCCTGTCGATCCTGCCGGGGGAGACCGGGCGCTTCGCCGGGATTCTTTCGGGGATCATCCTGCTGCTGGCGGTGCTGCCGATCCTGACCATGATCGTCATGTCCTTCAGCGGTGCCTCGAACCTCGACTTCCCGCCCAGCAGCTACAGCCTGCAATGGTATCGCGCGGCCTGGCAGACCTTCGTCTCACCCGATAGCAGCGATGTGCTGAGCCTGGGCAAGGCGATGACCACCAGCCTGCTGGTGGCCTGCCTGACCATGGTGTTTGCGACCCTGGTGGCGGTGCCCGCTGCTTATGCGCTGGTGCGTTGCGAATTTCGTGGTAAGGCCGTGGCGTTGCAGCTGATGTCCCTGCCCCTGGTGTTTCCGATGGTGGTGCTGGGCCTGGCGTTGCTGTTGGTGTTCGACAGCCTGCCATTCCAGATGAGCTTCTCGCGGTTGGTGATTGCCCACGTGATCCTGGCCTTGCCCTTCGTGGTGAAGAACTGCACGGCGGCCATGCTCTCCATCGGCAGCGAGGTCGAGGAGGCGGCGCAGATGCTTGGTGCTTCGCCGCAGCGGGCGATCCTCGATGTGGTGGTGCCGTTGATGAAGTCGGGGATTCTCGCCGGGATGCTGCTGGCGTTCATCGTCTCGTTCAACGAGTTCACCGTGACCTATTTCCTCTACACCATCGACGTGATGACCGTGCCGATCTGGATGTACAGCCGCACCGTCTCGTCCCTGGACCCTACTGTTTTCTCCTTTGCCGTGCTGATCGTGCTGATCGACTTCGTCCTGATCTGGGCGTTGGAGAAGCTGGTGGGCGAGGGCGGCGTTTCCTTCTGATTTCTTGAGGTAAGCAACATGACTGGACTGATTCTGGAAAACGTCGAAAAACACTACGGCCTGGCCTGTGCGGTGAAGGACGTCAATCTGCACCTGCCCGAGGGCAAGCTGGTGTGCTTCCTCGGCCCTTCGGGGTGCGGCAAGACCACCTTGCTGCGGATGATCGCCGGCCTGGAAACCCTCAGCGGCGGCGAGATCCGCCTGGATGGTGAGGACATCGGCCAGACCCCGGCGCACCTGCGCAACTTCGGCATGGTGTTCCAGTCCCTGGCGCTGTTTCCCCATATGACCGTGGGCGAGAACATCGCCTATCCGCTGAAGCTGCGCGGGGTCGGCAAGGCCGAGCAGCAGGCGCGGGTGGTCGAGTTGCTGCAACTGATTCAACTGAGCGAGATGATCGACCGGCCGGTGTCCAAGCTCTCCGGTGGCCAGCGCCAGCGGGTGGCGATTGCCCGGGCGATTGCCGCGCGGCCCAAGCTCCTGCTGCTGGATGAGCCGCTGTCGGCGCTGGATGCCAAGTTGCGCGAATCGATGCAGGTGGAAATCCGCCAGCTGCAACAGCGCCTGAACATCACCACCATCATGGTCACCCATGACCAGCGTGAGGCGATGACCATGGCCGATATCGTGGTGGTGCTGGGCGAGCATCGGGTGCAGCAGGTGGGCACGCCGATCGAGATCTATCGGCACCCGGCCAATGAGTTTGTCGCCGACTTTATCGGTTCGGGCAATATCTTTCCGGCCACCGTGCTGGGGGGGGGACGGATCGGGCTACCGGGGGGCGAGAGCATCGAGGTACCGAGCAGTGCAGGTGTCGAGACCGGTAAGCAGGTGCGGATGCTGGTGCGCCCGGAAGACCTGCAACTCTCCGCGCCCGAGTCGACGGCGGGGCACAATCGCCTGCTCGGCACGGTGATCTTCGTCCGCGATATCGGCTCGACCATTGAAACCATCGTCGAGTGTTCCGGTGTGTCGTTCACGGCGCTGAGCACGCCGTGCCAGGGCATCGGCCTGGGGGTGGGGCATAGGGTCTCGGTGACCATTCCGGCCGAGGCGTGCCGGGTTCTGGCAGCCTAGCGCCTAGACACTCAGGCGCAACCGCGCCAGGTCGCGCAGCGGTGGCGCGCCGAACAGCCGGCTGTATTCGCGGCTGAACTGCGAGGGGCTTTCATAGCCCACGCGGTAGCCCGCCGCCGAGGCGTCCAGGCCTTCGATCAGCATCAGCCGCCGCGCTTCCTGCAGGCGCAGCTGCTTCTGGTACTGCAACGGGCTCATGGAGGTCATCGCCTTGAACCGGTGGTGCAGGGTCGACACGCTCAGGTTGGCCTCGCGGGCCAGGCTGTCGATGCGCAGCGGTTGTTCGAAATTGCCGTTCAACCACTTGATCGCCTGGCTGACCCGGTGGCTCTGGCTATTGGCGATGGCGATCTCATACAGCCGGTAGCCCTGCGGGCTGCGCAGCAGTCGATAGAGAATTTCCCGACGGATCAGCGGCGCGAGCATGTTGATGTCTTTCGGGCTGTCGAGCAGGCGGGTCAGGCGCAGCAGGGCATCGAACATCTGTGTGTCCAGGCGCTCGACATACAAGCCGCGCCCGGTGGGCCGGCTGGGCACGCCCATGGGGCCGGCCTCGGCAATCAAGGCACTGATTTCGGCCGGATCGATATCCACGCGCAAGGCGAGGATCGGGTGTTCCGGCGAGACACTGGTGATCCGCCCGCAAATCGGCATGGAAACCGAGACCACCATGTAGTTCAGCGGGTCGTAGACAAAGTTCTCATCCCCCAGGCGTACTTCCTTGCGACCCTGGGCCATGACACACAGGGCCGGCTGGGCCAGGACCGGGGAGAATTCGTGGGGCTGGCCATGGCGCGACAGGTGCAGCGAGCCCACCGCGGTGGCGTAGCTGCCGTCTTCACCGGTGTTGCGGTAGATGATCTCGGCCAGCTCCGCGCGCAACTTTTCCATTTCTACCGGCAGGGGGACTTGGGGTTGATCGAGCAAGGACATGGCGGGCCCTGGAGGTGATTGCGAATGGGGCAAGCTTAAGTTTGGGCAATCCGCAACGCCAGGACAATACTGCGCAATTCTTGCCTGATTCTGCAGTCTTTTCATATGACGGTCATATTACAGGCGGCCAGGCGCCGGGAAGTTGCTCAAAACGCGGTGGGGAGGGAGAGGGCAGTCCGGGGGCCTCGGCGCTGGCGGGAATCGGCGTCGCGGCAGGATTGTGCAATAAGCCGGCAGGAATCGACTAACGACCCCTCGTCAAACGCTCTAATCTCTGTTCCTGTCGCAGTCAGTCCCCGGGCTGATTGAGCGAGTACAACTTCTCTTCGGGAGCGTCGCGCATGTCCAAGCCTATCCCCGTCAGTCATATGGCCTTTGTTCGTGCACGCCCTGGGCGTTCCGCCGAGCTGGGCGCACGGCTGAGCAGCCTGATCGAACCCTCCCGCCAGGCCCCCGGTTGCCTGCAATTTTCCCTGCAGCACTCCCTGGCCGATGCCGACCTGTGGCTGGTGTCCGGATTCTGGGTCAACCAACCGGCCATGACGGCCTACTTCAATACCCCGGCCATGCAGGTCTTTGCCGAACTGGTCCAGGACCTGGTGGTCGACAGCTTCGACTTCCATACCTTCAGCGATGTCAGCGCGGCCCGGGCCCAGTGCGATTTTCATCTGTCCAGCGCAGGTGCCTTGCAGCAGTTGGCCAGCTGAAGGTTTAGAATGCCGGCCAATCAATTGGCCGGGATAACAGGCATGGCACGTAAAGCATTCACACACTTCGAAGCCGTTTCGGCGGTGGTTCCCGGTGAGGGCGGTTATAGTGCGGCGATTGCCGTGAAAGCCCTGGACGGTTCCGGTGCACCACGGTTTCACAAAATACTCGATGAACAGAAGTTCAAGACCGCCTTCGAGGCCGACGAGGCTGCCGCGCAAGAGCTTGCGCGACTGGCTGATGTCGACGAAGAGGGTGAGTTGGCCTGGTCGGTGGTTTAACGACCGGGTCTATCGTGGACGGTACATCTTGAACAAGGCTTCCGGGCCCAACTGGAAGTAGTCCGCCGGGCCACCGCCGCGCAGAATCGGTTCGGCGGCGGCGGTGTCGTAGACCCCATCCTTGAGCAGCCACTTGGCGATATGCACGGCGACCACTTCGCCGAGCACCAGCCAGGTGGGCACCAACGCCTGATCGGCCCGTTGCAGTTGAATGATCTGGGTGACCTTGCATTCGAACGACACCGGGCTTTCCTCTACCCGTGGCACCTTGATGATCCGCGAGGCGGCGGGCGTGAGGCCGGACAGTTCGAATTCATCGACTTCGGCGGGCGCGGCCGCGGAACTCTGGTTCATGGCTTCGGCCAGGGGCCGGGTGGCGAGGTTCCAGGCGAACTCACCGGTTTGTTCGATGTTGTTCAGGCTGTCTTTGCGACCGACGCTGGCGAAACCGACGATCGGCGGAATGTAGTTGAACGCGTTGAAAAAACTGTAGGGCGCCAGGTTCAGGTGGCCCTGGGCATCCTGCGAGGAAATCCAGCCGATGGGCCGTGGGCCGACGATGGCATTGAACGGGTCGTGGGGCAGGCCGTGGCCGTTGGCGGGTTCGTAGTAGTGGATGGCATCGGACATGGTTCGAGGTTCCGTGAGCAGGATGGGGCAGGTGCACAGTGTGCTGTGCCTGATTATGAAATGCGATAGTCGGATGTCTGCGCATTTGTGGCGAGCGGGCTTGCCCGCGCTGGGCCGCGAAGCGGCCCTAAAACCGGCGAATCCTGTGCATCAGGTAGAACGAGGTGGTTGGTTTTGCGACTGCTTCGCAGCCGAGCGCGGGCAAGCCGCTCGCCACATGGGGCCTTCACCGCCTGGGAGTTTTGTATTTCTGCCCCCCAGAAATGACTAAGCCCGGCCGAGGCCGGGCTGTGATGCCGTTTCTGAAGAGGTTAACTGATAGCTGCGGCGGTACCGGTGCGATCGAAGCCGTCGGAGGCGACTGCGCCAGCGGTGCCGGTGTGATCGAAGCCGTCGGAGGCCACTGCGCCAGCGGTGCCGGTGTGATCGAAGCCGTCGGAGGCGACTGCGCCAGCGGTGCCGGTGTGATCGAAGCCGTCGGAGGCGACTGCGCCAGCGGTGCCGGTGTGATCGAAACCGTCGGAGGCCACTGCACCAGCGGTGCCGGTGTGATCGAAGCCGTCGGAGGCGACTGCGCCAGCGGTGCCGGTGTGATCGAAGCCGTCGGAGGCGACTGCGCCAGCGGTGCCGGTGTGATCAAAGCCATCGGAGGCAAGAGCAGCGCTTGCACTGGCATTGAAAGTGGCAGAGCCGGTACGGTCATAACCATCGGCAGCGAAGGTGTTCGCAGCCAGTACCGAGAGGGCCAGGGCGAGGATCAGTTTGGTTTTCATGGTGGTTGCTCCTGAAGGTGTTCGTTTTGTTCAGTGGGTGTGGAAGTGATTTTACGCTTGTAAATTTGATTAAAAAGCGCAAATAAACGCTTAAATCAATCGTATAAATCGATATGTGTGGCGCCAGAAAAGGTCGGCATTCAACGTGATGCCAAGGGCCGGGGCCAGGTCGATTTAACGTAGGTTCAGAATGTCGCTTGGAAATTAACTGGCTATTAATGCCGATAATTCTTTTGCGATTGCGCAGAAATGCGCCGGGATCGCCCTGTAAGGACGTGAGTGAACGGGGGAACGCGGTCTTGCAAACAACGCCGAACCTTGTAGGAGCCTGGCTTGCCAGCGAAAGGGGGCCTCAAGACCGCCAAAGGCTTCGCGGGCAAGCCCTGCTCCTACAAGGTTTTGAGTACGGCAATAGACCGGGGTATATCGCCGGTTTCCAGGTTACTCAGTCGGTCTCGATCCGCGAATGCTTGCGGGTGTCCTTCATGGTCACATATACCAGCAATGAACAGGCGATGCAGGCCGTCACGTACCAGTAGTAGCCGGTTTCCATGCCGACGCTCTTGAACCACAGCGCAATGTATTCCGCCGTGCCGCCGAAGATCGAGACGGTCAGGGCATACGGCAGGCCGACGCCCAGCGCACGGATTTCAGTGGGGAACAGCTCGGCCTTCACCACCGCGTTGATCGAGGTGTAGCCGCTGACGATGATCAGCGCCGCCATGATCAGGAAGAACGCGCCCCACCAGGTCTGGATGGTGTGCAGGGTGCTGAGGATCGGCACGGTAAACAGCGTACCGAGGATACCGAAGGCAATCAGGATCGGCCGCCGGCCGATCTTGTCCGACAGCGCACCGACCAGCGGTTGCAGGCACATGAACAGGAACAGCGTCGCCGCCGAAATGGTGGTGGAGTCGGAGATGCTCATGCCGACCGTGTTCACCAGATATTTCTGCATGTAGGTGGTGTAGGTGTAGAACGCCAGGGTGCCGCCCATGGTCAGGCCGACCACGGTCATCAGTTCCTTGGGATGACGCATCAGGGTGCGCATCAGGCTTTCTTTAGGTTCTTCTTTCTTCTTGGTGAAGGACTCGGTTTCTTCCATGCCGCGACGCAGATAGAGCGCGACCACGGCACACAGGGCGCCGATGGCGAACGGAATCCGCCAGCCCCAGGCTTGCAGCTGTTCGGTGGTCAGGGTCTGTTGCAGCACGATCAGTACCGCCAGGGCGATGAGTTGGCCGGAGATCAGGGTCACGTACTGGAAGCTGGAGAAGAAGCCGCGACGTTCCTTGGTCGCCATCTCGCTGAGGTAGGTGGCCGAGGTGCCGTATTCGCCGCCGACCGACAGGCCCTGCATCAGGCGGGCGACCACCAGCAGGATCGGGGCGCCGACGCCGATGGTTTCATAGCCCGGGGTGAGGGCGATGATCAGGGAGCCGAAGCACATCAGCAGGACCGAGGCCATCAGCGCGGCCTTGCGGCCCTTGCGGTCGGCGTAGAGGCCCATGAGCCAGCCGCCGATCGGGCGCATCAGGAAGCCCACGGCGAAGATCGCGGCGGTGTTGAGGAGCTGGGCGGTGGTGTCGCCCTTGGGGAAGAAGACCTTGGCGAAGTACAGCGAGAACGCGGCGTAGACGTACCAGTCGTACCATTCGACCATATTGCCGACCGAACCGCTGAAGATCGATTTCAGACGGCTGGAGGTGGTTCTTTCTTTGGCCGGCGCGGCCGCCGACCCCAGGGGCAGGGTTGTGGAGTTTTCCATCAGGGAACCTTCAAGTCATTGTTTTTGTGGAGCGCGCGCGAGCGCAGCCTGCCAGGGCTATAGCAGGAGCTGTGCCAACGGTGGAAGGCCCGGTTTAGAGGGGCTGGCGGGATTGGGTGAGCGGAAATCCGCTCATGGGCGATAAATCAATAAGCGGAAAATCGCCGATGCGGGATGTGCTGGATGAAACATGAACCAGACAAACACGGCACAACCTGTGGGAGCGGAGCTTGCCCGCGAATAGGCCCTTGAGAACGCTAAAAGCTTCGCGGGCAAGCTCCGCTCCCACAGGTTGATAGGCGGTGTTTTCCAGGCAGGGGTTCAGTCGTCCTTGAGGAACATCTCGCGCGCCAGGCCATGACGTTGCATCTTTTCATTGAAGGTGCGGCGTGGCAGTTGCAGCTCTTCGAGTACTGCCTTGACGTCGCCCTTGTGCCGGGTCAGTGCCGAACGCAGGCATTGCGCTTCAAAGGCCTCCTGCTGCGCCGCGAGGGATTGGCCCGGATCGATTGCGTCAGGCTCCGGCTCACCCAGGCCGAGTACCGAACGTTCGGCGGCATTGGCCAGTTCCCGCACATTACCCGGCCAGTCATGGCTCAACAGGCGGCTCAACTGCGGTCCGCTCAATGGCGTCGAGGGTCGCCCCATGCGCTCGGCCGCACCGTAGGCGAAGTGCTCGAACAACAACGGGATATCTTCGCGACGCTCGCGCAACGGCGGCAGGCGCAACTGCGCCACCGTCAGCCGATAGGCCAGGTCCTCGCGAAAGCGCCCGGCCCGGGCCTCGTCCAGCAAGTCGGGTTTGGTCGCCGCGACGATACGCAGGTCCACCGCGATGCTCTGGTTCGAACCCAGCCGCTCCAGCTTCTGCTCCTGCAACACCCGCAGCAGCTTCACCTGCTGGGCCAGCGGCATGCTTTCGATCTCGTCGAGAAACAAGGTGCCGCCATCGGCGTATTCCAGCTTGCCAATACGCTTGCCCTGGGCCCCGGTGAAAGCTCCGCTTTCGTGACCGAACAACTCGGCTTCAAACAAGGCCTCGGGAATCGCCGCGCAGTTGAGGGCGACAAACGGCTTGGCGGCCCTCGGCCCGAAATCATGCAGGCAACGGGCAACCAGCTCCTTGCCGCTGCCGGTTTCGCCACGGATCAGCACGTTGACCGGTAGCGCCGCCAGCTCCAGCACCTGCCGGCGCAGGGTTTGCAGGCTGCGGGAAACCCCCAGCAGGCTGCGCTCGAGTCGGGAGCGGTGATCGGCCTGTTGATGCAACTGGCGGTTCTCCAGCACCAGGCGGCGTTTCTCCATGGCCCGGGCGAGGCTGGCGAGCAGGGTCTGCGGGCTGAAGGGTTTTTCCAGGAAGTCGTAGGCACCGTCGCGCATGGCTTCCACCGCCATGGGCACGTCGCCGTGACCGGTCAGCAGGATCACCGGCAGATCGCTGTCGTGTGCCTGCAAACGCGCCAGCAATTCCAGGCCGCCCATGCCGGGCATGCGCACGTCGCTGAGGATCACCCCGGGGAAATCCCGGGGCAGTTGCGCCAGGCACTCTTCGGCGCGGCTGAAGGTCTGCACCTGGAAACCCGACAGGCTCAGCCATTGCTCGACAGCTGTGCGGATGCTGGCTTCGTCATCGACCACGATCACGGCGTTCATCGAGTGTCCATCTCCGGGGCAATGGGCAGGGTCAGGCTGAAGTGGGCGCCGCCGTGGCGATTGTCGACGCTCAGGCGACCGTCCAGTTCATGGACGATGGCGTAGGACACCGCCAGGCCCAGGCCGAGGCCATCGCCTACCGGTTTGGTGGTGAAGAACGGGTCGAAGACCTTGCCCAGGTGTTCCTCGGCAATCCCACCGCCGCTGTCGCCCACGGTCAGCAGCCATACCGGTGGGCGGGCTTCGATACGGATTTCCAGGCGCTTGAGCGGTTTGTCGTGCATGGCATCCAGGGCATTGCGCAACAGGTTGATCAGCACCTGCTCCAGACGAATCGCGTCACCCCGGACCCAGGCCGGGCGGGTCAGGTGCAGCACCGTGCTGACCGCGTCTTCACGCAGACGCGGGTCGAGCAGTTGCAACGCCTGATCGACCACGCCGGCCAGGTCGAGGGGCTCACGCAGGCCGCTGGGGCTTTGTCGGGCGTAGGTCTTCAAGTGACCGGTGACGGCCGCCATGCGGGTCAGCATCTGATCCAGGGGGGCGAGGGCCTGGTAGGCGTCCTCGATCCGGCCATGGTCGAGCAGCAGGCGCAAGGTCGCCAATTGCATGCGCTGGGCGGTCAGCGGCTGGTTGATTTCATGGGCCAGGGCGGCGGACATCTGCCCCAGCGCCGCCAGTTTGGCCGATTGCACCAGACCGTCCTGGGCGGTGCGCAGGTCGCGGGTGCGTTCCTCCACCAGACGCTCCAGCTCTTCGCGACTGCGTTGGCGCAGGCGCGCCAGGCGCCAGCGTTGGCTGAGGAACAGCAGCAGAAACACCAGGGCCAGCCACAGGCCGGCACCGGCGAGTGCGGCATTGCGTCGTTCCTCGGCGGCCATCTGCGGTCTGCGCAGCAGGTGCAGGGTCCAGTCTTCCGGAGGCAGCGGCTGCGACTCCCAGAGGTAGTCGGCACTGCCGTCCGGGCCTTCGACCCGGGTCAGGTAACTGTTGTCGCCGAACATTCGCAAGGGGCGGTATTCGAGGGGGCTGAGGGATTGCTTGTCATATTGCCGGGTGCTGCCGATTTCACTGCGGTCATTGTCGCGCAGCGGGCGCAGCAGGCGATAGCGCCAGCCGGGCTGGTTGGCGATAAACACGATGTCGCGGGCATCGCTGACCAGCAGGGTGTCGTTGCCCTTGCTCCACTCACGCTCGAGTTCCGGGAACTCCAGTTTCACCACCATGGCGCCGAGGAATTCGCCGTTGTCGCCGGTTACCGCGCTGGCGAGAAAATAACCGGGAATGCCACTGGTCACGCCCACGGCATAGAAGTGCCCGCTGCCTTCGACGCGGGTCTGGTTGAAGTAAGGGCGAAAGCCGTAGTTGTGACCGACGTAGCTGCTCGGCAGGCTCCAGTTGCTGGCAGCCACCGACAGGCCATTGCGATCCAGCAGTTGCAGGGTGGAAGAGCGCGCCGCGCCATTGATCCGTTCCAGTTTGCGGTTCAGGGCGTCCTGTTCTGCCGCATCGATGGGGCCGGCCAGGGCCGCGCGCAATTGCGGGTCGAGGGCGAGCACGGCAGGCAGGGCGCGGTAGCGTTCGATCAGGGTGTGCAGGGCGTTGGCGTAAAGCGTCAGTTGCATCTTGCCCCGTGAGGCGTCGTCGACCAGGGCCTGTTGTTCGGCGCGATGCACGGCCCAGCCGGCGGCCAGGACGGTACCGGCGACAATCAGCAGGGTGTAGAACGCCAGACGCAGGGGACGAGGAAGCGGCGACATACGGGCAACGACAGGCTGGGGAGGGGCGGGAAAGATAGCATGTCGAATCAGCTAGGCGCTGACTTGTGGGAGCGGAGCTTGCCCGCGAAAGGGACCTTGAGGTCGCCAAAAGCTTCGCGGGCAAGCACCGCTCCCACAAGAGCGGTCAGTGGCAGGGCTTACAACAACTCGAAACTCTGCTGCGTCACATCCTGGGAGTCCAGGCCGATCTGCACGTTGAACTTGCCCGGCTCCGAGGCGTACTTCAACTGGGTGTTGTAGAACTTCAAGTCTTCCTCGTCGATGCTGAAGTGAAGGACCTTCTGCTCGCCCGCCTTGAGCATCACCTTCTGGAAGTTTTTCAGTTCCTTGACCGGACGGATCATGGAACCGGCGACCTGCTGGATATACAGCTGCACCACTGTCTCGCCGTCACGCTTGCCGGTGTTCTTCACCGTGATGCTGGCATCGAGCTTGCCGCTCTTGTTCAGCGTGGTCGAAGACAGCGCCATGCCGCTCAGGCTGAAGTCGGTGTAGCTCAGGCCGTAGCCGAAGGGGTACAGCGGGGTGTTTTCCTCGTCGAAATACTGCGAGGTGTAGTTGCCTGGCTTGCCCGGGGTGTACGGACGACCGATGGTCAGGTGGTTGTAGTACATCGGCACCTGGCCGACCGAGCGCGGGAAGGTGATCGGCAGCTTGCCCGACGGGTTGTAGTCGCCGAACAGTACGTCGGCAATGGCGTTGCCGCCTTCGGTGCCGCTGAACCAGGTTTCCAGCACGGCAGCGGCCTGGTCCTGCTCGTGGCCGATGGTCAGCGGACGGCCGTTCATCAGCACCAGCACCAACGGCTTGCCGGTGGCCTTGAGGGCCTTGATCAGTTCACGCTGGCTGGCCGGGATGTTCAGGTCGGTACGGCTCGACGACTCGTGGGACATGCCCCGCGACTCGCCCACCGCGGCGATCACCACGTCGGCCTGCTCCGCGGCCTTGACTGCTTCGTCGATCATCTGCTGCGCCGGGCGCGGGTCATCGACGATTTCCGGCGCCGCGAAGTTGAGGAAGTTCAGGTAATCCACGACCTTCTTGTCGGCGGTGATGTTCGAACCGCGGGCATAGACCAGTTGGCCCTTGTCGCCCAGGGCGCGGTTTATGCCGTCATACAGGGTGACCGATTGTGCCGGCAGGCCGGCGGCGGCCCAGCTGCCCATCATGTCGATCGGGGCCTTGGCCAGCGGGCCGACCAGGGCGATCTTCGCCGACTTCTTCAGTGGCAGGGTCTGGCCCTGGTTCTTCAGCAGGACCAGGCTGCGGCGTGCCATGTCGCGGGCATCGCTGCGGTGCAGGCGGCTTTCGGCATTGGTGTCGGCCGGATCATCCTCGGCCTTGCCGATACGCAGGTACGGGTCCTTGAACAGGCCCATGTCGTACTTGGCGCCGAGCACTTCACGCACGGCGTTGTCCAGGTCGCTCTGCGGCACTTCGCCAGACTTGATCAGCCCCGGCAGCTCCTTGCCATACAGCGAGTCGTTCATGCTCATGTCGATGCCGGCCTTGATCGCCAGCTTGGCCGCTTCGCGCCCGTCCTTGGCAACGCCGTGCTTGAGCAGTTCGAAAATCGCCCCGTGGTCGCTCACCGCCAGGCCCTTGAAACCCCAGTCCTTGCGCAGCAGGTCCTGCATCAGCCAGGTGTTGGAAGTGGCGGGCACGCCGTTGATCGAGTTCAGGGCAACCATCACCCCGCCGGCGCCGGCGTCGATCGCGGCGCGATAAGGCGGCAGGTAGGTCTGGTACATTTTCACCGGGCTCATGTCGACCACGTTGTAGTCGCGACCGCCTTCCACCGCGCCATAGAGGGCGAAGTGCTTGACGCTGGCCATGATGCTGTCCGGTTCGCTCGGGCTCTTGCCCTGGTAGGCGTGGACCATCACCTGGGCGATGCGCGAGACCAGGTAGGTGTCCTCGCCGAAGCCCTCGGAGGTCCGGCCCCAGCGCGGGTCGCGGGAAATATCGACCATCGGCGCGAAGGTGATGTCCAGGCTGTCGGCGCTGGCTTCCTGGGCGGCGATGCGTCCGGAGTGGCCGATGGCGTCCATGTCCCAGCTCGACGCCAGGCCCAGGCTGATGGGGAAAATGGTCCGGTGGCCGTGGATCACGTCATAGGCGAAGAACATCGGGATCTTCAACCGGCTGCGCATGGCGGCGTCCTGCATCGGACGGTTTTCCGGGCGGGAGATGGAGTTGAAGGTGCCGCCGATGTTGCCCGCGGCGATTTCCTTGCGGATCAGTTCCCGGGGCATTTCCGGGCCAATACTGATCAGACGCAATTGGCCGATCTTTTCCTCGAGGGTCATCTGCTTCATCAACTGGGCGATGAAAGCGTCCTTGTTTTCCAGGGAGGCGGGCTTTGTGTCAGCCACTACCGGGAGACTGGCCAGGCCAATAGCGAGGCCCAGCAAACACAGCTTCTTCATGAATGATTATCTCGGGGGCCCGGTCCGGCGATCAATCGTTGCGCACTGGCCGGGCTGTTTAGTTGTAGGGAGCGACTCTTGTTGTGCTAATAATCCAGCACAGTTGTGAACTGTTTTTCGCGCTGGGCATCTTTTAGCTGATTGGCTTCACACATTCCAGTGGCGGTGGCGGATTATGCCTGAGTCCCGCGTACGAAAAATCCTGGGATTTTTCTCTTTTTAACGTTTCAAGGAGGGTTTCGAGCATGCAGGCACAACAGGGCTTACGTTCGAGTTGCAGATTCGCCGCACTGGCATTGCTGGCGACGTTGCTGGCCGGCTGCGGCATCAACAATATTCCCACTTATGATGAACAGGTGAAGGCCAACTGGGCCCAGGTACAGAACCAGTATCAGCGGCGCGCGGACCTGATCCCGAATCTGGTGGAAACGGTCAAGGGTTACGCCAAACAGGAGCAGGAAACCCTGACCGCGGTGGTCGAGGCGCGGGCCAAGGCCACCTCGATCCAGGTCGATGCCAGCACCCTGGATAATCCCGAGAAGCTCAAGCAGTACCAGGACGCCCAGGGCCAGTTGACCGGCGCCCTCAGTCGTCTGATGGTGGTCTCGGAGCGATACCCGGATCTGAAGTCAAACCAGAACTTCCTGGCCCTGCAGTCCCAACTCGAAGGCACGGAAAACCGTATCAGTGTGGCGCGACGTGACTTCATCCTCAGTGTGGAAAAGTACAACACCGAGATCCGCACCTTTCCCGGCCGCCTCTGGCATAGCCTGATGTACAGCAACCTGCCGTTGCGCCCGACGTTCGAGGCGACCGCCCAGGACGCCGATAAAGCACCGCAGGTGAAGTTCCAGTAACCCGATGGGCGTTGCCGTGCTGAATTGTGGCAGCGCTGGATCCTGCTTCATCACGAACGAGGTAGGCATGCGTATTTTCCAAGGTGCCCTGTGGCTGTTGCTCTGCACGCTGGCGCTGACGGCCAGGGCCGATTTGCAGTTTCCCGAATTGAGCGGGCGGGTGGTGGACAGCGCCCAGATGATCGACGCGCCGGTGCGCGAGGCCTTGAATCAGCAGTTGCAGGCCCATGAGAAGGCCACCGGCGAGCAGATCGTGGTGGTCACCGTGGCGAACCTGCAAGGCGCGACCATCGAGGATTACGGTTACCAGTTGGGGCGTCACTGGGGCATCGGCCAGAAGGACAAGAACAACGGCGCGCTGCTGATCGTCGCCCGGGACGAGCGCAAGGTGCGCATTGAAGTGGGTTATGGCCTGGAAGACCGCCTGACCGACGCCCAGTCATCCTTGATCATCAACCAGTTGATCGTGCCGCAGTTCAAACGCGACCATGTTTCCAGCGGCATCAGTTCCGGGGTCGACGCGATGCTCAAGGTCCTGGGCAGTCCGATGGTGGAGAAAACCGAGCCCGAAGGGGATTTCGGATCGCGGCACCCGGTACTGATCGGCTTCCTCATGGTTCTCTTCGTGCTGATCTGCGCGATGATGCAACTGATGGGCTATGGCCCGAGGGGTGGATCGGGAGGTTTTGGCGGCGGCGGTGGCGGACGTTCCGGCGGTGGCTTCAGCGGTGGCGGTGGCGGTTTCGGTGGCGGCGGATCATCGGGCAGTTGGTAATCCATAATTATTAGAGAGCGTGCACAACCATGGCCTTACTGACTGAATACGAACAACGGCAGGTTGCCGAAGCGATTACCCGGGTCGAGCAGCAGACCGATGCGGAACTGGTGACGGTGCTGGCGCGGCGTGCCGACGACTATGCCTATATCCCGTTGCTGTGGGCCAGCCTGGCGGCGCTGCTGGTCCCCGGGCTGCTCAATTTCGTCTTCGGCTGGCTGAACAGCCACAGCCTGCTGGCAGTGCAGTGGAGCAGCTTTATCGTGTTGTGCCTGGTGTTCCGCATCCCGTCGATCACCAGCCGGCTGATTCCGCGATCGGTGCGGCACTGGCGGGCATCGAACCTGGCGCGGCGGCAGTTTCTCGAACAGAACCTGCACCATACCGTCGGCGGTACCGGTGTCCTGATTTTTGTCTGCGAGGCTGAGCGTTATGTCGAAATCCTGGTGGACAAGGGGATTTCCCGGCGGCTCGACAACAGCGCCTGGGAGCCCATCGTCAAGGCCTTCACCGAGCGGGTCAAACAGGGGCAGACCCTGCAGGGTTTTATCAGCTGCATCGAGTCCTGCGGCGAACTGCTCAAGTCTCATGTACCGGTGACCCAGGCGCGCAACGAGTTGCCTAACCGGTTGGTCCTGTTGGGCTGATACAATAGCCGCTATTCCCTGATCCGACTCCCGCACGCCCGAGGCGCTCTTTACATGTCAGCTACTGCAACCCCCGCCCAGTCCGTGCCGGACCATCACGCACAGTTTCTCGAGTTGCTCGAGACCGGTCTGGCGCAGAACGCTTTTATCAAGCTGGTGCTGGCCAAGTACGTGGGCGACGAAGCGGACCTGCAACGGCTGATCATCAAGCAGGTGACGGTCAAGGAGCAGGCGTGCCTGTCCTTTGTCTATCGCTACAAGACCCGTGATATCACCAAGAACTTCGCCCTCGCCGAAGGCCAGGCGATCATCGCCGGGCTGCTGCCGGCGTCCTTCAAGAACGCGCACCTGCTGTCACTCACCGACGAAGTGCAACTGGAGTACAGCAAAAAGGGCAAGAGTACCCTGTTCAAGGGCAAGGCCCAGCAGACGCGGGAAGTGCCGTCCGCCGAGCACAATCGCGAGAAGAATCGCTATCTGGAACTCAGTCGGCCATTTCTCACCGACCTGGGGGTGACCAACCCGCAGCACGAGCTGATTCCGGCGATGTCACGCAAGTGGAAGCAGATCAACAAATTTATCGAAGTGTTTTCCCATGCCCTGAGCCACTCGCCGATCAAGCTCGACCAGCCGGTGCGGGTCGCGGACTTCGGTTCGGGCAAGGGCTACCTGACCTTTGCCATCCACGATTACCTGCGCAATACCTTGCAGGTCGAAGGCCAGGTGACCGGGGTCGAGTTGCGCGAAGACATGGTCAACCTGTGCAATACGGCGGCGGCGCGCCTGGAGCATCCGGGGCTGGTATTCAAATGTGGCGATGTGCGCAGCGTGGCGCCAAGCGAACTGGAAGTGATGATCGCCTTGCATGCCTGCGATATCGCCACCGACTATGCGATACACACCGGTATCCGCTCCGGCGCGGCGATCATCATGTGCTCGCCGTGCTGCCACAAGCAGATCCGCTTGCAGATCCAGAGTCCGGTGTTGCTCAAGCCGATGCTGCAATACGGCCTGCACCTGGGGCAGCAGGCGGAGATGGTCACCGACAGCTTGCGCGCACTGTTCCTGGAAGCCTGCGGCTACGAGACCAAGGTCTTCGAGTTCATTTCCCTGGAACACACCAACAAGAACAAGATGATCCTCGCGGTCAAGCGCGCCGAGCCCGTGGACCCGGCGCAATTGTTGGTGAAGATCGAGGAGTTGAAGGCGTTCTATCACATCCACGAGCACTGCCTGGAAACCCTGCTGCGGGCCGACGGCTACTTGAGCTGAACCCCCGCCGGCAAACCGCCCGGTTGCGCCGGGCGGACGCTGGTCTTGCGCCCGAGCATCACGGTGATGATCACGCCACCGGCAAACAGCCAGGTAATCGGCTCGACGTGTTCGCCGAAGAACAGCGCCGAAAAGGCAATGGTGAAGAAAATCTGCAACAGCTGGATCTGGCTGACCCGGGCGATACCGCCCAGGGCGAGCCCGGCGTACCAGGCAAAAAAGCCGAGAAACTGCGAGAACAACGCCACATAACCGAAGGCCCACCAGGTCTTGCCGGAAATCGCGCCCTGGTGCTGCCAGGCCAGGTACAGCACCGGGCCGATCAGGATCGGCACCGACAGCACCAGCGCCCAGCAGATCACTTGCCAACCGCCCATCTCCCGGGCCAGGCGACCACCCTCGGCATAGCCCAGGCCGCCGAGGGCGATGGCGCTGATCATCAACAGGTCTCCGGGCTGGATACTCCCGGCCCCGCTGATCAGCGCATAACCCAGCACCAGCGCACTGCCCAGGGCCGCGCAGGCCCAGAAGGCCTTCGATGGCCGCTCGTGGGACAACCAGGCCGCGTACAACGCCACGCACAAGGGTTGCAGGCCATTGACCAGGGCGCCGTGGGAGGCCGGCAGGGTCTGCATGGCCCAGGCCGAGAGCACCGGAAAACCCAGGATGACCCCGATGATCACCAGTGACAGGCCCTTGACCTGACGCCAGGTCGGCCACTTTTCCCGGCGCCACAGCAGCAGCGCCGCCGCGGGAATGGCGGCGATCAGGGCGCGACCGAGGCCGTTGAGCAGCGGATGGATTTCCTGCACCACGACGCGGGTGAAGGGCAGGGTCAGGCTGAAGATCACTACACCCAGCAGGCCGAGCAGCATGCCGGTGTTTTCACGGGAGGACATAAACGTTGGCCAGTCATCAGGGAAACAGGGACTGTCATCTAGCCATAAAGCCCCGACGGCTCGCCGCTACAGCTGGGTAGAGAGTTGTCCATACAGTTTTTCGTGGGACCGCCTGCGTAGTAGCCGGTGATTACCTGCCTGCGTGTATAGGGTCTACCTTGACTACTCTTGTCTGCCCAAGTGTTTAACCAGAGGAGTTCACCCCATGGCCGCGAAAAAGATTCTGATGCTGGTTGGCGATTACGTCGAAGACTACGAAGTGATGGTGCCGTTCCAGGCCCTGCTGATGGTCGGTCACCAGGTGCATGCGGTGTGCCCGGACAAAAGCGCCGGCCAGACCGTGCGCACCGCGATCCATGACTTCGAGGGCGACCAGACCTACAGTGAAAAGCCGGGGCATCTGTTCGCCCTGAACTTTGATTTCGCCAAGGTCGATGCCGCCGACTACGATGCGTTGCTGATTCCCGGTGGCCGTGCGCCGGAATACCTGCGGCTGAACGACAAAGTCCTGCAACTGGTGCAGGCCTTCGACCACGCCGGCAAGCCGATTGCCGCGGTTTGTCATGGCGCGCAGTTGCTGGCGGCGGCGGGGATTCTCGACGGTCGTGAGTGCAGCGCCTATCCTGCCTGTGCTCCGGAAGTGCGGCTGGCCGGTGGTCGTTATATCGATATCGAAGTGACCCAGGCCCACGTCCAGGGCAACCTCGCCACCGCTCCGGCCTGGCCGGCGCATCCGAGTTGGCTGGCGGCGTTCCTAGGATTGCTGGGTACCAGGATCACCTTGTAAGGGAGGGTTGGGTCATGTGTGAGCTCTACGTCAAGGCCGATCCGATTCTCTACGAATCGCGTTCCCGCTCGCTGCGCATCCGTGGCGTGGTGACCACCTTGCGCCTGGAAAACCAGTTCTGGGACATCCTCGGCGAGATCGCCGAGGCCGACGGCATGACCACCAACCAGTTGATCACCCGGCTCTACGAGGAAGTGATGGACTTTCGCGGGGAGGTGCTGAATTTCGCCTCCTTCCTGCGAGTCAGTTGCACCCGCTACCTGAGCCAGCGTCGGGCCCAGGTAACGGAGCTCAGTGTGGTCCGTTCGAACGCGGGGTGAAAAATAACACGATCCCGGCCGGCGGCTATTTGCGGCTTTCGATCCTGACCTGACCATCGTCCAGGGCCACGGTTTTCACCGGGATCAAGGCGGGCAGGGCATTGAGCAGAGCGTCCGGGTCTGTCACGTCGAGGTTGCCGGAGACCTTGAAGTGCGCCAGCGGGCCGTCCGCCAGTTGCACCGGTTTGCTGCGGTAGAGGCTCAGTTCATCGATCAGACTGGCCAGTTCGCGGTTGCGAAAGGTCAGGTGGCCGCTGCGCCAATCGGCGACTTCCTCGCTGCTCAGGGTTTGCTGTTGCAGCGTACCTTTGGCGTAGTCGAAGATCGCCCGTTGCCTGGCTTCGAGCAGGGTGGCGCTGCTCGGATCGCCTTCCGGCTCGAAAGCCACCTGGCCGTGGGCGACGCTGACCACCAACTGGCGCTGGCCGCGGCGCACATCGAAAGCGGTGCCCACCACTCGCACCCGGGCGTTGCCGGCATGCACCCACAACGGGCGTTCCTTGTCGGCGGCCACTTCCAGGTAGAGCTGGCCCTGATCCAGGTAGATATCCCGTTGCCGGGAGCGGAAGTTGATGCGCAGTCGGGTATTGGCGTTGATGTACAGGGTGCTGCCGTCCGGCAGTTTCAGGGTGCGGGTGCCCTGGGCATGGGCGGCGACCTGATGCCGGTACGGGGTATTTGGTGCGCCGAGATTGGCGCTCAGCAACGCACACAACAGCGCGGCCGCCGTGGCCAGGGCCGGTCGCCAGAGGTTCTTGCGCCGGGGGGCCGGCAACGCCGGCTGGTTCAGTTGGCGCAGTTGCGCCAGGTCCGCCCAGAGTGCTTCGAACTCGGCATAGGCCCGGGCATGCTCCGGCTTTGCCCGCCATTCTTCGAACGCCCTGTCCGGTGACTGTTCGGGCGTGTCGCGGTGACGGGCGAACCAGCTCGCGGCCTGGGCATCGATGCTGTTTCCATCGAGTGTGATGTCGATGACGCGGCTCATTCTGACGACTTCCTGCTGTTCATCGGGCGGGTATCTCAGGCCTCGGGAGGGACCTGCAGTTGCGGGTTACCCAGCGGATGGCTCTTGGCATCGAAAAACCGCAGCGTCACTTCCCGGCCCTCGAACAGCTGGGTGAAGTGGCGCTTCTGATGCTGGATAAAGGCCTGGCTGCGTGGGTAGATCGAAATCGCCAGGGTCTGGATTCGCGTATCCAGCAGGGCCTGGACGATATGCCGGTCCTGCGCGCCGAGGTTGTGGCCGAAGATGCACAGGGCGTCCTGATGCCCGGCCAGTTGCCCGTAGCAGTACGACAGGTAATCCGAATGACGGATCGCCTTGAGCTTGTCCTGCGCATTCCCCTCGCTGACGAACAACGGCACATCGCCCAGGGTATTGATCGCGAAACTGCCCAGCAGGGTGCTTTCCGAAGAGGTCAGCTTGCGTGTGCTGCCGTCGAGGTTCTTCACCAGGTGCAGGCCGCCGTGCAGGTACAGGACGCGGGTGCCACGGGCATCAAGGTCGCCCAGGTCGAAGGTCGAGTCGTCCGTGCGGAACAGATCGTCGAACGGCTCGGGTGCCTGCATGATCGCCCAGTAGGTGAGCAGGTCGTAGTTGGTCGAGTAAAGGGTGCGGTAGCGACTCAGTTCGGCATTGATCAGCGCCAGGCTCTCGGGCTGCACCCGCATCCAGGGGATATGCACCGAGCGGATCGCATGGATCAGCGCTTCCTTGACCGCGAAGTAGCGATTGCGCGGCGACGACGAACTGATGGTCAGCGCCGCATTGACCCGGATGGTGCTTTTCAGGGCGCTGAGCACCTGTTCGAAGTTGCTGGTTTCCAGGGCCTTGAACACCGCCAGCTCGCTCAGCCCCAGCGGGCGGTTACGGGTGGTCTGGGCCAGCTCGAACAGCGAGTCGTAGGCAAATGCCTGCCACATCGCCCGGCTTGCGCCGTTGCCGATCAACAGGCCGCTGCAGGCGATTTCTGCACGCAGGGCGTTCCAGTCTTCTAATGTTGTATCAAATGCCTGGAGTTCCATCGTTGCCATTCGTCGGTTGCCAAATCTGAGGAGAATCAACGGCGGACTTTAACACGGGCCCTCTAGAGTCATTTCCTCATTCCGTGCCGGGAGATTTTTTCCACGGGGTGTCTTTTCCGGTGATATCGTAGTGATATCTCTTTTGGGTGTTTTTTCCAGTGCAATGGAATGCCACATAAAGGGTGATCGATATGTCAGTCAGAAACCTGAAAATAGCCACACGCGCTTTTCTGAGTTTTGCCTTTGTCACACTGCTGTTGATTGCCCTGGGCGTGCTGGCGTTATGGAAAATGCATCTGATTCGCGAGGCGGCGGTCGACTTGCAGGATAACTGGATGGCCAGCCTGCGACAGGCCGGGCGGGTCGAGTTGACCCTCTATCGGATACGCCTGGAGAGCTTTCGTCTGGTCTCGGCCACCGATGCCCAGATGAAACAGACCGAAGCCGCCCGTATCCAGGAACTTAAGGCCACACTCGATCAGCAGATCAAGGCCTATGCACCGCTGGTCTCGAGCCCCGAGGAGCAAGCGGTCTACGAGGCGGTACAACGTAATGCCAACCTCTATGAGCAGAAACTCGCCGAGACGTTGCAGATCGCCAGCGAGAAGGGGGCCGAAGCGGCGCTTGTTCTGCTCAATAACGTGATCCCGCCTTTGGTCAATGAGCTGCAAACCAACATCGAGGCGCTGGAAAAAATCAATGACGATGGTGCCGTGCAGTCTGGTATCACGGCCCAGCAGCAGTTCGACGGCGGTTTTTATCTGACTATCGCCATCATTGTCGTTTCTTGCGTCTTGACGGTATTGCTGGCGATTATCTTTACCCGCAGCCTGACCGGCCCGTTGCGCTTGTTGCTCGGCTCGACCCGGAAGATCGCCGAGGGCGACCTGCGTACCGAAGTGCAGGTGGACGGCAAGGACGAATTGGCCGAGCTGCAGGCCTCGACCGCGGCCATGCAGGCCAGCCTGAAAAATACCCTGCGGCATATCAGCAACTCCTCCACGCAGTTGGCGTCGGCCGCGGAAGAAATGAGCGCGGTGACCGGCGAGTCCAATCGCGGTATTCAACGCCAGAGCCTGGAGACCGACCAGGCCGCCACGGCGGTCAATGAAATGACCGCGGCGGTCGAGGAAGTGGCCCGCAATGCCGTGGCGGCGTCGCAGTCCACCCAGCGTTCCGAAGTCTCGACCCGTACCGGGGCGGACCGTGTGCATCGCACGATTGCCTCCATCGAAACCCTGAGCTCGACCGTCAAGGCCACCGGGCAGGAAGTCGAATCCCTGGCGCAGCAGGCCCAGAACATCAGCAAGGTGCTGGATGTGATCCGGGCCATCGCCGAACAGACCAACCTGCTGGCGCTCAACGCCGCCATCGAAGCCGCCCGGGCCGGTGAACAGGGCCGTGGCTTTGCCGTGGTTGCTGATGAGGTGCGGGCCCTGGCGCACCGTACCCAGGTTTCAACCCAGGAAATCGAACAGATGATCGGCGCCATCCAGAACGGGACCGGGCAGGCGGTGGTCTCGATGCAACGTAGCAATGAAGAGGCGGACAAGACGCTGTTGATTGCCCATGAAGCCGGTTCGGCCTTGTCCGAAATTGCCCAGGCCATCAGCGAGATCAACGACCGCAACCTGATGATCGCGACCGCTTCCGAGGAGCAGGCCCAGGTCGCCCGGTCGGTGGACCAGAACCTGATCAGTATCCGCGACCTGTCGATCCAGAGCTCATCGGCGGCGAGCCAGACCCTGGCGGCCAGTCATGAGCTGTCCAAGCTCGCGGTGGAATTGAACAAGGTGGTCACGCAGTTCTCGATTTGAGTCCCTGGCGGTCGCCCCCGACTCTTTATTTGACGCATCCGTTCGGAGACGTGAAATGGACCCGGATATCTGTAAAGGCTGTATCAAGATCGAGGTGGCCCGGCTGGCCATCGGCATGCAGATCGAAGCACTGGATCGGCCGTGGGAGGAAACCACCTTTTCCTTTCGTGAGTTCCGTATACGCCGCGAGGAGGAACTGCGACTGCTGCGCGAGAACTGCGAGTATGCCTGGGTGGATATCGCCAGTGCCGCCGGGGCCCATGGGCTGTCGGTCGAAACCCCGATTGAATGCGCGACTGCATGCGCGGCACTCGCGGAGCCGGTCGACTTCAACGTTGAAATGGCCCGGGCCGAGCTCGCCTGGGGCTCGGCCCGGGCGCAATCCTGGCGCATCCTCGAGGCGGTGGATATGGGCGAGCCGATTCAGGTCGACGCGGTGAAAGCCGTGGTCAAGGATTGTGTCGACAGTATCCTGCGCAACCCCTCGGCCTTGCTCTGGCTGACCCGCATCAAGTTCCAGGACGATTACACCGCCGAGCATTCGCTGCGGGTGGCAATGCTGTCCATTGCCCTGGGTCGCGAGTTGGGCCTGCCGGCTGTGGAATTGGAGGAGATCGGGGTCGGTGCCATGCTCCACGATGTCGGCAAGCTCAAGGTGCCAAGCGAAATCCTGAATAAACCGTCGGCGTTGACGGATCAGGAGTACGCCATCATGAAAAGCCACGCCATGGAAGGTTATACCTTGCTCGCCAGCCAAGCCGGTGTGCCGGTGGCGGCGCTCGAGGTGGCGCTGTCGCACCATGAGCGGTTGGACGGCATGGGCTATCCCCGTGGCTTGAGCGCCGAAGGGATTCCCTTTTATGCGCGGATCGTCGCGGTGACTGACGCCTATGATGCCATCAGCAGTGACCGGGTCTACAGCAAGGGGCGTTCGACCCTCGAGTCCCTGCGCATCCTGTTCAAAGCGGCCAACAGCCATTTCGACGAGCAGATTGTCAGCGCGTTCATTCGCCTGATCGGCCTGTATCCCAGCGGCGAAATCGTCGAGATGACCAATGACGAAGTCGCGATCATCCTCGGCGCGCCGCCCTGCAATCGACTCAAGCCGCGTCTGTTGCGTGTTCTCGGAGCCGACAAGCGGCGCTGCCCGGAGAAGCTTATCGATCTGGCCGACAGCACCTTCGATGCCATGGGCCGGCCCTATGCGATTCGCCAGGTCTGTTCGTCCGGGGCCTTTGGCGTTGATATCGAGGCTTATCGCCGACGTGGGCTGATCCAGATAAACGGCGCCTGACAAACGGTGTTGTGGATCCAGGTTTTCCTTGCGTCAGGTCAAGGTCAGGGGTGGGTCTTCGACTGAAGCTGACGGGAGTCCGTCAGCTAAAGGAAGACCTACTGTGAGCAGCACATTTTTTATTCCCGCCGTGAATATCATGGGCATTGATTGCCTGGACGAAGCCATGGGCGCGATCCGCAAGCATGGCTTTCGCAAAGCGCTGATCGTTACCGACGTCGGGCTGGCCAAGGCCGGCGTCGCCGCACGGATTGCCGGGTTGTTGGCGATGCAGGATATCGATTCGGTCGTGTTCGATGGCGCCAAACCGAATCCGAGCATCGACAACGTCGAGAAGGGCTTGGTGGCACTCAAGGCTGGCCAATGCGATTTCATTGTGTCCCTGGGCGGCGGCTCGCCCCATGACTGTGCCAAGGGCATCGCCCTGTGCGCCACCAATGGCGGGCATATCCGCGACTATGAAGGCGTCGACCGCTCAGCCAAGCCGCAACTGCCGCTGGTGGCCATCAATACCACCGCCGGTACCGCCAGCGAGATGACCCGTTTCTGCATCATCACCGATGAATCGCGCCACGTGAAAATGGCGATTGTCGACCGTAACGTCACGCCGTTGCTGTCGGTCAACGACCCGGCGCTGATGGTCGCCATGCCCAAGGGACTGACCGCCGCTACCGGCATGGATGCCCTGACCCATGCCATCGAAGCTTATGTGTCGACGGCGGCGACGCCGATCACCGACGCCTGCGCGATCAAAGCCATTGAACTGATCAGCGCCAACCTGCGCCAGGCCGTGTTTGATGGCGCCGACCTGCAGGCCCGGGAAAGCATGGCCTACGCGCAGTTCCTCGCCGGCATGGCGTTCAACAATGCCTCGCTGGGTTTCGTGCATGCCATGGCGCACCAGTTGGGCGGCTTCTACGACTTGCCCCATGGCGTGTGCAATGCGGTGCTGCTGCCCCATGTGCAGAGTTTCAATGCGCTGGTCTGCCCGCAACGCCTGAGTGATGTGGCCAAGGCGCTAGGTGCCGACATTCGTGGCATGAGTGCCGAGGAGGGTGCCCAGGCGGCCATTGCGGCGATTCGCAGTCTGGCCAAGGATGTCGAGATTCCGGCCGGTCTGCGGGAGTTGGGCGCCAAGTTGCAGGACATCCCGATCCTCGCCACCAATGCCCTGAAGGACGCTTGCGGCCTGACCAATCCACGGGCGGCGGATCAGCGGCAGATCGAAGAGATTTTCCGCAGCGCGTTCTGAGGCAAAACCCCATCACCCAGCGCCTTCCCCGGTCGGGGAGGGCGCTGTCACGACCAGCGGGCTTGCAAACCCGCGTTCAGACAGGTTTAATTGAGTGATTACTCATTTATAAGTTGAACGCTGCTCCCCATGGCCCGTCCCAAAAGTGAAGACAAACGCAACGCCATCCTCAGTGCCGCCATCGAGGTGTTCGCCGAGCAGGGCCTGGGTTGTCCGACGCTGAAGATCGCCCGGCTCGCCGGGGTCGCCGAGGGCACCTTGTTCAACTACTTCAGTTCCAAGGACGTGTTGCTCAACGAACTCTACCTGCATATCAAGGCCGAGTTGCGCGATGTGATGATGCCCGGTTACCCGCGCACGGAAACGGTGAAGAAGCGCGCCCGGCACGCCTGGCAGAGTTATGTCGACTGGGGCGTCGCCGAACCGCAGAAACGCAAGGTGGTGGCTTTGCTCGGGATGTCCGCGCAGGTTACCGAACAGAGCAAGTTGCTGGGGATGCAGGACTTCTGCGAGGTCAACGAGATGATGCAGGAAAGCATTGCCAGCGGCCTGTTCCGCGACCAGCCGGCGGCGTTTGTCTCGGCGATCATGGGCGCCCTGGCCGATACCACCATCGACTTTATCCGCCGCGAACCCGACCAGGCCGAGCGTTATGCCGAAGCCGGTTTCCAGGCGTTCTGGAGTGCTACCGCCAAGGAGTAGGCGAGGCTGTTTCTTGTATTGAAGCTTTGTGTTGAAAATGAGTGAGTGCTCACTCAATATTAATCTCAATAGTCGTAAGGAGTACAAGCATGTCTAAGGTCTGGTTGATTACCGGCAGTGCCAGCGGTTTGGGTCGCAATGTCGCCGAGGCGGTACTGGCGGCGGGGGAACGCCTGGTGGCGACGGCGCGGGAGCCTCGGCGGCTGGATGATCTGGTGGCGCGTTATGGCGATCAGGTGCGGGTGGTGGCTCTGGATGTCACGGATGCAGCGGCGGCTGAAGCGGCGGTGAAGGTGGCGGTCGATACCTTTGGTCGGCTCGACGTACTGGTCAACAATGCCGGTTACGGTCATCTCGCACCTTTCGAGCAGACGGAGGCAGAGGCGTTCCGCGCCGAGGTCGAGACCAATTTCTTCGGCGTGGTCAACGTGACCCGCGCCGCATTGCCGGTGATGCGCGCGCAACGCAGCGGGCACATCCTGCAGATCTCCTCCGTGGGTGGGCGTCTGGGCATGCCCGGGCTCAGCGCCTATCAGGCGGCGAAGTGGGCGGTGGGTGGTTTTACCGAAGTGGTCGCGCAGGAAGTGGCGCCGTTGGGGATCAGGATCTGTGCCGTGGAGCCGGGTGGCATGCGCACCAACTGGGCGGTGCGTGCAGGCCAGGGCACACCCACGATCATCGACGACTACCTGCCTAGCGTCGGTGCGATCCAGGAATTGCTCGGTACCTACGCCGGCAATGAGCCGAGCGATCCGGATCGGATTGCGCAGATCCTGCTGAAGCTGGCCTATCACGAGCAACTGCCGCTGCACCTGTTGATCGGCAACGATGCCTTGCAGTACTGCGAGCAGGCCGAGACCGCCCGTGCCGAGGCGGGTGAGCGTTGGCTGGAGGTCAGTCGCGCCGCCGACTACAGTGCTCCTGTCGAGCTGCCAGCATTTCCAACCCATTGAGAGGTCGTCCATGAACGTCTTGTTGTTCGGTGCCACCGGCATGGTCGGCCAGGGTGTATTACGTGAATGCCTGCTGGCGGGCGATGTGCAGCAGGTCCGGGTCATTGGCCGTACGCCGGTGACCCAGACCGATCCGAAGCTCAGCCAGGTGGTGCACGCCGACCTGTTCAACTACCAGGGCATCGAGGCCGAGTTGCAGGGCTTCGATGCCTGCTTCTTCTGCCTGGGTATCTCGGTGGTGGGCCTGGACGAGGCGCAATACACCCGGGTGACCTACGACCTGACGCTGGCCGCGGCCGAGACCTTGGCGCGGCTCAATCCGAACATGACCTTTGTCTATGTCACGGGGGCGGGCACCGACAGCAGTGAAAAGGGCCGCAGCATGTGGGCGCGGGTCAAGGGCCGTACCGAAAACGCCTTGCAACGCTTGCCGTTCAAGGCGGTGTACCTGATGCGTCCCGGTGCGATCCAGCCGTTGCATGGCGTGCGTTCCAAGACTGCGCTCTACCAGGCGGTCTACACGCTGGCCGGGCCGTTGATGAGTGTGTTGCGGCGGTTGTGGCCGGACACCATCCAGACCACCGAAACCATTGGCCGGGCGATGCTGGCGGTGGCCCGAAACGGTGGGCCGCAGCCGATTCTCGATCCCAAGGCGATCAATCAACTGTCTTCGCGAGGTTGAGGCTTGGCTGGGTGGCGGCTGGCGAAGTGTTTTTTGGGGTGGCGGTGAACTGGATCATCGTCACGCCGGCGATCAGCAGCACGGCACCGACCATTCTCGGTACGCTCATATGGCGTTCCACCAGCCCGAACAGACCGAAGTGGTCGAGCACCAAAGAGGCGACCACTTGCCCGGCCAGCGCCAGGGCGACAAATCCTCCTGCCCCTAGCTTGGGCACCAGCAGCACTGCCAAGGCCACGAAACACACACCGAATACGCCGCCGAGCCAGATCCAGGTCGGCGCCCTGGTGGCAAATTCCAGGTTCGGGAACGGCAAGCGTAGTGCGAGCATCACTGGCAACAACACCGCCATGCTCACCAGCAGCGAGACCAGTGTCGCCCATAACGGGTGACCGAGGCCGCGGCCGAGGTTCGCGTTGATTGCGCTCTGAAACGGCACGACTGCGCCGGCGATGGAGGCCAGGGCCAGCAGGCCAGCCCAGCTCAAGGTACTCATAATCATTCTCCAACAGGTTTTGCTGGACTCTAAGGTATTCGCGGGGCAAATTTAAATTCCAAGAAAATATCCAGAACATGCATCGGATGAATGATCTTCGTCGCATCGACCTCAACCTGCTGGTGATCCTCGACGCCTTGCTCGCCGAGCAGCACGTGACCCGTGCCGCCGAGCGCCTGCACCTGAGCCAGCCGGCGGTCAGTCATGCCTTGGCGCGCCTGCGCGACTTGCTGGGTGATCCGCTGCTGGTGCGAGTCGGCGGCGGGTTGGTGCCGACGGCGCGGGCACTGGAACTGGCGCTACCGTTGAGCGATGCGTTGGGGCGAGTGCAGGACCTGCTGGCTCCGCAAGGTTTTGATCCTGCGTCGGCCAAGCGCACGTTTCGCTTGGCGATGTCCGACTATGGCGCGGCGATGTTGTTGCCGGGCCTGGTTCGGGGGTTGCGGCGGGATGCGCCGGGGATCGACCTGCAGATCACCCAGGCCAGTCGCGAGGGCATGCTGGAGCTGTTGCTCAATGGCGATATCGATGCGGCCACCGGGGTATTCCCGGATTTTTCGCCGGCGTTGCGCAGTACCCATCTGTTCAGTGAACACTACGCCTGCCTGGTGGACCGGGACAGTTTGCCTGCAGAGGGCGTGCTTGATCTGCCGGGCTACCTGTCGCGGCCGCATGTGTTGCTGGAAATGCGTGGCAGCGGGACGGCGGAAATCGAACGGGCGCTGAGTGCGATTCATCAGCGTCGGCGAGTGGCGATCAGCTTGCCGCATTGGGGTGTGGCGCCGCAGTTGATTGCCGGTACGGACCTGATTTTGACCGTGGCTTCGCGCAACTTGCGTAATATCGATCATGAGCGGCTGGTGGTGGTACCGCCGCCTTTCGAAATCCCCTCGTTCGACTTTATTTTTGTCTGGCACCAGCGCCGGGATGGGGATCAGGCATTAGGGTGGTTGCGCGAGTGCATGCGCGCGGTGGTGACTGTGGGCACGCTGGATTGAGGTGCAATGGGGGGCTGTTTTTCGGCTATTGGAGGACGTTTCTCTTTCCCTTGACTGAAGTTTCCTAGAAAATCCAGATCGCTTGCGCCAGGAAAATCACGGGACTAGGCTCTGGTCCGTCACTGCTATTTCAGTGGTCGGGTTTAGCAGCCCGATTGACTTCCAGGCGCACAGAAAGCGCCCATATCCATTTGGCTGGCGCTTTTTTCATGCCCGCTTCATGCGTTATGGCGCTGTGCGTGGGGCGCCTTCGGGCGCGCTGGGTTCCTGGAGTCCCGGTCTGCTAACTCGCGTACAGTCGCCACCCACCCGAAATGCTTGTAAACCGAATCATCCGAACGGCGTCGAAGAAGCGCTGATTGATGTGTGTGACATCCTTGAGTCGGCTGCCGCGACGGCTTATGAATCCGCCGACCAACTTGACGGTTCGAAACGCAAACTGGCGCTGGGAGTCGTGCGCCTGATCGAACTGGCGCGCAAGCGTGTGGATGACACCTTGCAGGTCTGGCCCACCTCCAGCCACGTCTGAGTGTAGGAGCTGGCTTGCCGGCGATAGCGTTCTAATTTCACCACCATCCTTGAGTCTTACAGGCCTGTGCGCCGCTCCAACGCTGTTTTCCAGGCAATAAAAAAGCGGCCCGGATCAACCGGGCCGCTTCTATTCCTGCAACAAAAGCGCTTACTGCACTTCCACCGCCAGGCTGTCGTGGATCTTCTTCTGCCAGATGGCCGGACCGGTGATATGCACCGACTCGCCCTTGGAGTCGACCGCGACCGTGACCGGCATGTCCTTGACCTCGAACTCGTAGATCGCTTCCATGCCCAGTTCGGCAAAGGCCACGACCTTGGATTTCTTGATCGCCTGGGCCACCAGGTAGGCAGCTCCACCCACGGCCATCAGGTACACGGCCTTGTAGTCCTTGATCGCTTCGATGGCGGTCGGGCCGCGCTCGGATTTGCCGATCATGCCCAGCAAGCCGGTCTGGTCGAGGATCTGCCGGGTGAATTTGTCCATGCGCGTTGCCGTGGTCGGACCGGCCGGCCCGACCACTTCTTCACGCACCGGATCAACCGGGCCGACGTAGTAGATAAAGCGACCCTTGAGGTCCACCGGCAAGGTTTCACCCTTGTTGAGCATTTCCACCATGCGCTTGTGCGCGGCGTCGCGGCCGGTGAGCATCTTGCCGTTGAGCAGGACGGTTTCGCCCGGCTTCCAGCTCTGCACGTCTTCCGGGGTCAGGGTGTCGAGGTTGACGCGACGGGCCGACGGACCGGCTTCCCAGACGATTTCCGGGTAGGCGTCCAACGGTGGCGCTTCCAGCGATGCCGGGCCGGAGCCGTCGAGCACGAAGTGCGCGTGGCGGGTGGCGGCGCAGTTGGGGATCATGCACACCGGCAGGGACGCCGCGTGCGTCGGGTAATCCATGATTTTCACGTCGAGCACGGTGGTCAAACCACCCAGGCCCTGGGCACCGATGCCCAGTTGGTTGACCTTCTCGAACAGCTCCAGGCGCATTTCTTCGATGCGGTTGGACGGGCCACGCTTCTTCAGCTCGTGGATGTCGATGGACTCCATCAACACTTCCTTGGCCATGACCGCGGCTTTCTCGGCGGTGCCGCCGATGCCGATGCCGAGCATGCCCGGTGGGCACCAGCCGGCACCCATGGTCGGCACCGTCTTCAGCACCCAGTCGACGATCGAGTCGGACGGGTTGAGCATGGCCATTTTCGACTTGTTCTCGGAGCCGCCGCCCTTGGCCGCGACGTCCACTTCCACGGTGTTACCCGGAACGATGGAGTAATGGATGACCGCCGGGGTGTTGTCCTTGGTGTTCTTGCGCGCACCGGCCGGGTCGGCCAGGATCGAAGCACGCAGGACGTTTTCCGGCAGGTTGTAGGCGCGACGCACGCCTTCGTTGATCATGTCGTCCAGGCCCATGGTGGCACCGTCCCAGCGCACATCCATGCCCACGCGCACGAACACGGTGACAATCCCGGTGTCCTGGCAGATCGGCCGGTGGCCGGTGGCGCACATGCGCGAGTTGATCAGGATCTGGGCCATGGAGTCGCGGGCCGCCGGCGACTCTTCCCGCAGGTAGGCCTCGTGCATGGCCTGGATGAAATCCACGGGGTGGTAGTAGGAAATGAACTGCAGGGCGTCGGCAACGCTCTGTATCAGGTCGTCTTGCTTGATCACGGTCATGGGTCGCGCTCCTCTATAAAGACGGGAACATGGAAATAAGGTGTTTGCGACCGGTTTGCATCTGGTCTGTCGAAAACATCTTTTGAGACGGGCCGGGCACGCATGACCGGCACAAAATAAGGCGCGGCAGTATAACCCGCCCTTGAGCCCGGCACATCCGTCAGTGGTCAAACCAAGGTCGCAGGAGCGTCGGCACTTTTCTTGCGTCCTTATCTTGTCCTCTCGTCCAGATTAAAGTGTACGAGTGGCAAAAAATTGAATAGTTATTTTTGATCCAGATCACTAGAGTGGCAAGTGGCCTGTACGGGAAGGAAACCCCTTGAGCCCTCAGCGCAAAGTGAGTCAAAGATTGACCCATAAAGCCATACAGACTCTGTTACGCAAACGCTTTGCCCTGGCTGCCGGCACCTATCTACTGCTGTTGTCGCTGTTGTGGGTAGCGATTTTCACCGATAACTATGAGGCCAGCGTAACCACGGGCCTGATAGGCAGCGGCTTGGTGATTCTCAGCCAGGGCGTACTCGGCTGGCTGTTTATCAGTGGCCGCAACCGGCATTTTCGCGATCCCAGCCTGACGGAGCTGCAGGTGCTCATAGGCCTGGGTTGGCAGACCTACCTGATGGCCAACCTCGAACAGGCCCGCGGCGCCTTCCTGGTGTTTTATCCGTTGGTGCTGCTGTTTGGCATGTTTCATCTGCCGCAACGCAAATTCGTGCGCTGTGCGGTGCTGGTGTTCTTTTCGTTTGCCGCGCTTAATCTCTGGGAGGGTTACCACTTCCAGTTGCCGAACCCGGGTCTGGCGTTGCTGCAGGTGTGCGTGCTGTTCGTCGTGTTGCTGTGGTTGTGTCTCTACGCCAGCTATGTGCAAGCCTCCCGTCAGCGTATGCGCCAGCGCCGCTTTGCCTTGCAGGCCCACCAGGACACCCTGCGCGGGATGATGCGCCAGTTGGAAGATCTGGTGGCGACCGATGAACTGACCGGGCTATACAATAGACGGCATTTCCTGCGCCTGGCTTCCCGTGAACTGGAGCTGATGGACGCGGATGTGGTCCATGGCCTGGCCTTGATCGACCTCGATCATTTCAAGCGGATCAACGATATGCACGGGCATGCCGCCGGCGACCAGGTCTTGCAGGCGTTCGCCGCGGTGGCCATGGCCTGTGTGCGCGACGGAGATGTGCTGGCGCGCTACGGTGGAGAAGAATTCGTGTTGCTGTTGCCCAATGCCGATCCCGAGCGCCTGACCTCCTGTTGCGAGCGCTTGCGTCTGGCCTTTACCCAGGTGGAACTGATGGGGATGGCGGTGAATAACCTGAGCCTGTCGGTCGGCATGACGCTGGTGGGAGTGGAAGACGACCTCGACGATGCCTTGCAGCGCGCCGACCAGGCGCTCTACCGCGCCAAACGTGACGGTCGTAATCGCTGCTGCGCGGCCTGGGAATACACCGATGCCTGAGCTGCGGGTGGGCGAACGGGGCTGGTCGGTGGCGGTTGGCAGCAACCTGCTCGATGCCTTGAACCAGGCAGGCGTGGCGGTGCCCTACAGCTGCCGGGCGGGCAGTTGCCATGCTTGCCTGGTACGTTGCGTACACGGCGAGCCGCAGGACAACCGGCCGGAGGCCCTGGCTTTCGCCCAGCGCGAGCGCGGCTGGCGGCTGGCCTGTCAGTGCCAGGTGCGCGAAGACCTCCAGGTCGAGGTCTTCGACCCGCGTCGTGACGGTTTGTCGGCAACGGTGGCTGAGCTGGAATGGCTGAGCCCGACGGTCCTGCGTCTGCGCCTGCTGCCCGAGCGGCCCTTGCGCTACAGCGCTGGCCAGCATCTGGTGCTGTGGACGGAACAGGGCGTCGCCCGGCCTTATTCCCTGGCCAGCTTGCCTGAAGAGGACCGCTACCTGGAGTTTCATCTTGATTGCCGACAGCCCGGCGCCTTCAGCGATGCGGCGCGACAGCTTCAACTCGGCGCGCCGATTCGCCTGGGCGAATTGCGTGGCGGAGCCTTGCATTACGACCCGGACTGGCATGCCCGGCCGCTCTGGTTGCTGGCGGCTGGTACGGGGCTGGCGCCGTTATGGGGAGTGTTGCGCGAGGCGCTGCGCCAAGGCCATGAGGGGCCGATCCGTCTGGTTCACCTGGCCCACGAGGGTGCCGAGCATTATCTGGCTTCGGCGCTGAATGAACTGGTCGCGCAGGTTCCCAACCTGAGCGTCGATTATGTGACGGGGGCCGAACTGCCGGACTTTCTGGCCAAACTGCGTCTTGTCTCCCGGCAAACCCTGGCTCTACTCTGTGGTGCCCCGGCGAGTGTCGAGGCGTTTGCCAAACGTCTGTACCTGTCCGGGCTGCCGCGCAATCAACTGTTGGCCGATGTGTTCGTGCCGCACGCCTGAGCGCCGGGTCCCCACAACAAGGGAGTTCCAATGACTGACGCGATTGTGCTGGAGCGCCAAGGCAGCCTGCTGACCTTGCGCCTGAACCGTGCCGACAAGAAAAACGCCCTGACCCGCGCCATGTACAGCCAGTTGGGCGAGGCGCTGCGGGAGGCGGATTCTGATCCCGAGATCAATGCAGTGTTGATCCGCGGCAGCAGTGAGTGTTTCACCAGCGGCAACGATATCGCCGACTTTCTCGAAGAGCCGCCGAGTGCTCTTGACAGCCCGGTTTTTGCCTTCATGCGTAGCCTGCTCGATTGCCGCAAGCCGGTGATTGCCGCTGTTGCGGGCCCGGCCGTGGGGATCGGCACGACGTTGCTGCTGCATTGCGACCTGGTGTACGTCAGCGCGGATGCCCGTCTGCGCATGCCGTTCGTCAATCTGGGGTTATGCCCTGAATTCGGCTCCAGCCTGTTGCTGCCGCGTCTGCTCGGTCATGCCCGGGCGGCGCAGTTGCTGCTGCTGGGCGAGGGCTTCAGCGGCGAGCAGGCGGCGACTTGGGGCCTGGCCACCGAGGCCTTGCCCAGTGGCGAGTTGGCGCTGGCCAAGGCGCGGGAAGTGGCGCTGCGCTTCGATCAACTGGCCTCGGCGGCGGTGCAGGTCAGCAAGCAATTGATGAAGGACCCGGATCGCGAGCAACTGCGCCAGGTGGTCGAGGCTGAAGCTGTGTTGTTTATCCAGCGGCTGCGCTCGCCCGAGGCGATTACGGCGCTTTCGGGTTTCATGACCCGGCGTTGAGCGTCAAGGTTTCCCGGACGACTTTGCTCGATGCCCGGGTTGCATGAGACTCGAATAGGCGGAGATCACCGACACCCACGTCAGCGCCAGTGCGCCGACCAGGATACTGTCCTTCTGTTCTCGCAAAATCCCCAGTTCGTGGGCGCTGGAAAAATAGGTCAGTGAACCCAGCGCGATGGCCGCCACGACTCCCTGGCAGGCGGTGATGATAATCACCGCGTGGATCAGTTCCGCGGGTTGTCGGTAATACAGGGATCGTCCCAGATAGAGGGCGATAAGAATCAGGCCGGCGATAATCGAATAAGAGGTCTGTTCCAGTGTCATGGCACCCTTCCTTGGGTCGGTAGTGTCAGGTGGGTGTTGTGACCCATAATCCGGCCAGGGCGCCCAGCAGCAAGCCCGCCAGCAGTGCACCTCCCATGTTGGGGAAGAGCATGCCGGCCAGGCTGGCGCCCCCCAGCGTCGTGGCGATCATCTGGATGTCCATCATCCGACTGAAGGGGTGGCGGGTGATGGGAGGACAGTTTCGGTCTTTCATAGCGCTTCTCCTTGCCGAGGCTTTGGCGTGCATCCGGCGGTCAAGTGACAAGGCTAGCCTGTCAGCTGATCTATGTGCCGACACTACAGTGAAAACAGAAAAAGCCTACACAGCCTCCGCGGCGGTTTTTCTCCCAGGCATGAAAAAGCCCCGCCCTCTTGCGAGAGGCGGGGCTTTTTTACGGCAGGGTTGCGAGAATCAAACCAGTGGGTCGCCCACGTGCAGGATCTTCATGCCGTTGGTGCCGCCGATGGTGTGGTAGCTGTCGCCCTTGGTCAGGATGACCCAGTCGCCTTGCTCGACCACACCGAGCTTGAGCAACTCGTCCACGGCAGCCTGGCTGACTTGCTCAGGCGGCAGCGAGGCCGGGTCGAACGGTACGGTGTAGACGCCACGGAACATGGCCGCGCGGGCCTGGGTTTCACGGTGCGGGGAAAACGCGTAGATCGGTACCGAGGAACGGATCCGCGACATGATCAACGGCGTGTAGCCGCTTTCGGTCAGGGCAATGATGGCCTTGACGCCCGGGAAGTGGTTGGCGGTGTACATGGCCGCCAGTGCGATGCTCTGGTCGCAGCTTTCGAAGACCTTGCCGATACGGTGGCTGGAGGTCTTGCTGGTCGGGTGCTTTTCAGCGCCGACGCAGATACGCGCCATGGCCTGCACCGCTTCCAGCGGGTAGGCACCGGCGGCACTTTCGGCCGAGAGCATCACGGCGTCGGTGTAGTCCAGTACGGCGTTGGCTACGTCGGACACTTCGGCGCGGGTTGGCATCGGGTTGAGGATCATCGACTCCATCATCTGGGTCGCAACGATCACCGCCTTGTTGTGGCGACGCGCATGCAGAATGATTTTCTTCTGGATGCCCACCAGTTCGGCGTCGCCGATTTCCACACCGAGGTCACCACGGGCAACCATCACCGCGTCGCTGGCCATGATCAGGCCGTCGAGGGTTTCGTCGTCGGCCACGGCTTCGGCACGTTCGATCTTCGCCACCAGCCAGGCGGTACCGCCGGCCTCGTCGCGCAGCTTACGGGCGTATTCCATGTCGGCGGCGTCGCGTGGGAAGGATACCGCGAGGTAGTCCACTTCCATTTCTGCGGCGAGCTTGATGTCGGCCTTGTCTTTTTCGGTCAGGGCCGGGGCGGTCAGGCCGCCACCGCGACGGTTGATACCTTTGTGGTCCGACAGCGGGCCACCGATCAACACCACGCAGTGCAGCTCGGTGTCGGTCGCGGTTTCAACGCGCATGACCACGCGGCCGTCGTCGAGCAGCAGTTCGTCGCCGACGCCGCAATCCTTGACCAGGTCCGGGTAGTCGATACCGACGACCTGCTGGTTGCCCTCGGTCAGCGGATGGCCGGTGGAGAAGGTGAAGTGATCACCGACCTTGAGTTCGATACGTTTGTTGGCGAACTTGGCGATACGGATCTTCGGGCCCTGCAGGTCACCCAGCAGCGCGACGAAGCGCCCGTGCTTGGCCGCGAGGTCGCGCACCAGCTTGGCACGAGCCTTGTGCTCGTCGGGAGTACCGTGGGAGAAGTTCAGACGGGCAACGTCCAGGCCAGCGAGGATCAGCTGTTCGAGAACTTCCGGCGAGTTGCTGGCCGGGCCCAGTGTGGCGACGATTTTAGTACGACGAACGGACATGCAGAGACTCCTGAGTTCAAGCGCAGCGAAAGGCTACTATGCTCCTCTGCTGTAGTCATTGTTCATTTGCACTACTTTTCAGCGAATGATTTTTTTCGAATAGGTTGTTTGGCGAACACTCTGGAGATTTTCGCCAGCGGGTCGATACACTAGCAAGAACAGGAGACCCCCCATGCGAATTTTGCTCGTTTTAGCCCTGGCGGCCAGTGTGGTCGGTTGCACCCGCTGGTCGATGGACAGCCATCTGAACAATGCCTATCGGTCCTATGATCGCGGCAACTGTGAAGACGTCATGCTGCAGTTGTCCAAGGTTGACCGTGAGAGCCGTACCCGGCAGTACATCCAGCCGGAAGTGTCGATGCTGCGCGGCCAGTGCCTGGAGCGCCAGAAGCTGTTCGTCGACGCGATACAGACCTATCAGTTCATCCTCACCCAATACCCTTACAGCGAGTATGCATACCGCGCTCGGGCGCGCCTGGAAACCTTGCGCCAGCTGGGACACGCTGAGGGTGCAATGCCGGCTCAGCCGAGTCCCGCCGCTTTGTAGTTCGCCGCTTTGTCATGATGGTTGAAATATCAGCTGGCTCTCTGCCAGCTTTGCGCTAGTCTTTGAGTGTATGGTTTCAGTTTTATCAATTCTTTTGAATTGAAAACCATGGCTCGGTAGATGTTTGCGACAAGGCGATTTGCCGTTATCGCGCCGAGGCCAAGGGAGAGCAGGACCGTTCGTCTGCTCCGAAGCATTAGCGCAGCCATGCTGAATGGCCTATACAGCGATCATTGCCATGCCTACTGACCGTCGAATCGAGCGGCATCAACTGCCTTATTTTCTGCAAGTGTTCAATCGCTATACCGGCAAGCCCATTGGCTACCTGGGCAATGTCTGCGAAGAGGGGCTGATGTTGATCAGTCAGTTACCCTTGCTGGTCGACGCTGAGTTCGAGCTGCAACTGAAGCTGCCACTCAGCGATGGCACCCAGCAAATGATTGATCTGACCGGCCGCTGTCTGTGGTGCCATGAGGAGACCACTCCCGGTTATTACGACTCGGGGTTTACGCTGGGTGAGTCATCCCCGGAGTATCTGCAACTGGTGGCGGCGTTGCAGCACTACTTCAGCTTCCATCCGTTGGAGGCTTCCGCTTAGCGCGGGACTTCAGGGCTGGGGTCCTAAAGGGTTCCGGCTCTTTTCCAACTCAGGTAGCGGCTGACCAGATCGGCCCCGAGTTCACTCGGGCGGGCGTCGAGTACCGGTACGCCGTGGGCGGCCAGTCGTTCATGAAGAGTGGCCCGGGCATTCAGGTAATCCACGGCGCCGCAGTAGGCCAGGGCTTCGGGCAGGGTCTGTACCGGCGCCTGGCGCAATTGGTCGAGCACTTCTTCCCTCAGGCTGGCCACCAGCACCCGATGTTGGCGGCCAAGACGTTTGACGGCGGTCAGCAGTGCCTCATCGTCGTCATCGCGCAGATTGGTCACCAGTACCACCAGGGCCCGGCGTTTCTGTCGGGCCAGCAGTTGGCTGGCTGCGGCCTGGTAGTCCGCCGGGCGCTGGGTGCTGTTCAGGTCGTAGACACTGTTGAGCAACACATTGAGCTGACCCTGGCCCTTGACCGGGGCGAGAAAGCGCGGCTGCTCGCCGGCAAAGGTGCACAGGCCCACCGCGTCGCCCTGGCGCAAGGCCACATAGCTGAGCAACAGGCAGGCGTTGAGGGCATGGTCGAAGTGCGCCAGCTCACCGTCCTGGCTGCGCATCCGCCGCCCGCAATCGAGCAGGAAGACGATCTGCTGGTCGCGCTCATCCTGGTATTCCCGGGCAATCGGCGTGCGTTGCCGGGCGGTGGCTTTCCAGTCGATCTGACGCAGGCTGTCGCCTTCGCGAAATTCGCGCAACTGGTTGAATTCCAGGCCCAGGCCGCGACGCTGGCGTTGGCGTACGCCGAGTTGGCTGAGCCAGTTGTCGACGGCCAATAACTGGGCGCCATAAAGGCGGGCGAAATCCGGGTAGACACGGGTCGCATCGGCCAGCGCCAGGTAGCGTCGCTCGGACCACAGGCCCAACGGGCTGGGCAGGCTGACTTCGCAACGCGCGTAGCGAAAATGGCCACGGCTCAAGGGCCGCACGCGATAGGTCAGCTCGCTGCCTTCGCCCGGTTGCAAGGTGATGGCTTGGGGCAGGTTGGCGAACGCCAGGCCATCGGGAACGTGATCGAAGAGCTGCACTCGCAGGGGCGTGGGGTGGTCGTGACTGAGTTCGAGGTGCACTTCGCCCCAGCGTCCCAATGCCAGGCTGCCGGGCAGCTTGCGTTTCACGTGCGGCGAGGGCAAGCGCCTGAGTCGAGCCCCATCCAGCAGGCTCAACAGCAGCAAGGCCAGCAGCAAGCCCCAGCCAATCGAGCCAAGGCGCTCGGGCAGCTCGACGCCCAGGGCCCCGAGGGTGCCCAGGCCAATGCCCAGCACCAGCAGGACGCCCAGCCAGATCAACAGCAGCCGTGAAGGTCTCATGGACGCGCGGGCCTCACTGGCGCGGTGCCGGGACCTGGTCAAGCAGTTGCTTGAGCACCTGGTCGACCGACAGCCCTTCGATATCCAGCTCGGGGGCGATTCGTACCCGATGCCGCAGTACGGCCAGGGCGCAGCCCTTGATATCGTCCGGGATCACGAATTCACCGCCGCGCAGCAAGGCTCGGGCCCGGGCGCCGCGAACCAGGGCAATGGAGGCCCGCGGTCCGGCACCGAGGGTCAAGCCCGGCCAACTGCGGGTGGCCCGGGCCAGGCGCACGGCGTAGTCGAGGACCTGCTCGTCCAGCGGCAACTCGCTGGCGATCCGCTGCAAGGCCAATACATCCTTGGCCTGCAACAGAGTGCGCAGGGGTTGTACTTCGAGCATGTCGGCCTTGGTCGAGCGGGTCACTTGGCGGACCATCTCCAGCTCCTGCTGGGCATCGGGGTAGTCCATGCGCAGCTTGAGCATGAAACGGTCCAGTTCGGCCTCGGGCAGCGGATAGGTGCCTTCCTGTTCGATCGGGTTCTGGGTGGCGAGCACCATGAACGGCTGGGCGATGGGCAGGGCGCGACCTTCGAGAGTGACCTGGCGTTCCTGCATGGCTTCGAGCAGCGCCGCCTGGGTTTTCGCCGGGGCACGGTTGATTTCGTCCGCCAGCAGCAGGTTGGTAAACAGCGGGCCCTTGCGCAGCTTGAACTGTTCGGTCTGCAGGTCGTAGACCGCATGGCCGGTGACATCGCTGGGCATCAGGTCGGGGGTGAACTGGATACGGGCGAAGTCGCCGCCGAAGCAGCGCGCCAGGGCCCGCACCAGCAGGGTCTTGCCCAGCCCGGGGACGCCTTCGAGCAGCACATGGCCGCCGGCGATCAGTGCGGTGAGCACGTCGTCGATCACCCTGTCCTGGCCGATCAGCACCTTTTGCAGTTCGTGGCGCACCGCCTGGGCCAACTGGCTGGCGCGATGGCGTTGCTGCTGGGCATGGGCCTCGGCGTCAACCGGGCTGGTCGGTTCGGCTTGTTGTTCGCTCATAGGGCATTCCTGAGGGTTTGCAGGTGGGCGACCTGGCGACTGAAGTCGACGCTGGAAAGGCGTTGCCTGGGTCGCGGGCGCAAGGCCTGGCTGATGGCGCTGGTGGGTTGGCGAGTCAGGCGCGCGAGCACCTGCCATTGTTCGGCAACGCCGAGTCGTTCGAAACCGGGGTGACGCTTGCGGGCCCGGCGCAGGATGTCCTGTTGCAAGGCCTGGAGCAGGGCTTCATGGCCGCTGCGACGGAGCAGGAAGTCGGCGCTGGCCCGCAGGTGTTCCTGCAATTGTCGGCGCGCCCGGGACGCCGGGGCCTGTAGCGGTCCCTGGCGCAGGCCGACATGCCACAACCACAGGCCGAGGAGGGTGGCGAGGGCGACCAGGGCCTGGGGGAAGTAGCGCCACAACAGGGTGAGCAGGTTGTCGTGGTCGGTATTGAACAGCAGGGTCACGTCGCTGTCCTGGGCCAGGTACCAGAGCAGCCAGGCGTTGTCGTAACGGCCGATGGCGTGGTTGGTCCAGAGGTCGGCGTCGGTCAGCACGGTGACCGTACCGGCGCCGTACTCCAGTTGCATCAAGTGGGTGGAGGTGGCGCTGTTGGCCCAGGATTGCGCCAGGTTCTTCGGGTCGGACAAGTGGAACGCGGTGTCGAAACTGAAGTAGGCCGGAGCGTCTTCGTCCTCCAGGTACATGCGGGTCAACAGTGGGTAACGCTCGTCTTCCGGTTCCGGGCCGTCGCCCTTGAGGTCCTTGCTCAGCAACTGGTGCAACTGCACGCGGTCGAGCAGCAGGTCGCCACTGCTGCCGGTCTTGGGATTCCACAGGGCCTCGGCGACGAACAGCAGCCGCCCACCGGCCCGGGCCCAGTTGAGCAACTGGTCGGCCTGGCGCGGGGTCATGTTCGAGCGCTCGCCCAGCAGCATCAGGTTCTGCCCGCGCGGGTCGAGGCCAGGGAGGATATCCAGGCTGTTGGCGTGGGTGACTTTCAGGCCGCGCTGACGCAGAAATTGCTCGGCAGCCAGGTAAGGGTTGGCGCGGGCTTCGGGCGAAGGGCCGTGATCGATGACCTCGGTGTAGGGCGTGGCCTTGTGATAGAGGTAGAGGCCGACGCCTGCGAGTACCGCCAACAGTGCCAGGCCGATCAGCCAGGACAGGCGCCGGTTCATCGGACGGCTCCCGGACCGAACAACTGTCGCCAGTTTTCGCACAGCGCCTGTTGCTGGTGGGCTGTTGGCAGGCGATGGCCGTAGGCGAGGTTCTGCCAGTGGCGGGTCAGTTCCTGGCTGAAGGCCTGCAGAGTGGGTTCCGGTAACTGACCGAGCCGTTCGAGGACCTGGCCTTCGGTATCGGCGCTTTTCAAGGGCAGTTGGTAGTCATGCAGCAGGCGGCTGAGCAGACCACGGTAGAGCAGGCTCATGGCTTCGCGCGGCTGCTGGGGCCAGAGGGCCTCGGCGCTGGCGGCGATATCACCGGGCAAGCTGTCGATGTCCAGCGCCAGGCCGAACAGTTGCGGCGTGGCGCTCGGGACGGCTTTGGCCCGTGGCTTCGGGCGCCGGCCGACAAAGGTTTGCAAGCCATTCCGATAGCGCCAGGCCAACCAGGCCAGCAAGCCGAACAGCGCGGCCCAGAGCAGAATCTCCAGGCTTTGGGCGAGTGTGCCGACGATACGGCTGTCAAAACGCTCCAGCAGGGTCTTCAGCCAGCCGGAAGAGGCTTTGTCGCCAGTCTTGGCGGACGCGTCGCCCAGTCGCCAGCGGGTGACGGTTTCCGGGTTCTTGAACGGCGGTGCCTGCAACTGTGCCTTGATCGCGTCCTGGGAGGCCTGGCTGGTCAGCGGTTGCTTGAGCAGCCTTGGTGTGTCTGGTGCCGGTGGTTCGGCGGCCATGACCGGTGACGCGAAGGGCATCGACAACAGGCCGACGCCGAGCAGCAGTGCGGCGACCACCGGCAGCAGGCGCTGGCGCAACTGGCGGAAAATCAGTTCGATATCCCAGGCTTCCAGCACGGTCCTGCGGTTGAGGTAGAGGCTGAAGCCGCAGGCGATATAAATCGGCTCCCAGAGGATCAGGATCAGCGCGTAGAAGGCGTTGCTCAGGTGTTCCAGCCAGAGCCACTGGTGCTGGGCGGCGAACAGCAGTTTCTGCCAGTGCCAGTCGATATCGATCTGCCGGGGCAACAATAGATAGAACACCGCCATCAGGCCGATCCACAGGACATACTCCAGGTGCGCGCCGATCAGTGTCAGCCAGCGCGCCGCGCTCAGGCTCTGGGGCAGGAGTACTCGCAGGCGCTGCTGGCGGGCCTGGCCGTCGAGGCCTTCGAGTTGTTGCACCGGCAAGGTGAAGCTGCGGCTCAGGCTCAGGCGCCGCCAGGTCAGGCTCGCCAGCAGTTGTGGCTTGAGCAGGCGCGGCCAGGCCTTGATTGCCTGTTTCAGGGTGGGTGTATCGCCGAACAGGGCCGTGGACAGGATGTACAGCGGCAAGCGCTCGAATGCCGGTTTCAGCCACCAGAACAGCAACAGGGCGATGGAGGGATGTTCCCAGAGCAGCAGGCTCAGGAGGGCGAAGACCGGCAAGGTGACCAGTGCCCAGGAACCCATCAACAAGCCGCGATGTTGCTGGGCCAGCAGCACGCCGAGGTCCATGGCTTCCCAGGTGCTGCGGGGGCGAATGGCAACGCTGGCGTCAGTCAGGCGCATGCTGGCTCCGTCCGGCCAACAGCAGATAGGCACCCACCAGCAGCCAGAGCCCCGCGCCCACCGTGTATTTGAGCCGTGGCGCGAGATGGCTCATGGACGACCAGTAGGCTTCGATAAAGGCGGCGATCAGCAAGAACAGGATCACCCCGCCGACCATCTGGATACTTTTCTGCGCGTTCAGGCGCAGGGCCTCGCCACGGGACAGGCGTCCCGGCGCCACCAGAGCCCAGCCCAGTTGCAGGCCGGCGGCCCCGGACAGGACGATAGCGGTGAGTTCGAAGGCGCCGTGGCCGATGACAAAGGACCAGAAGGTCTGCCCATAGCCGATCTGGGTCAGGTGACCGGCCACCGCGCCGATGGTCAGGCCGTTGAACAGCAGGAAGAACAGGCTGCCGAGGCCAAACAGCAGGCCACCGGCGAAGGTCTGAAAGGCAATGCCGATGTTGTTCATGATGTAGTAGCCGAACATCACCCAGTTTTCACTGGAGGCTCGCGCGACGGTGCGCCCCAGGCGACTGGCGGCGGGGTCGTACATGGCTTGCATATCGGCGACCTGCTGCGGGCTGACGATGCTGTAGACCAGGTCCGGAAACAGATAGATCAGCAGGCCGGTCAGCCCCAGGCTGGCGAAGAACAGCACGCCGGCGACCAGGACGAACGGCCATTGTTCGCGCACCAGGCGGGGGAAACCGGCGAAGACGAACCCCAGCACCGAGGCGCCGAGGTGGCTGCGATGCCGATAGAGCTGCTGGTGCCCACGCAAGGCCAGCTGTTGCAGGGCATCGACCAGATGGCTGCTGTAGCCGCGTTCCTGGGCCAGGGCCAGTTGTTGGCACAGGCGGCGGTAATGGGCTGGGAATTCGCGCAAGTCGGTGGCTTTCGCCTTGCCGCGCTCCATCTGCTCGAGCCATTGGGCAAAACGTTGCCACTCGGGCTGATGGCGGCTTTCAAAGAGGCTCTGTTTCATAGCGGGCCCAGCAGCCCGTGGGCAATGCCGTTCAATTCAGCCGCGGCCCGGGAGGCCGGCACGCCCAGGGGCGTGGCCAGCAGCGCCGCGAGTTCGCGGGTGCGCTCGGCGCTGAGGTCGCCCTGGCGTTCGGCGAAACTCAGCACGGCGCGTTGTTCCGCCAGGTGCAGGATGAAAGGCGCGCTACGGGGTGTCGCCTGGGGCAGGCTGGGACGCGGCAACGGCTGTTCGCGATAGACCACCAGCGTGCCGCCGGCCAGGTCGCCGAGGCGCTTGAAAGTCGGGTGTTGCAGGCAACTGACGGCGCCGAGGAAATAACCGAACGGCAGCATGTCGACAAAACGCAGCAGGTTACGGGTCAAGGAAGCGGCCCAGCCGATCGGCGTGCCGTCATCATGCACGACCCGCAGGCCCATCATCTGCTTGCCCGGCGAGCGGCCCTGGTTCAGCACTTCGAACAGCACCATGTACCACCAACTGACCAGGAACAGCACGATCGAGCCGAGACCCAGGCCGAGCTTGCCCAGCAGCATCAGGCTGCTCAGCAGCACGCCGAGCAGCACGCCGCGCACGCCCAGGTCGATGGCGAACGCCACTGCCCGCACGGGCAGGCCGGCCGGACGCAGGGGCAGGTCGATACCTTCCGGGGTTTCGACGCGATAGTAGGTGTCCAGGGGTGTTTGCAGCGCAGTCTTCCTTTTCGGTGCTGAAATCGACGACAAGATGGCCGGTCCTTGCGGACAGAGGCCCGATCCTAGCCAGCGGCGTCCGGCTAAGCAACTTAACTCTGTAATGAACGGTATCGAAGTTGCTGCGCCCAGTTGTTACGGGATGCTGGTCCGAGGGGGCGCTGAGCGCCTAGACTGCGTCGGTCTTCTGTTCAGGAACCCGCCGTGACCTCCATCTTCTGGTACGACTACGAAACCACCGGGATCAACCCGCGCTCTGATCGCGCCTTGCAGGTGGCGGGCATCCGTACCGATGCCGAGCTCAACGAGATCGATGAACCGGTCAACCTGTATTGCCGGCCCAGCGAGGATATCCTGCCGCACCCGGCGGCTTGCATGATTACCGGCATCACTCCGCGGCAACTTGCCACGCAGGGCTTGGTCGAGGCCGACTTCATGACCCGCGTGCACGCCCAGTTGTCCCTTCCGGGGACCTGCGGTGCTGGCTACAACACCTTGCGTTTTGACGACGAAGTCACCCGTTACAGCCTGTATCGAAACTTTTTCGATCCCTATGCCAGGGAGTGGCAGGGTGGCAACAGCCGTTGGGACCTGATCGATGTGGTGCGGGCGGCCTATGCACTGCGTCCGCAAGGCATCGTCTGGCCCGAGGAGGACGGACGGGTGACCCTCAAGCTCGAGCGCCTGACCGCGGCCAATGGCATCGATCATGGTCACGCCCATGAAGCCTTGTCCGATGTGCGTGCCACCATTGCTCTGGCGCGGTTGATCCGCGAGAAACAGCCGAAGTTATATGACTGGCTGTTTCAGTTGCGCAGCAAACAGCGGGTCATGGATCAGATTCGTCTGTTACAGCCGATGGTGCATATTTCCGGACGCTTCTCGGCCGCGCGTCATTACCTGGGGGTGGTCCTGCCGTTGGCCTGGCACCCGCGTAACCGCAATGCCTTGATTGTCTGTGATCTATCCCAGGATCCGCAGCCGTTATTTGATCTGGATGCCGAAACCTTGCGCCAGCAGCTGTACATCCGTCATGAGGCGCGTGCCGAAGGACAACTGCCGGTGCCGCTCAAGTTGATTCATGTCAATCGTTGCCCGGTGGTGGCGCCGCTAAAGGTATTGCGTGGCGAAGATCAGAAACGTTTGCAGTTGGACATGGCGCTTTATGAGGCGCGCCGCCAGCAACTGAGTGAGGCCCAGGAAGTTTGGCGGGATAAAGTCCAGGCCCTTTATGCCGGCGAAGATTTTGCCCCCAGCGAGGATCCGGAGCAGCAGTTATACGATGGCTTTATCGGCGACCGCGACCGGCGTTTGTGTGAGCAAGTTCGCAGTGCGGAGCCCGAGCAGTTGGCGCGCGGGCAATGGCCTTTCGATGATGAGCGGTTGCCGGAATTATTATTTCGTTACCGGGCACGCAACTTTCCCACCAGCCTGAGTGAAGAAGAGCAACAACGTTGGCGGACATTCTGCCGACAGCGTCTGACCGAGGCGGCGTGGGGCGCGCCGAATACCCTGGCGGATTTTACCGAGCACCTCATGAAGTGTTTGCCGAATGCAACACCGGCGCAGCGTCAGGTACTGGAGCAGTGGCAGGACTATGCACACTCTTTGTGCGCACGCTTTAACGTGACGGTCGGTTAAACACGCCGACGATTAAATTGCGGACAATAAAAAAACGCCAGTGAACTGGCGTTTTTTGTAGGTCGCGAATAGCGTCCGTGACCGGCCTGGCTTAGCCCAGCAGGGTAGCCCAGCCTTCAACCACGTCGCCGCCCCACTTGGCTTTCCACTCTTTCAGAGTCTTGTGGTTGCCGCCTTTGGTTTCGATCACTTCACCGTTGTGCGGGTTTTTGTATTGCTTGACCTTGCGTGCGCGCTTGGTGCCGGTGGTTTTCACGGCGCCACGTACGGCTTTGCCAGCTTTGGCCTGTGGGTCCAGGATGTTGATGACATCTGGCAGCGCCTTGTTGTACTCGCCCAGCAGAGTGCGCAGTTTGCTTTCGAATTCCATTTCTTTTTTCAGGGCACCGTCTTTTTCCATGGCGGCCATTTGGGCTTGCAGTTCTTTGATGGCTTCCTGGGTGGCGTGGTATTTCTGGATCAGGGACATGGACACTACCTTATGTTGAGTCAGGACGACAGGGGTACAGTGACGCAATAGTAGTCAGAGTATTTGAGCAAGTAAACATTTAATAGGTGGTTTATTGCATTTAATTTGAAACTTAGGTGTGTCCTTGTCGCCGACTTAGATGTTTTTGCTGCGCGAGCCAAGAGCCGTCTTGTTGTGACGATGTTTGAATTATCGGCGCGCTGCGTCGCGTCACTCGGAGAAAGCCCACTACAAGCGAGGGGAGAAACGGGTGCCGGGACAGGAGTGGGCCGGCGGTGCAACGAATACTGCAGTTTTTTCCCGTACTGGCTAGAATGGCGACCTTTGCGAAGTTCTGGAGTTCTCCCCCCATGCGCACTTTCCGGCTGGTGATTGCCTGCCCCGACCGCGTTGGCATCGTTGCCAAAGTCAGTAACTTTTTAGCGTCTTACAACGGTTGGATCACCGAAGCGAGTCACCACTCCGACAACCTCAGTGGCTGGTTCTTCATGCGCCACGAGATTCGTGCTGACAGCCTGCCGTTTGGTCTGGAGGCCTTTCGTGAGGCATTTGCCCCGATCGCCGAAGAATTTTCCATGACCTGGCGCATCACCGACACCGAGCAGAAGAAGCGCGTGGTGTTGATGGCCAGCCGTGAGTCCCATTGCCTGGCGGACCTGTTGCACCGTTGGCACAGTGACGAACTGGATTGCCAGATCGCCTGCGTGATTTCCAACCACGATGACCTGCGCAGCATGGTTGAGTGGCACGGTATTCCCTACTACCACGTGCCGGTGAACCCGCAGGATAAAGAGCCGGCGTTTGCCGAAGTATCACGTCTGGTCAAACATCACGAAGCCGATGTGGTGGTACTGGCGCGCTACATGCAGATCCTGCCGCCGGCACTGTGCCGCGAGTATGCGCATAAGGTCATCAATATCCATCACAGCTTCCTGCCATCGTTCGTCGGTGCCAAGCCTTATCATCAGGCGTCCCTGCGTGGCGTGAAGTTGATCGGGGCAACTTGCCACTATGTAACCGAAGAGCTGGATGCGGGGCCGATCATCGAACAGGATGTGGTCCGTGTCAGCCACAGTGATAGCATCGAAGACATGGTGCGTTTCGGTCGCGATGTCGAGAAGATGGTGCTGGCCCGTGGCCTGCGTTATCACCTGGAAGATCGTGTGCTGGTGCATGGCAACAAGACCGTGGTGTTCTGACAGCCCGTTGACGGGCCTGGAGGTGTGGCGATGAGCGATCCACTCGACAAGGCAACCTCCAAGGCGCCGCCGACCGTGGGTGAGGGCTGTCTGAGCCGTTACGACAGCGACGCAATGACTCCTGAAGACGGCACCGAGTTTCCCGGTGCCGCCGAACTCTGGCAGCAGTTGCAGGAAGAGTCCGAAGCAGACAAGCCCACAGACTCTTCTGCGTCGCTTAAATCCTGAAACTGCCCACCAGCTGCTTCAATCGCGCAGCCTGCTGTTCCAGGTCGGTACAGGCCCGCAGGGTTGACTGCAGGTTCTCCACACCTTGCTGATTGAGGGTGTTGATCTCGGTGATGTCCACGTTGATCGACTCGACCACCGAGGTTTGCTCTTCGGTGGCCGTGGCGACGGATTGGTTCATGCCGTCTATCTCGCTGATCCGCTGGGTCACGCTGCTCAGGCGTTCGCCGGCCAGGTTGGCGATTTCCACACTTTCCAGGCTGTGGCGCTGGCTATGGCCCATGGTGCCGACCGATTCTCGGGCGCCAACCTGCAATTCTTCGATCATGGTCTGGATCTGCTGCGCCGATTCCTGGGTGCGATGAGCCAGGTTGCGCACCTCGTCCGCGACCACCGCAAAGCCGCGTCCGGCCTCACCGGCCCGGGCCGCCTCGATGGCGGCGTTGAGGGCCAGCAGGTTGGTTTGCTGGGAAATACTGGTGATCACTTCGAGAATCTGCCCGATATTCACCGTCTTGCTGTTCAGCGACTCGATGTTGGTGCTTGACGTGGCAAGCATTTCCGACAACTGGTGCATGGCCTTGATGCTGCGCTCCACCACCTGCTGACCGTCCGTGGCCAGGCCACGGGCGTCGCTGGCCTGATTCGAGGCCTGGGCGGCATTGCGGGCAATTTCCTGGGCGGCGGCACCCAGCTGGTTGATGGCCGCGGCGACGCTGTTGGTGCGACTGGCCTGTTCATCGGAGTTGAGCATCGACGAGTTCGAGGCGCTGACCACCCGCAGGGCCACTTCGTTGACCTGTTGGGTTGCCGAGGAGACTTCGCTGATCGAGGTGTGGATGCGTTCGACGAAACGGTTGAAGGCGCTACCGAGGATCCCGAACTCGTCCTGGGACTCGATCGTCAGGCGCCGGGTCAGGTCGCCTTCGCCGTCGGCGATATCCTGCATGGCACGGGTCATCACATGCAGCGGTTGCATCAGCGCACGGATCAACAGGCCGAGCAGGGCGATGATGATCAGTACGGCGATGGTGGTGGCGATCACGGCCGAACTGCGGAAATTGCTCAGCATCGCAAAGGCCTTGTCCTTGTCCACGGACACGCCGACGTACCAGCTTACCGAAGATAAACCCTTGATCGGGGCGAAGGCGACGATGCGCGTCTTGCCGTTGGCCACGGTTTCGCTGATCTCGTTGCCGATGCGCGGGGTGTCCTGGGGATAGGCGTCGCTGAGGCTTTTCATCACCAGGGCCTTGTCCGGGTGCACCAGGATCTTGCCATCGGCGCTGACCAGGAAGGCGTAGCCGTTACCGTCGAAACTCAAGGCGTTGAGGCTGTCGGCAATGGCTTGCAGGCTCAGGTCGCCGCCCACCACGCCGATGCTCTGGCCGGCCTTGCGCACGGTGTTGACGATGGAAATCACCAACTGCCCGGACGCCAGGTCGATATAGGGTTCGGTCAGGGCCGAGCCGCTGCTGTTCTCGGCACTCTTGTACCAGGGGCGGGCGCGGGGGTCGTAGCCGTCGGGCATCTTGCTGTCCGGACGGATCATGAAGCTGCCGTCCTTGTTGCCCAGGTAGGCGCCCATGAAGGTCGAGGTGATGGCCTTCTGTTCCAGCAGGTTGGAGACGTTGGCCGGGTCGGCATTGAGGGCGACCGACTGGGACAGGTTTTCGATCAGCAGGCTGCGGCCGGTCAGCCAGGTCTGGATATTGTTGGCGGTGACACCACCCATTTCATGCAGATAGCTGTTGAGGTCATCGCGGATTGCATTGCGTTGCAGGTAATCGTTGTACAGCGTGAAGAGCGCAAAGGCCGCGAGTACGATCAGCGACGCGGCCAGCAGGATCTTGTGACTGAATTTGAGGTTTTTGTTCATGGCGTTCAAGGTCCGCTGAAGTTTTGGGTGTCCAGGTAGGCGATGGCCGGTGGTGCGCGCTGGGCAGCGTTGAACCTAAGCTGTTCCTCTGCTCCTTGGGGGCTCTTCTTGGGGGAAAGCCGGATTGTTTTTGATTGTTTTCTGGGTTGGCCTCTTGCTATCGACTGAGTCGGCGCAAAGATTAACCAGGGCAACTGCGTCCCGCCGGACGGATAGCCCTGGCGGGTTTCTCGGGATGGAGCGCGCTGAAGCCCTCCAGGAACAGGCGATCAGGTCGTCGGGGAGGCCGCCGGCTCAGGTCTTGGGCTTGGCGTGGCTGGCCAGGCGCTCCAGGGCGGCGCGCAGGTTCGGGTCGCTGATGCCGTCGGCGGTGTCCTGGATGGTTTGCGCTGCGCTCACCGACAAATCCATGGTGTGGCCGACCGCGCCCTGGGGCACGGTCGGCGGCTGCACCTTGAACAGGATGCGGGTCAGGCTCTCGAACACCTCGAACGCCTGTAATTGCCGTTGCAGGCGTTTTTGCTGGTAGCGCAGGCGGGTCGCCCAGTGCCCGTCGGTGACGATCAGCAACAGGCTGCCTTCGCGCCACGACGCCACGTGGCAGTGCTCGCGGGCGGCGGGTTGCAGTTGGCTTTCCACCAGGCGCTGCAAATGCGCAAGGCGTTGGGCATGGCCGAAAATGGCTTTCAGCGGCTTGGCTTCGCGAAGCAGGGCGGCGGGAGCCCGGGCCGTGAGGGGGCGAAATGCCATGGTTCAGACACCTGAAGAAACAGAGTCGCCATGGTAGCAGAAGCGCCCGCTCTGCCCGCGGCCATTGATGTGAATCGTCTTTGGCCCTAAAGTCCGCGGTTAACGTCTGCACTCGATGGCTTGAAGTTCGGGAAAAAGACCTTATTTTAGAGTGGCCCCGTCACAGCGCTGTGCCAGCATCGTGGATTAACGCCACTTTCCTCACCATCGTTTCCGGGTAGAATACTCGTTCGCATGCGGCCATGAGGGCTGCTCGGGCGACTCACGGGGCCGCCCTCCATCCCTATGTGTGGAAGAACCTGCCGATATGTTTGCGCCTTTGTTAAAGAAACTTTTTGGAAGCAAGAACGAGCGTGAAGTCAAACGCATGCTCAAGACGGTACAGATCGTCAATGCCTTCGAAGAGCAAATGGTGGCCCTTTCGGACGAGCAGTTGCGTGCCAAGACCGGAGAGTTCAAGGCCCGCATAGCCCAAGGTGAGACCCTCGACACACTCCTGCCCGAAGCCTTTGCGGTCGCCCGCGAAGCCGGCAAGCGGGTCATGGGCATGCGCCACTTCGACGTGCAGTTGATCGGCGGCATGACCTTGCACGAAGGCATGATCGCGGAAATGCGCACCGGCGAGGGTAAAACCCTGGTGGCGACCCTGGGGGTTTACCTCAACGCGCTGTCCGGCAAGGGTGTGCACGTGGTCACGGTGAACGACTACCTGGCCCGCCGCGACGCCAACTGGATGCGCCCGCTTTATGAGTTCCTCGGCCTGACGGTCGGCGTGGTCACGCCGTTCCAGCCGCCGGAAGAGAAGCGTGCCGCCTACGCCGCCGACATCACCTATGGCACCAACAACGAATTCGGTTTCGACTACCTGCGCGACAACATGGCGTTCAGCATGGAAGAGAAGTTCCAGCGCGAGCTGAACTTTGCCGTGATCGACGAAGTCGACTCCATCCTGATCGACGAAGCCCGCACCCCGCTGATCATCTCCGGCCAGGCCGAAGACAGCTCGCGGCTGTACACCGAGATCAACAAGCTGATCCCGCGCCTCCAGCTGCACGTCGAGGAAGTGGAAGGCGTGGTGACCAAGGAAGGCCACTTCACCGTCGACGAGAAGACCCGTCAGGTCGAGCTCAACGAAGCCGGTCACCAGTTCATCGAAGAGATGCTGACCCAGGTCGGCCTGCTGGCCGAGGGCGAGAGCCTCTATTCGGCGCACAACCTGGGCCTGTTGACCCACGTGTATGCCGGCCTGCGTGCCCACAAGCTGTTCAACCGCAACGTCGAATACATCGTCCAGGAAGGCCAGGTTGTCCTGGTGGACGAACACACCGGCCGGACCATGCCCGGCCGTCGCCTGTCCGAGGGCCTGCACCAGGCCATCGAGGCCAAGGAAAACCTGAATATCCAGGCTGAAAGCCAGACCTTGGCCTCGACCACCTTCCAGAACTACTTCCGCCTGTACACCAAGCTGTCCGGCATGACCGGTACCGCGGACACCGAAGCGTTCGAGTTCCACCAGATCTACGGCCTGCAAGTGACGGTCATCCCGCCGAACAAGCCATTGGCGCGCAAGGACTACAACGACCTGGTGTTCCTCACCGCCGAAGAGAAGTACGCGGCGATCATCACCGACATCAAGGAGTCCCTGGCCCAGGGCCGTCCGGTGCTGGTGGGTACGGCGACCATCGAGACCTCCGAGCACATGTCCAGCCTGCTCAATAAGGAGAACATCGAGCACAAGGTCCTGAACGCCAAGTTCCACGAGAAGGAAGCGGAAATCATCGCCCAGGCCGGTCGCCCTGGCGCCCTGACCATCGCCACCAACATGGCCGGTCGCGGTACCGACATCCTGTTGGGCGGTAACTGGGAAGTCGAAGTGGCGGCCCTGGAAAACCCGACGCCTGAGCAGATCGCCCAGATCAAGGCCGACTGGCAGAAACGCCACCAGCAGGTGCTCGAGTCGGGCGGCTTGCAGGTGATCGCTTCCGAGCGTCACGAATCCCGTCGTATCGACAACCAGCTGCGCGGTCGCGCCGGTCGTCAGGGTGACGCCGGTTCCAGCCGTTTCTACCTGTCCCTGGAAGATAGCCTGATGCGTATCTTCGCCTCGGACCGGGTGAAGAACTTCATGAAGGCCTTGGGCATGCAGCCAGGCGAGGCGATCGAGCACCGCATGGTGACCAACGCCATCGAAAAGGCCCAGCGCAAGGTCGAAGGCCGCAACTTCGACATTCGCAAGCAACTGCTCGAGTTCGACGACGTCAACAACGAACAGCGTAAAGTGATCTATCACATGCGTAACACGTTGCTGGCCGCCGACAATATCGGTGAAACCATCGCCGACTTCCGTCAGGACGTGCTCAACGCCACTGTCAGCGCCCATATTCCTCCACAGTCGCTGCCAGAACAGTGGGACGTGGCGGGCCTGGAAGCAGCCCTGCAGAACGATTTCGGCGTGCAACTGCCAATCCAGCAGTGGCTCGACGAAGACGATCACCTGTACGAAGAGACCTTGCGCGAGAAGCTGCTCAGCGAGCTGCTGCTGGCGTACAACGAAAAAGAAGAGCAGGCCAGTGCCGAAGCGCTGCGCACTTTCGAGAAGCAGATCGTGCTGCGTGTGCTCGACGACCTGTGGAAAGACCACCTGTCGACCATGGATCACCTGCGCCACGGCATCCACCTGCGTGGTTATGCGCAGAAGAACCCGAAGCAGGAATACAAGCGCGAGTCGTTCACCCTGTTCTCCGAGCTGCTGGACTCGATCAAGCGCGATTCGATTCGTGTCCTCTCCCACGTCCAGGTGCGTCGCGAAGATCCGATCGAAGAAGAAGCGCGCCTGCGTCAGGAAGCCGAAGCCCTGGCCCAGCGCATGCAGTTCGAGCACGCTGAAGCCCCAGGCCTGGACGCGCCGGAAATCCTCGGTGAAGAAGTCGATGTCGCCCTGGCCACCGCGCCGGTGCGCAACGAGCAGAAGCTGGGCCGTAACGAACTGTGCTACTGCGGTTCGGGCAAGAAGTACAAGCACTGCCATGGTCAGATCAGCTAAGGTCTTTACCGGATACTGAAATACCTGCGCCGCGACCGGCATTAGCCGTCGCGGCGTTTTTCCATTTGAAACACTGCCCTTGTGACGGCAGTGCAGATATCACATTAAAAGGAGCGCATTCATGGCTGTTGGTCTTGGTCCTTTGCCTACGTTGCACCCGGTTGCCGGTTTTGAACTCGGTATCGCCTCGGCCGGTATCAAGCGCCCCGGGCGCAAGGATGTGGTGGTGATGCGCTGCGCCGAAGGTTCCACGGTGGCGGGGGTGTTTACCCTCAACGCGTTTTGCGCGGCACCCGTGATCCTGGCCAAGCAGCGCGTCCAGGGCAACGTGCGTTATCTGTTGACCAACACCGGGAATGCCAACGCCGGAACCGGTGAGCCGGGCCTGGCCGCCGCCGCGCGGACCTGCGCCAAGCTGGCCGAGCTGACCGGTGTCGATGAAAGCGCCGTGCTGCCGTACTCCACCGGGGTGATCGGCGAGCCGTTGCCGGTAGAGAAAATCGAAGGCGCCTTGCAGGCGGCCCTGGATGACCTGTCCGTGGATAACTGGGCTGCTGCCGCCACCGGCATCATGACCACTGACACCCTGCCCAAGGGCGCGAGCCGCCAGTTCCAGCATGACGGCGTGACCATTACCGTCACCGGGATCAGCAAGGGTGCGGGGATGATCCGTCCGAACATGGCGACCATGCTCGGCTACATCGCCACCGACGCCAAGGTCTCCCGTGAGGTCCTGCACAGCCTGATGCTGGACGGTGCGAACAAGTCGTTCAACCGCATCACCATCGACGGCGACACCTCGACCAACGACTGCTGCATGCTGATCGCCACCGGTCAGGCCGGGCTGCCGGAAATCACCGAGGCTCGCGGGCCGTTGTTCGACGCGCTGAAAAAGGCCGTGTTCGAAGTGTGCATGGACGTGGCCCAGGCCATTGTTCGTGACGGCGAAGGCGCGACCAAGTTTGTCACTGTCGAAGTCAACGGCGGCGGCAATCACCAGGAATGCCTGGATGTCGGTTACACCGTGGCGCATTCGCCACTGATCAAGACTGCGCTGTTTGCCTCCGATCCGAACTGGGGCCGTATCCTCGCCGCCGTCGGCCGCGCCGGTGTGCCGGACCTGGATGTGAGCAAGATCGACGTGTTCCTCGGCGAAGTCTGCATCGCCAGCCGTGGCGCTCGTGCGGCGAGCTACACCGAAGAGCAGGGCTCGGCGGTCATGGCTCGGGAAGAAATCACCATTCGTATCGAATTGGGTCGCGGCCAGTGCAGTGAAACCATCTGGACCACCGACCTGTCCCACGAGTACGTGAAGATCAACGCGGAATACCGCACCTGATCCACAGGTTCGAGCAGGAGGTTTCAACGTGAAACGCGTTCATGTGGCGGCGGCGGTCATCCGGGGTGTTGACGGTCGCATCCTGATTGCCCGTCGGGCGGATACCCAGCACCAGGGCGGTCTCTGGGAGTTTCCCGGCGGCAAGGTCGAGGACGGCGAAGCCGTCCAGGTGGCCCTGGCCCGCGAGCTTCAGGAAGAGCTGGGCATCGTGGTCAGTGCTGCCCGACCGTTGATCAAGGTGCGGCACGATTATCCGGACAAGCAGGTCTTGCTGGATGTCTGGGAGGTTTCGGCTTTTACCGGCGACCCCCACGGTGCCGAGGGCCAGCCGCTGGCCTGGGTCAGTGCGCGGGAGCTGGCCGACTACGAGTTTCCGGCGGCCAACCAGCCGATTGTCGCCGCCGCCCGTTTGTCGGCGGAGTATCTGATTACTCCCGATGGCCTGGAGACTCCGCAGTTGCTCAAGGGGATCCAGAAGGCGATTGCCGGTGGGATCAAGCTGGTTCAACTGCGGGCGCCCAACGGTTATGACCCGAAGTACCGCGACCTGGCGGTGGACGCGGTGGGGTTGTGTGCGGGCAAGGCACAGCTGATGCTCAAGGGGCCTTTCGAGTGGCTGGGGGATTTCCCGTCGGCGGGCTGGCATATGACGTCCGCGCAGTTGCGCAAGTACGCCAGTGCCGGGCGGCCGTTGCCGGCGGATCGCTGGTTGGCCGCTTCGTGCCATAACGCTGAAGAGCTGGCCTTGGCCGAACAGATGGGCGTGGACTTTGTCACGCTGTCGCCGGTGCAACCGACGCAGACCCATCCGGAGGCGCAACCGCTGGGTTGGGAGCAGGCCGGGCAGTTGATCTCGGGCTTCAACAAGCCGGTGTATCTGCTGGGCGGGGTTGGGCCGAGCGAATTGCAGCGTGCCTGGGAAACCGGCGCACAGGGCGTGGCCGGTATTCGGGCGTTCTGGCCGCAATAAGCACGGCTCTAGATCAGTGGGAGACCGGCTTCTTCGCCGCCTCCCACAATATCTCGGCAATCTTCTCGCGCCGTGCAATTACCCTTGCCGCCACAAACAGCAAGTCCGACAGCCGATTGATGTAAGCCAGGCCAACCCCTCCCAAAGGTTCAACGGCATTCAACTGCTGGCAACGCCGCTCGGCGCTACGGGCCTGGCTGCGGCAGATATGGGCCTGGGCAATCAGCATCGAGCCACCCGGCAGGATGAAGTTTTCCAGTGGGCCCAACTCTTCGTTCCAGCGATCAATGGCGGTTTCCAGGCGCTGGATCTCGGCCGCATCGAGGGCCTGGTAGGTCGGCATCGCCAGTTCACCGCCCAGATCGAACAACCGATGTTGAACCGGTGCCAGCACTTCGATCAGCTCATTCAACTCCGGATGAATCACCACCAGCTCCGCCAACCCGGCCAATAGCAGTCCCAGCTGGCTGTTGAGCATATCGACCTCGCCGATGGCTTCGATCCGCGGATGGTCCTTCGGCACCCGACGTCCATCGCCCAGTCCCGTTTCCCCGGCATCGCCGGTGCGTGTGTAAATCTTCGACAGACGAAAACCCATGCTCAAGACTCCGCTTTGCTCAGTTCGGGAAGCGCCGCCTGGCTACCGGCCAATGGCAGGCGCAGGGTCACGCAGGTGCCCGCGCCCGGCGCCGATTGCACTTCCATCTGGCCTTTATGGTTATTGGTGATGATGAAGTAGGACACCGACAGACCCAGCCCGGTGCCCTGGCCGATTTCCTTGGTGGTGAAGAAGGGTTCGAAGGTGCGCTTGCGGATATGCTCCGGCATGCCGACACCGTTGTCCTCGACCTGGATCTCTGCCCAGGGCGGATTCAGGCGGGTGCGCAGGGTAATGCGCCCGGGTTCGCGTTCGTCCTCGCGTTGGTGGATGGCCTGGGCAGCGTTTTTCAGCAGGTTCAACAGCACCTGCTCCAACTCGTTGGCGGTGCCCGGGACCGGGCCCAGTTGCGGGTCGAACTGGCGGATGATCGCCTGGCCCTTGAAGTCGAAGCCGATGGTCAGGTCGAAGTCATTGCCGGCGATTTCCACCGCCTGGTCGATCAGGGCCGGCAGGTCGCAAGGGGCCATTTCACGGTTGCTGCGCCGGCTGAAGCTGAGCATATGGGTGACGATCTTCGCCGCCCGCGCGCCGGCCTGCTGGATGCCGTCGAGCAGTTGCGGCACTTCGCGGCTTTGCAGGTAGCGGTTGACGGTGTCCAGGTCGATGCCGGCCTGTTGCGCGTATTCGAGGTTCTTCGGCAGCTCCGTGGACAGGCGTCGGCGGATGTTCTGCACGTTGTGCAGGATGGCCCCCAGGGGGTTGTTGATTTCGTGGGCCATGCCCGCGGCCAAACCACCGACCGAGAGCATTTTTTCCGATTGCACCATCATTTCCTCCAGCGACAGGCGCTGGGAGATATCGTCGATGCGAATCACCACGCCACGTCCGGCGCCGCCCATCAGCGGGTAGAAGGTCAGGGCATAGTGGCGGGCTTCGTCGTCCTTGATCCAGGTCACCCGCTCGATCTTCGCCACGCTGTGTTGCTCGACGGTTTCCTTGAGCTGCGGCAGGAACGGCTTGAGCGGTTCGAAGGCGAGGAAGATCGGCTGGTTCAGGGCCTCGTCCAGCGGCGTGCCGGAGAGGGCGCTGGCCTCCTGGTTCCACTGGGTGACATAGAGTTGCTCGTCCAGGGCGATCAGGGCCGAGGGCATGGAGTCGATGATGCTGTTGAGGTAGTTCTGGAAGCCCGTGAGCTTTTTCTCGATCTTGCTGCGCACCTGGACTTCGAGTTCCAGCTTGCGGTTGGTGTGGCGGGTTTCCTCGGCCAGACCCTGGGCCTGGTCGTAGGCGCCCTGGGCGTCATCGCGGGCGCGCTTGAGCTGCTGCTCCCGGGCCTCGATGCGCGACAGCATGGTATTGAAGGCTTCGGCCAGGCTGCCGATTTCGTCGTGGTTGCCGCGCGAGGCCCGCAATGAGTAGTTCTCTTCCCGGGTGACCTGGCGCGACAGCTCTTCGAGTTCGTGGATCGGTCGGGTAATCAGGCGCTTGATCTGGCGGGCGATGATCAGCCACAGCAGGATACTGAAGGTCAGGATGCCGAGGCTGGCGGTCAGGGTGCCGGTGTAGAACGCCACCGGCAGTTCGCTGCTGGCCACCAGCAACAGGTGTCCGGGCGCCGAGCCCGGGCGCGGCATCTCGATGACCTGGTTGCTGCGAAACTCGGTCAGGCGCCAGGCTTCGATATGGCGAAAGCGCTCCGGCAGTTTCAGGTGATCGCCGTGTTGCAGCTGCGCCATGCGATTGCCCGGACCGTCATAGATCGCGGCGGCGCGCAGCGGCGAGTAGCTGTCGAGCTCCTTGAGCAGGGCCTCGGCGGCTTCCGGCGAGTCGAGGGCCTGGCTGATCAGGTTCGGGCTCGATATCAGTCGGCCGATGGTCTGCAAGGCCTGGGGGGCCATGCTCTCCTGGGAGATCCAGTAGGCGGCGCTGATGAACGTCAGGTTGGCGACCAGTAATACGGTGGTCAGCAGGACCAGTAGGGCGGCGAGAAGTTTTTGGCCGACCGGCAGGTTTTCGAGGCGCTGGCGCAGAGGCATCGGTTGTCCTGTTTCGAGAGGCGAATGGCGGCGGGCGGGGTTCGACTGCCGTGCCGTCCATAAGTGTATCAAACCGTCGCTTGGGCCCGGTCTTTTGCGCGGGACGGCTTATGTCTCAGGTGTTGGGCACACCCTTTGCCATCAGGTGGGCCACCAGCCGGTTATACAGGCGGCTCAGGTGCGGCAGGCTGCGGTGATGGCGGGCCGCCGCCGCGCAGGCATAACCCAGCAGGTAGCCGATCTCGGTGCGCCGCCCCTGGGTGACGTCCTGATGCATGGAGGAGTAGTTCGCCGCGGTGGCCTGGATCACCCGTTCCACTTCGCTCTGCAGGTCCAGGGCGGCGGCCGGCTGGCCGCAGCATTCGAGCAGTTCGGTCAGTTCGGCGCAGAGGGTGGCGACTTCACAATGGTGTTCCAGCAAGCCGCCGTTGCGGCAATCGTAGAGCACCGTCAGCGGATTGATGGCGCAGTTGAGCGCCAGCTTGCGCCAGAGTCGGGTGAGGATCTGGGTGTTCCATTCGTGGGGAATGCCGGCCAGTGTCAGGTCATCGAGCCAGTACGGTGGTTGCGGATGGGCAACGTCCCCCAGCCAGGTGAAACCGTGACCGGCGAACACCACGCGCCAGTCGCCGTCGCGAAAGGCGCCCTCGGTGCTGGAGGCGAACAGACAGCGGGCGTGGGGTGCGCGGGCCGCGACCGCGTCCTGGCTGCCGAGGCCGTTTTGCAACAACACCAGCTCTGCGCCGGGGGCGATTCGCGGCGCGAGGCGGGTGACTGCGGCCTCGGCATCGTAGGCCTTGCACGCGACCAGCAGGCGCTGGATGGGCGCGAGGCTGTCGAGGGTTTCGGCCGGAATCGCAAAACGTTGCTCCCGACCCTGTTCGACCAGGGTCAGGCCGCCTGCCGCTTCGTACGCCGCCAGCCGCGCCGCATCGCGCAGAATCAATGTCACCGGCAGGCCGGCCCTGGCCAACCGGGTGGCCCACAGGCTGCCCAGGCTACCGGCGCCCAGTACATGCCAGTGGGTGCTCATCAGCTACGCGCCGGCAGGCGTTTGGCGCTGACCACGCCGCCGGCATAGGACTCGAGCAACAGGTGCTCGGACTCATCGAACAGGGTTTGCGGGTCCAGCGGGAAGCACTTGCTGTCCAGGCCGATCAGGCTGATGCCGGCCTTGAGCTCGATGGGCCCCGCGTTGGTCATGAAGGTCTTGAGGTTCAGGCCTTCATGCAGGCGCTTGAAGCTGCTCGGGGCGCATTCCTGCAGGTCGGCCGGCAAGGTCATCAGGACGAAATGCCGCTCGTCCAGGCGCGCCAGTACATCCAGTGGCCGCACCAGTTGTTGCAGGCGGCGGGCGATGGCTTGCAGCAGCTCGTCGTAGAGGTCGTTGCCATATTGGCGTTGCAGCGACTCGGCCTGTTCGATCCCGATCAGCAGGTAGCAGATGGCTCCGCCGCGGGCCTGGACCTGGCGCAGGCTGTCGCTGAGCTTCTGGCGCAGGTAGCGGGCATTGCCCAGGCCGGTCAGGGAGTCCACCAGATTGCGCTGTTCGAGGCTGGCGATGTTCTGGCGCAACAGGCGGTTTTCCTGGCGCAGACGCTGCAAGGTGTTGCACAGGCGGTCGGCGGCGAGCACCCGGGTCAGCAGATGGCGCTCGACATCGGCCGGGGCGAGCAGGTCGTCGATGTCGTTGTCCGAGGTCTCGTCCAGCAGGATCGAGGGCGATTGGTCGCTGATAAGGATCACGTAGGTGTTGTGATCGTTCATCTCGTCCCTTTGTCGGACCTTGGCGGCAAGCGCCAGACCTGCGCTTCCCGCGCAGATCAGCAGGCCGGCGGCCCGCTGGTCGAGTTGCTCCAGTGCCAGGACGCCGTCATTGGCCTGACGGATGTCCTGATAACCCGCGCGCTGGAGGCTGCTGCCCAGCGTACTGCTGGCCAGATTCTCATCACTCACCAGCAAAATGCTCAGATCCGGGTTCGGCATGGGTGACTCACAAGTGAATGAGTGGGAAGAACCGCTATAATGCTCGCGGATTTTAACCGTCAAACCAGGCGCGCTCCATCGGTATTGAGCGGCGCCGATTTTATTTTGGAGAAATACGATGCCGTCGTTCGACGTGGTATCCGAACTGGACAAGCACGAAGTCACCAACGCCGTCGAGAACGCCGTCAAGGAACTGGACCGTCGTTATGACCTCAAGGGCAAAGGCTCCTTCGAGTTCAAGGACAAGGAGCAGATCATCACCTTGACCGCCGAAGCCGAGTTCCAGCTCGAAGCCATGCTGGAGATCCTGCGCATGTCCCTGGTCAAGCGCAAGATCGACGTCAAATGCCTGGAAATCAAGGACGCCTACGCCTCCGGCAAGCTGATGAAGCAGGAAGCGACCTTCAAGGAAGGTATCGACAAGGACACCGCGAAGAAAATCGTCGCGCACATCAAGGACGCCAAGCTCAAGGTCCAGGCCGCCATCCAGGGCGAGCAGGTACGGGTTACCGGCAAGAAGCGTGACGATCTGCAGGAGGCGATTGCCAACCTGCGGGCCAAGGAATTCGATGTGCCGCTGCAATTCAACAATTTCCGCGACTGATCTAGGCTGTCAGGGAACCTCTGGGAGTTATCGGCGTCGGAGGGCCCAGCCACGGTGAAACGGTGGGTCGCCCTGCGCGGCAGGCATCGTTTCGCCGGGTCATCGCATGGTAACCGGAGAGAACAATGGATTTGAATGCACAAGTGGATCAGTTGGTGAAGGCCTCCGAGGCCTGGATCCCGATGATCATGCAATACGGCAGCCGTGTGCTGCTGGCCATCGTCACCCTGTGCATCGGTTGGTGGTTGATCAACAACCTGACCCGCCGCGTGGGCAAGCTGCTGGCGTTGCGCAATGCCGACCTGGCGCTGCAGGGGTTTATCAGCAGCCTGGCGAATATCATCCTCAAGGTGCTGCTGATTGTCAGCGTCGCCTCGATGATCGGTGTGGAGACCACCTCCTTTGTCGCGGCCATCGGTGCGGCAGGCCTGGCCATTGGTCTGGCGTTGCAGGGCAGCCTGGCGAATTTCGCTGGTGGGGTGTTGATTCTGTTGTTCCGGCCGTTTCGCCTGGGTGACACGATCACCGCGCAAGGGGTGACCGGGACGGTCGACAGCATCCAGATTTTCCACACCATCCTGCGTACCGGCGACAACCAGACGGTGATCATGCCCAACGGCAATCTGTCGAACGGCATCATCACCAACATCAACCGCCAAGCCACCCGCAAGGTGGTGTTCGATGTCGGCGTGGACTTCCAGGCGAATCTGCAGGAGGCCCGCGAGGTGCTGCTGGAGATGGCGAAGGATGGGCGGGTGTTGGCCGATCCGGCGCCGGTGGTGGTGGTGTCCGCGCTGGGGGCTCATTCGATCACCATGTCCTTGCGGGTGTGGGTCAATACCGCCGATTACGGCGATGTCACCTTCCTGTTCAATGAGCAGGTGCGCGACCGTCTGAAAGCGGTGGGCATCGAGATTCCGTTTCCGCAGCACGTGGTGCGGATGTTTTCGGAAGAGCAGGCGAAGTAATCGAGGTCTTGATGCCCGGCCGCTGGGCCGGGCATCAAATCTGCCTGGGCTCAGGCTAGCAAGCGGGCTTCCGTGTGGCCGTAGCGCAAGGTTTTTTCATCGGCGTTGAAGCAGCCGGTGTGCTCGTCCCGGCCTTGCAGCACAAAGCGGGCGTCCGAACGGCCCAGGGTGGCGGCCGCCTGCTGGCTGTTCTCCCCAATCAGGCCTTTTTGCTGGCGGTTGATGATCACCCCCAGGCGTGTATCGGCAAAGTCCTTCATCATCCAGGCGTCGCCATCGCTGTCGCCGAACACCAGGGCTGGACCATAGCCTTTTTGCGCGACAAACACATTCTGGATACCGACGGTCTTGCCCGGTCCCCAGTTGAAGTGCCAGTCCTTTTTATACACATTGGTGTATTTGCCATCGACCATTTCCAGCTTCAGGCCGAGGACATTTTCCGGCGGCAGCCCGTAGCCGTATTTCGGATCGCAGGCAAAAACCCGCACCACGTCGTCGATTGATGCCGTGGAGATGTAGACATCGAAACCGTTGGTCCGCAAAGTTGCCATCAAGACCACAATTTCGGCATGCACGCGCATGCCGTGGAAGTGCACCGGCGCAACCCGGCCCGCGCGGCCAGGCATCTCTGTGCTGCTGTGGATAGGCGCCTGGCGCAATGCCTCGCCCAGGTTGTGTTCAATGGAGTCGGACACCATCGCCTGCAGTTCGGCCGTGGTGAAGTTCTTGTAGAAATAAATGATCCACTTGTAACCCACTTCCATCGGGTAGGTATCGCACAACGCACCGTATAAAAAGTAGAACTTGGCGCGGAAGTTCTGGAATTGCGCGCTGGCGCGGATTTCCTCCAGGGGCTGGTTGCCAGCCAGTACCGCGCAGTGGGTGTACAACCATTGGTAGGCGTCGTTGATGTCGGCCGCCAGGTCTTCCATCGAGATACGCTGGCCGTCCAGATTGGTGTGATCGGCATGGAACCAGCCACCTGGCACATCCTGGCACAGCACTTCGGCAAACTCGCTCGGCGTCAGTTTGAACAGCAGGTTTTCGGCCTGGTACAACAACAGCGATTCCTCGGTGTCGTTCATGATGCAGGTATTGTCCCAGTCGAACACCGCATAGGGTTTTTTGGCCGGGTTGTAGTCGGCACTGCGGCAACCCCAGGTTTGCAGCAGTTGGTTGATGGCCCGGCGGTTGGCCGCAGACCAGCCTGCAGGTTCCGCGGGCAATACAAAGTTGTCGGTCGTCATGCTCAGGCCGTTTCTTCCAGTACCAAAAGATTATCGAATGAGAAACCCAGGGTGATGTTCTCGCCGCGCTGGGGCAGCGCACGGTGTGGATCGTTGAACACGTCGAGTGAGATGACCACCGTATCCATGCGTACCCGGATACGCACTACGGCGCCCAGAAAATCAACGTCTTCCACCGTCGCCGCCAGCGAGTTGCGCCCCGGGGTCGGCGGCTCCAGCACAATGGCCTCGGGTCGGATCGCCAGCGCGCGGGTTTGGCCTACGAAGGCATCAACGATAGGGTTCGATGTCACCAAAGACTGACCGCCCACGGAGATCTGGCCCGTCGCGGCATCCACCACCACGCCGGACAGCAGATTCAGCGTCCCGACAAAGGAGGCTACAAAACGGGTGCGCGGAAAGTTGTAGACCTCGCTCGGCGTGCCGATTTGTTCAACCCGGCCCTCACTCAGTACAACGATGCGGTCCGAGATCGACAAGGCTTCTTCCTGGTCATGGGTCACGAAGACCGAGGTGATGCCCAGTTCGCGTTGTACGGCGCGGATCTCTTCGCGCAGCGACACGCGGATCTTGGCGTCCAGCGCGGACAAGGGCTCGTCCAGCAACAGCACCTGGGGCTTGCCGGCGAGCGCGCGGGCCAGGGCCACGCGCTGTTGCTGGCCGCCCGACAACTGCGAGGGATAGCGCGCGCCCAGGGCCGCAAGGCCGATAAGCTTGAGCATTTCGGTGACGCGCTCATGGATCTGCTCCGCTGGCATCTTGGCCACCTTCAGGCCGAAGCCGATGTTCTCGGCCACCGTCATGTTGGGGAACAGCGCGTACGACTGGAACACCATGCCGATATTGCGCTGGTTGGTCGGCGTGTGGGTCACATCCTTGCCATCGAATTTGATGGTGCCACCCGAGGGGCCCTCGAACCCGGCCAGCATGCGCAAAATCGTGGTCTTGCCGCAACCCGATGGGCCCAGAAAGGTGATGAACTCGCCACGGGCGATGTCCATCGTGAAGTCATGCACCGCGGTCTGAGCGCCGAAGGCTTTTTTCAGGTGGGAGATTTCAAGGAAGGCCATGGGATGTTTTTTCCGTCAATGTAGGGGTTACTACTCGGCTCAGTAGCCAGAACGCATGCCACCCGGGGATGTGCTTAAGGTTTTGCGTTCTTGGCATTGCGCCCGAACACCTGGATCAAGCCCATGGAGGCCCAGGTAATCATGAAGGCCATTACCGCCAGCGCGGACGGCTCGTACGCCTTGTTGGCGCCCACCAGTTGCAGGTAAGGCCCGAACGCGGGACGGTTCAACAGGCTGGCCATGGTGAACTCGCCGATCACCACGGCAAAAGTCAGGAACGCACCGGACAGAATCGCCGAACGCAGATTCGGGAAGATCACCTTGAACAGAATGGTGAAAGTGCCCGCGCCCAGCGCCTCGGCGGCCTCCGTCAGGGTGCGCACATCGATGGTGCGTAAGCCGGTATCGATCGAGCGGTACATATAGGGCAGCGACAAGGTGACGTAGCTGCACACCAGCAGGAAGTCGGTGGACCGCTCGTTGCCGGTCAGCGGTATCCACGAGTTGCTGCCGAAGATGCGCAGATAGCCAAATACGATGACGATGGCCGGGATTACCAAGGGCAGCAAGGTGATGAACTCCACCAGCGGGCGCAGTTTGGGCAGACGCAATTGCACCCAGTAGGCGGTAGGTACGACCAGCAGCACGCCGACCACAATGGTGATGAGCGCCATCAGGATCGAATAGCCAAACGTGGCCTGGAACTGAGGGTCGCTAAACACCACCCGGTAGGCTTCGAAGCTGTATTCGCCGCGCAGCATGCGCAGGCTGAATTCAAAGGTGGCCAGCAGTGGAATCAGGAAATAACTGGTGCCCAGGCCGATGGCGATCCAGGCACCCAAACGCGAGGTGGATTTCATTTGCGGCCCTTTTCCGATTTGCTGCGCAGCCAGATATAGCCCGCGTTGGATACCCCGGTAATCACCACCATGCCCAGCGCCAGGGCGTAGCCCAGGTTCGGGTTGTGCAGCACGTCACCGCGGATCTGCGCATAGAGCAGGATAGGCACGATGTTCAAGGAGCTGCCGGTCAGCGCATAGGCGGTGGCCACCGCGCCAAAGGCGTTCGCAAACAGCAGCAGCATGGCGCCCATGATGCTCGGCCACAGCACCGGCAACGCAATATAGCGCCAGTAGTGGTAGGCGGTGCCGCCCAGGCAATCGCAGGCTTCGCGCCACTCGCGTCTGAGGCCTTCCAGTGCCGGGGACACGATCAGCACCATCAAGGGGATCTGGAAATACAGATAGGTCAGTGTCAGCCCGGTGAAGCTGAGGATGTTGAAACCGGTGGAATAGAGGTTGAAGCCCAGGTACTTGTTCATCAGCGCGGTCACCAGACCCACCCGCCCCAGCGTGGCCAGGAACGCGAAGGCCAGCGGCACGCCGGCGAAGTTGGAGGCCACGCCCGAAAACGTCATGAGGGTCGGGCGAATCCACTCGGGCAGTTTGCCCTGGACGGCCGCCCAGGCCAGAAGGAAGCCGATGATTCCGCCGCCCAGGGCCGACGCGGCACTGATGCGAAAGCTGATCCAGTAGGCGCTGACCACGTTCGGGTCGGCCAGGCCGGCGATATTGGCCAGGGTGAAATGGCCTGATGCGTCCTGGAACGCACCTATCATCAGATAGCCGGTGGGCAAGATCAAAAACAGGATGGCGAATACCAGAAAGGGCAGTACACCCAGCCAGTGCCAATTGAGCGACCTGCCCGGTATGGACGGTGTCGCGGGTTTTGCAGAACTCAAGGTATCAGTCAAGTGAAGCCCGCCTTTCAAGCCGCCATCCAATCCATGAAATGACTGGCGTGGCCGGTGAAGGCCATGCCAGTACAAAAAGCCATCGAAGGCCGGTTACTTCACACTGGCGCCGACCAGGGTGTCCCACTGCTTGGTGATGGCTTCCTTGCTCGAGTTCTGCTGGTCCAGAGTAGGGAACACGGCCTTGGCATAGCCTTCCGCGGGTGGCAGCTTGTCGAGCATGGCCTTGGGCAGCTTGTTGTTGGCCACCAGGTCGTTGAAGCGGATCGGGTGGCAGTAGCCATTCAGCCAGCCCACCTGGCCTTCGTCCGAATACAGGTATTCCAGCCACAGCTTGGCGGCATTCGGGTGCGGTGCATAAGCGCTGATGGCCTGCACATACACGCCCGCGACCACGCCCGACTTGGGCACGACCACTTGCACATTGGGGTTGCCCTTGAGTGCATCGCGGTCGGCCAGGGCGTTGTAGTCCCAGCGGATGATGATCGGGGTGGTGCCTTGTGCCAGGGAGGCGGCCTTGCCGATCACCGGGACAAAATTGCCGGCCTTGTTCAGATCGCCGAAGAACTTCAGGCCGGCCGCGGCGGCCTTGGTGGGATCCCCACCCGCGGCGGCAATACCGGCCGCATAGATGCCCTGGATGGCCTGGTTGGCGGAGCGCGGATCGCCCGCCAAGGCCACGGAATTCTTGTAATCGGCCTTGAGCAGGTCGCTCCAGTCGGCCGGGATCGAGCTGATCAGGTCGGTGTTGACTTCAAAAGCCAGCACGCCGTAGTAGTCGCCATACCAGTAGCCTTCCGGATCTTTCACCGAGTCAGGGATGGTCGCCCAGCTGGCCACCTTGTAGGGCTGCAGCAAGCCGGCAGCCTTGGCCTGGGGGCCGAAAGACAGGCCGACGTCGATGGTGTCAGGCGCTTGCGGCCCCTTGTTGTCCTTGTTGGCCTTGATGGCTTCGAGTTCGTCGCCCGAACCGGCGTCAGGGTTCAGTTCGTTGACCTTGAGGCCATACTTGGCTTTGAAGTTCTTGATCTGGTCGCCATATCCGCACCAGGAGTTCGCCAGGGCGATCACCGTCAGTTCGCCCTCTGCCTTGGCCGCTGCGACAAGTTCCGCCGAGGCGGCCGATGCATTTTGTGCGCAGACTAGAGCCGTGGAGATGGCTGCTGTTAGAGCAAGGACTTTGAATGTTTGACGTGGCATATCACTTCCTTTTCGGTATCCGGTAGAGGGGAGTTTGACGGCGGAAGATCAGGCACAGCGAACCAACTTGGCGCAATGGCAAGGTATGACATCTATTATGTAAACATTCAGCCGACACCTGGCCTGGGCGGCAGTACAGGGAAGAAAGGTAACTTTCAGAGCTTCAATTGCATACTACTGTCGGCGCTGTGCCTGCGCAATCGTAGTGGTGATTTATGACTTTTTCGCGACAAATTGGTCGTAATTAGGAAAGTGTGAATCAAAATGGGTGCGGCGTTGGGGAGGTGGGCGCGTGGACGCCGATATCATAGGTGTTTCAGATAGGGCTTCATTGCTGTTTGAGGTAGAGAAAGAGGTTGCCGGATTCATTTTTGAACCCTTGTTTTGGTTGGTGGGTTTGAACTGATATTTTAGTTCTTATCTAGCTTAAGGTTCGGCTAGAAATCGCATGATTTGATGATGGCTACACGGCGCAAACCCACCCTTGTGATGCGGTAAGGTTAAGTTGGCAAGAAACGCGGTAGTTATGGGGGCGGAACTCAATGACTTACAAGATATACGCCCATATTGGGCGCAAAAAAAGGCCCATCATCAGGATGGGCCTTTCTTCAAGCGAGTATTACATCATCAAGCAAGTAATCAGGCGATTACAGGATGGTGATTGGGTACTCGGTGATCAAACGGAACTCGTTGATGTTGCCTTCGCCGTCGGCAGCGTTGCCACGGTGCCAAGCTTGGCGTGCACGGAAGGACAGATCCTTCAGAGGGCCAGACTGGACAACATACTTGGCTTCCAGGTTGGTTTCGAAGTGATGACCGTCTTTGCCATAGAGAGGGGTGCCGTCGGTATTACGATACGCACTGTTAGCGGATATATTGGTGCCGTCGATGCCCTGACCGTGGACATAACGAGCCATGAAGCTCAGGCCTGGGATACCGTACTCAGCCATTTTAATGTCATAACGGGCCTGGATGGATTTCTCGCCTGGGCCGTTGAAGTCGGAGTACTGAATCGAGTTAGCCAGGAAAATCGAGTCACCACCCTGGTTACCCTTGCCACGCTCCAAGCCAATGTAATCGAATGGCGTGTCACCGTGTACCTGTTGGAAGGCCAGGGTGAAAGTGTGTGCTTTGAGGAAGGAGTAAGCAGCTGCCAGGGAGTAGGCAGTGTTGCTGATATCACCTGCCTTCGCCGCACCGGTATCGGTTGTGCGATAGAGGTTGAAGTCGAAGTTCAGGCTCTGATCGCTAGCCAGTGGCAGGGTGTAGTTGACGTTGGTGTAGTACTGGTTCCAGACATCCTGGAGCTTGGCGCCGTACAGGGAAGCAGTCAGGTTCTCGTTGATGGCGTACTTACCACCCACATAGTCGATGCTCTTGGCTGTAACACCGGCATAGGTGGCAAACAGGTTGCCCTGCAGCGAGGTGTAGTCCGTGCTGCTACCAGCGTAAAAATGGCCAGCTTCGAGATCGAGGTCTTTGACTTCACTGCTTTGCAGTTGGAAGCCACGAGCGGTTTGCTGGAACAGACGGCTCCCGCCAACGGCGAATACTGGCGCAGTGGTAGGGGTGAAGTCGCCGAATGTCAGCTGGGTTTTGGAGATGCGAACGCGGACGTCCGCGCCTGCTTTACCGAAGCTATTATTGACGCCATCTGCTCCGTGGCTCAGGTTGCCGCTACCCACATGGGTGTTGTCACCGTCAAGTTTGAAACCGGCATCACCAAAGACATCGACACCTACACCAACGGTACCTTGGGTAAAGCCAGAGCTGGCTTTGCCGAGCACGCCTTGGGACCAGTCTTTTTGGTCGACACCACCATCTTTCTTGTCCCGATTGAAGTAGTAGTTCTTCAGAACCACACCAGCCGAAGCGCCTTCAACGAAACCCTTGGCGTCAGACTGAGGGGTTACGAACGGGTCGGCCATAGCCACTTGGGAACCTGCTGCGGTAACAGCCAGGGCGATCATGCTCCACTTCATCACGCGCATCGTGATTTGCTCCTTTGGTTTTAGGAAGAGTACTGCCGTCCCACCTGTATTTTTGTCTGGGCGGCTCTTTCTTTTTTGTGTCGGCGCAAACTTATATCACGCTGACAAACTTGGCGATACTTGCACACCTATCCTTGCGGCTTCTTTACGAGCCTGTCGCAAAAAGCTAGCTCCATGTCGCAAATTCACAGCCTTTGTACAGCGGCTGCACAACTTCAGCGCTGTTTTCAGCGGAATGAGCATAGAAGCAAATGGTCTATGTTCAAGCCCTGAACTCTCCATGGGCGCACTGTACTGCGTTGTCTCGGTGTCGCAGGGGCTTCAGCGTCCGGGCCGACCCTCTGTCGCGACTATTCACTTACCAATGCAACAAGCATGCACAAAGTGAAAAAAACGTGAGAAAAAATTTACCTGGCACCGTCATCACGCTGAAACCCTTATGAAACCTAGGGCGGTTGGCCTTTACGCCAGCGCTTGACGTAGTGCTTTTCCTTGTGCTGCTAATCCTTTGAAAATCCATGGAAAGCCAAAAACGTTACCAGTCCACACTCCGACTGGGTAGTCGGTGACTGAAGCGTGCACTGATAGTAGTCGTAGTGTGCGGTTTTGGTGCAAAAAGCCGATTTACAGTTTCGATGCGGACATTGTCTGCAGGCAAGGCGGCTTTTTTGTCCCTGGAGTCAGCTCTCGCCTTCCATGACGTAGGCAGAGGATTTCAGAAAAAAGTGACATTTTTATGGCCGGCTGGGTTTTTTTCTGGCTGCTGTGTAATTTTGTGGTGTTTGTTGTCCTGAAAAAGTGCGCCCTGTTCCATTCTGGAGCAGGCGGTGCCCCGTATTCGCCCATTTGCCGCCATCGCGGCCGAGGGCCGTGAATCGGTGGCCGATCACGGGTATCCTGACGGCCTGTCGCCTGGCTTTTGCCGGGCGCAAACCTATCCGTCACGCAGGAGTATTCACGGTGTTCGTTCTCGATTCGCGCCTTCAACAAGACACCTTGCCGATGGGCGACTTGCCGTTGTGTCGTGTGCTGCTGTCCAATGATGCGAACTATCCCTGGTTCATCCTGGTGCCACGGCGCGCGGATATCAGTGAAGTGTTCCAGTTGGAGGCTACCGATCAGCAGCAGTTGTGGCGCGAGACCACGGAGCTGGCGCAGCTGCTCGAGGTCACCTTCAAGGCGGACAAGATGAATGTCGCGGCCCTGGGCAATGTGGTCAGTCAGTTACATATGCATGTGATCGTTCGTCGTCGTGACGATGTGGCCTGGCCGGCACCGGTTTGGGGCAAGCACCCGACGCGGCCTTATAGCGATGAGGAGTTCATGGTGATTCGCGAGCAGTTGCGAGTGGCGTTCCAGCATGATTCGCGTTTTGTACAGGCGGACGTATGAACCTTGAAGATCGCGTGACCGAACTGGAAAGTCGCCAGGCGTTTCAGGATGACACCATTCAGGCGCTCAATGATGTGCTGGTGGAGCAGCGGCGGGTGGTCGAGCGCCTGCAACTGCAGATGGCCGCTTTGCTCAAGCGTCATGAAGAAATGATGGGGCAGTTCGATTCCTTTGAGGAAGAAGCACCACCGCCGCATTATTGACAGCAATCCGTAGGCATAAAAAAACGCGAGGCAGCCAGGCTGCCTCGCGTTTTTTTGTGGCCGATCAGCGGCGCGGCAGGGCCGCGATCACGTCCTCGGCTTGCAAGCCCTTGTCCCGGTTCATCACCGAGAACTCCACGCGCTGGCCTTCGACCAGGACGCGGTGGCCTTCGCCACGGATGGCGCGGAAGTGCACGAAAATATCATCGCCGGAATCCCGCGAGATAAAGCCGAAACCCTTGGAGGTGTTGAACCACTTCACGGTACCGGTATCGCGATTGCTCATGTCGTAGTTGTGGGAAGCCGCCGCCGGGGAAGATTTCTTGTAGAAACTCACCGCCAGGTGCAGCAATACGGCAATCACGGCGGCCAGCAGGCTCGGTAGCACGGCGGGTTGGCCGCCGATCAGGGTCAGAGGGGCGAGCAGGGTGAGGATTTGCAGTGCCACGGCGATGATCAGCAGAATGCTGACCAGGATTTGCAGTTGATGCCGTGGGCCCTTGTTCCAGTAAGGAATGACTGGCGCGAGGGTCAGGTTGAGCAAGCCGAAGAATGCCAGGTACAGCGCATCGGGTTGTTGCAGGTAAGGCAGGGCTTCGGATCGCAGGCTGGGGATAAAGGACAGCAGCAGGGCAACGGCGCCCGTTAGCAGGTGGACGATTTTCAACATTTTGATTGACTCACTCAAGACGGATCACAAGGAAGAGCGGGTGGCACACGGTTCGCTTCTGGAAAAAAGGTGAGGCGTTGGGCACGTGTGGGCATCCGCCTATGCGCCGCTGCCAGAGAATCGACAGCCACGACACAGCCTCTATTTAACAGCAAAGCCCATGCCTTCTCAAACTTCGGCGCCGGGCCGCTGTCGGAGAACTTGCGGCGGGGCAGGGCCTGCGCCGACACAGCCCGCGGGCCAGACGCCTGCCGGTGGTCGCCGTGGCGGATTTGTCGCAGTCGTCGCGGCTGCGCGAGTCGTAGGCGCTTGCTAGAGTGGTCCTGCACCTGCGAAGACGATGATCCATTCTGACCAAGGGGATACATATGGCTATTGATATCGGTATCAGCGAAGCAGACCGTAAATCCATTGTTGAAGGTCTTTCCCGTCTGTTGTCGGACACCTACGTGCTGTACCTGAAAACCCACAACTTTCACTGGAATGTCAGCGGGCCGATGTTCCGCACGCTGCATTTGATGTTCGAAGAGCAATACAACGAACTGGCCCTGGCCGTCGACCTGATCGCCGAACGTATCCGCGCCCTGGGTTTTCCCGCGCCGGGGACCTATTCCACCTACGCCCGTCTGTCCTCCATCAAGGAAGAAGAAGGGGTGCCGAGTGCCGAGGAGATGATCAAGCAACTGGTGCAAGGCCAGGAAGCGGTCACCCGCACGGCGCGGGGCCTCTTTCCGTTGCTGGACAAGGTCAGTGACGAACCGACCGCCGACCTGTTGACCCAGCGCATGCAGGTGCATGAGAAGACCGCCTGGATGCTGCGCGCCCTGCTCGAAGGCTGAGCCCGCGCCGGCGCGAATGAAGCCGTCGCTTCATTCGCGCTGCCTGTCGGCGAGCTCGGCATCTTCGCGAAGGCGCAGGCCTTCGCCTGGTCGCGGCCCCAGGCTTTTCGTTGTTCTTCCTTATTAATGGACTCTTCCTACGGAGGCTGTGGTGCAGTCTGCTGGATAGGGTTTTTTACTTAATGTTTTATGTCAGGAGGTTTGCCAGGAGCGCCTTTATTCAAAGGTGTGCAGCGACGGAGTGCGATGAAAATGGTTCAGTGGGTAGGGCATGAGGTGGGGAGTTCCGGTTGTTTGCGCAAGACCCGGGTGGATCCCCTGTTGCTGGATTTCGATATTGGATTGGCGAAGCCAGTTTCGCGTTCGGTGCGTTTGAATGGTTTTGCCACCTGCTTGCGTCTGGAGGAGGTTTATTGGAAGGTACTGGCCGATATTGCCAATACCCATGAATGTACAGTCAATGCCTTGCTGTCCAATGTGGACATGGAGGTTCATCTGCGCTACGGCGGGGTGAAGAATTTCAGTGGTTTGATTCGCGTGGTCTGTGTCGTCCATCTGCTGACGTTGGGCGGTTTGTCCCGGGCCCTCTAGGCTTGTTCTGACGTCTCGGTGGATTGGCGAGACGGCATGGGCTGGGGCGCTGACCGGTCCACGGCTGCAAAGGCTCGATTTAACGGATATAATCCCGCTCTTTGCTGCATGGCCCGTCCCGGGCTCGGGCAGCAGTGTTGCCGTTATCTGATTGCCGAGACGCCCCATGCCCATGTACGACTATCAATGCGCTTCCTGCGGTCATCAGCTGGAAGCCATTCAAAAGATCAGTGATGCACCGCTGGTCGACTGCCCGGCCTGCCAGGCACCGCAATTGAAGAAAATGCTCTCCATGCCAGGCTTCCGCCTCAGCGGTAGCGGCTGGTACGAGACGGATTTCAAGACCGGCAGCAAGAAAAACCTGGCAGGTGGCGATAAAGCCGACTGAAATAAGCGACACGAGCGGGCGCTTGTCGCGTTGCCAAGACAAGACCTCCACCGAAATCGAATGACTAGAAGCGAACCACGACCATGATGCGCAGCCATTATTGCGGCCAACTGAACGAGAGCCTGGAAGGCCAGGAAGTCACCCTTTGCGGATGGGTCCACCGTCGTCGCGACCATGGCGGGGTGATTTTCCTCGATATCCGTGACCGCGAAGGTCTGGCCCAGGTGGTCTTCGACCCGGATCGCGCCGACACTTTCGCCGCCGCCGATCGCGTGCGCAGCGAGTACGTGGTCAAGATCACCGGCAAGGTCCGCCTGCGTCCGGCCGGTGCCGGCAACGCCAACATGGCGTCCGGTGCCATCGAAGTGCTGGGTTACGAGCTGGAAGTGCTGAACGAAGCGGAAACCCCGCCGTTCCCGCTCAACGAATACTCCGACGTCGGCGAAGAAACCCGCCTGCGTTATCGTTTTATCGACCTGCGTCGTCCGGAAATGCTCGACAAGCTGCGTCTGCGTTCGCGCATGACCACCAGCATCCGTCGTTACCTGGACGAAAACGGCTTCCTCGACGTCGAGACGCCGATCCTGACCCGTGCGACTCCCGAAGGCGCTCGTGACTACCTGGTGCCGAGCCGCACCCACGCCGGCAGCTTCTTCGCCCTGCCGCAATCGCCGCAGCTGTTCAAGCAACTGCTGATGGTGGCCGGCTTCGACCGTTACTACCAGATCGCCAAGTGCTTCCGCGACGAAGACCTGCGGGCCGACCGCCAGCCGGAATTCACCCAGATCGACATCGAGACCAGCTTCCTCGATGAAAAAGACATCATGGGCCTGACCGAAGGCATGATCCGCAACCTGTTCAAGGAAGTGCTGGGTCTGGAGTTCGGTGAGTTCCCGCACATGACCTGGGACGAGGCCATGCGCCGTTACGGCTCCGACAAGCCGGACCTGCGTATCCCGCTGGAACTGGTGGACGTTGCCGACCAGCTCAAGGACGTTGAGTTCAAGGTGTTCAGCGGCCCGGCCAACGACCCGAAATGCCGTGTGGCCGCCTTGCGCGTCCCGGGCGCGGCGAGCATGCCGCGCAGCAAGATCGACGAGTACACCAAGTTCGTCGGCATCTACGGTGCCAAGGGCCTGGCGTACATCAAGGTCAACGAACGCGCCAAGGGTGTTGAAGGCCTGCAGTCGCCGATCGTCAAGAACATTCCCGAGGCCAACCTCAACGTGATCCTCGATCGCGTCGGTGCGGTCGACGGCGACATCGTCTTCTTCGGTGCCGACAAGTCCAAGATCGTCAGCGAAGCCCTGGGCGCGCTGCGGATCAAGGTCGGTCATGACCTCGAACTGCTCACCTGCGAGTGGGCACCGATGTGGGTCGTCGACTTCCCGATGTTCGAAGAGAACGAAGACGGCAGCTTCACCGCCTTGCACCACCCGTTCACCGCGCCGAAGTGCTCGCCGGAAGAACTGGCGGCCAACCCGGCCACCGCTTTGTCCCGCGCCTACGACATGGTTCTGAACGGCACCGAGCTGGGTGGCGGTTCGATCCGTATCCATCGCAAGGAAATGCAACAGGCGGTGTTCCGTCTGCTGGGTATCAGCGAAGCGGAACAGGAAGAGAAGTTCGGCTTCCTGCTCGACGCGCTGAAATACGGTGCTCCGCCCCACGGTGGCCTGGCCTTCGGCCTTGACCGCCTGGTGATGCTGATGACCGGCGCCCAGTCGATTCGCGAAGTGATCGCGTTCCCGAAAACCCAGAGCGCGGCCTGTGTCATGACCCAGGCGCCAGGGCTGGTGGACGCCAAGGCACTGCGCGAGCTGCATATCCGCCTGCGCGAAGCCCCCAAGGCAGAGTAAGACGGACCCGAGGGCGCATCCACTGGATGCGCCTTTTTTCAAGGTCGAGACTTTTTATTGCCGGCCGCTGCCACCGGGCAGGGCGGGCAACGTTTCAAAGAGCACAAAGAGAATTCGGAGCGAGTTATGGCAGGTCATTCCAAGTGGGCGAACATCAAGCACCGCAAAGAACGTCAGGATGCCAAGAAGGGCAAGATCTTCACCAAGTGGATTCGTGAGCTGACCGTTGCCGCTCGTCAGGGCGGTGGTGATCCAGGCTCCAACCCACGCCTGCGTCTGGCGCTGGACAAGGCCCTCGGCGCAAACATGAGCCGCGATATCATCGATCGCGCGGTGGCCCGCGGTGCCGGTGCGGCCGACACCGACGATATGGTCGAACTCAGCTACGAAGGCTACGGCCCCGGTGGCGTGGCGGTGATGGTTGAATGCATGACCGACAACCGCAACCGTACCGCGGCAGCCGTGCGTCACGCGTTCAGCAAGTGTGGCGGCAACCTGGGGACCGACGGCTCCGTGGCCTATCTGTTCGAGCGCAAGGGGCAACTGTCCTTCGCCCCGGGCATCGATGAAGACGCGCTGATGGAAGCGGCGATGGAAGCCGACGCCGATGACGTGGTTACCCACGAGGACGGTTCGATGGACGTGTTCACCTCGTTTGCCGGCTTCTATACGGTGCGTAACGCCCTGGATGCGGCAGGATTCAAGGCGGCGGATGCGGAAATCGTCATGTTGCCGACCACCAGCGCCGAACTCGATCTGGAGGGCGCGGAAAAGGTCCTCAAGCTGATCGATATGCTCGAGGACCTGGACGACGTGCAGAACGTCTACTCCAATGCCGATATTCCCGAATCGGTAGCCGAGCAGCTCGGCTGACCCAAACGCAGGCGTTATGACTTTAATTCTTGGTATCGACCCCGGTTCGCGCATCACCGGTTATGGTGTGGTGCGCGATACCGGCCGCGGCTGCGTTTACGTCGCCTCGGGCTGCATCCGCACCGGCAGTGGCGAACTGCATGAGCGTTTGCAGATCGTCTACCGCAGCGTGCGCGAAGTGATCCAGACCTACGGGCCGGTGACCATGGGCATCGAAAAGGTGTTCATGGCAAAAAACGCCGACTCGGCGCTCAAGCTTGGCCAGGCGCGGGGCGCGGCCATCGTCGCCGGCGCCGAGGAAAACCTCGAGATCGCCGAGTACACCGCGACCCAGGTCAAGCAGGCCGTGGCCGGTACCGGCGGCGCCAACAAGGAACAGGTGATGATGATGGTCATGCACCTGCTCAAGCTCACCACCAAACCGCAAGTCGACGCCTCCGATGCCCTGGCGATTGCCCTGTGCCATGCACATACCCGCTCCAGTCTCTTGCCCCATGGCCTGGGTGCGGCACGTTCCCGTGGTGGTCGCCTGCGTCTCTGATAGCATCATCGCCTCAAACAATTTTGCTTGCCGATAGCGCCACGCCGGATAACGTAGTGCGCTATCGTTCCGAGTCGTCAGCCACTGGTCTGGCCAGAAATAAGGATCTGATACGTGATTGGACGTTTGCGCGGCACCCTGGCTGAAAAACAGCCGCCGCACCTCATCCTTGATGTGAATGGCCTCGGCTACGAGCTGGAGGTGCCGATGACCACGCTTTACCGCCTGCCGTCGGTCGGCGAGCCGCTGACCCTACACACCCATTTGGTGGTGCGCGAGGATGCCCAGTTACTCTATGGCTTCATCGGCAGGCGCGAGCGCGACTTTTTTCGCGAGTTGATCCGCCTCAACGGTGTCGGGCCGAAGCTGGCCCTGGCGTTGATGTCGAGCCTGGAGGTCGATGAACTGGTGCGCTGCGTGCAGGCCCAGGACACCTCGGCGCTGGTGCGGGTGCCCGGCGTTGGCAAGAAGACCGCCGAGCGCCTGCTGGTGGAGCTCAAGGACCGCTTCAAGGCCTGGGAAACCGTGCCGAGCATGTTTGCCCTGGTGCCCAACCAGCCGGACGGTGCCCCGGCGCAGCCGGTGGCCAGTGCTGAAAGCGATGCGGTCAGTGCGCTGATTTCCCTGGGCTACAAGCCCCAGGAAGCGAGCAAGGCGGTGTCGGCCATCAAAGACAAAGGCCTGAGCAGCGAAGACATGATTCGTCGCGCCCTGAAGGGAATGATCTAAGTGATTGAAGCCGACCGTTTGATTACCGCCTCCGGCGGGCGTGACCGCGAGGAAGTCCAGGATCGCGCCATTCGGCCGTTGAGCCTGGCCGAGTACATCGGCCAGCCGACGGTCAAGGAGCAGATGGAGCTGTTTATCCAGGCGGCACGCGGGCGTGGCGAGTCCCTTGACCACACCCTGATCTTCGGCCCGCCGGGCCTGGGCAAGACCACCCTGGCCAATATCATCGCCCAGGAAATGGGCGTGTCGATCAAGAGCACCTCGGGGCCGGTGCTGGAGCGCGCCGGCGACCTGGCGGCGCTGCTGACCAATCTCGAGCCCCACGATGTGCTGTTTATCGATGAAATTCACCGCCTGTCGCCCGTTGTCGAAGAAGTCCTGTACCCGGCGATGGAAGACTTCCAGCTCGATATCATGATCGGCGAAGGGCCGGCGGCGCGTTCGATCAAGCTTGATCTGCCACCCTTCACCCTGGTCGGCGCCACCACCCGCGCGGGCATGTTGACCAACCCGTTACGCGACCGCTTCGGTATCGTCCAGCGTCTTGAGTTCTATAGCACCGCGGACCTGGCGACCATCGTCACTCGTTCGGCGGGGATTCTCGGCTTGCCGCTGGACCCGGAAGGCGCGTTCGAGATCGCTCGACGGGCCCGGGGCACGCCGCGGATTGCCAACCGCCTGTTGCGCCGGGTGCGGGATTTCGCCGAGGTGCGGGCCAAGGGCCATATCACCAAGGCCGTGGCGGACCTGGCGTTGAACTTGCTGGATGTCGATGAACACGGTTTCGATCACCAGGACCGGCGCCTGCTGCTGACCATGATCGAGAAGTTCGACGGCGGTCCGGTCGGCGTGGACAGCCTGGCGGCGGCGATCAGCGAGGAGCGGCACACCATCGAAGATGTGCTCGAACCCTACCTGATCCAGCAGGGCTACATCATGCGCACCCCCCGTGGACGGGTGGTGACCCGGCATGCCTATCTGCACTTCGGATTGAATATTCCGTCGCGCTTGGGTGAAATGCCCGTGGTAGACGAGTTTCTGGATGCGTTGGACGAGTAAAAGCGGAATCGGGGCTGATTTATTCGCGGTTTGCGTTGTCCGAAGGGCACGTGTCACGAATCTTCATGCAAAAAATCGTCGAAGGATGAAAAACAGTTGCCTGGCCGGATTGGCAACCTGAGGAGTAAGCACTAGAGTATGCGCGCGCAAAACGGGGTTCAGTCGTTCGCACATCGCTGTCGCGTTTATTACGAGGACACCGATGCCGGCGGCATCGTGTATTACGTCAATTACCTTAAGTTCATGGAGCGGGCTCGAACCGAGCGGCTACGGGCATTGGGCTTTGCCCAATCGTCGCTGGCAGGGGAGAACCTGTTGTTCGTCGTGCATTCCAGCGAAGCGCGTTACCACGCGCCGGCGCGGTTGGACGACGAACTGCTGATCAGCGCCGAGGTGATTGAGCTGAACCGTGCGAGCCTGCGCTTCAAGCAGCAGGTCAGGCGGGCTGATGATGAAACGCTGCTCTGTGAAGGGCGGTTCCTGGTGGCCTGTGTGCGCGCCGATAGTTTAAAACCCCGGGCCATTCCAGAAGCCTTGCGTTCGGCCTTTGCCGACACAAGCGGCGCGGGTACTCACTTAGAGCAGGAGATAAAGCGTGGAAGCTAACGTCGTCGACCATTCCTCCATGTGGAGCTTGGTCAGCAATGCCAGCATCGTGGTGCAATTGGTCATGCTGATCCTGTTGGCCGCCTCGGTCACCTCATGGGTCATGATTTTTCAGCGCAGCAACCTGCTGCGCGCCGGCCGCCGCGCCCTGGAGAGCTTCGAGGAGCGCTTCTGGTCGGGTATCGACCTGTCCAAGCTCTACCGTCAGGCCGGCAGCAACCCGGACCCGGACTCGGGTGTGGAGCAGATCTTCCGTGCCGGTTTCAAGGAGTTCTCCCGTTTGCGCCAGCAACCGGGCGTCGATCCGGAAGCGGTCATGGAAGGCGTGTCCCGTGCCATGCGCGTGGCCATCTCCCGTGAAGAAGAAAAACTCGAGCAGAGCCTGCCGTTCCTCGCCACCGTCGGTTCCGTCAGCCCGTACATCGGCCTGTTCGGTACCGTCTGGGGGATCATGAACTCCTTCCGTGGCCTGGCTACCGCCCAGCAGGCAACCCTGGCCACCGTGGCCCCGGGCATTTCCGAAGCACTGGTGGCTACCGCCATCGGCCTGTTCGCGGCGATTCCGGCGGTTATCGCCTACAACCGCTTCGCGGCCCGTGGCGAGACCCTGATCAGCCGTTACTACACCTTCGCCGATGAGTTCCAGGCGATCCTGCACCGTAAAGTGCACACCAGCGAAGAGTGAGCAGGTAAATCCCCATGGCCCGAGTTCGCCACAAACGCAAGCCGGTCGCCGAGATGAACGTGGTGCCCTACATCGACGTGATGTTGGTGCTGCTGGTTATCTTCATGGTGACCGCGCCGATGCTCAATCAGGGCGTGAAGGTTGATCTGCCCAAGGTTTCCAGCGAAGCCTTGCCGCAGGACAACAACACCCAGGTCCTGACCATTTCGATCAAGGCTGACAAGACCTACTACTGGAACCTTGGCAGCGAAGTCGATACCGAAAAACAGCAGGACAGGGCCATGACCCTGCCGCAGATGACCGACGCGGTGACCAAGATCATCCGTGCCGGCACCGAAGGCGGCAAGCGTACCCAGGTGTTCATTCGCGGTGACAAGACCGTCGACTATGGCTCCGTCATGGGTGCCATGGGCGGTCTGCAGAAGGCCGGCGTCGGTAATGTTGGCTTGATTACCGAGGCCCCCTGATGCACCAACAGCGAGAGCCGTCCGCTTCGGAAAGCTACTTCTGGCCCTGGGTCTGGGCGATCGGCCTGCATATCCTGATCTTTGGCATGCTGTTCGTCAGCTTTGCCATGACGCCGGATCTGCCGGAAGCCAAGCCGATTGTCCAGGCGACCCTGTATCAGCTGAAATCGAAAAGTCAGGCGACCACCCAGACCAATCAGAAGATTGCGGGTGAGGCGAAGAAATCCGCTGCGCGTCAGACCGAAGTCGAACAGATGGAACAGAAGAAGGTCGAGCAGGAAGCGATAAAGGCTGCGGAACAAAAGAAAGAGGAAGCGGCTCAAAAGGCCGACGACGCGAAAAAGGCCGACGAAGCCAAGAAAGCCGCGGATGAGGCGAAAAAGGCCGATGAGGCCAAGAAAGCCGACGACGCGAAAAAGGCTGCCGAAGCGAAAAAGGAACTGGCTGATATAGCCAAGAAGAAAGCCGACGACGAAGCCAAGAAGGCCGCTGAAGAAGAGGCCAAGCAGGCCGCTGAAGACGCGAAGAAGAAAATCGTCGAAGACGCCAAGAAGAAAGCCGCCGAAGACGCGAAGAAGAAATCCGAAGCTGACGAGGCGAAGAAGAAAATCGCCGAAGACGCGAAGAAGAAAGCCGCTGCCGATGCCGCGAAGAAGAAGTCGCAGGATGCGGCGCGTAAATCCGCCGAAGATAAAAAGGCCCAGGCCCTGGCAGATCTGCTTTCCGACACGCCGCAACGCCAACAGGCCCTGGCTGATGAGCAGGGTGATGAAACGGCGGGCAGCTTTGACGATCTGATTCGTTCGCGGGCAGCGGAAGGTTGGGCACGTCCTCCTTCTGCGCGCAAAGGTATGACGGTGGTGCTGCAAATCGGCATGTTGCCGGACGGTACGGTGACCACGGTCTCGGTAGCCAAGTCCAGTGGCGACGGCCCGTTTGACGCCTCGGCGGTAGCTGCGGTCAAGAATATTGGTCGTTTGACGGAAATGCAGGGAATGAAACCGAGCGACTTTGCGCCCTATCGTTCCTTCAAGATGACATTCACACCTGAGGATCTAGCCTTGTGAGAAACCTTCTTCGAACAATGCTTGTCGTGATCTGCTGCCTGGCAGGGATGGCGATGGCGGATGAAAAGAACATTCTGGTCACCAGCGGTAGCGATCGGGCCACGCCCATCGCGGTCGTTCCCTTCGGCTGGCAGGGCGGTAGCGTCCTGCCGGACGACATGGCCCAGATCATCGGCGACGACCTGCGTAACTCCGGTTACTACTCGCCGATTCCGAAACAGAACATGATCAGCCTGCCGACCCAGGCCAGCGAAGTCATCTACCGTGACTGGAAGGCCCTGGGCGCCCAGTACATCATGGTCGGCAGCATTGTTCCGGCCGGCGGTCGCCTGCAGGTGCAGTACGCGCTGTTCAACGTCTCCACCGAGCAGCAAGTGCTGACCGGCAGTGTGTCGGGCACGGTCGATCAGTTGCGCGACATGTCGCACTACATCTCCGACCAGTCGTTCGAAAAGCTCACCGGTATCAAGGGTGCGTTCTCCACGCGCATGCTTTATGTCACGGCTGAGCGTTTCTCGGTGAACAACACCCGTTACACCCTGCAACGCTCGGACTATGACGGTGCCCGCGCGGTGACCCTGCTGCAATCGCGCGAGCCGATCCTGTCGCCGCGTTTCGCACCGGATGGCAAGCGCATCGCCTATGTGTCGTTCGAACAGAAGCGTCCGCGCATCTTCGTCCAGCACATCGATACCGGTCGCCGTGAGCAGATCACCAACTTCGAAGGCCTCAACGGTGCGCCGGCCTGGTCGCCGGACGGTAACCGCCTGGCGTTCGTGCTGTCCAAGGACGGCAACCCGGACATCTACGTGATGAACATGGCCACGCGCCAGATGAGTCGCGTCACCAGCGGCCCGGGCATCAACACCGAACCGTTCTGGGGCAAGGATGGCTCGACCATCTACTTCACCTCCGATCGTGGCGGCAAGCCACAGATCTACAAAACCAACGTCAATGGCGGTGGTGCGGAGCGCGTGACCTTCATCGGCAACTACAACGCCAACCCGAAATTGTCGGCGGATGAAAAGACCCTGGTGATGATTCACCGCCAGGACGGCTTCACCAATTTCCGAGTCGCGGCTCAGGATTTGCAACGTGGGACAGTAAAAATACTGACAGACACCAACCTTGATGAGTCAGCCACTGTCGCGCCCAACGGCACCATGGTAATCTACGCCACCGCCCAGCAGGGCCGGGGAGTCTTGATGCTCGTGTCCATTAATGGACGCGTAAGGCTCCCGCTTCCTACCGCTCAAGGCGAAGTCAGAGAACCTTCCTGGTCCCCTTACCTGAACTGACGCGGCGCTTTACGATTTTGCTTAACACACTGGGGTTCATTAGGAGTTTTACGATGGAAATGCTGAAGTTTGGTAAATTTGCTGCGCTGGCTCTGGCCATGGCTGTAGCTGTAGGTTGCTCGTCCAAAGGCGGCGACAATGCCGGTCAAGGCGCTGTAGACCCAAACGCTGGTTACGGCGCTAACACTGGTGCAGTCGACGGCTCCCTGAGCGAAGAAGCTGCTCTGCGCGCTATCACCACTTTCTACTTCGAATACGACAGCTCGGACCTGAAGCCAGAAGCCATGCGCTCCCTGGACGTTCACGCCAAGGACCTGAAAGCTAGCGGCGCTAAAGTCGTTCTGGAAGGTAACACCGACGAACGTGGTACTCGCGAGTACAACATGGCACTGGGCGAGCGTCGTGCGAAAGCCGTTCAACGCTACCTGGTACTGCAAGGTGTTGCTCCAGGTCAGCTGGAACTGGTTTCCTACGGTAAAGAGCGTCCAGTAGCTACTGGCCATGACGAGCAGTCCTGGGCTCAAAACCGTCGCGTCGAACTGCGTAAGTAATTCGTCATGCGAACGTGCCGTCGTGCTGTAACTGTTCTGGCTCTCAGCCTGATGCCGCTTGCGGCGTGGGCTGCGGTTCCTGTGGTCGATGACAACTCCGGTAACGGTGGGAGTTATCCGCCTGCGGGTTACGGTACGAACGGCGCCTATGCCGGGGGAGGGGTTTCGGCCCCTGTCTCGGCACAGGGCGAGCTGTTCAACCAATTGCAACGCATGCAGGAGCAACTCGCGCAGCAACAAGGCGTGATCGAGGTTCTGCAAAACGATATTGCGCGCATGAAGCAGGAAAACCTGGAGCGATACCAGGATCTTGATCGGCGCATAGGCAGTGGCGGCGCTCCGGCGGCTGCGGCTCCTGATAATTCTTCAACCGGTGGCAATGTCAATGCCGCCGCCGGTGCTGCACCCGCTGCCCAGGCCCCCGCGGCCAGCAGCGAGCCGGGTGATCCGGCCAAGGAAAAACTCTACTACGATGCAGCCTTCGACCTGATCAAGGCCAAGGACTTCGACAAGGCCAGCCAGGCGTTCAGCGCCTTCCTGCGCAAGTACCCCAATAGCCAGTACGCCGGTAACGCGCAATACTGGTTGGGCGAGGTGAATCTGGCCAAGGGCGATCTGCAAGGTGCCGGCCAGGCGTTTGCCAAGGTCAGCCAGCTGTATCCCAAGCACGCCAAGGTGCCGGATTCGCTGTACAAGCTGGCGGATGTCGAGCGTCGCCTGGGTCATACCGACAAGGTCAAGGGCATTCTGCAGCAGGTGGTTTCCCAATATCCCGGGACTTCCGCCGCGCAGTTGGCACAGCGCGATCTGCAGCGCATGTGACGGCCGACGGCCTGCTTGAAGAAACCCGCGCTTGTCGCGGGTTTTTTCGTTAGAATTCACGCCCTTTTTTATGAAACACGCTGTCCTGGACTGTGCGATTGCAGGTTCATGGCGGTGCCTGACTGAGGCGGACGGCCTGTTTAGCTGTTACGCCCGTGGCGACTATGCAAGACACATTGAGAATCACCGAAGTTTTTTACTCGTTGCAGGGTGAAACGCGGACGGCTGGGCTGCCCACCGTTTTTGTGCGCCTGACTGGTTGCCCGTTGCGCTGCCAGTACTGCGACAGTGCCTACGCCTTCAGCGGCGGCACACTCATGACCCTGGACAGCCTGCTGACCCAGGTGGCCGATTACCGTCCGCGTTATGTCTGCGTGACCGGTGGCGAACCGCTGGCCCAGCCCAATGCCATTCCCTTGCTCAAGCAGCTCTGTGACGCTGGTTACAGCGTGTCCCTGGAAACCAGTGGGGCGCTGGATATCTCGGCGGTGGACACCCGGGTCAGTCGCGTGCTCGATCTGAAGACGCCGGGCTCGAAGGAATCGCACCGCAATCGCTACGAGAATATCGAGCTGCTGACCCCCAACGACCAGGTCAAGTTTGTGATCTGCTCGCGGGAGGACTATGACTGGGCGGTGTCCAAACTGATTCAGTACGGTCTGGAAAAACGTGCCGGCGAAGTGCTGTTCTCGCCGAGCCACCACGATCTGCCGGCCCGTGAGCTGGCCGACTGGATCGTCGCGGACAACCTGCCGGTACGCCTGCAGATGCAGTTGCACAAATACCTATGGAATGACGAGCCGGGGCGCTGATATGACCACCCAAGCAAGCACTGACAAGAAAGCGGTAATCCTTCTCTCCGGCGGTCTGGACTCGGCCACCGTGGTGGCCATGGCGCGTGCCGAGGGCTATAGCTGCTACACCCTGAGCTTCGACTACGGCCAGCGGCACCGTGCCGAGCTGCAGGCGGCCGAGCGGGTGGCGCGTGACCTCGGGGTCATCGAGCACAAGGTTATCGGCCTGAACCTCAACGGCATCGGCGGTTCGGCCCTGACCGACAGCAGCATCGACGTGCCCGAGGCGCCGAGCGAAGGCATTCCGGTGACCTACGTGCCGGCACGCAACACGGTGTTCCTGTCGCTCGCCCTGGGGTGGGCCGAGGTGCTCGGAGCCCGTGACATCTTTATCGGCGTCAACGCCGTGGACTATTCCGGTTACCCGGATTGCCGTCCCGAGTTCGTCGAGGCTTTCGAAACCCTGGCCAACCTGGCGACCAAAGCCGGTGTCGAGGGCAATGGTTTCCGCATCCAGGCACCGCTGCAGAACCTCAGCAAGGGCGATATCGTCCAGGCCGGAATCAAGCTCGGGGTCGACTATTCGCTGACCGTATCCTGCTATCAAGCGGATGCTAACGGCTTTGCATGTGGGAAATGTGACAGCTGCCGGCTACGTGCTGAAGGCTTCGCAGCGGCCGGAATCAGTGATCCGACACGTTATTTTTGATTTTTTTCATTTAAGGTGTTGAATTACCGTTAGAAATCAGTATTATACGCGCCACCACACAGCGGGTCGTTAGCTCAGTTGGTAGAGCAGTTGGCTTTTAACCAATTGGTCGTAGGTTCGAATCCCACACGACCCACCATATTTGTTGTAGAAGAAAATCCGGAAAGCCCACGAAAGTGAGGATTTCCGGATTTTTTTTTTTTTGCATGCGAGAAAAACAAACGCAGTGTCGAGCGTGCGGGTTACTTGATTTTATTTGTGTGGATGGCAAACAGATATTGTTCTGATTGGTGCGTTGTTGCTACAGGGGCTACTCCTTAAGCTGAGTCCCAGTTAGCCAATCTCCAAAAAGGAACTTCATCATGAGCAATGCTTCTTTGTTTCAAGCCTCTGAGACCGAACGTTCGTTTTCCAACGTGCTCAAGTCTGCAATCGTCGGTTTGGGCTTGATGTTAGGGACCGTCCAGTTCGCCTGCGCTGCTGAAGCGCCGACCAATCAACACCCAACCATCCGCGCCATGTTCGGTGCCGAGCCGAGCGACCGCCTGGACCCGAAAACCACCGCCCTGGTGGTGATCGACTTCCAGAACGAATACTTCAGCGGCCGTATGCCGATCCCGGATGGCATGAAGGCCCTGGAAAACACCAAGCGCCTGATCGCCTTCGCCGATAAGGAGCACATCCCGGTGATCCATGTGCAGCACATTGCGCCTGCTGGTGCGGCGGTGTTCGGCATTGACGGCAAGACTGTCGACTTCCATCCGCAGATGAAGCCGCGTCCACAGGACAAGGTTGTTCAGAAGACCACCGTCAGCGTGTTCGCCAGCACCGACCTGGATGCCCAACTGAAGAAGGCCGGGGTCAAGACCCTGATCATCAGCGGCCTGATGACCCACGCTTGTGTCGCCGGTGCGGGCCGTGACGCCGTGCCGTTGGGTTACAGCGTTGTGGTAGCATCCGACGCCACCGCCACCCGTGCCATCGCCCGCGCCAATGGCCACTCGGTGAGCAAGGACGAGCTGCACAACTCGGCGCTGGCCGAGATCGAAGACACCTTCGGTTCGGTGCTGACCACTTCGCAAATCGTTGCCTTGCCGGTCAAGTGATCAACCCCTGACTTCGGAACGCCTGCTTCATGAACCAGTTATCCGCCATGCGCGCCTTTCGTTGCATTGTCGAGGCCAAGGGCTTCTCTGCCGCCGCAGAACGTCTGGACACCACCCACTCGACGATTTCACGACAGTTGCAGCAACTGGAGACTGAACTGGGCGTTCAGTTGATCAACCGCAACACCCGGCGCTTCAGCCTGACCGGGGCAGGGGAGCAGTACTACGCGGCCTGTGTCGATATTCTCGACCGGGTCGACGCAGCTTCCCAGGCCATGGCCCAGGGGCATCAACGGCCGGAAGGCCTGTTGCGGGTCAGTGTGCCTCTGGTGGTTGGTACATTGGATCTGCCGCACTGGCTGCCGGGGTTCCAGAAGCGTTACCCCGATATCGAGTTGGAACTGTGCTGCGATGACCAGTTCGTCGACCTGGTGGCCGAAGGCTTTGATGTCGCCATACGAATTGCCAGCGGTCTGGCCGACACCACTTTGATCGCCCGCACCCTGACGGTTTCCAAACAGGTGCTGGTGGCTTCTCCGGCTTATATCCGCATCCACGGTTTACCGCGTACGGCCCAGGAGCTCGACAAGCATCGCTTGCTGACGTTTATCGGGGCTTCTTCGGATTGGGAGCTGAGTTCCGCTCGCGGCACTTCGGTCAAGGTCACGCCAAACGGTCAGTTCCGCAGCAACACCATCAGTGCCTTGCATGCCGCGACGCTGGCCGGTGCCGGCATTGCCTGTTTCACCCAGGCCACCGTGCGCAGCGATCTTGCTCTGGGGCGGTTGGTCTCGATCCTCCCGAACTACTCGTTGGGTGAGCGGCATTACTACGCGATTTATCCACAAGCCCGCTACTTGGCGCCCAAGGTGAGGGCGTTTGTGGATTTCATAACTGATTATTACCAAATGGGAAACAACGCTTCTACTTGATGTAGTGTGGAGCATCTGCAAGGCATATTCCTGAAGGTGCAACATGGATCAAGATTTCGCGTTTCAGAGCAGTCCTGGTCTGGCTGTGCACTTACCCAAGGCTGGCGCTCTGGCTGATGACGTAATCGGTAACGCCAGCAGCATCGATGTTCTAGCGGTGCCTGATGCTGAAGATATTGCGTTTGAACCGCAGCGTATGGTCATCCATCAGCGACCTGCTGATCTTTCCTGATGTTTGTTGCTCCATGCTCGGCACGCTGTCAGCCGTTGACGTTAGTCAGGTGCCTATCCAATACCGAATCCATCCACAGCTGTGCCATCTCGATCAGATGCACCACGCCCATCGCCACCTTGCGGTTTGAACCACTCATCAGGCCCTCGGTATCTTTGGTCAGGCCATGTACTTCGACCCGCGACATGAATTGCTGGTAGTGGTCCTCGGCGCATGGCCCAGCGCCTCGGACAAGGAGCGTTTCGCGGAACGCCAGGCGTTCTTTGATGCGGTCGGCAAAGCCGTCTCTTTGGCGTCGCCAGCTAGGGATTTTCCTACCCTGTCCCCGTTATCCCTACCCTGAAATAGGGATGCTCCGATGGCGGGGCCTCCCGCATATCGACGATATTTTTTCATGCCAGTCAGGTTCTCCGTCATGTTCCACAGCGTGCCGGCTTGTTAGGCGAGGGGCGCACCGGAGCACTCGACGAGGGCTTGTCGCTACCTGAAAAGGGGCTTGATCGTGCTGAAAAAAATCGTCGTGGCCGATTTGGGCGTCGGCATGTATATCCAGGAGCTATGCGGTCCCTGGCTCGATCACCCGTTCTGGAAAAAAAGCTTTCTGCTTGAGGATGAGCAGACCCTGGAGAAGGTCCGGGATTCGTCCATTGCCTGCGTCTGGATTGACCTTTCCAAGGGAGCCGATACGCCAGTGGTGGGGCCGCATGAGCCTTTTTCCCCGGATGTGGCCGTCGCTACTGTTGTGCCTATCGCGCCGGCCCTCCCGTGCACGCCCAAGCCTGAGCGCGCGCGGGTGGCGATGAGCGACGAACTGGTGCGGGCCGCCAACGTCTGTTCCAGGTCCAAGGCCGCGGTCATCGAGATGTTTGGCGATCTGCGCATGGGCCGGGTCATCCAGATGGATCATGTGGCCGACATGGTGCGGGATATCTCCGACTCATTGATGCGCCATCCGGATGCCCTGATCAATCTGGCCCGACTCAAGAACGCCGATGAATACACCTATATGCATTCTGTGGCGGTCTGTGGATTGATGATCGGCCTGGCCCGCCAGCTGGGTCTGCCGCCGCTGCTGGTACAGGATGCCGGGCTCGCCGGCCTGCTGCACGACATCGGCAAGATGACCATACCAGAGGCGATCCTCAACAAACCGTCGGAGTTGACTGACGGCGAGTTCGAGACGATCCGTTCGCACCCGGAGGCCGGGGTGCAGTTGCTGGACAGCAATCATTTCAGCTTGCGTGTGCAGGATGTCTGCCTGCACCACCACGAGAAGGTCGACGGTAGCGGTTATCCCCACAAGCTGCGGGGTACCCAGATCAGCCTGTTCGCACGCATGGCCGCGGTCTGCGATGTCTACGACGCCATTACCTCGGATCGTCCCTATCGTCGCCATTGGGGCCCCGCCGAGTCGATCCACAGAATGGCTGGATGGGATGGGCACTTCGACCAGATGGTGTTCCATGCTTTTGTCAAATGTGTCGGGATCTATCCGGTGGGGGCGTTGGTGCGCCTGCGTAGCGAGCGTCTGGCGGTGGTCATGGAACAGAACGCCGATTCGTTGCTCATTCCCAAGGTGAAGGTTTTCTATTCGGTATCGCGCGGTATGCCCGTGACCCTCGAGGTTGTGGATCTGGCGAGCGGGCAGGACGCGATCATCGGCCTGGAGCTGGAGAAAAACTGGAACTTCAAAAATCTCGAGGCGCTTTGGACAGAGGGTGCTTGTAGGGATTGTCCTAGCTGCCGTCCTGCAAATCCTAGCTGTAAATAGGGATGCTCCGATAGGTGCGGTGATGTTACCGGGCCATTATTTCTCCAGGCAGCCAGAACCCTCGGTACACCACTTTCAGCAGATGTCCGAGCGGCCTTCCGGTTTTTCTGAGCGATCCTGATCTGGAGAGACGAAGGTGAAAGGACAGACACTGGTTTCCCCCGTGAATATGACACTGCTGCCGGCGGTCTTGAGTGGCGCCCTGGGTTGCCTGGCGATCCTGCTCAGCATCGGTCTGAACGGTCTGGCCCTGGGCAGCAGTGCCGCAGTACTGGTGGGGTCCTTGCTGATCGGCACCCTGGCGCTGCGCACCTTGAGCTCCGTGCAACGGCGCGAGGAACAGGCGTTCGAATCCTTGAACAGGCCTTTGCCAGTGTCGCCGGATGAGGGCTTGGCCGAGGTCTGTACCCAGGTTCTGCCGATCTGGTGCCGCCAGATCGACGCGGCCCGCAGCCTCAGCGAAGAGTCGATTCTCAAACTCAGCAATCGTTTCGCCATGCTGTCCGGTGATATCAGTGCTTCGGTTTCCAAGGGCGCCGGGCAGAGTTCCGGGACCAGGTTGGTGGAGATCCTTGAGGTCGGTCAGCGTGACCTGGACGCGATCATGGTCGAGTTGCGCGGCGCTCTCCTGCGCAAGGAGTCGGAACTCAAGGAGGTCCTGCTGCTGTCCGAGTTCACCTCACAGTTGCAGGAAATGGCCAAGTTTGTCGGTGATATCGCCCGGCAGACCAATCTGCTGGCGCTTAACGCGGCGATCGAAGCGGCCCGTGCCGGTGACGCTGGCCGCGGTTTTGCGGTGGTGGCGGACGAAGTGCGCAAGCTGTCGAGCCTGTCCGGTGATACCGGTCTGAAAATCAGCGAGACAGTGAGCACGGTCAATGCGGCGATCGCTCGTACGGTCGAACTGTCCCGGCATCAGGCGCAGCAGGATTCGCAGACCCTGGCCCATTCGGAACAACTGGTGTCCCAGGTGATCGAGCATTTTCGGCACAACGCCCAGGCCATCGTCGACACCAGCAGCGGCCTGCAGCAGCAGAGTGAAAATGTCGCGAGCGAGATCGCCGGGGTGCTGGTCGCCCTGCAGTTTCAGGATCGGGTCAGCCAGATGCTGAGCCTGGTCAACAACGACCTCGGCAAGCTGCGTGACCAGGTCAGCGAACGTCAACAACTCAGCGAGGCCGGTGCCACGCCGCCACCTATTGCCGCCCATGCCTGGCTCGAACAACTGGCCAGCACCTACACCATGCCCGAGCAACACGCGATTCATCACGGCAAACCCTTGGCCGGCAGTGCTTCATCCGACATCACCTTTTTCTAGGGAGTACCCCCCATGAGCAAAACCATTTTGATCGTCGATGACTCTGCCTCCATTCGCCAGGTGGTCAGCATCACCCTGAAAGGCGCTGGTTACGAAGTGATCGAGGGCTGCGATGGCAGAGATGCCCTGAGCAAGCTCGACGGTCGCAAGATTCATCTGATCGTCAGCGACCTGAATATGCCGAACATGGACGGCCTCAGCTTCATCAAGGCCGCCAAGCAACTGCCGGCCTACAAGTTCACACCGGTGATCATGCTTACCACCGAAGCGGCCGAGTCGATGAAACAGCAGGGCCAGGCCATCGGCGCGAAGGCCTGGATGGTCAAGCCCTTCCAGCCGGCCCAGATGCTCAGTGCCGTGTCCAAATTGATCATGTCGTAGCCGTCCAGGGCCCCCTGGAAAGGAGATTGTCATGCCACACACCGTGCCTTGCCTGCGTCGGATCCTGGTCCTTGAGGGACCGCTGACCATCTACACCGCGACCGAGCGCCGGGACCTGCTGCTGGAGTTGTTTCCCCTTGCCGAAGAGGTGGAAATGGACCTGGGCAGTGTCGACGAACTGGACACCGCCGGGCTGCAATTGCTGGTGCTGGCCAAGCAGGAGTCGATCCGCCAGGGCCGCACCCTGATCCTGAGCAATCACAGCGCAGCGGTACTCCAGGCCTTCGATTTGAGCGGATTGCATCGCTATTTCGATGAGGCGGGTACAACTGCCGCCCAGAGGGGCTGACGTCATGAGCGCGCCGATGAACCTGGACGATGTGCTGCAGACCTTTATTGCCGAAAGCCAGGAGCTGCTGTTGCTGATGGAGGACGCACTGCTGCGGATCGAGCAGGTCCCCGATGACGTCGACACGATTAACGCGCTGTTTCGCGTGGCCCACACCATCAAGGGGTCCGCCGGTCTGTTCGGCCTGACCCCTATCGTCGCCTTCACCCATGTGGCGGAAAGCGTGCTGGACCGGGTGCGCGGTAATGAACTGCGGGTGGACGAGGCACTCAGTGCGTTGTTCCTGCAGGTTCGTGACCATCTGGGCGAACTGATCGAGCTGCTGGCCCGCCATGGCGATCTGCAAGGTATGACCGCCGATCACGAACGGCAGGGCAGTGCCCTGGTGGCGCTGCTCAATGGTTATCTGGAGCCGTCTCTTGAGTCGGAACAAGGGGCGGCCATGGTCATACCCGCGAGCGATTCGACGGGAGGCTTGCGTCATTGGCACTTGTCGCTGCGTTTCGGCGGCGATGTGCTGCGCAATGGCATGGATCCCTTGTCCTTTCTGCGCTACCTCAAGAGCTTCGGGCAGATCACCCAGGTTGTCTGCATGACCGACGGCCTGCCGGAGGTGGCGGCGATGGACCCTGAGAGTTGCTACCTGGGTTTCGAACTGGGGTTTGTCAGTGAAGCCGATCAGGCGACCATCGAAAGCGCTTTCGAGTTCGTTCGCGAAGACAGCCAGATCTGCGTGCTGCCGCCGGAGCGCCAACCGGCGGATTTCCAGGCGCTGATCGAGCGTCTGGGCAGCGATCCGCAGGCTTTGCTGGAGGTGTTCATCGCTTGTGGTTCGCTGACCCGCGAAGACTGGCAGGCGGCGACTCAGGTGCCGTCCGCGACGTTCATGGCAGCCCCCGAGGTCGTGCCTGACCAGCCTCTGCCTCAAGGCGACGGTCTGTCCAGAAGCAAGCCGACCAGGGAGGCACGCTCGGTCGAGGGCAACCTGATTCGCGTCGATGCCGGCAAGCTGGACCAGTTGATCAACCTGGTGGGCGAACTGATCATCGCCGGTGCCGGTGCCAATCTGGTGGCGGCGCGCACGGGCATCGGCGAGATGATCGAGGCCGCCAGTTCACTCTCGCGCCTTGTCGAGGAAGTGCGCGACAGCGCCCTGACCCTGCGCATGGTGCAGATCGGCGCCACCTTCAACCGCTTCCAGCGGGTGGTTCGTGATGTCTCCAAGGAGCTGGGTAAAGACATCGTCCTTGAGGTCAATGGTGCGGAAACCGAACTGGACAAGACCGTGGTCGAGCGCATTGGCGACCCCTTGACCCACCTGGTGCGCAACGCCATGGATCACGGCATCGAAGCCGTGCAACTGCGCCGTGACCGGGGCAAGCCTGCCCAGGGCAGCGTTCGACTCAACGCCTATCACGAGGCCAGCAGCATCGTCATTGAAGTCTGCGACGACGGTGGCGGCCTGAACAAGCAACGGATCCTGAACAAGGCCCGGGAGCGGGGGCTGCTGGCCGAAGGGCAGGTGCTGGCGGACAAGGACATTCTCAATCTGATTTTCGAGCCCGGCTTCTCCACCGCCGAACAGGTCAGCAGCCTGTCCGGGCGGGGCGTGGGCATGGACGTGGTGAAGCGCAACATCACGGCGCTGCGGGGCAGCGTCAACCTGGAAAGCGAGGAGGGTGTCGGCACCACGGTGCGTATTCGCCTGCCGCTAACCCTGGCGATCATCGATGGCTTTCTCATCGGGGTTGGCAAGGCCTCTTATGTGGTGCCCCTGGACATGGTCGAGGAGTGCATCGAGCTCAACGCCGATGATTGCAACAATCAAGACTATCTGGACCTCCGGGGCTCGGTGTTGCCGGTCTTGCGTCTGCGGGACATGTTTGCCATCGACGAGCCGAACCCGGGCCGTGAAAACATCGTGGTGGTGCATTACGCCGGCGTTCGGGTAGGGCTGGTGGTTGATCAGTTGCTGGGAGAGTTCCAGACCGTGATCAAGCCGCTGGGCAAATTGTTCGGCACGGCCCATGGATTGGGAGGTTTCACGATCCTGGGGAGCGGCGCGGTGGCGCTGATCCTGGATATTCCCAACCTGCTCGGGCAGGTCGCCAGCCAGCAGAAACACGGCGCGACCCTCTGCCCTGAACTGACTCAATAGTCTTTCCCTTGGAGTACAGCCTCATGACCGTCAAAAAGAATATCTCGCTGTTGGTCGCCTCCGCCCTGCTGGGTATCCTGATCCTGGGCGGGGTCAGTCTCTATCTGATGGGCGGGGTCAGAACCATGGCCAGCTATGCCCAGGTCAATACGGTGCCGAGCATTGTCCTGTTGGACCAGGTGGCCGAGACCCTGGCCGATAGCCATGTTCATCAGTGGCAGAACCTTTCCACGCCGCTCGACAGCCGCTTGTCGTGGGTCGACAAGACCCAGGCGTCGGTGACCCAGGCGCTGGATCGTTATCAGAAGGAGTTGATCTCCGATGATCACGACGCAGCGTTGCTCAATAGCCTTCGAGCCCGCCTTGATGAGTACAACCGTGGCCTGGAGCGTTTTGATAGCTTGCTCAAAAATGGCGATCAAGCCGCCGCGCGCGGTCTGCTGCTCGACAGCCAGGCGGCACAAGACAAAGTTACCGCGGCCTTGAGCGATATGCGCCAGTACAACCTGGAACTGGGCAGCAAAGCGGCGTTGGCCGCGACCGGGACCGAGCAGACCGCGTTCTACATCGTTTGCCTGGTGGGTGGCGTGACCTTGTTGATCACTATCCTGTTGGGCTTTTTCCTGGCGCGTAACCTGTTGCGCTCCCTGGGCGGTGAGCCGGATGAAGTCCGGGCTCTGAGTGAACGCCTGGTCGCCGGTCAGTTGGAAGCCTTGGCCAGCGGTGGTGCCGTGAAGTCGGGCCTGCTGGGTTCCATGCAGCAACTGGGCGGTACCCTGAACCAACTGATCACAGAAATGAACCACATGTCCGCCGAGCACGATAAAGGCGATATCGAGGTGCATATCGAGGCTGGCCGCTTCGCCGGAAGCTACGGGCAGATGGCCCAAGGGATCAATGCGATGGTCAATGGCCATATCAGCGTGAAGAAACAGGCCATGGCCTGCATCAAGTCGATCAGCGAGGGCGACCTGGGGGCGCCGTTGCAGGCCTTCCCTGGGAAGAAAGCCTTTATCAACGTCACCATCGAACATCTGCGCAGCACGATCATGACCTTGATCGAAGAGATGAACCGGATGTCGGACCAGCACGAGAAAGGTGACATCGATGTACAGATCGATGCGCAGAAATTCCAGGGTTCATACCGTCAGATCGCCCAGGGCATCAACGACATGGTCAACGGCCATATCAGCGTGAAGAAACAAGCCATGGCCTGTATCCGTGCGTTCGGTGAAGGCGATCTGTCGGCTCCCCTGGCTCGTTTCCCCGGCAAGAAATCCTTCATCAATGACAACATCGAACAGCTGCGCAGCAATATCCAGGCGCTGGTCGAAGACACCCGCCGGCTGAGCGAGGATGCCGTGGTCGGCAAGCTCGACACCCGCGCCGACAGCACGCGTCATCAAGGTGATTTCCGCCGCATCGTCGAGGGGATCAACAGCACACTGGACTCGATTGTCGCCCCCCTCAGCGAGGCGATGGAAGTCATGGCGGCGTTGTCCAGCGGCGACCTGACCCGCAGCGTCAAGGGACACTATCAGGGCAGCCTGCAAGATTTGAAAAACTCGGTCAACGAAACGGTGGGCAAGCTCTCGCAGATCATCGGTGAAGTACGCAGTTCCGCCGACTCGCTGTCCAGTGCTTCGGAAGAGATTTCCGCCACCGCGCAAAGCATCAGCCAGTCGGCGTCGATGCAGGCCGCGTCGGTCGAGGAAACCTCGGCGTCGCTGGAGCAGATGTCGGCATCGATTGCCCAGAACACCGAGAACGCCAAGGTCACCGACGGCATGGCGGGCAAGGCCACCAAGGAGGCCAGCGAAGGGGGGCAGGCGGTGAAAGACACTGTTTCGGCGATGAAAACCATTGCCGAGAAGATCGGTATCGTCGACTCGATTGCCTATCAGACCAACTTGCTGGCGCTCAACGCGGCGATCGAAGCGGCCCGTGCCGGTGAGCATGGCAAGGGCTTTGCGGTGGTGGCAGCGGAAGTCCGCAAGCTGGCGGAACGAAGCCAGATCGCGGCCCAGGAGATCGGCCAGGTGGCAAAAAACAGCGTCGCCCTGGCGGAGCGTGCAGGCAGCCTGTTGGATGAGATCGTGCCTTCGATCACCAAGACCTCCGACCTGGTCCAGGAAATTGCCGCCGCGTCCGAAGAGCAATCCATCGGCTCCGAACAGATCAACGGGGCGATGTCGCAGATGAGCCAGATTACCCAGCAGAATGCCTCGGCCTCCGAGGAACTGGCCGCCACGGCGGAGGAAATGAGTAGCCAGGCCGAGCAGTTGCAGGAACTGATGGGCTTTTTCACCCTGCAGGGCGGGGCGGCGGTCGCCCCCGCGCTGCGTGTGGCCCCTTCCAGCCAGCGGGGCATGCAAGACCGCGAGCATGCCCATGAGGGCGGCTTCATTCGCTTCGGGAGTTAAGTCATGAACACAGCCGCCAGCATCCTCGAACCGGAGGCGCAGAACCCGGGAGAGAGCGAGCCCTCACAGTTCCTGACGTTCACCTCGGCCAGGGAGGCCTACGCCATCGATACCTTGTGCGTGCGCGAGATCATCGAGTACGGCCAGGTCACCCAGGTACCGATGATGCCGGACTTTATCCGCGGGGTGATCAACCTGCGGGGTGCGGTGGTACCGGTGATTGATCTGCAGGCACGTTTCAGCAGAGGCATCACGCGACCGGGCAGCCGTACCTGCATCGTGATCCTTGAGGTGTTGCAGGACGGCGACTCGCAGGTGCTGGGTATTGTCGTCGACTCGGTCAGCGAGGTGATCGAGATCGACCTGGCCGACATCAAACCGGCCCCGGTGATCGGCAATCGGATCCGTGGGGATTTCATCCGCGGCATGGTCCGGGTCCGGGGGGAGTTCCTGACCTTGCTGCAGGTCGACCAGGTGCTCTGCGTCAGTGAGATCGCCGGTCAACTGCACTGAACGCTGTCGATCCGGCGCCGGGCAAGCGGGTGCCGCTGTCCAATCTTGATAAGGGACCGGCCGTTCAAGGGCGGTCCCCGGGAGTGAGCCATGTCTGAATCCATTTCGCCTTTGCGGCAACCACAGGACGCCGTGCCAACCCAGTACCTGACGTTCAGCTTGGGTCAGGAGATGTTTGCCGTTGGCACCTTGAGTGTCCGGGAGATCGTCGAATACGGCCCGATTACTGCGCTGCCACTGGCACCGCCGAGCATTCGCGGAGTCACCAACCTGCGTGGCGCGGCGATTCCGGTGCTGGACCTGGGGCTGCGTTTCGGCGGCAGCCTGACGCAGCAGAGTGCCCGCACCTGCATCGTCATGTTGGAAACCCGCGGGGCGGACGGTTCCGGTCTGGTGGGCATCATTGTCGACGCGGTCAGCGAGGTGCTGGAGATCGCCCGGGATCAGATCGAGCCCGCGCCAGCCCTTAATGGGCGCCTGAGCCCGGCCTTCATACTGGGTATTGGCAAGCTCAATGGCGGCTTCGTCCTGTTGCTGGACATCGAGCAGATTCTTGGCGCGGACGACTGGTCGGCTTTGCAGTCCCAGAGTGCCCTGACACAAGGACTGGCCTCATGAATGTGATTCTTTCAGACAATGAGTTCCAACAATTTCGCACGATGATCCGCGAGATTGCTGGTATCAGCATGTCCGACGCGAAGAAGCAGTTGATCAGCGGTCGCCTGGCCAAGCGCCTGCAGTATTTCAAGCTGACCAACTATGGCAGTTATTATCGCCTGCTGACCAAAGACAAGGTCGAACTGCAGATGGCCGTGGATCTGTTGACCACCAACGAAACCTATTTTTTCCGTGAGCCCAGGCACTTCGAATTCCTCAAGGACGTCATTCTCCCCGAATTGCGGGGCCATGCCCCGGTGCGGATCTGGAGTGGTGCCTGCTCCACTGGCGAGGAGCCTTACACCCTGGCCATGGTCCTGGCCGACAGCCTGGGTTCGCGGCCGTGGGCGATTCTCGCCTCGGATATCAGCACGCGTGTGCTCGACAAGGCCCGCACCGGGCGTTATCCGCTGGATGCCACCAAGGGCATCCCCGAAGCGCTGCTGAACAAGTATTGCCTCAAGGGCGTCGGCAGTAATTCCGGCATTTTCATGGTGGATCCGGCGTTGGCGTCGCGTATCGATTTCACCGCGCTCAACCTGAACACCTCGCTGCCCGCAGTGGGGCAATTCGACGTGATTTTCCTGCGCAACGTGATGATCTATTTCGACAACCAGACCAAGTCCCAGGTGGTGCAGCGTCTGCTCAAGCACCTCAAGCCTGGTGGTTACTTCGTCATTAGCCATTCGGAGAGCCTGAATGGAATTACCGATGATGTGCAGTTGGTCAAACCATCGATCTACCGCAAGCCCGCGGCCTGATGCACCCGAGGTGGTGGAGCACTTCCTGCAGCCCGGTGAAGTGGTGTTCGGCGGCCGGCAGTTGCGGCTGCGTACCTTGTTGGGCTCCTGCGTGGCCCTGGTGCTGTGGCATCCGCAACGCTTGCTGGGGGGGATGTGTCATTACATGTTGCCTTTGCGACGCGGGCGGGATGCCGGTGACTTGAACGGGCGTTACGCGGCCGATGCGCTGGCGCTGCTGTTGACCTTCATTCGTCAAGCCGAGGCGCGGCCCGAAGAGTTCGTCATCAGCGTCTTTGGTGGTGGCGACATGTTTCCCAGTGTCCGACGCCACGACGGTGTCGGCATCGGCGAGCTGAATGTGAATGCCGCCCGGCGGTTGATCAAGGCTCATGGCCTGCGCTGCGAGGTGTATCACGTGGGTGGCCAGGGCTATCGCAGCCTGGTGTTCGATGTGGCCAACGGTCGCCTGCAACTCAACCATACGGACTCGGCCCCAGGCCAGGTCGGGCCCCCGAGGAGTCGTGCAAGATGACGGATATCAAGGTATTGATTGTCGACGACTCGGCGGTGGTGCGTCAGGTATTGAGCGCGACCCTGGGCCAGGCCAGCGGGATCGAAGTCATCGGTGTTGCCGCTGATCCGCTGTTCGCCATGGAGAAGATGAGCAGGCAGTGGCCGGATGTGATCGTGCTGGATGTGGAGATGCCGCGCATGGACGGCATCACGTTCCTGAAAAAGCTGATGGCCGAACGTCCGACACCGGTGGTGATCTGTTCGACCCTGACCGAGAAGGGCGCCAAGACCACCTTGCAGGCCCTGGCGGCGGGAGCGGTGAGTACTGTCACCAAGCCCCAGTCCAACCTGCGTCAGTTCCTGAACGACAGCACCGATGAGCTGATACATGCGGTCAAGGCCGCGGCCAAGGCCAATCTGAAGCGGGTCCTGGCTCCTGAGGTTCTGCCCAGACTCACTGCCGACGCGATCCTGCCGGCGGGTAGCACAGCCATGGCACGTACGACCGAGAACATTGTCGCCCTGGGCACTTCCACTGGCGGTACCCAGGCCCTGGAGCAGGTGCTCCGAGTGTTGCCCCGGGTCTGCCCGGGCATTGTCATTGTCCAGCACATGCCGGAAAAATTTACCGCGGCCTTTGCCGAACGTCTCAACCAGGTCTGCGAGATCGAAGTCCGCGAGGCCCGCCACGGCGACCGGGTGATGCCGGGACGTGCATTGATCGCCCCAGGGGGCAGCCATATGCTGGTCAAGCGCAACGGCGCGCAGTATCAGGTGGATATCGTCGACGGCCCTCCCGTCAGCCGGCACCGACCCTCGGTCGATGTGCTGTTCCGTTCGGTCGCTCGGGGCGCGGGCAGCAATGCCCTGGGAATCATCATGACCGGTATGGGCGATGATGGCGCCCGGGGTTTGAAGGAAATGCGCGATGCCGGCGCCAGGACCCTCGGGCAGGATGAACCGTCGTGCGTGGTTTATGGGATGCCGCGGGAGGCGCTCAAGCTGGGGGCGGTCGAGCGGGAGTTGCCGCTGGAGCAGATCGCCGGGGCGATCCTCGGCATCTGCGGGCACGTTCGCTGAGGGCCGCGGGGTCGGTTCAGACCAGCCCCTGGCTCAGGGCATAACGCACCAGGTCGGTGCTGGTGGTGAAACACATCTTCTCCATCAACCGGGTCTTGTGGGTGCTTACGGTCTTGTTGCTGATCACCAGCTGTTCGGCAATCTGATTGACGCTCAGGCCCTGTGCCAGCATGCGCAGGATCTGGAATTCCCGTGTCGAAAGCGTTTGTGACGGGCTTTCAGGCGACAGGCCGCTGCTTTGCAGGGCGATCTGTTCCGCCAGTTCCGGGTCAAGGTAGCGGCCACCGCCGCTGACCTTGCGGATGGCGGCCAGCAGGGTCTCCGGATCGTGGTCCTTGGTCATGTAGCCCGAGGCCCCGGCGCGCAGTGCACGCTGGGCGATGTGGGCTTCGTTGTGCATGCTCAGGATCAGTATTGGCAGTTTGGGATAGTGGGCGTGGATACGTCCGATCAGATCCTCGCCGCTGCTTCCGGGCATGGTCATGTCGAGCAGCAACAGGTCGATCTCGGTGTGGCGCAGCAGGTCGAGGACCTGGGCACCGTTTTCCGCTTCGGCCACCACGCAAAAATCCTTGACCAGGGCGAACAGCTGCTTGAGGCCTTCGCGCATTATTCTGTGGTCGTCGGCTACCATCAATCGGATCATGATTCGTGGGTCCTTGAGTCGGGTACCTTCAGCTGTACGGTGGTGCCGCCGCCGATTTTGCTGGAAATCTGGGTGGTGCCACCCAGGGTCAGGCCGCGTTCGCGCATGCCCAGCAGTCCGAGGGTTTTGCCGGAGAGCCCACGTTGCTCGAAACCCTTGCCGTTGTCGGTGATCTCCAGCGACCAGCCACTGGTGGTTTTTTCGAGGCTCACCGTGACTCGGGTCGCCTGGGCGTGGCGGGCGATGTTGGTCAGCGATTCCTGGGCGATCCGAAAGGCCGCGGTGGCAGCGGCATCCTCCAGTTGCATCGGTTGCCGGGGGAGTTGCAGGTCGCAGGCAATGTCCCATTGTTGCCTGAACGTGTCGGTCAGCCACTCCAGGGCGGCCACCAGCCCCATGTTGAGGATCGACGGACGCAGGCTGGTGGAGATATTCCTCACCACCTGGACCGTCTGATCGATCAGTTGCAGCAGGCGCGTGACTTGCTCACTGAGCATCGGCACTTGTTCGCCATACTGAAAGCGCAACAGCGAAGTGCCCATGCGGATTGCCGTCAGGTGCTGCCCCAATTCATCATGAATTTCCTGGGCAATCAGCTTGCGTTCCTCTTCCCGGGCACTTTCGCGGCTGGACATCAGTTGCCGGAGTTGATTGTTCAGCGCGGCCAGGCGTCGCTCGGCCACTCGTAGTTTGGAGATATCACGGACCACGGCCAGTACGGTGCTGATGCGCCCCTGGACGTCCTGTTCCGGAACCAGACTGATGTGGTAGACCTGTTGCAGGCGTTGGCGACCGTTGAGCAGATACTCGTACTCCAGAGGCTGGCCGCTTTCCACCGCTTCGATCAGCGCGTCCTGGAGCAGTTGGCTTTGCAGGTTGCGTGGCAGTATTTGCAGCAGGCGTTTGTGCAGTAATCTGGCCTTTGGTCGGTCAAGCCATCTTTCCAGCGCCGGGTTGATGAACAGCACTTTCCCCGACGGACTCAGGCGAGCGATACCGTCGGGGGAGTTTTCCACCAGGGTGCCGATTTCCTGTTGGCGGGCTCGTTCATTGCGCTGGATCTCCTTCAGGTCGGTGATATTTCGGGCAATGCATACCATGCGGTGCGGACGGCCGCTGGCATCGGCGATCGGCACCAGGTTGAAATGGATGATCAAGGAGCGCTTGCCACAGGGCAGGTGGGCATCGAGCTCGATGGGGGCACCGACAGCGATGCAGTGTTGGCAAATAGCGTCGACCACCTGCGCGGCCTCGCTCGGCAGCCAAGACTCCGGAGGTTGCCCTATGAGCTCCCCATGGCTTCTGGCGAGCATCTGGCAGAGTATCGGATTGGCCTCCAGACAACTGAGCCGCTGGTTGGCATCGATGGACAGCAGGCAGAGCATGTCCTGGGTGTGATCGAAGACTTCGCGATAACGGCGTTCGCTTTGCGCAAGGTTGTCCAGGGCCGAGCAGCGCTCCCAGGCAATGGAACCTATGTGGCTGGCCATCTGCGCATACTTGCGCTCTTGTTCAGGGAGGGGATGTTCGCCGTTGGTAAACAGCAGGATGACCCCAAGTGTCTGGCCAGCGCTGTTGACTACCGGTTCCAGCCAGCAGCCCCGATATCCGGCCAGCAGGGCCGGCGCGCTGAAACTCAGGTGCGTGGCGTCGGCCCTCAGGTCATCGATCAGCCGGCGTTGCTCAAAGAATCCCGGGAAACGGTTCAGGTCGGCGACCAGGCAGGCCTGGAGCGACTGCGGGACCACGGCTGGCGGGGCCAGGTTGTCGCCGTCGGGCTCTGTCTTGAAGGCGATTGCATTGCGAAAGTCCGGCGCCAGTACTTCCAGGTAGGTACTCAACAGTGGCAGCACGGTACGCAACGCACCGTCGGTGATCATCACCTGGAAAATCGCCGATCGGGCATTCTCCGCACGTTCCTGTTGCCGCAAGGAGCTCACATTCTGGGCCATGACCAGGATCCCGGAGATCTCTGCGTTTTCATCATGCTCCGTCGTCAGGTTGCACAGGAATGCCACGGAGTGCCCGGAGTAGGGATCCTTGCTTTCCAGCAACCGGGTGGCCGGGATGCCGGTGGACAGGGTGTGTTGCAGATGTGCGCGGAATTCCTCGTCGATCGGTTGCGTGTGGGAGCCTTGTGACGCTGTGCGTTCGATGCCGGGAACATCGGGAAAGCCCCGGGTGCGTTCGAACTCGGGGTTGACGTAGATGCGTTGTCCAAGCCGGTTGTAGCGCAGGATGATATTGGGCGAGTTTTGCGCCAGGGAGCGGTACTTCTGTTCGTTGCTCAACAGGGCCTGGCGCAAGGCCAGGTGTTCGCTGATGTCCTCGAGTTGGGACACGAAGTAAAGGGCTTCGCCTTTCTGGTTACGGGCTACGCCGATGGTCAAGCGCGCCCACAGCGCGCTGCCGTCCTTGCGCAGGTAACGTTTTTCAAAGGTGACGCTTGAACACTGGCCCTGGATCAGCCTGGGTATTTCGTCCCGGCCAGCCTGAAGGTCGTCCGGGTGGGTCAGTTGCTGGAACGAGGTACCGCGCAGCTCTTCTTCGGTGTAGCCGAGCATCCGGCAGAGCATCGGGTTCGCGGCAATCCATTCGCCGCTCAGGCGTAGCAAGGCCAGGCCGGTGCCGGCGGAATCGAAGGCGAGGCGATAGTCTTGCTCGGCGGGGCCCAGCGGTAATCCTTCGGTTTTGTCAGGGCCTTGCGTGGGAGCGAGCTCTGCAGTAACGGCTGAGTCCATTCGCCTTTCTCCCGGTTATTTTGCCTGGAGCATAGCGCAAGCGCCCAGCGGTATGCACACCTGTTCGGTCTGGGGCGTGGGACCGTTGATCAGTGTCGGATCCTGGCCGGCAAGCAGGCCGATTGCGTCATGACCCCCCTTGCCGACGGAAGGACGGTTGGCCGCTTAGACAAACGTCTAAGGTATGAGCAAGGTGATATCAATGTGATGCTATGTTGTTGACTCCACGCCATCGAATATCTCGATGGAAGCCGCCCCGCTTTGGAGGATCAGCCCGCGCAGGTGGACCTGATGTGCTTTTGCCGGTATCGGTAGCGCCCGTTTCGACGGGACACTGGCCATGGGAGTGACGGATTTATGTTTTCCAAAGTCAATACTGAAAGCGAAATCGTCATTATCGATGATGTTTCGCTCAACCACCGGTTGTTGGAATCGTGTTTGCGGGCCTATGGGCTTCGCAACATCAGAACGTTTTCCGACTCCGCCGAAGGGCTGACCTGGCTCCAGTCCAACCCCTGGGACTTGTTGTTGCTGGACCTGTATATGCCGGCGCCCGATGGTTTCGAGATTCTGGATCGCCTCAAACAGCGCAGCCGGACCGAATCGCCGATCATTATCGTGACGGCCCTGAACGATCCGCAAAACCGGCGCAAAGGCTTGGAGATGGGCGCCAACGACTTCGTCTGCAAACCCATCGATCTGCCCGAGGTGCTGTTGCGAGTGCGCAGTTGCCTGGAGCTGGCCCAGGCCACCCGGTTGTTGCGCGAGGCCAATGTCGAACTGGAGCGCAAGGTCGAACGACGTACGGCCCAATTGGAGGCCAGCTACCAGGCGATCGCCAACAGTCTGGGTCGTGCTGCCAGTTATCGGGGCAACGATACGCTCAACCATGTCCGTCGCATCGGCGATTGCGCAGCCCTGTTGGCCAAGGCGGTCGGTATGTCCAGGCAATGGTGCGAGCTGATCCGTCTGGCGGCACCGATGCATGATGTCGGGAATATCGGCATAGAAGACGCGATATTGCGCAAGCCCGGGGTGCTGACGGCGCGGGAACGGGAAATCATGCAGGACCATCCGCGCATCGGTTATGAAGTCCTGCGCGACAACAACGGTTCCCCGGTCACCGACCTGGCGGCGGAGATTGCCCTGGCGCATCACGAGCGGTGGGATGGCACCGGTTATCCCAACCGGTTGCAAAGCGAGGCGATTCCTTTGTCAGCCCGGATCACGGCGATCTGTGATGTCTATGAAGCGCTCAGAATGCCACGTCCCTACAGGGAGGCGTGGAGCGCCGAGCGCTCGCAGGAATATCTTTGTGAACAGGCCGGCCGGCACTTTGATCCGCAACTGGTGGATATTTTCTGCGGTCTGCTGGATGAGATCGAGGCTGAGCGACTACGCTCGCTCTAAAGAAAGTATAAAGAAAGTAATAGCGACGCCGACAATAATATTGACCCTTATTGGCTTTGGGTCGGCTACCTGAAAGGGACGAGCGCTGCACGCCTTCACTGCGCAGACAGAGAGGCATTCCTATGATAATAAAGCTCCTGGCTACCCTGCGGACCCTCATGTCCGTGCCCCATGACAACCCCAAGCTGCTGCGGGCTCAGTACGTGGCCTTGTCGCGCCAGCTGCCGCTGATGTATCTGGTCTTGCTGCTCAATATGTGGGCGCTGGCCATCACTCACCTGACCACTGCCCCGTTGTGGCTGACATTCGTCATTCCGCTGGCCATGACGGTGATCTGTGTGGCGCGCGCCTGCATGTGGTTGCGTAGCGCCGGGCGCTTGCCGGCCGATGCGCAGATCCTCGCCTCACTGCGGCGAACCAACCAGTTGGTGCCCTTTATCGCGGGCGCCTTCACGTCCTGGTCCCTGGCCCTGTATCCCTACGGCGACGCCTATTCACAGTCACAAATCGCCTTTTTCATGGGCATTACGGTGATCGTCTGCATTTTCTGCATGATGCACCTGCGACCCGCGGCGCTGACCGCCACATTGGTGGTCAACGTCGCTTTCGTGGTCTTTTTCTCCTCTACCCACAACCCGGCCTTTATTGCCACGGCGGTGAATGTCCTGCTGGTGTCCCTGGCGATGCTGATCATCCTGCAGCATCACTACCATGACTTCACCCGGTTGGTGAATGTGCAGGCGCAGACCGAACAGCTGAGCAACGAGAACCTGCGACTGGCCAATCAGGACAGCCTGACCGGGCTGCCCAATCGGCGGCAGTTCTTCAGCACCCTGGAGAGCGCCATGCACCTGGCAATCACCAAGAAAAGGCGCCTCGCGGTAGGGATCCTCGATCTCGATGGATTCAAGCCGGTGAACGATCTCTACGGCCACAGCGTCGGTGACAAGATTCTGGTCATGGTCGGTCTGCGCTTGCGGCAATTGGCCGACGCAACGGTGCATGTGGCACGGTTGGGTGGGGATGAGTTTGCCCTGGTGCTCGAAGGCGATCTCAGTGACGAGGATTTGCAGGTGTTCGGCAAGGCGGTGTGCGAGCGGTTGCACGTCGAGTTTCTGCTGGTTGATGTGCCGATCCAGATCGGCGCTACCCTGGGCATTGCCACATTTCCCGAGGGCGCAGCGAGTGCCATACAGCTTTTCGAATATGCCGACTATGCACTCTACCAGGGCAAGCGCCATAACCCGGGTTCGATGTGCCTGTTCTCGGCCAGCCATCGCGAGCAGTTGCACCGTGACGCCATCACCGAGCAGGCGCTGCGCAGGGCGGTGCTGGACAAGGAGTTTTTCGTGCTGTTCCAGCCGATTCTCGACTGCCGCAGCCGTGAGACGGTTGCCTTCGAGGCTTTGGCCCGCTGGAACAGCCCGGAGTTGGGTCTGGTATCCCCGGCGCAGTTCATCCCCATTGCCGAGCGTATCGGCCTGATCAATCGCCTCACGCTGCCGTTGTTGCGGCAGGCGCTGGGCATGGCGCGGTTCTGGCCTGAAGGCATGCGGCTTTCATTCAATCTGTCGGTCCACGACTGCGGCTCCCACGACAACGTGCAGTCGATCATCGACGTGATCACGGTCAGTGGCTTCAATCCGGCGTATCTGGATCTGGAAATCACCGAAACCGTCGTCATGCAGGATATCCCTCAGGTGCAATCGGCGATCGGACGGTTTCGTCAGTTGGGCTGCGGTATCTCGCTGGATGATTTCGGCACGGGGTATTCAAGCCTGAGCCAGCTGCATGCCCTGGCGCTGACGAAACTCAAGATCGATCGCAGCTTCGTTGCCGATATTCACATCAAGCCCGCGAGCTACAAGATCGTCAAGTCGCTGCTGGCCTTGAGCCTCGACATGGAGTTGGAATGCGTGGTCGAGGGGATCGAGACCCAGGAGGAGCTCCAGGCTCTGTGCAGCCTGGGGTGCATGCAGGTGCAGGGGTTTCTTTTCAGCCGTCCGGTGGCTTTCGCCGACACCCTGGACTGGTTGGCGCAGGCTGAGGCGCGGCGGCGGCAATGGGCGGCCGGACAGGTGCTGGATTCAGCATGAGCGGATCTTCGACGGCGTATTGTCACGTGCCCACGGGCGTCTGTTCAGGGCTGGTCCACAGACCTTTCTTCGGCAGGCGCTGAGCCTGCTATCCGAGCCGCCAGGCGAGCTTTGGCGGCTTGTTGGGCGGTGACAATCGCCTTGGCATCTTCACGTTCGAGGAAGCGCGCCATCGACTCGTCGCGCTGGGCTTGCATGCGTGCAGTCACCCGCGAACTACCGCCTTCGGCGAATGCCGAGACCGGGACGCTCAACAAGGTGACGCTCAACAATGCGCTGAGGAGCTTCATGGGAACTCTGCATGAGTGATGGGGAGTATGAACAGGGTAGTGGCCGAGCAGCGCTCGTGGTCTGAGCGCTGATGGATCGGCCTGCTCCCTGCGACCCGAATTATATGACAGGTTACTGCCAGTTTTCGAAGGGTCAATGCGTCAGCGTAGCACCCTCAGCGTAACCAGATCTCACTGACTGAGTGGTCAGACGCCTTGCGCAACACCAGGTCGGCACGTTCGCGGGTCGGCAGGATATTTTCCAGCAGGTTGACGCGGTTGATGTCCCGCCAGATCTGGCGCGCGGCTTCGGGCGCTTCCTCGGGCGTCAGGTCGGCCAGTTTGCGGAAATAGGCACCACGGGCGCGGAACGAGGTTTTCTGCAGCATCAGGAAACGCGCCACGTACCAGTGCTCGATATCTTGTTCATCGGCATCCAGGTACACCGAGAAATCGAAGAAGTCGGAGACGATGGTCGAGGGTTTCAGCCCGTCGACGCCATCGGTTTGCAGCACGTTGAGGCCTTCGAAGATCAGGATGTCCGGCTGGTCGATCACCTGGAACTGGTCGGGCACGATGTCGTAGCTGACATGGGAGTAGATCGGCGCCTCGATATTGTGCTCGCCAGCTTTCACCGCCGCCAGGAACTTGACCATGTGTTTGCGATCGTAGCTCTCCGGGAAACCCTTGCGGTGCATGATGCCATCGGCCACCAGCTTGCTGTTGGGGTAGAGGAAGCCGTCGGTGGTGACCAGGGCGACGTTGGGGTGATCCGGCCAGCGTGCCATCACTGCCTGCAGCACGCGGGCAAAGGTGCTCTTGCCGACGGCGACGCTGCCGGCGATGGCAATGATGTAAGGACCACGGTGGGTCGGGCGGCTGAGAAAGGTATCGCGGATGCCTGTCAGTTGGCGGGCGGCGCCAATGTGCAGGTTGATCAGCCGCGACAGGGGCAGATAGACATCGGCGACATCTTCCAGGGAGACGTCTTCGTTCACGCCGCGTAATGCCGACAGGTCTTCTTCCGAGAGGGTCAACGGCGTGCTGGCACGCAGTTCCGCCCACTCGTTGCGGGTCATTACGAGGTACTCATCGGATCTCATCGGTTGCCATCCAGGCCTCTTCAATGGGCGGATTATCCAACGCTTTGCCCCCACTTGTCCGAAGATCAGAATAATCTTTTGAATTCATTGGATATTCTGTAGCCTTGCGACGCTGCAAAGCAGTCCATGCCTGATGGATTCACTCTCCCGGTCCATACGTTGCACCTAATATCCCGTCTCGGAAAGGGGCGGGGGCCGGGGTATACTCGACTTTCGCGCTCTCGCGCTTGCAGGTCTTGCGAACATGACGCAGATTTCCGAACGCCTTCTGGTTCAAGCCCACCTTGATGCCAAGCAACCCAAACCCCTGAGTGCCGCCGAAGAGGCGCAGTTGCGGGCCGATATCGCCGCCGAGCTCAAGGCCCGGGATGCGGTGCTGGTGGCTCACTTCTATTGCGATCCGGTGATCCAGGCGCTGGCCGAGGAGACCGGCGGCTGTGTCTCCGACTCCCTGGAAATGGCCCGTTTCGGCGCCGCCCATCCGGCCAAGACCGTGCTGGTGGCCGGTGTGCGCTTCATGGGCGAAACCGCCAAGATCCTCACCCCGGAAAAACGCATCCTGATGCCGACCCTGGAAGCGACCTGCTCGCTGGACCTGGGATGCCCGGTGGACGAGTTTTCCGCGTTCTGCGACCAGCATCCCGAGCGCACGGTGGTGGTCTATGCCAACACCTCGGCGGCGGTGAAGGCACGGGCCGACTGGGTGGTGACCTCCAGTTGCGCGCTGGAGATCGTCGAAAGCCTGATGGACAACGGCGAAACCATCATCTGGGCGCCGGACAAGCACCTGGGGCGTTATATCCAGAAGGAAACCGGCGCCGATATGTTGCTCTGGGACGGCGCCTGCATCGTTCACGAGGAGTTCAAGTCCAAGCAGTTGGAGGACATGAAGGCACTGTATCCCGAGGCGGCGATCCTGGTGCACCCCGAATCGCCGGAGTCGGTGATCGAACTGGCCGATGCGGTGGGTTCCACCAGCCAATTGATCGCGGCGGCGCAGCGTCTGCCGAACAAGACTTTTATCGTGGCCACCGACCGCGGCATTTTCTACAAAATGCAGCAGTTGTGCCCGGACAAGGTCTTTATCGAGGCGCCGACCGCCGGTAATGGCGCGGCGTGCCGCAGTTGCGCGCATTGCCCGTGGATGGCGATGAATACCCTGGAGCGCACCTTGCAGTGCCTGCGCGAGGGCAGCAACGAGATCTTCGTCGACCCGGCGGTGATTCCCCGCGCGGTTCGCCCGCTCAAGCGCATGCTGGATTTCACCCAGGCGGCGCGGATGAAACTGGCGGGGAATGCCTGAGAGGCATTTGGCGACGGCTCACCCCTGTAGGAGCGAGCTTGCTCGCGATGGACGTCAACGATAACGCAGGGCACCTGATACCCCGCAGTGCCAGGGTTACCATCGCGAGCAAGCTCGCTCCTACAGGGGGCGGATGTTGTCAGCCGCCCATCAAGTCCTTGACCATGCGCTCCTGATCAATCAACTCCTTCTGGCGCGCATCGATGCGTGAAGCCAGTTGGAAGTTCGGCGCGCGGCGCTTGGCGAAGTCCAGTTGCTGGATCGCCTGCTTGAAGTCGCCGACCAAGGCAAAATACTCGGCTCGCGCCTGGTGCAGGCCGATGATATTGCCGGACTGGCCACGGGTTTCGGCGAGCTGATACCAGACATCCGGATCGTCCTGGCGAGTCTTCAACAGGTCGTCCAGGCCCTTTTCCGCCTCGGCCGGACGATTCTGCTTGATCAGCAGGTCGATGCGTTCCTGCTTCAGCGGGTAGCTGGCAGGATATTGCAGCAGCATCTTGTCGGTCCGTTGCAGTGCTTCGGGGAACCGGCTGGCCGCCGTGTCCAGGTCGATCTGGGCCAGGTTGTAGGTGATGTCGTTGGGTGACTTGTCCAGCAGTGGCTTGAGGGTCGCCCGGGCCTCGTTCAACTGCGTACCTTTGATCTGTGCGATAGCCAGGCCATAACGCGCCACGTCGGACTTGGGGTTCTCGTCCAGTTGCGCACGGAAGCGCTTGGCCGCCAACCCTGGCGAGTCTTCGTAGGACAGTATCACCCTGGCCCGAATCAACTGATAACGCAGGCTGTCCTCGATACCGCCGGGCTTGGATTGCTCGGCGCGGTTGCGGGTGTCGGCGATCCGTGACTCGGTGACCGGGTGGGTCAGCAGGAATTCCGGTGGCTTGGCGTCGAAGCGGTAGATGCGCATCAGGCGCTCGAACATGGTCGGCATCGAGCGTGGGTCGTAACCGGCTTTTTCCAGGGTGAGGATGCCGATGCGGTCGGCTTCCTGTTCGTTCTGACGGGAGAAACGCTGTTTTTCCTGGAACGCCGCGGCCTGGGTGCCGGCAATGGTGGCAATACCGGCATCACCGCCGCCCGCCGCCGCGATCACGATCCCGGTCAGGAGTGCCGCCATCATCGGCAATTGCATGCGTTGCTGGGCTTCCACGCCCCGGGCGAAGTGGCGTTGTGACAAGTGCGCCAGTTCGTGGGCCAGTACCGCGGCGTATTCGCCCTCGGTCTGGGCGTTGAGGAACAGGCCGCCGTTGATCCCGACAATCCCGCCGGGCGCGGCGAAGGCGTTGAGCTGGTTGCTGTCGATCAGGATGAACACCAGGCGATGGTCCTGGACCTGGCTGCTTTCCGCCAGTTTATAGACGGTGGTCTCGACGTAATCCTTGAGCTGCGGGTCATTGAGTAGCTTGACCTCGCTGCGCAGCAGGCTCAGCCAGGCACGGCCCAGCTGGAATTCCTGTTGCGGGGAGACAATGGCGGAACTGGCGTCGCCGAGTGACGGCAGGTCGTCGGCGAAGCCTGGAGAGGCGAGCAGGCAAGCGAGCGTCAACAGGGTGGGGCGCAGAAAGGTCATGCACAGGGCTCTGAGTCGGCAAAGTCCTTACTGTAGCCGGACACTGCGCCTGCGACCAGAGCTGCTTCCACTTGGGGTATCCTAGGCGCTTCGAACCGACCATCCGGCAGCGCGCCAGGAGTGAAGCAATGACCGAAGTTGTAGAGCACGATGCCGAGCTGGACGCCAGTGGCCTGAACTGCCCGCTGCCGTTGCTCAAGGCCAAGCTGGAACTCAATCGCCTGGCCAGTGGCGCGGTGCTCAAGGTCATTGCCACCGACGCCGGATCGCAGCGCGATTTTCGGACTTTCGCCAGGCTTGCCGGACATATCCTGATTCATGAAGAGGAAGCGTCCGGCGTTTATCGTTACTGGTTGCGCAAGGCCTGACGCAGCGCGTCGGCTCAGGCCTTGTTCAGCGCCTGGGCTGCCGCCAGTACCGCGTCGACGTGGCCCGGAACCTTCACGCCGCGCCATTCCTGACGCAACACACCGTTTGCATCGATCAGGAAAGTGCTGCGGTCCACGCCCAGGTATTCCTTGCCGTAGAGCTTCTTCAACTTGATCACGTCGAACAGCTGGCAGACGGCTTCGTCCTTGTCGCTGATCAGTTCGAAGGGGAATTCCTGCTTGCCCTTGAAGTTCTCGTGGGACTTCAGGCTGTCGCGGGATACGCCGAAGACTTCGGTGTTGGCGGCCTGGAAGGCGCCGTACTGGTCACGAAAGCCCTGGCCCTCGGTGGTGCAACCCGGGGTGCTGTCCTTGGGATAGAAATAGATCACCACCTGCTTGCCCTTGAGGTCGGCGAGGCTGACGGTCTGCCCGCTGGTGGCCTGGGCCTGGAAATCGGCGACGGGTTGATCGAGAACGACGGCCATGGGGGTTTCCTTACATTGGGTTCTGTGGGCGCCACGGTTCGATCAGGGCGTCGAGGTTCATCGCGTCGGCGAAGTCCAGGAACTGATCGCGCAACCAACTGATCTGCACGCCGGCAGGCAGGGTCACGGTAAAGGTGGCGTTGAGCATGGTGCCGCCGGTCTGGGGCGCCAGGTAGGTGTCGCAGGTCAGGTTTTCCAGCTCGACGTTGTGGTCCATGAAGAACTGGCACAGCTCGTTGATGATGTCCGAGCGGTAGGCCGAGCTGACATAAGCGACGTACGGCAGTGCCTGGGGACGGCTCTCCAGGGCGCCGCTGCGCACCACGCTGACAATGAAGGCGTGCTTCTTCGCCAGGTTCGGCAGGCCGGCTTCCAGGCGCGCCAGGGCGTCCCAACTGCCGGAAATCTGCAGGACCAGCGCGCTGTACTCGCCATGGCGGGTCAGGCGTGAGGTTACGACGGCGCAGCGATTTTCATGGCTGGCGCGGCACAGGACGTTGGTCAGCTCCATGGGGTTGGCGCCGAGGGCACTGATAACAAGGAATTGTTCGCGGACTGTGGGGGTGGACATGCAGCATTCCTAAAGCGATGAGCGGTCAGTACCTTGGGGGCGGTCAGGGGCTGGGTTCGGGGATCCGGATGCGGGTGGCGAGGCCTGGAATCGAGCGCTGGTGCCGGTTGCCGTCTCGCAGGGGACGGGCGGCGGCCAGGCCGGAGCGGGCTTCGGGCAGCGAAAATGGAGACTGGAACCCGGCACTTGAGCGACTCAGTACCGATCAAAGCCTGAAGGGTAGCGAAAACCTGCGCTCAGGGGAATGCTCATAGACAGTACTTCGCTTGTACAAGCCTGATGGCGCCAGTACCATTACCGCTCTCTTTTTCCGGCAGGAGCGGTTGCATGATTGCGGGCAGTATGGTGGCACTGGTCACACCCATGGATGCACAGGGTCGTCTTGACTGGGACAGCCTGAGCAAACTGGTGGACTTCCACCTGCAAAACGGCACCAACGCCATTGTCGCGGTCGGCACCACAGGTGAGTCGGCCACTCTCGATGTGAACGAGCATATCGAAGTGATTCGTCGCGTGGTCGACCAGGTGGCAGGTCGTATCCCGGTGATTGCCGGTACGGGCGCCAACTCGACGCGTGAGGCGATCGAACTGACCACCAATGCGAAAACCGCCGGCGCCGACGCGTGCCTGCTGGTGACCCCTTATTACAACAAGCCGACCCAGGAAGGCCTGTACCAGCATTTCCGCACCATCGCCGAAGCTGTCGACATCCCGCAGATCCTCTACAACGTTCCAGGCCGTACTGCGTGTGACATGCAGGCCGAGACCGTGATTCGCCTGTCGAGCGTGCCGAACATCATCGGCATCAAGGAAGCCACCGGTGACCTGGCGCGAGCCAAGGCGATCCTGGCTGGCGTGAGCAGTGATTTCCTGGTGTATTCCGGTGATGACGCCACCGCGGTCGAGCTGATCCTGCTCGGCGGCAAGGGCAATATCTCGGTGACCGCCAACGTTGCACCCCGTGAAATGAGCGCGATGTGCGCCGCCGCCATGGCTGGCAAGGCCGATGAGGCCCGGGCGATTCACGAAAAACTGATGCCGCTGAACAAGACCCTGTTCATCGAATCCAACCCTATCCCCGTGAAATGGGCGCTGCATGAGATGGGCTTGATGCCGGACGGTATCCGTCTGCCGCTCACCTGGCTCAGTGCTGCCTGTCACGAACCGCTGCGGCAGGCCATGCGCCAGTCCGGCGTCCTGGTTTAATTGAGGAAATACCCCGCATGAAGCGATTGGCCGGACTTTCTGCACTTGCCTTGATTATCTCCAGCACCAGTGGCTGCGCCTGGCTGTGGGGCCCGGAAGGTTATTTCCGCGACCGCGGCAGCGACTACCTGGACTCGAAACAGACGCCGGCGATGCAATTGCCAGCGGATGTCAGCACCAGCAAGCGTCTTGACCCGCTGCTGCCGATTCCACGCAACGTCGCCGACGACACCGCCAAGGGGCCGTTCGAAGTGCCGCGTCCGCTGCCTTTGCAGGTTGCGGCCAGCGCCAGCGACTACAGCCTGCAGAAAAGCGGCGACACGCGTTGGGTAATGGCCCAGCACACCCCGGCCGAAGTCTGGCCAGTGGCGTTGCAGTTCTTCCAGGACAACGGTTTCCGGATCGACGCGCAACGCCCACAGACCGGTGAATTCACCACGGCCTGGCAGCGTTCCAGCGAGCTCTCGGCGGCCATGGGCAAGCGCCTCGCGGCGGGTGACAACGAAACCCGTGTGCGGGTCCGTATCGAGCCGGGCGTGCAGCGCAACACCAGTGAAGTCTACGTGGTCAGCGCCCAGCGCCCGGCTGGCAGCACCGCCAACGTCGATTTCACCCCGCATTCGGTCAACCTCGGCCTGGATTCGGCCCTGGTCGACGAAATGCTCTCGAGCATGAGCCGCAGCGCCGAGAAGGGCGGTTCGGTGTCCTTGCTGGCCGCGCGTGATTTCGATACCCCGAGCCGTGTCGCCCTGAGCCAGGACGGTAGCGGCAACCCGGTGCTCAACGTTGGTGAAGACCTTGACCGTGCCTGGTCGAGTGTCGGCCGTGCTCTGGAGCAGGGCGAGTGGCGTGTCGAAGACATCAACCGCAGCCTGGGTCTCTATTACATCAACCTGGCGGAAAAAGCCGAGAAGAAGAACGACGAGCCTGGTTTCTTCGCCCGTCTGTTCGGCAGCAAGCCGAGCAAGGAAGAGATCGAAACCCGTGCCGTGCGTTATCAGGTTCGCCTGAGCAAGGTCGGCGACAACGTCCAGGTCACCGTCGAGAAAGACATCAACACCGTGGCACCGGCTGATGTGGCCCGTCGGGTGTTGGGCGTGATTCAAGACAACCTGGGCTGATCCGGTGCGGTTTGCCGTTCTCGGCAGTGGTAGCCAAGGGAACGGCACGCTGATCGCCAGTGAAGACACGCTGATCCTGGTCGATTGTGGTTTCTCGCTGCGGGAAACCGAGCGACGCCTGGCGCGCCTTGGGGTGAGTCCGACGCAACTGAGCGCGATTCTGGTGACCCACGAACATGCCGACCACGTGCATGGCGTGGGTTTGCTGTCTCGGCGCTACAATCTACCGGTGTACCTGAGTCGTGGCACCTTGCGCGGCCTGCGCAAGCCTATCGAACCCGCGGGTTTCGTGGCGGGTGGCGAGACCTTGCGGATTGGCGGCTTGAGCATCGAAGTGGTGTCGGTGGCCCACGATGCCCTTGAGCCGACGCAATATGTGTTCAGCGACGGTCGGCGGCGTTTCGGCCTGCTGACCGACCTGGGTTCCTATTGCGGCAGGGTCATGGACAGCTACAGCGGTCTCGATGCCTTGATGATCGAGTCCAACCATTGCCGCGACCTGCTGGGTCGTGGGCATTACCCGGCCTTTCTCAAGCAGCGGGTCGGTGGTGAACTGGGACATTTGAACAACCACCAGGCCGCGAGCCTGGTGGCTGAGTTGGGCTGGCAAGACCTGCAACACCTGGTACTGGCCCATCTGAGCAGCAAGAACAACCTGCCGCGGCTGGCCCGGCAATGTTTTGTCGACACCCTTGGGTGCGACCCGGACTGGCTGCAATTGGCCGATCAAGATTCAGGGCTCGACTGGCGACATATCGCCTGGCCCAACAACTTAACAAGCGGAGCCCATCATGGAAAAACGTGAAGAACTCTACCGCGGCAAAGCCAAGTCGGTTTACAAGACCGACGACGCCGACCGTTTGATCCTGTTGTTTCGCAACGACACCTCGGCGTTCGACGGCAAGCGCATCGAACAGCTGGACCGCAAGGGCATGGTGAACAACAAGTTCAACGCCTTCATCATGCAGAAGCTCGAAGCGGCCGGTATCCCGACCCAGTTCGACAAACTGCTGGGCGACAACGAGTGCCTGGTGAAGAAACTCGACATGATCCCGGTGGAATGCGTGGTGCGTAACTACGCGGCCGGCAGCCTGGTCAAGCGTCTGGGTGTGGAAGAGGGTTTGAAGCTCAACCCTTACACCTTCGAACTGTTCCTCAAGGACGACGCCAAGGGCGACCCGTTCATCAACGAATCCCACGTCGTGGCGTTCGGTTGGGGCACTGCCGAGCAATTGGCGAAGATGAAAGAGCTGTCGCTCAAGGTCAACGAAGTACTGAGCCAGCTGTTCGACGAGGCTGGCCTGCTGCTGGTGGACTTCAAGCTGGAATTCGGCGTATTCCACGGCCAGATCGTCCTGGGCGACGAGTTCAGTCCGGACGGCTGCCGCCTGTGGGACAAGGAAACACGCAAGAAGATGGACAAGGACCGCTTCCGCCAGGGCCTCGGTGATGTCATCGAAGCCTACGAAGAAGTCGCCAAGCGTCTGGGCGTACCGCTGTAATCGACGCAAGCATCTGATAGCACGTAATTTTTTTGCAGTTGGGGCTTCGCTTCCGGCAAAAGTGTTGTTATGATGCGCGCCGTTGGAGAGATGCCAGAGTGGCCGAATGGGACGGATTCGAAATCCGTTGTACCTTCACCGGTACCTAGGGTTCGAATCCCTATCTCTCCGCCATACATAGAAAAACCCCTGAAGTCGTGAGATTTCAGGGGTTTTTTCGTTATGGGAGAAATTTGTTCTGGCACGTGCAGCTTAGGTTCGCAGGAAATCATCCCACCGCTTTCATTGGCCTGATCAAGCTCTCAGCCGGAATTCCAAACATCTCATGTAGTTTCCAGATCATTGGTAGAGTCAGAGCCCGCTTACCATTGAGCACCTCATAAACCCGATTCTGCCGACCAATGGCTGGCACCAAGTCAGCAGCTGACAGCCCGGACTGCTCCATCCTGAACCGTATGGCATCCACCGGGTTGGGCAGGTCGACCGGGAAGTGCTTGGCTTCGTAGACTTCGATCAGGGTGATCATCACCTCAAGGTAGTCGCCTTCCGGAGTGCCGGGTTCCGGTTCGTTGTCGAACAGCGGGGAAACAGACCTGAGCGCCTCCTGGTAGTCCTGCTCGGTGTGGATTGGGCGAATGTTCATGGGTTACTCCATTTCAACGGTATCGGCATCAATGGCGTCGTACTGCTTATGCGTGCCGACGAATTTGATATAGAGGGCGCCGTAGCGGTAGGCCAGGGACTGTCATAAATTTTGTGTTCGGGCATAACATGTTGCAGAGGTGCATGTATGCCGACCAAGAAAAAACCAGCCCGTGAGGTCACACGAGATCTTCCAGCCATTCCCAAAGAGCTGATCGATCAGTTCGTTAATGGCCCGATGACCGCCGAAGCCATCCAGGATGCCTCGATGGCGTTTAAGAAGGCGCTGATCGAGCGAGCCCTTGGCGCCGAGCTGGGGCATCATCTTGGCTATCCTCAGGGCGCGGAGCGCCCCGAGGAGTCGAGTAACCAGCGCAACGGCAAAAGCAGCAAGACTGTCCTGACCGACGACGGCCCGTTGCGCCTGGAGATTCCCAGAGACCGCGAGGGTAGTTTCGCGCCGATCCTTATCCCGAAGCACGAGCGCCGTTTTACCGGTTTTGACGACAAGATCATCGCCATGTATGCCCGTGGCATGACTGTTCGCGAGATTCGAGCTTTCCTGATGGAACAGTACGCAACAGACGTTTCCCACGATTTCATCAGTTCGGTGACCGATGCGGTGCTGGAAGAGATCGGTGCCTGGCAGCAGCGTCCGCTTGAACCCATGTACCCGGTGATTTTCTTTGACGCTCTGAGAGTCAAGATCCGTGACGAAGGGCTGGTGCGTAACAAGGCGATCTATCTGGCGCTGGGTGTCTTGCCGGACGGGAGCCGAGACATTCTGGGCATCTGGATCGAAACGACGGAGGGCGCCAAGTTCTGGATGAAGGTCTTCAACGACCTCAAGACTCGCGGTGTCGAGGACGTGCTGATTGCTGTCACTGATGGCCTGAAGGGTATGCCGGAGGCGCTGGCAGCGGTTTATCCGCAGACCACATTGCAGACTTGCATCGTGCATCTGATCCGCAACAGCTTGGATTATGCGGGTTGGGACAAACGGCGCGATCTGGCTAAAGCGTTGAAGCCGATCTATCAGGCACTGAACGCCGAAGCCGCCGAGCAAGCGCTGAACGACTTTGAAGCAGGGCCTTGGGGTAAGCAGTATCCGACGGTGGTTGCTGCCTGGCGACGCGTCTGGGATCGGGTCATCCCATTCTTCGTATTCCCGCCAGCGATTCGAAAGGTGATCTACACCACCAACGCCATCGAGAGCATCAACGCCCAGCTACGTAAGATCATCAAGACTCGCGGCCATTTCCCCACGGACGAGGCGGCGACGAAGTTGATCTGGCTGGTTCTACGAAACATTACCGTCACTTGGGGTAAAGCGGGGAAAGACTGGAAAGATGCGATGAATCAATTTGCAATCCTGTACGGGGATCGATTCATCAGGCCGACCTGGTGAAACAAAGGCCTGCCTAACGGCAGGCCATTACCAGCCTGCACACAAAAAATCTGACACTCTCCCACGCCACGGCAACCACGAGCCGATAGTCGTTACCTTTGGTGTTGAATACGACTCTGCGGCTTTTGAGAACGCTGGCATGGCGAAACTGCGCCTTGATCTCGGCTGGCGTCTGCCAGTTCGCTTTTCTCACCTCGTCCATCCAGGCAAGGAAGGATTGCTCTGAGTCCGGGTGCTTCTGCCAAAAGGTTTTGAGTTGGCTGATCGCGATAATTCTCATGGAAGATCCTAGTCCCAAGGTGGGACTTATGCAAGAGGGTGCAATCTGTTCGTGATGTTCAAATACCTCGCCAGTTCCAAAAGTGCCAGGCTGAATTCTTAAGAAAATATGAGTTTCCAGGGTATAAATCGGAATTTGGGAGGTTTTCTGGAATTCTGTACGTTCATCCTGCGTAAAGAGGCTGCTAAGGTGTGCGTCACAGCACCATTGGTTCAATATTTGTCCGCACAACCGTCCCTTCGTCGTCTAGACACGTCCCTTCTTACCTTCCTAGACTGAAGCAGAATCGATGAGCCTGGGGCCACAGATGAACCGCAACGAATTGCGCAAGGCTGACATCAACCTGATGGTGGTCTTCGAAACACTGATGCTTGAACGCAATGTGACGCGGGTCGCGGAGAAGCTGTTTCTCGGCCAGCCGACCATCAGTTCGGCGCTCAATCGCCTGCGGGTGATGTTCAACGATCCGCTGTTTATCCGTGTCGGCCATCGCATGGAGCCCACCGCGCGGGCCGAGGAGATCATCCAGCACCTGTCACCGGCGCTGGATTCGCTGTCGAATGCCTTGAGCCTGACTCACGACTTCGACCCGGCCAGCAGCACCATGACCTTTCGCATCGGCCTGTCGGACGATGTCGAGTTCGGCTTGTTGCCGACGCTGCTGCGAGCCTTGCGCCAGGAAGCGCCGAATGTGGTGATCGTGGTCCAGCACGTCGACTACTGGCGTATTCCCGACCTGTTGGCCTCCGGCGACATTACCGTGGGCATCAGCCAGACCCGCGGTTTGCCGGCCAATGCCAAGCGCAAGCTGTTGCGCCATATCCAGCCGATGATCCTGCGCGCCGACGCCTCGACGGCGCCCTTGAGCCTCGATGAGTACTGCGCGCGACCCCATGTCCTGGTGTCCCATACCGCCAATATCAGCAGTCTGGCGGACGAGTGGCTGGCGGAAATCGGCCGCAAGCGTCATGTGGTGCTCTCGGTGCCTCAATACAGCGCTTTGCCGGCCCTGCTCGCGGGCACCGATCTGGTCGCCAGCCTTCCGGATTACACGGCCAAGGCCATGGCAGCGTCAGGGTTGCTGTTTGACGAACCGCTACCGTTCAAGGTGCCGAACCTGGACCTGTCGATGGTCTGGCTCGGGATTGTCGATACCGATCCGGCCGAGCGTTGGCTGCGTTCGCGGCTTGAGCATTTCATGAGTGATCGCCAGCCCCTGGTGCCTTGAGGGTGCCGGTCGCCCTGGCGGGTTGGCTCAGGTGGGTTGCACCACCAGTTCCACGCCCAGGGCGTCAACCAGCTTGAGCAGGGTGTCGTAGCGGGGTTTGGCTCCGGGAGCGAGGGCCTTGTAGAGACTCTCGCGACCCATGCCGGAGTCGCGGGCAACCCGTGTCATGCCACGAGCCTTGGCAACAGCCGCCAGTGCCGCGAGAAATACGTCGGGATTCTTGTCTTTCAGGGCCACGTTGAGCAGTTCGGCAATGGTTGCCTCGTCGCTCAGGTAATCACTGGCCTCAAAGGGTTTCAGCGTGGTCATGTTCGATCACCTCGTTCGATCTCGCTCAGGATCAGCCTGGCGTGTTTGATGTCGCGTTTTTGCGATGACTTGTCGCCCGCACACAACAGCAGAATCAGAATTTCACCCCGGCGAGCGAAATAAACGCGATAGCCAGGACCTGTATGAATACGCATTTCACTGACCCCGTCGGTGACCCTCTTCGTATCGCTCAGCGCGCCGAATTGCGCCGAGATCAGGCGGGAGAGGATGCGTGCCTTGGCGATGGGGTCTTTCAATCGCCGCAGCCAATCGTCAAACACCTCGGTAGTGACCAGGGTGTGTGTTGGTTTCGAGTGTAGTAGTTCGGATACGATTTTCAAAGTCTTTACGCCGTTTTTTTACCTTGACCCTTCTGTATTTGGTCCAGGAGCAGACGGCGCGCCAATGCGCTATCGTTTCACGATCTTTCCCTAAGGCCGCGTGCTATATCTGTGTGCCTTCCTATTCCGCTGTTTTGGAGCCTGTAAATGCCTCACGTTTTCCTGGAATACACCCCCAACCTGACTGAATTCGACGCCGACAAGGCGTTGCTGCGTATCAACCATGCGCTGGTGGCCTCCGGGCAGTTCGGCGCCGAGTTCGATATCAAGAGCCGGGCCATGGAACTGGGGGCGTTTCGCGTGGGGACAGGGCTGGGCGAGCGCGGCTTCGTGCATGTGAAGCTGGCGCTGTTGAGCGGGCGCTCGGCACAGATCAAGAAACAACTTTCCGAGAGCCTGCTGGCGGGATTGAAGGATCTTGGTGATTGGCCGGAAGGTATTGAAGTACAGCTTTCGGTGGAAGTGGTGGATCTGGATCGCGAGTCCTACGCCAAGGTTGCGATCTGATCAGGCGATAAAACCCATTGCGGGTGTGAGCCTGTGAAAAGGCCAGGGCTGCATTCAGCCCTGGCCTTGTCGTTTTATCAGAACGGTTTGGTTGGCAGGTACTTGCCATCCAGAGTGATGACCGCGCGCGAGCCGCCGTCCGGGTCCTCGACCTTCTTGATATCCAGCTTGAAGTTGATGGCACTGATGATGCCGTCGCCGAACTGTTCGTGGACCAGGGCCTTCAAGGTGCTGCCGTAGACCTGGATCATTTCGTAGAAACGATAGATCGTCGGGTCGGTCGGGACGCCATTGCCAATGCTACCGCGCAACGGCACGCTTTGCAGCAGGCGACTGGCGTCCTGGTCCAGGCCGAGTTTTTCACAGACCACGTCGGCGGCGCTGGCCGGCAGCGGGTGCTGGCCGAGCAGGGCGGCGGTGACGAAGGCCAGGCTCAGGCCGGTGCCGTCGGTCAGGTCCTGCCAGGACAGGTTCAGGCGCTGCTTGGCGTCGATGATGGTGTCGGCCAGGGCCAGGCGTGGAGCTTGTGCGAATTGGGACTGCAACATGGTGATTTCCTCGCTTTCGTCAGTAGGATTCAGATCAGGCAACTTGTGGCGGTTGTGTCGATAGCGCGCAGGCTTGCGGCTGTTCGGCAAGTGAGACAAAACGACCGGTACTGCCGTCGAGAGCCGCGATGGAGCCGCTCTCGATGTCGTACACCCAGCCATGCAGGTTCAGCCGACCTTGTTCCAGCGCCAGGGCGACCGACGGGTGAGTCTTCAGATTGGCCAGCTGGGCTATCACGTTTTCCCGCACCAGGGCATCCAGTCGCGCCTCGGCCGAGACATGGTTGCGGGCGGCGTTGATGACCTTGGCCGACTCGGCATGACGTAGCCAGTTGGCCACCGCCGGCAGGTGATCGAGGCATTTGCAGGTGGAGATCGCCGTCATCGCACCGCAATCGGAGTGGCCGCAGATCACGATATCGCGCACTCCCAGTACCGCCACCGCGTACTCCACCGTGGCCGAGACGCCGCCCGGCTCCGGGCCGTAGGAGGGCACGATATTGCCGGCATTGCGGATCACGAACAGATCGCCGGGTTCCTGCTGGGTCAGCAGTTCCGGTACCACCCGGCTGTCCGAGCAGGTGACGAACAGGGTAGCGGGGCTCTGGGTGGTTGCCAGTTGCTTGAACAGGGCGCTGCGGGTTGGAAAGGCTTCGCGCTGGAACTTCAGGAATCCGTCGATGATGGCTTGCATGATGTGTCTCCTTGCGTGTGGCTGATGGGGCAAGGATGGAAGTTTTCAGGCATAGCGTCCAAGACCGGCTTATTATGAAAGCTATAAGCCTTGCCTATAGTTGAGTGCCCGATGCTGCTGCGTCATATCCGTTACCTGCTGGCTGTCGCCGACCACCGCAATTTCACCCGGGCCGCCGAGGCCCTGCATGTCTCCCAGCCGACCTTGTCCCAGCAGATCCGGCAACTCGAGGACAGCCTCGGGGCGGCGCTGTTCGACCGCTCGGGACGCAGCATCCGTCTGACCGATGCCGGCGAGGCCTATGTGCGTTTTGCCCGGTTGGCCCTGCAGGACCTGGAGGCGGGCAAGCGGGCGATGCACGATGTGCAGGATCTGAGTCGCGGCAGTCTGCGCCTGGCCATGACGCCGACCTTCACGGCGTACCTCATTGCGCCGCTGTTGCATCGCTTCCACAGTCTTTACCCGGGCATCACCCTGAGTGTCGAGGAAATGACCCAGGATCGCCTGGAGGCCGCGTTGGCCGAGGACCGGCTGGATATCGGCATTGCCTTTACCGGGATGCACCTGGCGGATATCCAGGGTGAAGCGCTGTTCAGCGAAACCTTGAGCCTGATGGTGGGTGCGGCTCATCCGCAGGCGACGGGCAAGACCCTCACTGCCGATGAGCTGGAGCGGCAGTCGCTGGTCCTGCTCAGCCAGGATTTCGCCACGCGCCAGCACATCGACCTGTATTGCCGTCAGCACGGTATCGTGCCGCGCATCGCCATCGAGGCCAACTCCATCAGTGCGATTGTCGAACTGGTCCGCCGTGGTCAGTTGGCGACTATCCTGCCCGCGGCCATTGCCCTCGAACAGCCGGGGCTGGTGGCGCTGGGGCTGACGCCGGGGTTGCCACAACGCACGGTGGCCCTGCTCAGTCGCCGGGGGGCTTGGCGCAGTGCGGCCTGCCAGGCGTTCGCGACGCTGGCGGGGCAGTGGCGCAATGTTTAGTCATTGCACATGCAAGCTTCTTCAAAACTGAATTTAATCACCCGGGTGCTCGTGTGAGGCTGGCGGTCTCAGGTTTATCGCGGCAGGTATATGGACGATTGGCTCGGCGGGATCCGCTACGCAGCAGGGACGGGCGCCTCGACGCCTGGTGTCCGCTCGCGGCGGCGTCCGCTGTTGCGTGCCTCTCCGAGCCTGGTGGCCTTGCCTTCCGAGTTGGCCTTCTGGGCGCTGTGGCATTGCCGTCACGCGCGCCCGCCGGATGTCGGTTTTCCCCGTTGAGTTTTTTCATTGATCGCCATTGGCCTGCCCTGGCCGTTGCGATCGACCCGGTGGGCGCGTGCGCGCCTGCCCGACGCGGAAGACGAGAATCCCATGAGTGTTGCCTGCCCAGCCTTTGCCTGTACCGAAGAAGCCCTGAGTTTTCTGGAGCTCAACCCCGATATCGAGATGTTCGAGCTGTTCATCCTCGACAACAACGGCGTCCCCCGCGGCAAGTTGTTGCACCGCGACGAACTGCTGGCGGTCTATGTCAGTGGTCGCCCGCTGCCCAGCACCATTCTCGGTCTGACCATCAACGGCGATGATGTGGAGAACTCCGGCCTGGTCTGGGAGGTGGGGGATATCGATTGCCGTGCGTATCCCTTGAGTTGCAGCTTGCAGCGCATGCCCTGGCGGTTGATCCCGACCGCGTCGGTGCAGGTCAGCATGCACTCCAGCGAGGGGCTGCCGGCGACGGTAGCCGATCCGCGGCATCTGCTGGCCAGGGTAATCGATGGGCTCAAGGCCGACGGCTACCACCCGGTGATGGCGGCGGAGCTGGAGTTCTATCTGCTCGACCAGAAGCGTGACAGCCAGGGTCGGCCGCAGCCGGCCCGCGACGCTGACGGTGGACGTCCGAGCACTACCCAGGTCTACGGTCTGCGGGAGCTGGAGCAGATCGAGCCGTTCCTCGCCGACCTCTACAGTGCCTGCAAACTCCAGGGTATTCCGGCGCGTACGGCGATCTCCGAGTACGCTCCGGGCCAAGTCGAGATTACCCTGGAACACCGCACCGATGCCTTGCAGGCGATGGACGAGGCGGTGCGTTACAAGCGCCTGGTCAAGGGCGTGGCGCACAAACACGGGATGATTGCCTGCTTTATGGCCAAGCCGTTCGACGATCTGGCCGGTACCGGTATGCACATGCACGTCAGCCTGGCGGACGCGGCGGGTAACAATCTGTTCGCCAGCGAAGCCGGCGACGGCACGCCGCTGCTCAAACAGGCGGTGGGCGGCATGCTTGCGACCCTGCTCGATGCGTTGCTGATGTTTTGCCCGAATGCCAACTCCTACCGGCGTTTCCAGAGCAACAGCTATGCACCGCTGGCGGCGACCTGGGGTGTCGACAACCGCACCGTGAGCTTGCGAGTACCGGGCGGACCGGCCTTTTCGCGGCATATCGAGCACCGCATCTGCGGCGCCGATGCCAACCCCTATCTGGCAGCGGCGGCGATTCTCGCGGGGATTCATCGCGGGATTCGCGAGCGCCTTGACCCCGGTGCGCCGGTCGAAGGCAACGGCTACGCCCAGGCCGGCAAGCGCCTGCCCACCGACTGGTTGACCACCCTGCGCGCCCTGGAAGAATCCGCCTGGGCACGGGAAGCGTTTGGCCGTGAGTTCCTCGGGGTCTACCTGGCGGTCAAGCGCGCCGAATACCGGCAGTTCATGGGCGAGGTCGGTGAGCAGGACTGGCGCTGGTATTTGCAGCAGGCGTGAATGACGGTCCGGTAATCTGTTGAACAATAAGGGCGGGAATTTTTCACGAAATATTGATGCGTGCCTGACTAAGGTTCGAAGCGTTGTCGAGCGAGTGTTTTGGGCTCCCGGCACCCCCTCAAACCGATCCCGTGTGTTCGACCCGCCCGGCACAGGTCCACCCCCGAGAGTTTGCAAGTCATGCCTGCGCAGCCACCCTCAACCGATGAGCTTGAACTTGCCCGCCAGCATGCACGCGAGCATGCCCGGGCTCGCCTGGAGAAGTCTCCCCACGGCCTGATCCGGCGCCTGGGGTTGGCGCGGGAAAAACAGTGGGTGCGCCAGGCGCTGAAGCTGGCCGGCGAGCCCGGCTTGGTCCTCGATCTGCCCAGCGGTACCGGACGTTTCTGGCCGGTGCTGGCCGAGCGCGGCAACCGGGTGATCCTTGCGGCCGACCCTTCGCAGGAAATACTGGATCAATGCGCGGTCCATCATCCCGTCGATCTGCTCCAACGGGTCAGGACCTTCCAAAGCTCGGTGTTTGCCATCGGCTTGCCTGAGAATGCGGTGGACTGCATTTTCTGTATGCCGTTGTTCCAGCATCTGGGCGACAGAGAGCACCGGCTGGTGATCCTGCGTGAGTTCCACCGGGTCAGCCGCGACACTGTGATCCTCTCGTTATGGATGGACGGCAAGGTCATGGCCTGGCATCGGCGGCGTCAGGCTCAGGCGTATGGCCAGGACTCGCAACGCGTGCTGTTCGGCAAGGCGCTGGTCGAAGGGGAATTCCGCGAAGCCGGCTTTGACATCATTGGTCACCGCGACTTCTTTCCGGGTTACGCCATGCGTCGCCTCTATGTGCTGCGCAAGAACAGTTGATCCTGGCGTGAACACTTCAAATCGCTAAGTAAGACTATTCTTTTCGTTCAGTCAGCTCTTTCGTCTCGGCACTTGCAGAGTGAGTGCTCGCAAACCCCGGTGGCGAGATATACTGCGTGCCATTCTTCAAGGGAGAGCCGTGTGGCCATCGATATTCACTGGATTCGCGACAACGATAGCCTCGGTCGGCATTGCGCCCAATGGCAACAGTTACCCTTTGTTGCCCTCGACACCGAATTCATGCGGGTCGACACCTTTTATCCGATTGCCGGACTGATCCAGATCGGTGACGGCGAGCGTGCCTACCTGATCGACCCCCTGACCATCGACCAGTGGCAACCCCTGGCGGCGTTGCTCGAAGACCCGGCCGTGGTCAAGGTCGTGCACGCCTGCAGTGAAGACCTCGAAGTGCTGTTGCGCCTGACCGGCAGCCTGCCGGTGCCGCTGTTCGACACCCAGCTTGCCGCCGCCTACCTGAACCTCGGTTTTTCCATGGGCTATTCGCGCCTGGTGCAGGAAGTCCTGGGTATCGAGCTGCCCAAGGGTGAGACCCGTTCGGACTGGTTGCAGCGTCCGCTGTCGGAAACCCAGGTCAGCTACGCCGCCGAAGACGCCGTGCACCTGGCCGAGGTCTACACCCGCCTGCGCCCGAAGCTGTCGGACGACAAGTACGCCTGGGTCCTGGAAGACGGCGCGGAACTGGTGGCCAACCTGCGTCGCGAGGTCGACCCCTACGAGGTCTATCGCGAGGCGAAGTTGGCCTGGAAGCTGTCCCGTGCGCAATTGGTCGTGCTGCGCGAGCTGTGCGCCTGGCGCGAACGCGAAGCCCGCGCCCGCGATCTGCCGCGTAACCGGATCATCCGCGAGCACTCCTTGTGGCCCTTGGCCAAGAGCCAGCCGGACAACCTGGTGGCATTGGCCCGCATAGAGGACATGCACCCGCGTACCGTGCGCCAGGATGGCGAGTTCCTGCTGGAGCTGATCAAGCAGGCCGGTAGCGCGCCGATGGACCAATGGCCACCGGCGGTGCCCGAGCCCTTGCCGATCGAAGCCTCGGCGCTGGTCAAGCGCCTGCGTGCCCTCGGTCAGGCCGAAGCCGAACGCCTGGGCGTTGCGCCAGAATTGATGCTGCGCAAGAAAACCCTGGAAGCGCTGATCAAGAGCGGCTTTCCCCATGGACCTTACCAATTGCCCGATTCGCTGCGTGGCTGGCGCCGCGAGTTGATGGGCCAGGCGCTGCTCGACAGCCTGGCCACTGCCGGAGAACAGCCTTGAAACGTATTTGCTCCATCTACAGAAGCCCGCGCCGCAACGAGATGTACCTCTACGTGCTCAAGAGCGATGCTCTGGAGCGCGTTCCGGAAAATCTGCTGCTGGCCTTCGGTAAACCGCATCATGCCTTCGACCTGGTCCTGACACCCGAGCGCACGCTGTCGCGCGAAGATATCCACCAGGTGCTGGAGAACCTCGAGAAGCAGGGCTATCACCTGCAGATGCCGCCGGCCGAAGACGAATACATCGAACATTTGCCCGAAGAGCTGTTGCGGCGCAATGATCCGATCTGACAGACATCTCTGAGTGCTCTGTCCGGAGTGCTCGACTCAAATGGACTGTATTTTCTGGCAGTGGCCGATGACGATGGAGCGAACTCCGTCGGCGGCTGCCTGCACTGTTTTTGAAAGGTTTGAACCATGCGCGTTCTGATTGCCGAACACGACCACGCCCTCTATGCCAGCTTGCTGCAGCAGATGGCCCCGGAACTTGAAGTCATGACCAGCAGCGATTCGGCCACGCTGTCGAGCATGGCGGCCGATTGCCCGGTCTGGCTGGGGCAGCCGGACCTGTTGGCGACCCTGTTGCGTCAGGGGCACGGCCCCCAGTGGTTGCAATCGACCTGGGCCGGTGTCACCCCGCTGCTGGCCGAGGGCCTGCCAAGGGACTACCGACTGACTCGTGCGGTGGGGATTTTTGGCCAGGTGATGGCCGAGTATGTGCTGACCTATATGCTGGGGCATGAGCGTGAGGTCCTGGCCCGCCTGGTCAGCCAGGTCGAGCGCAAGTGGGACAACCGCATGGGCCAGAGCCTGGCGGGGCGCAAGGTGCTGATTGTCGGCGCCGGAGATATCGGCCAGAGCGTTGCGCAGTTCCTGCAACCCTTTGGGGTCGAGTTGTATGGTATTGCCAGTACCGCGCGGGAGCAGGCACCGTTTATCGAGGTGGCGGCGCTCGAAGCCCTGGGTGAGTGGGTTGGCAAGGTGGACTATGTGATCAACCTGTTGCCGAACACGCCCAATACCCATGATCTGTACGATGCGGCGTTGTTCAAGCGCTTCAAGCCTACCGGCCTGTTTATCAACGTCGGGCGCGGCGTGGCGGTGGTCGATGCGGACCTGGTGGAGGCTTTGAAGGAAGGGCATCTGGCGGGGGCGGTGATCGATGTCTGCCGGCAGGAGCCGTTACCGCAGCGTCATCCGTTCTGGACGGCCTGGGGGTTGTTGTTGACCGGGCACAGTTCGGCACCGACTTCGCCGGGGATGATGGTGCAGTTGTTTGTCGAAAACCTGCGGGCCTATCAGGCCGGGGAAGCGTTGCGCGGGGAAGTGGATTTCGAGCGCGGGTATTGATGGTCCCGGTTTGCAGGGCTGGCCAGGCACCTTGTAGGAGCATGGCCGGCCAGCGAAGGGGCCTTCAAGATCGCTAAAAGCTTCGCGGGCAAGCCCTGCTCCTACAGTCCGCGGTGGAGCGGAACTGCGAGGGTTACAGGCTGAAATCGCCTTCAGCCACCAGCGTGCTCAGCGGCTGGCGTGGGCTTGGGGTTTCGCGGGCCTGGAGGTAATCCGGCAGGCTCGCCTTGTCGCCCAGCTTGCCGATGGCCACTGCCGCATGCAGTGCATAACCTTCTGGAATCTTCAGCTCGCGGCGGGTCAGTTCCTGATCGAAGCCGGCCATGCCGTGGCTGTGCCAGCCGCTGTTGCTGGCTTGCAACGCCAGATGGCCCCAGGCCGAGCCGGTGTCGAAGGTGTGCCACAGCGCCGGGGTTTCTTCGCTGGCGCCGGGAGCGGTGAAGGTGGTTTTCGAAATCACGATCACCAGAGCCGAGGCGTGTTGCGCCCAACCACGGTTGAATTCGTTCAGCAGGCCAAGGAAACGTTCCCAGTTCGGCGTGTCGCGGCGGGCGTAGAGAAAGCGCCAGGGTTGCGAGTTATAGGCCGAAGGCGCCCAGCGGGCCGCTTCGAAAAAGCTCAGCAGGGTTTGTTCCGGGATGCTCTCGCCGGTAAAGGCGCGCGGCGACCAGCGCTGGGTGAACTGGGGATCGATCGGGTGATCGGCGATGCGTGGGTTGATGCTCATGGCACAGTCCTGACTGGGGAAAATTAGCGAGAAAGCTACTGCGCCGCAGGCGGCCTGACAAGCCTTGTTCAACCGATAGTCGCCGACGCTTGGCCGCAAAGGCTTGGCGCACTAGACTGGCGGCCTTTTCACTCCCCGATGCAGATGTCTGAACCATGGCCGCGAAAGTCGAACCCTTCTGGAAACGCAAGACCCTCGAGCACCTCGATCAGGAGGAATGGGAGTCGCTGTGCGACGGTTGCGGCCTGTGCTGTCTGCAAAAGCTCGAGGACGAAGACGACAACAGCGTCTATTACACGCGCATTGCCTGCAAGCTCCTGGACCTGAAAACCTGCCAGTGCACCGACTACGCCAAGCGTCGCGACTCGGTGCCGGACTGTATCCAGCTCACCCCGGGCCAGGCCGACCAGTTCAAGTGGTTGCCGCCGACCTGTGGTTATCGCCTGGTCAGCGAAGGCAAGGACCTGCCGCTCTGGCACCATCTGGTCTGCGGTGACCGCGACGCGGTGCACCACGAGCGGATTTCCCAGTCCGGGCGCATGCTTGCCGAAGGCAGCGTGCCGGAAGAGGACTGGGAAGATCATCTGATTTTCCGCGCCGGCTGATGTCCGCCAACCCCGAGGAACTCCATGTCGTTACCTTGCAGGCTGCCGGCGTTCCTGCTGCTGATGGTGTTCAGCGGGCTGGGTTGGGCCGGGAAAAAAGTCGACCTGGACTATCGGGTGCGCCTGTTGCCCCAGAGCGAACAGGCTGAGGTGCGCCTGACCCTGGCCCAGGGTTCGGCGGTGCGCAGCCTGGATTTCGATCTCGGCAACCAGGGTTACTACAGTGACTTCATGGCCGACGGGCAGTGGCAGCTGAGCTCCGGGTCTACGCCGGACAGCCGCCGTGGTGTCTGGCATCCGGCATCGGGCAAGGCCAGCCTGAGCTATCGGGTCAGTCTCAACCATCCACGTAGCAACGGCACGTTCGAGACGCGGATGACGCCGACCTGGGCACTGTTGCGAGGCGAGGACCTGGTACCGCCGGCCCATCTGGATCAGCACGACGGCACCGAACTGGTCTCGCGCCTGGAATTCGAATTGCCCGGCGGTTGGAAAAGTGTCGAGACCGCCTGGCCGCGTATCGGCAAGCAGCGCTTTCGTATCGACAACGTCTCACGCCTGTTCGACCGGCCGGTCGGCTGGATACTGGCTGGCGACCTGGGCAGCCGGCGGACCCGCCTGGGTGAAACCGATGTCACGGTCGCGGCGCCTCGGGGCGAAGGCATGCGGCGCATGGATGTGCTGACGCTGCTGACCTTCGTCTGGCCCAAGCTGCAGGAAGTGTTTCCGCGCAATCCCGGTAAATTGCTGGTGGTCGGGGCCGGGGAGTCAATGGCCCATGGCAGTCAGGCGGGCCGCGATTCGATCTACCTGCACAGCACCGCCCCGCTGATCAGCGAGTCCGGGGACAGTGCCTTGGTGCGCGAGCTGGTTCATGTGTTCGGGCGGATCAATGACAGCCAGCACAGTGACTGGGTCGGCGAAGGCCTGGCTCAGTATTACGCGATCGAGTTGTTGCGCCGTGCCGGTGGGATGAGCGAGGAACGTTACCAGGCGTTGCAGGTGCGCTTGACCCGGCTCAGTCGCAAGGTCGGCACATTGCGGGGGGAACAGGTGGACAGGGCGACGGTGGCACGGGCGGTGTTGCTGTTGCAGGCGCTGGATCGCGAGATTCGCCAGCAGACCGATGGCAAGCGTTCCCTCGATGATGTCAGCCGGGCGGCGATGCGCCTGGATACCGTCAGCACCGAGGAATTTATCCAGCTGTGCGAAAGCGTGATGGGTGAGCCGTCGAAGGTGCTGGCGAGCGGGCTGCTGAAGTAAAGCCTAGAACTTCGGACCGGAACGGGTGTTGTTACCCTTGGCCAGGCGGTCGTACAGCACCACATTGACCGTCGCCGCCAGGTTCATGCAACCGGTGGTCGGGATATACACCACGTCTTCGCACCAGTCGCGGATGTCCTTGTCCAGCGAGCCGTCTTCCGGGCCGAAGATATACAGCGCCCGATCCGGATGGGTGTATTCGGGCAACGAGCGCGCACCTTCTACCAGTTCGACGGCCACCGGCACGCAGCCCAGGGGCAGGATTTTCTTCAGGTCGTCGATGCCGATCAGCGGAATGTCCTGGTGGACTTTCTTGGTGTCGGTGACAAAGTCCCGCGCCCGTTCGTAGCGTTTGCCGGTGTAGAACACCGAAGCCACGCCGTAGCAGCCAGCCGCACGCATCACCGAGCCGACGTTCTCCGGTGACTTTGGGTTATACAAACCAATGCAGCTGTACCTTTTGTTTGCCACGAGCCGGGTGCCTTCCAGGAAAAAGACGCGATTATACCGGCATCTCCGTCAGCTCGTGGTGTCGGGATAGTTCGAAGGGAACAGCGCCCGTCGGGTTTGCTCGTCGTTGACTTGCTTGAAGGCGTGGCTCTTGCCCACTTGGCGGGCGCGGGCCACGGCTGGCCGCGCGTCGATGCGCTGGAACCAGGCCGACAGATGGGGGTAGGCCGCCAATGGCGATTCTTCGCCTTTGAGCACGCGGGCGGCCCGATCAATCCAGCCCCAGGCCGAGATATCGGCAATCGTATAGCTGTCCCCGACGATATAACTGCGCCCGGCCAGATGCCGGTCAAGTACCCGATAGTGCCGCTCGGCTTCACGGCGATAACGATTGATGGCGTAAGGGATGCTTTCCGGGGCCGAGTGCTGGAAATGCACCGCCTGGCCGGAAAATGGTCCCAGGCCCGTGCCGATAAACATCATCCACGACAGCAGTTCGCCCCGATCGCCGGGTTCACCGCCGAGCAGTCCGGTCTTTTCACTCAGGTACAGCAGGATCGCGTTCGAGTCGAACACCCGGACTTCGCGGCCGTTCGGGCCTTCGGTATCGAGGATTGCCGGAACCTTGCCGTTGGGATTGATTGCCAGGAACTCCGGGCTGTGCTGCTCGCCCTTGCTGGTATCGACCGGAACCAGCTCGTAGGGCAGCGCCGTTTCTTCAAGAAACAGGGCGACTTTGGCCGGATTGGGCGTCGGGTGGAAAAAGAAACGGATCATGTCGAAAGGTCCTGGCAGATGTTTTGGATCGAGTGTTATAAAATAGGACGAAACGCTGGCGCGTGGCAATCGTCGTTTGTTTCAACGAATATCTGCGCTACTTCAATTTGAATCCATGTGTGAGTTATGGCGCGACCAAGAGAATTTGACGAGGCCAGGGCAATGGAGGCGGCGATCCGCTGCTTCTGGGCCCGTGGCTACGAGGCCACCTCCGTACGGGATCTGGCGCTGGCCATGGGGATTACCGGGGCCAGCCTGTACAACGCCTTCGGTGACAAGCGCGCGCTCTTCGGCCTGGCCCTCGATCACTACATCAAGCGCGGCTTCTGCGAGCGTTCCGTGCGCCTGGAGCAGCAACTGCCGCCCCGCGAAGCCATCCAGACGTTCTTCAACGAGATCATCGAACTGTCCCTGAGCGATCCTGAGCACAAGGGCTGTTTCATCGTCAACGCGGCCCTTGAGGTGGCGCCCCACGATCCGGAGTTCAAGGCGGTACTGGCCAAGGTCCAGGAGGGGATGGAGAGCTTTTTCCGGCGCTGTATCAGTGCCGGCCAGGCCCAGGGCAGCATCAATGCGTCACAGCCGGCGGAGGATCTGGCGCGTATGTGCCTGGCGGTGCTGATGGGACTGCGGGTGCTGGCCCGCTCAAGGCCGGAACGGGAATTGCTGGAAGGGCTGGTGCGACCGGTCTTTGGGTTATTGAAATAGTGCGTCTACGAGGGGAATCGCATGATTGAGCTCTACTACTGGGCTACGCCAAACGGCCACAAGATCACAATGTTCCTGGAGGAGGCGGGTCTTGAGTACCGTATCCATCCCGTGGATATCGGCGCCGGCGACCAGTTCAAGCCGGAGTTCCTGGCGTTTTCGCCGAACAACCGCATGCCGGCGATCATCGACACCGCGCCCGCCGATGACGGCGAGCCGATCACGGTGTTCGAGTCGGGGGCGATCCTGCTGTACCTGGCGGAAAAGACCGGGCAGTTCCTGCCCGCCGATGTGCGTGGGCGCAAGACCGTGACCGAGTGGCTGTTCTGGCAGATGGGCGGCCTGGGGCCGATGGCCGGGCAGAATCACCATTTCGGGCTGTATGCGCCGGAAAAAATACCCTACGCCATCAACCGTTATGTCAATGAGACCAACCGTCTCTACGGTGTGCTCGACCGTCGGTTGCAAGGGCGTGAGTTCATTGCTGGCGAGCATTATTCGATCGCCGACATGGCCTGCTATCCCTGGGTAGCGCCGTGGCAGCGTCAGCAACAGAATATCGAGGATTTCCCGGATCTGAGTCGCTGGCTCCACGCTATCGAACAACGTCCGGCGACATTGCGCGCCTATGCCCGGGGGGAGCCGTATTCGCGGCGTGCCACGGAGACGGAAGACGGCAAGAAAATCCTCTTCGGCCAGACCGCCAAGGGCCCGGCCGCCTGAGGCTCAACCCGGTTAGTGCGGGCGAGAGCTCGCTTGCTCGCGCAGCACCGGGACGAATTGGTGTTGCACCAGGCGCTCGATCAATTCGACATCGGCCTCGGGGCTGAGGTCTTTCGCGCTGCCAGAGGTGCCGGTGGCCTCCAGCTCCAGCACGCTGTCTGGTGTCTTCTGCAGCAGCAGATAGTCGGCGCCGCAATTGCCGCAGAACACATGGTCGCCTGCGCGGTGCGCGCGCTTGAGTACCACCGTCGGTCCGCACATGCCGCAGTGCCGCAGGGGAATGCCCTGGTCGGTATGGCCGATGATCGGGCTCAAGACACCCGACTCCCCCAACTCGATAAACAAGGCGCCGAAGTGCGCATCGAACTGGCTCCCCAGGTTCTTGCCGATGATCTGCAATGCCTGTGCCTGCGGCATGCCCGCACGATAGGGGCGGGTGCTGGTCATGGCATCAAAGGCGTCGCAGATACCGACGATGCTCGCCAGGTGCGGAATCTCGCCGGCCTTGAGCCCCAGGGGATAACCCCGGCCATCCGGCATTTCGTGGTGCAGGCGCACGGCATCTTCCACCAGCGTGGCCAGGGGGTGGGCATGCAGCAGCCTGAAGCCGATATCGGGGTGGGTCTTGATCACGGCGTACTCCTCGTCGCTCAAGGGGCCGGGCTTGCGCAGCACAGCGTCGGGAATACCAACCTTGCCCAGGTCATGGACAAAACCGCCCAGGGCGATCCGCGCCACTTCCTCCACCGCGAAGCCGGCTTTTTTCGCCAGCAACTCGCAAAACTGCGCCACTCGCCACAGATGTCCGCCGGTATAGGGATCACGCGCCTCCACCACCCAGGCCATCACCAACAGGCTCGACAACAACTCCTGTTCCGGACGCGAAACCTGCGCCGGTTGGCGGGCGCCCAGCAGATTTTGAATCAGTTGGTTCAGTTTCATCGAAGACGCTCTCGGTACAGGAATAAAGGAGGAAGTCGCATACACTGGTACTTTGCCCTGTTGAGAAGGTATAGGGCTTTAAATTACAAACGTTTGAAAAAATCTTGGCCTTGTGTTTTAGATCGTTCGATTTAGAATGCCTGGCATCTCGACGTGCCTCAAGGCATTTGGCGCATTGCCTCGCCGGTTGACGGCTTCACAGGAGAGTTCGTTATGGTCGCTGACTGGTTGATGGGCGCTTCGGTACGTCGCAAGTTGACCCTGGGGTTTGGCATCGTGTTGCTGCTCACGGCGCTGCTGAGTGCGATTGCCTGGTACAGCATCGGGCAACTGACGATGCGCAGCGAGGCGTTGGTGGACAGTGTCTCGCTGGACACCCAGATCGCCGCCGTGCGCCTGCAGGAAAACGAATTCGACCGCACCGGGCAAAGCGCGGCGGTGGATGCCTATGCCGGGCAGATGCAGGCGTTGTATGCCGGTGTCGACAAGCTGCAGATGAGCCTGGAAACCGACGCACAGACGACTCTCACACGTATCCGCGAGGTGGCCCGGGCCTATCAACAGAGTTTTGCCGAGTTCGTCGCGGCCCGACGCCAGGCCCGGGAAGCGGAAAAGGCCATGGTGCCGGTGATGGAGACTATCGCCGAGCAGTTGACGCGTTTGCGTACCCAACTCTTCCAGCAGATGCGTAGCGATCCGGCGGTCACCATCGATCAGGCGCAGGCGGTGGCCGAGCTGCAATGGCTGATGGCGCAATTGCGCGATCAGGTGCGTTTGTATATCGCCGATCCACAACCCGAGGCGCAGTTGCGCGTTTCGCAGATGGCCGACCGCATTCGCGTGCAGGGCAACGACTTGTACGGGCAACTGCCGGGTGATGCTTTGCAGACACCCTTGCTGGGCGCGTTGCAGGCGGCGGTGATCTACCAGGATCGGGTCGTGGACTTCAGCGCCAGCGTGCTCAAGAGCCAGCAGGCCAAGCAGGCGATGCTGGCGCAGGCGGGTGACTTGCAGCAACTGAGTGCAGCGGTCTATCAACTGCAACTACAGGGACGCGCTCACGATGTACGGATGGCCCGTGGCGAGCTGCTGCTGGCGGGCGGGTTGGCGCTGTTGCTGGGCTTGCTGTCCGCCTGGGCCATGACCCGGCAGATCGTTCCGCCGCTCAAGCGGACCCTGACCCTGGCCCGGCAGATCGCCTCGGGCGACCTGACCGGTAACCTGGAAAGCCATCGGCGTGACGAACTGGGGCAGATGATGACGGCCATGCGGGAAATGGCCGGGCACCTACGCCAACTGATCGGCAGCATCGGCGCAGGCACGCGTCAACTGACCCAGGCCGCCGAAGGCTTGTCGACGATCACCGCCCATAGCAGCGCGGGAGTCTCGCAGCAGCGCCAGCAGACCGAAGAGGTTGCCGGCGCCATGGGTGAAATGGTCGACAGTGCCCAGCATATCGCCCGTAACGCGCAGCAGGCCTCGGAGGCGGCGCAGGCGGCCGAGCGGCGCAGCGTCGAGGGCAACCGCGTGGTGACCCAGGCGATCGAGCACTTTGAAGCCTTGGTACTCAACGTCGATCGTTCCGCCCTGGCGATGGAGCGTCTGCGTGAAGACGGTGAACGTATCGGCGGGGTGTTCGGGGTGATCCGCGAGGTGGCGGAGCAGACCAATCTACTGGCCCTCAACGCCGCCATCGAAGCGGCTCGCGCAGGTGACGCCGGGCGGGGCTTTGCAGTGGTGGCCGATGAGGTGCGGGCGCTGGCCCAGCGTACCCAGCGTTCCACCGAGGAAATCGAGGGGTTGATCGCGGCCCTGCATGGCGGTACCGAACAGGCCACGGCGATCATGCGCCAGAGCCAGGACATGAGCCTTTCCAGTGTGGTCCTGGCCCGTGAGGCCGGTGGCGTGCTCAGTGAAATTCGCCAGTCGGCGTCGTTGATCCAGTCGATGAACTCACAGATTGCCACGGCTGCCGATCAGCAAACCCGCGCCTGCGAACAGATCAGCGGCAATCTGGCCCGCGTGCGCGACATTGCCGACGAATCGGCGCAGTCAAGTGCCCGCACGGCGACGGCGAGCCTTGAACTGTCGCGCCTGGGTGGCGACCTGAACGTGCTGGTTCAGCGATTCACGGTGTAGCTTTTACTCGTCTTTCTTCATCAGCCCGGCCAGCGCCGCGAACGGGTTGTGGGTGGCCTTGGCGATCTTCGGGCTGCTCAGGGAGCCGTCGCCGAAGTATTGCTGGTCGGTGTAGCGCGAGTGCTCGTTGTCATGGCAGAACAGGCACAGCAGTTCCCAGTTGGAACCGTCCTGCGGGTTGTTGTCATGGTTGTGGTCGCGGTGGTGCACGGTAAGCTCGCTCAGGCGCTTGCCGGAAAACTCACGGGCGCAGCGACCACACACGTGCGGATACATCTTCAGTGCCTTGTCGCGATAGCCCATCTCTTTATCGCGTTTCGCATCGGCCAGGATGCGGTCCAGCTTGGCGGTATGGGAGGGAGGGTTGGCCGAACTCATGGGTTCACCTTGTCGAATAGGTTAATGACGGTTATGCGGCAAAGTTTAGCTCAGTTCTTGAGCTTCTCGGCGATCCAGATGGTGTGGCGCGTGCCCTTGTTGCCGTGGGCATAGACCTGGACTTCCTCGGCCTTGAAGCCGGCCTTGCGCAGCTTGTCGCTGAAGTGGCTGTCGGCGCTGGCCGACCACACCGCCAGCACGCCCTTGGGCCGCAGGGCCTTGGCACAGGCGCTCAGGCCGCCCGCCGAGTAGAGCCAGCTGTTGGCTCTCTGGGTCAGGCCTTCGGGACCGTTGTCGACATCGAGCATGATCGCATCAAAGCCATTGGGCTCGGCCTGCAGGACCTTGGCCACGTCTTCCAGGCGGATCACCGTGCGCGGGTCATCCAGCGGCCGGCCGGCTTTTTCTCCCAGCGGGCCGCGGTTCCATTCGACGACGCCGGGCACCAGTTCCGCGACCACGACTTCGGCGGTCTTGCCCAGGTGCTTGAGGGCCGCGGCCAGGGTGAAGCCCATGCCGAGGCCGCCGATCAGCACCCGCGATTGCGGCCGGCCGGCGACCTTGCGGCAGGGAATTTCCGCCAGGGCATCTTCGGAGCCGTGCATGCGGGTGTTCATCAATTGCCCGCCGTCACCGCCCTGGATCTTGATCACGAAGTCTTCGCCATACTCGAACAGGCACAGGGCACCGCCGTTTTCAGGAATCGGAGCGGTGTCCAGCAGAACGAAACGTTTCATGGAAATCTCATTGGGAGGGGCAAAATAGCCGCGTTGCGAGTAGCCTGATGGCAGACAGAGAAGTCTGGCAACGGAGCCATTGATGAAACGCGCTATTGTAGCGGTCATTGCATTGACCGCGCTTACCATTACCACGGTACGGGCCGAGGATCTTTCGCCGATACCGGTCACGCCGAAACCGGGAGCGCCGAGCACGGCCACCCCGACGCCGTCCCCGCAGATCACCCCGCGCACACCGCCAAAACCCGGCGAGCCGCTGCCCAGCATCGAGTTGCCGCAGCCGCCCAAGGACCAGACCCAACCGGGTCCGGAACAGAACGACAAGACGGACAAGAACGATAAAAGCGACAAGACGGATAAGGCGAAGGAGACCTCCAGCTAGATCTGTTGCGAGAGCAGTTGGCCGTCCGCCATGCGCAGTCGCCTGGACAGCGCAATGGCGATGGCACGGATGATCTTGGCGGCGATCTTCGGCGCATCGTTGAGCATCTTTTCCAGGGAATCCTTGCCCAGGTTGAGCAACTGGCAATCACTGGCGGCCACGCAACTGGCCGAGCGCCGCTCGCCATCGAGCACCGCCATCTCGCCAAAGGCTCTACCGGCGCGCAGGGTGGCGATCACCACCGGTTGACCCTCGGCGTTGCTCTTCTGCACATTCACGCTGCCGTAGTGAATGATGCACATGAAGGTCCCGGCATCCCCCTCATTGAAGATGGCTTCGCCCTTGGCGACGCTGCTGATGCTGAAATAACCGGCAGCGGCGAGGCAATCCGCCGGCAGCAGGCTGGCGAACAAACCGCTGTCCATCAGCATGTCGCGGATTTCGTTATTCAGTAAGGTCGGTTCTGACATGGCTCACGGTCTTTTCTTGTTGCCTGTTGTTCTGTGCGGGCATTAAAGCCCGGCGGCCCAGGGTTAAGACAAGGGGGCCGGGCAGAGTTCCTCAGACCAGGCCGAGAACCTTGAACACGAAGGCGTATTCGAGGGCTACGTCACGTAATCCCTGATAACGACCGCTCATGCCACCATGGCCAGCGTCCAGTTCGGTCTTGAGCAAGAGTAGATGCTCGTCGGTTTTCGTGGCGCGCAGTTTCGCCACCCACTTGGCCGCTTCCCAGTATTGCACGCGACTGTCGTTGTAGCCGGCGATCACCAGGGCGGCCGGGTAGGCCTGGGCGCGGACGTTTTCATACGGTGCGTAGGCCTTGATCCGCGCGTACACCTCGGGCTCCTCGGGGTTGCCCCATTCGTCGTATTCGGTGACGGTCAGCGGCAGGTCCGGGTCGAGCATGGTGTTCAGCACATCGACGAACGGCACTTCGGCGATGGCGGCCTGGAACAGCTCCGGGCGCTGGTTGAGCACGGCACCGATCAACAGGCCGCCGGCACTGCCGCCGCTGATGGCCAGTTGTTTCGAGGTGGTCAGGCCTTCGGCGATCAGGTGCTCGGCGCAGGCGATAAAGTCGTCGAAGGTGTTCTGCTTGTGCGCCTGCTTGCCGGCGCGATACCAGGCTTCACCCAGTTCGCCGCCGCCACGCACATGGGCGATGGCGAAGGCCATGCCGCGTTCCAGCAGGCTCAGGCGGGCGTGGGAAAACCACGGATCGAGACTTTCGCCGTAGGCGCCGTAGCCGTAGAGATAGAGCGGGGTGGCCTGGCCTTGCAGTTCGCGCTTGACCACCAGGCTGATGGGCACCTGGGTGCCGTCCGCGGCGGTGGCCCAGAGACGCTGGCTGACGTAGGCGTCGGGGTCGAAATCGCCCAGCACCGGGGTCTGCTTGAGGACGCTCTGTTCGCCGTTGGCCAGGGTCAGTTGGCGGATCTGGGCCGGCCGATTGAGGGCCTCGTAACGCAGGCGGATGGTCTGGCTGGTGAATTCCAGGCTGTCCTGCACATAGAGGCTGTAGGCGGCATCCGGCAGTTGCACGCGATAGCTCGGCAGGCCCTGGGGGCGCACCTCGATGATCGGCAAGCCACCTTCACGCAGGCTCAGGCACAGGGCCGAGGCGTTCAGGGTCAGGCCTTCGAGCATCACCTGGTCGTCGTGGGGCACCAGTAATTGCCAGTCGTCGCGGCCCGGCACACCGTGGTCCGGGGCATGAAACAGGGCGAAGTTGATGCCGTCCTGGTTGCTGCGGATAAACCAGCTCCACTGTTCCTGGTGCTGGCCGTGGTCGACGAAGTACTCGTGGCCTTCGACCCGTGGCGCCAGGCAGGTAAAGGCCTGGGTCGGGGTATCGGCGTCCAGGGCCCAGGCTTCGCTGGTGGTCTTGCTATTGAGCAGCACCACCAGTTGGCGTTCGGAACTGCTGCGGTAGCAGTGCAGGAAGAAGCGCCCATCGGCTTCGTGCAGGACTTCCTCGGCCGTGCTGTCGCCGAGGCGGTGGCGGTACAGCTTGTGGGGCCGATGGGTGTCGTCCAGTTCGGCAAAAAACAGCGTCTGGCTGTCGTTGGCCCAAGTCATGCTGCCATCGCAGTCCTCGAACGGCAGTTCGCTGACCGCGCCGCTGTCGAGCTCCTTGACGTACAGGCGATAGACTTCTTCGCCGCTGGTGTCGAGGCTGTAGGCCAGGCGTTGGTGATCCGGGCTGACGCTGAAGGCACCGAGGGAGAAGAAGCCGCCCTTGGCCAGTATGTTGGGGTCGAGCAGCAGGGTTTCGGCGCTTTCATCCACCGTCAGGCTGTCATCGGCCGGACGCGGGCAGCGGTAATGCCGCGGGTATTCGTCGCCGGCGGTGGTGCGGGTGTAGTACAGGAACGGTCCCCAGGGCGATGGCAGGGACAGGTCGGTTTCGAGAATCCGCGCCTTGATCTCCTCGAACAGGCTTTCGCGCAGTTTGCCTTGATCGGCCAGTTGCGCTTCCTGGTAGCTGTTTTCGGCCTTGAGGTAGTCGAGCACGGCATCGCTGTCGCGTTCCTGCAACCAGGCGTAAGGGTCCGCGCCCGCGTCGCGGCGGGCAATCGGGGCGCTGTTGACGTTGCTATCGAAGGACATGGGCAACTCTCTGTTGGCTGATCGCTGACGGCGGGGCAGCCGGACCGGCGAAAAGCCGTTATCATAAGCGTCTACTTGCCAGCCTTGCCATGGACACCATGACCGAGAACGACTATTTGATCGCCTGGGGCTGCTACGCCTTCGCCGCCTTGGGCTGCTTGTTGGTGTGGTTTCGCCTGACCCGCTGGATCTGGCGCTGGCTGCGCGAGCCGCTGCGCGTGGTGATGGCGGTGCTGCTGTTCAGCCCGACCATTATCGACCCGGTGAAGGAAAAATTCGCCCCGGCGGTGGCCATTACAGCCCTGGACCTGATGTTCAAGGTCGGCAACAACGCCTGGCGCGCGGTTTCCGATCTGTTCATGTACCTGATGATCGCCGTGGGCGTCTATCTGCTCTTCGCGCTGATCCGCTGGCCCATCGAGCGCTCCATCAAGGCCCGTCGTCCGCAGCCCGTTGCGGCTGGCACTGTCCCGGCGACCGAGCCCGAGGAAGACGATCAACCGTTCACCGCAGCCGAGCGCAACGAGCGTTTTGGCCGTCAGCCGCCGACCGGTGGCAATGGTCGCCCGCGGGTCGAACCGCGTCTGTAAGCGTGTCACTGCATTGAAGCGAGAGTCCGAGCATGTGTGAATTGTTGGGCATGAGCGCCAATGTACCGACCGATATCGTTTTCAGCTTTACCGGTCTGATGCAGCGCGGGGGGCGTACCGGCCCCCATCGTGACGGCTGGGGCATCGCCTTCTACGAAGGCCGTGGCTTGCGGCTGTTCCAGGACCCGGCGGCGAGCTGCGAGTCCGAGGTCGCGAACCTGGTGCAGCGTTACCCGATCAAGAGCGAAGTGGTGATCGGGCATATCCGCCAGGCCAATGTCGGCAAGGTCTGCCTGTCCAATACCCATCCCTTTGTCCGTGAACTGTGGGGCCGCAACTGGTGTTTCGCCCATAATGGCCAGTTGGCGGACTTCCAACCGCCGACCAGCTTTTATCGTCCGGTAGGCGATACCGACAGCGAAGCGGCCTTCTGCGACCTGCTCAACCGCGTGCGCCAGGCCTTTCCGGAGCCGGTGGACATCGAAGTACTGCTGCCGTCCCTGGTCCAGGCTTGTGCCGAATATCGCGCTAAGGGCGTGTTCAACTGCCTGCTCAGCGACGGTGACTGGCTGTTCTGCTATTGCTCGACCAAGTTGGCGCAAATCACCCGGCGCGCGCCGTTCGGGCCGGCACGGTTGAAGGATGTCGATGTGATCGTCGACTTCCAGGCCGAAACCACGCCCAATGACGTGGTGACGGTGATCGCCACCGAACCTTTGACCGAAAACGAAACCTGGACCCGCTACGAACCGGGCCAATGGAGTCTGTGGCGACGCGGTGAATGCGTCAGCCAGGGCCAAACCGAATAAGGAAGTCCGTTATGTGGTTGAGTTACCTGCGGCTGATTCTGTTTACCCTGGGGCTGTTGATCGGTGTCCAGGTACCGGGTTTTATCAATGACTACGCCAAGCGGGTCGAAGCGCACCTGATTGAAGCGCAGACCAACCTCCAGGGTTTCCAGAAGACCGCCGAGCAGTTCTTCAACGGTGATCTGCAGGCCCTGGTGGCGCATTATCGTGCCAGTGACGATCCGGTGTTCCGCAGCGATGCCGACAGCCTCGGCAACTTGCTCACTCGTCAGCGCCTGCTGGACGACCAGTTCCAGGCGATGCAGGGGCCCTGGTACAAACGCGCGTTGCAGGTGGCGTATGCGGCCGATCCGGATATCCGCCAGGAAACCTTGCAGGGCTACACCTACCAGGTCCTGCTGTCGCCCGAGGCGATCGGCTGGGCGATGGGCGCGGCGCTGTTGTTCTCGTTCGTGATCGAAGGCTTCTTCCGCCTGGTGGATTGGGTGGTGCTGGGCGGCAAGCGCCAGCGTGAACGCCTGGCGCGGCGCGAACGAGGTTATTGACCGGGGAGGGCGGGCTTGCTCAGGACCACATACTGCTCGCCCATCTTGTCCGCATAGCTGTGCAAGACCTCCTGGCACAGCGCGACAATTTCCTCCACCAACTCCACGCCGACCCGCCAGGACACCACCACTTCCAGGTTCGGCGGGCGGACGTCCAAGGCCAGCAAGGTCAACTCGCCGCGCATCAGCTCTTCGCGCACCAGCACCGACGGCAGGGCGCCGATACCGAAACCATCACGCAATAGCCGGGTAATCGCCGACACCGAGTTGACGCAGTTCAGCCGCGGCGTCGGCACGCCATGGACCTGCATCAGGCCCAGGATTTCCTGATGCGGCCGCGAGTTTTTCGAGAAGGTCACGATGCGCTCCCGGGCGATCTCGGCCAGGCTTGCGTATTCGCGGTTATAGATCGAGTTGCTGGCCACCACCCAGCCCATCGGGTGGCTGATCAGCTTCAGGCTGCGAATCGATTCCTGGCGCAACAGGTCGGTTTGCAGCACCAGGTCGAGAAAGCCTTTTTGCAGCTGATCGCAGAGGTTCAGCGCGGTATCGGCCACCAGCTCGATTTCCACCAGTGGAAAACGATCCGACATCTGCGCCACCAACGGGCTGAGCCAGGTATGGATGACCGTGTCCATCACCCCGATGCGCAGGCGCCCGACCTTGGTCGAACTGATCTCGATGGCATGCTTGAGGGCCTGCATGGTGTCCATCATCTGCTCGGCATAGTCGAGCACCTTGAGCCCTTCGGGAGTCAGGCTGACGCCGCGTGAATCGCGCAGGAACAGCTTCACCCCGAGCTCACCTTCGAGCACCGCGATACGGCTGGAAATGGACGCCTGGGTGGTGAAGAGCTTGTCCGCCGTCAGGCGAAAACTCTTCAGTCGTGCGACCCAGACGAAGGTCTCGAGAAATTTGAGGTTCATGCAATCAACTTTTTCTTATGCCAGGGCAGGACTTTAATTAGTTGGACGCAGAGGGCACGGCCAACGAAAAATGGCCTTCGACCGGTCAGGCACGATAAGCCTATGCCCCGCTGGTCGCCAGAACAATACCAATAAGTTTTATGCGGAGAACTTCCCCCCATGACTACGCCAGGCTCGCTGGACGTCACCCAAGCCGAGGGCCCACCCGGTCCTTTCACCTGGTATCGCAACCTCGATCAGCAGGAGCGTCGTACGTTCTGGAGTTGCAAGATCGGTTACGGCCTGGATGGCATGGACACCCAGATGCTCAGTTTCGTCATCCCGACGCTGATCGCCCTCTGGGGCCTCACCACCGGCCAGGCCGGGCTGATTTCCACCAGTACCCTGATTGCCTCGGCCCTTGGTGGCTGGATCGCCGGGATTCTCTCCGACCGCATCGGCCGGGTACGCACCCTGCAACTGACGGTGCTCTGGTTCGCCGTGTTCACCTTTCTCTGCGGCTTTGCCCAGAACTACCACCAGTTGCTGGTGGCCCGGACCTTGATGGGCTTCGGTTTCGGCGGGGAATGGACCGCCGGTGCGGTGCTGATGGGCGAGGTGATCCGCGCCAAGGATCGCGGCAAGGCGGTCGGCATGGTGCAATCGGGCTGGGCCCTGGGCTGGGGTTTGACCGCGATCCTCTATGCATTGTTGTTTTCCCTGCTGCCGCCCGAGGACGCCTGGCGTGCCCTGTTCGTATTGGGCATCGTGCCGGCGATCTTTGTGATTTTCGTTCGGCGCCTGGTCAAGGACCCGGAGGTCTATCGCCAGGCCAAGAACCAGGAAGCCCCGAGCAACCCGACGCACTTCTACGAGATCTTTGCCCCGGGCATGCTCAGTACGACCCTGCGGGCTTCCCTGTTGACCACCGGCGCGCTGGGTGGTTATTACGCCATCACCGCCTGGTTGCCGACCTATCTGAAGACCGAGCGCGGCCTGAGCGTACTCGGCACGGGCGGTTACCTGGCCATGGTGATCGCCGGTTCCTACATCGGTTATGTGATCAGCGCGTACCTGACCGATCTGCTGGGGCGCAAGAAGAACTTCATCCTGTTCGCCGTCGGCTCCTTCATTATCGTGCTGTTGTACACCCAGCTGCAGGTCAGCAACGAAGTCATGCTCTGGCTGGGCTTGCCCCTGGGCTTTTTCGCCTCGGGGATTTTCAGCGGCATGGGCGCGTTTCTCACCGAACTGTTCCCTACGCGGATTCGCGGTTCGGGCCAAGGTTTTTGCTACAACATCGGGCGGGCATTGGCGGCGTTTTTTCCGCTGCTGATCGGCCTGCTCAGCCAGAAAGTGTCCTTGAGCCTGGGGATCGGCGCTTTTGCCGCCGTGTCCTACGGCGTGGTAATTCTCGCGGCCCTGAGCCTGCCGGAAACCCGTGGCAAGGAACTCGAAGCGCAGTAATCTGTGGGTATTTGCGAAAAGTCCCACATTAAGAAAAGTTAAAAGCCCACAGGAGCAACCACCGTGAGCCGCTTGTTATTGAATTGCGATATCGGCGAAAGCTATGGCAACTGGACCATGGGTCTGGATGCGCAGGTCATGCCGTTTATCGATTGCGCCAATGTGGCCTGCGGTTATCACGCGGGCGATCCGAGCATCATGCGCAAGACGGTGACGCTGGCCCTGGCCAACGATGTGCGTATCGGGGCCCACCCGGCCTATCCCGATCTGGTGGGTTTCGGCCGCCGCTCCATGGCCTGCACGCCCCAGGAAATCCAGGATCTGCTGCATTACCAGATCGGCGCGCTGGACGGCATCTGCCGGGCGCAGGGTGCCCGGGTCAGTTACGTCAAGCCCCACGGCGCGATGTACAACGACATGATGGCCAATCCCGAGCAACTGCGGGCGGTGATCCAGGCGATTGCCGCCTACGGCGGGGACCTGCCGTTGATGCTGCTGGCGATGCGCGACAACAGCGCGGCCCAGGCCCTGGGCGATGAATACGGTGTCGAGCTGTGGTTCGAGGCTTTTGCCGACCGTGCCTACGACAGCGCCGGGCGCCTGGTCTCACGGCAGTTGCCCGGTGCCGTGCATCACGAGCCTGAACGGATCGTCGAGCAGGCTCTGACCATTGCCCGTGGTGACAACCTTATCGCCAGCGATGGCAGTGCGCTGCGCCTGCAGGCCAATACCCTGTGCGTGCACGGCGACAACGCCAGTTCGGTGGCTGCGGTGCAGCGTATCCGCGAGGCCCTGGATCGGCAGCCCGCCGTATGAAGCCACGGATCGAAGTGGTCGGGATCGACTGTCTGATGGTGCGGCTGTTCGAGGTGATCGCCGAAGAAAACATGCCGTGGATGCTCGCCGCCGGCGAGCGTTTGCGGGCAGGATTTGCCGGGCACCTGATCGACCTGGTGCCGTCCTATACCACCTTGATGGTGCATTACGACCTGCTGGCGTTGAGCCCGTCCCAGGCCCGGGAGCTGATTGCCGAGGCCTTGACCGACCTGACCCCGAGCACCGGGGCTGGCGGTCAATGCCATGTGTTGCCGGTGTGGTACGACCCGAGTGTCGGTCCGGAGCTGGGCTTGTTGGCCGAACGCAGCGGCTGGTCGGTCAGCGAGGTGATTCGCCGTCACAGCGAGCGCGAGTATCAAGTGTTCGCCTTGGGTTTTGCCCCGGGGTTCGCCTTTATGGGCTTGGTCGACGAACGACTGGCCGCGCCGCGGATCAGCACGCCGCGCAAGCGGGTGGCGGCGGGGAGCGTGGGCATTGCCGAGCGCCAGACCGCGGCTTATCCGGTGGTTTCCCCGGGGGGCTGGAACCTGATCGGGCGTACCCCGAGCAAGCTGTTCGACCGTGAACGTGACGGTTACAGCCTGATGCAGCCGGGCGATACGGTGCGTTTTGCCGCGATCGATCACGCTGAATTCATTACGTTGGGCGGCGATGACACGCCGCTGGAGGGCTTGGCATGAGCCATCTGTCGATCGAGGCGAGTACGCCTCTGTGCCTGTTGCAGGATGCGGGGCGGTTTGGCGTGCGTCATCTGGGCGTGACCCAGGGCGGTGCGCTGGATTGGGTATCGATGTTCTGGGCCAACCATCTGCTGGGCAATGCGCCGGACGCCGCGGTGGTGGAAGTGACCTTGGGCGGGCTGACGCTGGTGGCTGAGGAGGATTGCTGCCTGGCCCTGGCCGGTGCCGATCTCGGCGCGCGGGTGGATGGTCAGGCGTTGGCACCCTGGTGCAGTTTTGTCTTGAGGAAAGGCCAGCGTCTGCAATTGACGCAGCCGTTGTCGGGGGCGCGGGCGTATCTGGCGGCGCCGGGTGGTTTTATCGCGCCGCAGGTCCTTGGCAGTGCCGCTTGTGTGGTTCGTGAGGAACTCGGTGGGCTGGATGGTATGGGGCGGCCCTTGGCCAAGGGCGGGCGTTTGGAGTATCGCGGGGAGGCGTCGACGCCGAGAGGATTGTCAGGGGCGCAGGTGCCGGATTTCAGTTCCAGCGCGCCGTTGCAGGTGGTGCTCGGGGCGCAGATCGGTGAGTTCAGCGGGCAAAGTCTGTTCGATGCATTCAACAGTGTCTGGACCCTGGACAGTCGCGCCGATCGCATGGGGATTAGGCTGTTGGGGCCGGAGTTGAAGTACCAGGGCGAGCCGATGATTTCCGAGGGCATTCCCCTGGGAGCGATCCAGGTGCCGCCGGATGGGCAGCCGATTGTATTGCTCAACGACCGGCAGACCATTGGTGGTTATCCACGTTTGGGGGCGTTGACGCCATTGTCGCTGGCGCGATTGGCGCAATGTCTGCCAGGGACCCAGATCAGGCTGGCGCCGGTGGTGCAGGAGACGGCGCATCGGCAGCAGGTCGAATTCATGCGCCGGTTCGCCTGACACCGCCCCCCTGTAGGAGCGAGCTTGCTCGCGATGGTAGCCCAGGCACCGTGGGGGATCAGGTGCCCCGCGTCATCGTTAACGACCATCGCGAGCAAGCTCGCTCCTACAGGGATCGTGCGTCGGACCGGTCGATGCGGTTCTACTTGGACAGAAACCGCATTCCTTCCTCCAACCCGCGCAAGGTCAGCGGATACATCTGATCCTCCACCAGATCCCGGACGATCCCGGTCGACGCGGTGTAATTCCAGGTGTCCTTGGGATAAGGGTTGATCCAGACAAGCTTCTTGTACTTGGCCATGAAGCGTTGCATCCACACATAACCGGCTTCTTCGTTCCAGTGCTCGACGCTGCCGCCGGCCTGGGTGATTTCATAGGGGGCCATGGCCGCATCGCCGACGAAAATCACTTTGTAGTCGGCCCCGTACTTGTGCAGCAGGTCCTGGGTCGACGTGCTTTCCGAACCCCGCCGCAGGTTGTTCTTCCACACCGATTCATAGATGAAGTTGTGGAAGTAGAAGTACTCCAGGTGCTTGAACTCGGTCTTGCAGGCCGAGAACAACTCCTCGCAGATCTTCACATGGGCGTCCATCGAGCCGCCGATATCGAACAACAGCAGCAACTTGATGGTGTTGCGTCGCTCCGGGCGCATCTGGATATTCAGCAATCCGGCATCGCGAGCGGTGTGGTCGATGGTGCCATCGATATCCAGTTCTTCCGCCGCGCCCTGGCGCGCGAACTTGCGCAGGCGACGCAAGGCGATCTTGATATTGCGCGTGCCCAGTTCGACCTGGTCGTCGAGGTTCTTGTACTCGCGCTGGTCCCAGACCTTGACCGCCTTGCCCTGGCGCTGGCCGGCGTCGCCGACGCGAATGCCTTCGGGGTTGAAACCGCCCGAGCCGAATGGGCTGGTACCGCCGGTGCCGATCCATTTGTTGCCGCCGGCGTGGCGTTCCTTCTGTTCTTCCAGGCGCTTCTTGAATTCCTCGATCAGCTTGTCCAGGCCGCCGAGGGACTGGATCTGCGCGCGTTCCTCGGCGCTCAGCGAGCGTTCGAATTCCTTGCGCAACCATTCTTCGGGAATCAAGGCCTGAAGATGGTCGTCGAGTTTTTCCAGGCCATTGAAGTAGGCGCCGAAAGCCCGGTCGAATTTGTCGAAATGCCGCTCGTCCTTCACCAGGATCGCCCGGGCAAGGTAGTAGAACTCGTCCATGTCGGCGAAGGTCACGCGCTGTTTCAGTGCGTTGATCAGATCGAGCAGTTCGCGCACCGACACCGGAACCTTGGCGGCGCGCATTTCATTGAACAGGTTGAGCAGCATGGCAATCGCCCCCGCTTTTGTTGAAAAAAGCGAACTCAGCGGCTGCCGCGACGGCTCATGAAGGCCAGGCGTTCAAGCAGTTGCACGTCCTGTTCGTTCTTCACCAGGGCACCGGCCAGGGGCGGAATGGCCTTGGTCGGATCACGCTCGCGCAGCACCGCTTCGCCGATATTGTCGGCCATCAGCAGTTTCAGCCAGTCCACCAGTTCCGAGGTCGAGGGCTTTTTCTTCAGGCCCGGGACCTTGCGCACGTCGAAGAACACGTCGAGGGCTTCGCTGACCAGGTCCTTCTTGATGTTCGGATAATGCACGTCGACGATTTTCTGCAGGGTGACGCGGTCCGGGAAGGCGATGTAGTGGAAGAAGCAGCGGCGCAGGAAGGCGTCCGGCAGCTCTTTCTCGTTGTTGGAGGTGATGATGATGATCGGGCGTTTTTTCGCCTTGATGGTTTCATCGATCTCGTAGACATAGAACTCCATCTTGTCGAGTTCTTGCAGCAGGTCGTTGGGGAACTCGATGTCGGCCTTGTCGATTTCGTCGATCAGCAGGATCACCCGCTCTTCGGATTCGAAGGCTTCCCACAGCTTGCCCTTTTTCAGGTAGTTGCGAACGTCGTGGACCTTTTCATTGCCCAGCTGCGAGTCGCGCAGGCGGCTGACCGCGTCGTACTCGTAGAGACCCTGGTGCGCCTTGGTGGTGGACTTGATGTGCCAGGTGATCAGCTTGGCGCCAAAGGATTCGGCCAGTTGCTCGGCCAGCATGGTCTTGCCGGTGCCGGGTTCGCCCTTGACCAGCAGCGGACGCTCCAGGGTGATGGCGGCATTCACGGCCAGCTTCAGGTCATCGGTGGCAACGTAGGCCTGGGTGCCTTCGAACTTCATCTGCAATTCCTCGGACGATAACGCCGGCCGGTTTGGGGCGGGCGGAAAAAAATCATCCCTGACTATAACGCGGCGCCCGGTCGAGTGTGAACGCAGACGGCTTATTCAGTCTCTGAATGGGGCGTCAGATCCTGACCCGGTCAGGGCTTCTGGCCAGTCGTCGGCTGCGGTTGTTCGTAACGAGCATTGAAGGCCTGGATAAATCCGTTGTGCAAAATCTGCAAAAAGGCCTGGAACGCGCTGATATCCTGCTGGTGAACGCTGCCACTGAGTTCCACGCGGGTGGCGAACTGGTTTTTCTGCTGGTTCTTCAACAGGGTTTCGCCGGTACCGACGATAGCCTCCCACACCGAGCGCAAGATGCTCTTGTCCGGGGTCTCGACGTCCTGTTGCCAGTTGAATACCTCGACATCATGCAGCAATGGCTTGATATAGCCGGTGAGCTGGCCTTTATGGGCCTGGGCCTCGATCACCAGGTCGCCGCTGCCGGCGTTGAAATCGAATTTGCCGTAGGCCGAAGCGAAGTCGTTGACGCGCCGCAATTCAATGCCGGTGGCCCGCAGGCGGAATTCGAAATCCTCGAAATTGCTCAGCGGATCGAAGGTGGCGTTGGTTTCCAGGGGCGCTTGCCCGAGCAACAAGGCCTTGCCCTCGAAACGGGCGTCGCGGTGGTCCTTGAGGTCGACAACGTTGGTCAGGTTGTAGAGGTTGGCATTGACCAGGGTGGCCTGCAGGTTGACCACCGGTTTGGAATTGAAGTTACGGAAGGTGATATGCCCGTCAGTGATGCGCACCTCATTGAGGGTGATGGGCAGCAGTTTGCCCAACTGAGCCTGCCAGTCGGTGCCTTGACCGGTCTGGGATGCCTGTTTGTTGTTGGCGCCGCCGTCGACGAAGTTCAGTTCCGGTTTGACGAACAGCACCTGTGCCACCACCGCATGGTTCTCCCACAGGGATTTCCAGCTCACCGACAGGTCGATCAACGGCGCCTTGACGAACGGCACGGGCACCTTGCCGGTGACCTTGACGATCTCCAGGCCGTTGATCTTGTAGGCGCCGCGCCACAGGGCCAGGTCGACATCCGTCACCTGGCCGCGGTAATCGCCCATATCGGCGAGTTTTTCATTCAAATAGTGACGCACCAGGGAAGGCAGGGCCAGGTCCAGGACCACCAGCAGCAGGGCCAGGCTCGCCAGTCCCCACAATGGCCAGCTGTAACGACGTTTCATGGTGGTGTCCCGAAGGTTGTCTATAGGCGATGGACCCCCAGCAACGCTATACGTTCGCCATGACTGGACGCCCGCCAGCTCGGGGCATACCCTTGAAAGCCAACTCACCGTTGCCCAAAGGACCCCGTCATGAGCCGTATTTTCGCCGACAACGCCCATTCCATCGGTAATACGCCCCTGGTTCAGATCAACCGTATCGCGCCTCGTGGTGTGACGATCCTGGCCAAGATCGAAGGGCGTAACCCAGGCTATTCGGTGAAATGCCGGATCGGCGCCAATATGATCTGGGACGCGGAAAGCAGCGGAAAATTGAAGCCAGGCATGACCATTGTCGAACCGACTTCCGGCAATACCGGCATCGGCCTGGCCTTCGTCGCCGCCGCCCGGGGCTACAAGCTGCTGCTGACCATGCCGTCCTCCATGAGCCTGGAACGGCGCAAGGTGCTCAAGGCGCTGGGCGCCGAGCTGGTGTTGACCGAGCCGGCCAAAGGCATGAAAGGCGCGATCGAAAAGGCCACGGAGATTGTTGCCAGCAATCCGGCCCTGTACTTCATGCCGGCGCAGTTCGACAACCCGGCCAACCCGGCCATTCATGAAAAGACCACCGGCCCGGAAATCTGGAACGATACCGACGGCGCGGTGGATGTGCTGGTGGCCGGTGTCGGCACCGGCGGGACCATCACCGGGGTTTCCCGTTATATCAAGCTGACCAAACACAAGCCGATCCTCTCGGTGGCGGTGGAACCGGCCAGTTCGCCGGTGATCAGCCAGACCCTGGCCGGGGCCGAGGTCAAGCCCAGCCCGCACAAGATCCAGGGCATCGGCGCCGGTTTCGTGCCGAAAAACCTCGATCTGGCGATGGTCGACCGGGTGGAGCTGGTCACCGATGAGGAGTCCAAGGCCATGGCCCTGCGGCTGATGCAGGAAGAGGGGATTCTGTGCGGGATTTCCTGCGGCGCGGCCATGGCCGTTGCCGTGCGGCTGGCGCAGACGCCGGAAATGCAGGGCAAGACCATCGTGGTGGTGTTGCCGGACTCCGGTGAACGTTACCTGTCGAGCATGCTGTTCAGCGATCTGTTCAGCGAGCAGGAAATTCAGCAGTAAGCCGGGTAGCGGCGCTTCAGGCTTGGAGGACAGGGCAGAATCCGCTGATCTGGATCAGCTACCGTTCAGCGGTTTCCTGTTAAACAGATGCTTTATTGCCGGATCGGCAACGTTGAATCTGTGAAGGCATGGGTTTTTCCCGGCGCCGGTAATGTTTATCATGGCCGGCTGCCACGTCGGGTGAGTCAAGTTGTACAGGCCACGCGTGCGTTGCCCATTTTCGAGGAGTGTTGAATGACCTTTTCCTTTGCCGCCAAGGCCGCAGTCCTGCTGCTGTTCCTGGGCAGTACGCTTTACGTGCATCTGCGCGGCAAGGCGCGGTTGCCCCTGTTGCGCCAATTCGTCAACCATTCCGCCGCGTTCGCGCCGTACAACGCCTTGATGTACCTGTTTTCCAGCGTACCGTCCAAGCCTTACCTGGACCGCAGCAAGTTTCCCGAGCTGGATGTGCTCAAGGACAACTGGGAAGTGATCCGCGAAGAGGCCATGCATCTGTTTGATGAGGGCTATATCCGCGCCGCCGAGAAGAACAACGACGCCGGTTTCGGCTCGTTCTTCAAGAAGGGCTGGAAGCGCTTCTATCTCAAGTGGTACGACAAGGCCCTGCCGTCGGCCGAACTGCTCTGCCCGAAAACCGTGGCACTGGTGAACTCGATCCCCAACGTCAAGGGCGCGATGTTCGCCCTGTTGCCGGGTGGCAGTCACCTCAACCCGCACCGTGACCCGTTTGCCGGTTCCCTGCGTTATCACCTGGGGTTGTCCACGCCAAACTCCGACGATTGCCGGATTTTCGTCGATGGTCAGGTCTACGCCTGGCGCGACGGTGAAGACGTGATGTTCGACGAGACCTACGTGCACTGGGTCAAGAATGAAACCGAGCAGACCCGGGTTATTCTGTTCTGCGATATCGAGCGTCCGCTGAGCAGCCGCTTCATGACTGCGGTCAATCGCCGGGTCAGCGCCTTCCTCGGTCGCGCCACCGCGCCGCAGAACCTCGATGATGAGCGGGTCGGCGGGATCAACCAGGCTTATGCCTGGAGCAAGCGCTTCAGCGATAGCATCAGCGGTGTGGTCAAGCGTTTCAAGCGTGCCAATCCGAAGGCTTATCGCGCCATGCGCCCAGTGCTGGCGGTGGTGGTGTTCGCCGCCCTCGGCTATTGGCTGTTCGGCTGACCTGTTGCAATTGCGACCGGGCGCTGGTTATAGTCGGCGCTCGGTGTTTCAACCGATTCACCTCCCTCAGCAAAAGATCAGCCCATGCCGGTTTCCTTTCTCAATGCGGTAGTCGATTCAGCGCTCAACGCTGTGGTCGTGCCGTGCGGGAACCAACAGCCTGCGCAGATCAGTCATTACCCCCCACCTGTCAGTAGCACGCCGGTGTACGCAGTCGTATCACCGCCGGATGTTGGCGTTTCGGGCTGATCAGCAGCGTTTGCTGTTCCCCTGTGCCCGTCTGAAAAAAACTACTGAATGTTCAGCCTTGGGCTGAATCGGCTTTTGCCTGAATCACGGGTGGTATCCATGTTGGCTTTTTCCAAACAATCCGCAACCGCGGCGGCCTCGACGAGTCTGTTTGTCCTGCTCTGGAGTAGTGGGGCGATTTTCTCCAAGTGGGGTCTGACGCATGCTTCGCCGTTTGCTTTTCTGCTGATCCGTTTTTCCATCGCCCTGATGGGGTTGGTGGTGTTGGTGCCATTGCTCAAGTTCAAGCTGCCGCGGATGGGCAAGCCGCTGTTCTACGCGGCGGCGACCGGGCTGGTGCTGCTGGGGGCCTATCAGATTTTCTATCTGCTGGCCCTGGACCTGAAGGTCACGCCCGGGGTCATGGCGACGATCATGGGGGTACAGCCGATCCTGACCGCGGTGCTGATGGAGCGGCAGCGTTCCTGGAGCCGGATGTTCGGCTTGGGGCTGGGGTTGGCAGGGCTGATCCTGGTGGTTTACCAGGGGATCGGTTTGGCCGGGATGTCCCTGGCCGGGATGCTGTTCGGATTGTTGGCCCTGGCCAGCATGACCTTGGGCTCGATCATGCAGAAACGTATCACCGATAACCCTCTGGGCACGCTGCCGGTGCAGTATCTGGCCGGGTTACTGCTGTGCGGGGCTTTCGTACCGTTCCAGCCGTTCCACTTTGAAACCGGCAGCGGTTTTATCCTGCCGGTGCTGTGGATGGGGCTGGTGGTCTCGGTGCTGGCGACCTTGTTGCTGTATCGGCTGATTGCCCGGGGGAATCTGGTCAATGTCACCAGCCTGTTCTACCTGGTGCCGGCGGTGACGGCGGTGATGGATTACCTGATCTTCGGTAATCGGCTGGCGGTGCTGAGTATGCTGGGGATGGGGCTGATTATCGTCGGGTTGGTGTTTGTGTTTCGCAAGGCTGGCTAAACGCTGAGAGTCGGTGCAGTAGCCGAGTGCTGCTGCGCCGGTTATGGCCCCTTCGCGGGCAAGCCCTGCTCCTACAGTTTGGTGTCGAACACACATTTCGCATACGGCATAAACCTGTAGGAGCCTGGCTTGCCCGCGAAGCTTTTAGCGATCTTGAGGGCCCCTTCGCTGGCAAGCCAGGCTCCTACAGGTCCATGGCGTGCACAAAATCTGTATCCGACGCCGAACTGTAGGAGCCTGGCTTGCCCGCGAAGCTTTTGGCGGTCTTGAGGGCCCCCTCGCGAGCACGTTCTGCTCCTGCAGCAATGACGTCAGTCGGCATACCGCAACATTTAGCGGTCAGCCACACTGACCGCTTTCAACGCTGCCCCTGGTTTCAACACCAGCCAAAGGGCCAGCGCAATCAACACCCCGCCATACACATGGGCCATCGACAGCGGTTCATCGAGAAACAGCGCCCCCCATAACACCCCGAACGCCGGGATCATGAAGGTCACGGTCATCGATTTGACCGGGCCGATATCGCTGATCAGCTTGAAATACATGATGTAGGCAAACGCCGTACACACCAGGCCCAACCCCAGCAGCGACAGCCAGACACTTATCCCGCCCCAGTTGGCCGGCGGATGGGTGATGGCGCTGTAACCGAAGAACGGCAGGATCACCAGGGTCGCGCCGAACATGCTGCCCATGGCCGAAAGCCGTGGATCAAGGCCACCTTGATGATCGAGCCAGCGACGGGTCAGGAAACCGGCGAAACCGTAACTGGTAGTGGCCAGCAGGCAGGCCGCAGCCCCCATCAGCAATTCCAGGTTAAAGGTCACCGGCCCGGCACGGGTCAGTACCGCCACCCCGAACAACCCGAGGAAGATCCCCACCAGCTTGTTCAGGCTCAGTTTTTCATGGAAGAACAAGCCTCCAATCAGCACGCCCATCAGCGGGGTGGTGGCGTTGAAAATCGACGAGTAGCCGGCCGGCAGCACTTGCGCCGCCACCGAATACAATGTCGCCGGCAACCCGGAGTTGATCACGCCGAGCATCAGGCAGACCTTGAACTTGCCTTTGAAGTCCCAGTTGACGCGCATCAGCGTGAGGATCACCAGCAAGCCGACAGCGGCAATCGAAACACGGAAAAAGGCGGTGGGAAAGGCCCCGAGCACCGGAGCAATGATCCGCATGAACAGGAAACTGGCGCCCCAGACGGCGGCCAGCATGAACATGCGCAGAATATCGACGGGTCTCACGGTGGCTTCCTTGGCAGGGTAGGGCGGGCAAGTGTCACCGCATGTAACTGGCAAGGCAATGGTTGCGTTGCCCGAGGGTTGGCCTCTAAGCTCAAGCGAGTCGCGAACAGAACAACTTCGAACAAACAGCGCAGGGGTTCCACTATGCCGCAGCCATGGCCGGCCGCTGATATCGCCCGCATGATCCTCGATGGCTTCGACGATTACCGCGAGCACTTTCGCCAGATCACCGATGGTGCCCGCAGCCGTTTCGAAGGCGCGCGCTGGCAGGAGGGGCAGGTGGCTTCGGCGGCGCGGATCAACCTGTACGAAGAGAAGGTCGGCGAGGTCAATGCCCGGCTGCGCGCCGGTTTCGATGAAAGTACCTTGCTCGATGTCACGCTCTGGCCCCTGGTGAAAAGCGCCTATATCAGCCTGATCGACCTGCGTTTCGACGACGAACTGGCGGAGACCTGGTACAACTCGACCTTTTGCGGCCTGTTCAGCCACGACCTGATCAGCGACGGCTGCATGTTTATCCACACCACCCGGCCCTCCCTACGCCGGGCGCGGGCGGCGCAGACCCGGATCTATCGGCCCCAGGGCGAATTGTCCGGCATGCTCGAACAGATCTTCGCCGACTACAGCTTCAGCGAGGCCTACGCCGATTTGCCGGGAGACCTGCGGCGCCTGGAAGCCCGGTTGCGGGAGAACCTGCCGGACTGGGTGTGCAAGGACCCGGAGTTGGGCGTCGAACTGTTCTCCTCGGTGCTCTACCGCAACAAGGGTGCCTACCTGGTGGGGCGCATCTACACCCATGATGAACAATGGCCGTTGGTGATCCCGTTGTTGCACCGCGAAGGACATGGCATCCAGATCGACGCGCTGATCACCGACGAAGCCGAGGTGTCGATCATCTTTTCCTTCACCCGCTCCTATTTCATGGTGGATGTGCCGGTGCCGGCGGAGTTCGTCGGCTTTCTCAAGCGCATTCTGCCGGGCAAGCATATTGCCGAGCTGTACACCTCCATCGGTTTCTACAAGCACGGCAAGTCCGAGTTCTACCGGGCACTGATCAATCACCTGGCCAACACCGACGACCGTTTCATCATGGCCCCGGGCGTGCGTGGCATGGTCATGAGCGTGTTTACCCTGCCGGGCTTCAACACCGTGTTCAAGATCATCAAGGACCGCTTTTCACCGTCGAAGAACGTCGACCGCGCCACGGTGATCGAAAAGTACCGTCTGGTGAAAAGCGTCGACCGGGTCGGGCGCATGGCCGACACCCAGGAGTTCGCCGACTTCCGCTTTCCCTTGAGCAAGTTCGAGCCGGCGTGCCTGGAAGAGTTGCTGGAGGTGGCCGCGTCCACGGTGCAGGTCGAAGGAGACACGGTGCTGATCCGCCACTGCTGGACCGAACGGCGCATGACCCCGCTGAACCTGTACCTGGAAAATGCCAATGACGCCCAGGTTCGCGAGGCGCTGGAGGATTATGGCCAGGCGATCAAGCAACTGGCGGCGGCGAATATCTTTCCCGGCGACATGCTGCTGAAGAACTTCGGCGTCACCCGCCATGGCCGCGTGGTGTTCTACGACTACGACGAAATCTGCTTCCTCACCGAGGCCAACTTCCGGCACATTCCCGCGCCGCGCACGCCCGAGGATGAAATGGCCTCGGAGCCCTGGTATTCCATCGGGCCACTGGACGTGTTCCCCGAGGAGTTCCCGCCCTTCCTGTTTGCCGACATGGCGCAGCGCCGACTGTTCGACCAGTTGCATGGCGAGTTGTACAACGCCGACTACTGGAAAGGCCTGCAAGAGGCGATCCGGGCGGGCAAGGTGATCGACGTGTTTCCCTATCGGCGCAAGGATTGGAGCAACGAATAACCCGTTGGGGTGGTTCGGCAACGCAGTTGGCATCATTTTTCGGCGCAAATCTGCGACAATCCGCGCCTGCCTAAAATAGACGACCTTTGCGTACCTGATGACTGACGAATCGCCCGCTATCGACCAGCTGCTGAAAAACCTCGACCAGGCCATGATTGCCGACCGCCACCGGTTGCGGCGGCAGTTGCTCGAGTTGCGCAAAAAGCCCGACGAAAGCAAGTTGGCCCAGTGGGTCGAGCGGATGCAGGCGTCCTGTGCCCAGGTCACGGCCCGGGCCAAGAGCGTGCCGTTGATTCGTTATGACGACAGCCTGCCCATCGCCGCCAAGCGTGACGAGATCAAGGAAGCGTTGCTCAAGCATCAGGTGCTGATCATCGCCGGCGAAACCGGCTCGGGTAAAACCACCCAGTTGCCGAAGATCTGCCTGGAAATCGGCCGTGGCCAGCATGGTCTGATCGGCCACACCCAGCCACGCCGGATTGCCGCGCGCAGTGTCGCGAGCCGGGTCGCCGACGAGTTGGCCACGCCCCTGGGCGCACTGGTCGGTTATCAGGTGCGCTTCGAGGACCAGAGCGAGGCCAATACCCTGGTCAAACTGATGACCGACGGTATCCTCCTGGCGGAAACCCAGAACGACCGCTACCTGGAACGCTACGACACGATCATCGTCGACGAGGCCCACGAGCGCAGCCTGAATATCGATTTCCTGCTGGGCTACCTGAAAACCCTGCTGCCCCGGCGCCCGGACCTGAAGGTCATCATCACCTCGGCGACCATCGACCTGGAGCGCTTTTCCAAACACTTCAACGATGCACCCATTGTCGAAGTGTCCGGACGGACTTTCCCGGTGGACACCTGGTATCGCCCGTTGACCTCGCAACAGGATGAAGAGGGCAACAGCGTCGAGGAAGACTTGAGCGTCGACCAGGCGATTATCGCCACCCTCGACGAGATCGCCGCCTTCGAGCGCAGCGAGCGCAAGAGCCCGGGCGATGTGCTGGTGTTCCTGCCCGGCGAGCGGGAGATTCGCGACGCCGCGGACATGCTGCGCAAGGCCCAGCTCAAGCACACCGAAATCCTTCCTTTATATGCGCGCCTGTCGCCGGCCGAGCAGCAGCGGATTTTCCAGTCCCATCCGGGGCGCAGGGTCGTGCTGGCGACCAACGTCGCGGAAACCTCGCTGACCGTGCCGGGTATCCGCTATGTGATCGACAGCGGTACGGCGCGCATCAGCCGTTACAGCTACCGCGCCAAGGTCCAGCGCCTGCCGATCGAAGCGGTGTCCCAGGCCAGCGCCAACCAGCGCAAGGGCCGTTGCGGCCGGGTCGAGCCGGGTATCTGCATCCGCCTGTACAGCGAGGACGACTTCAACGGCCGTCCGGAATTTACCGACCCGGAGATCCTGCGCACCAACCTTGCGGCGGTGATCCTGCAGATGCTGCACCTGCGGCTCGGCGAGATCACGGCGTTTCCGTTTATCGAGCCGCCGGACGGCAAGGCCATCAGCGACGGTTTCAACCTGTTGCAGGAGCTCTCGGCGGTCACCCGCGAGAACCAGCTGACCCCGTTGGGCCGTCAACTGGCGCGCCTGCCGGTGGACCCGCGCATGGGTCGCATGTTGCTGGAGGCGGCCACCCTCGGCAGTCTGCAGGAAGTGTTGATCGTCGCCAGCGCCATGTCGGTGCAGGACCCGCGTGAGCGTCCGCCCGAGCGCCAGCAGGCCGCCGACCAGGCCCACGCGCAGTGGAAGGACGTGGATTCGGATTTCGCCGGGTTGATCAATGTCTGGCGCGGTTTCGAGGAACAGCGCCAGGCCCTGGGCGCCAGTGCGCTGCGCAACTGGTGCAGGAAGAATTTCCTCAATTACCTGCGGATGCGCGAATGGCGTGATTCCCATCGGCAATTGGGCCTGATCTGCCGCGACCTGCAGTTGAGCGTCAACAAGGAGCCGGCGGACTATTCCAAGCTGCACAAGGCGGTGTTGTCCGGGTTGCTCAGCCAGATCGGCCAGAAGACCGAAGACGGCGACTACCTGGGCGCCCGCCAGCGGCGTTTCTGGGTCCACCCGTCCTCGGGCCTGGGCCGCAAGCGTCCGCAATGGCTGATGGCCGCCGAACTGGTGGAAACCACCAAGCTCTATGCGCGGATGGTCGCCAAGATCGAGCCGGACTGGATCGAGCCCCTGGCCGGGCACCTGATCAAGAAGAACCATTTCGAGCCCCATTGGGAGAAGAAGCGCGGCCAGGTCGTGGCCTTCGAGCAGATCACCCTGTTCGGCCTGATCGTGGTCGGCCGCCGTCCGGTGCACTTCGGTCCCATCGAGCCGGTCGCTTCCCGCGAGCTGTTTATCCGCGAAGGCTTGGTGCGCGGCGAGATTCAATCGAAAGCCCGGTGCCTGAGCGCCAACCAGCAATTGCTCGAACAACTCGACGAGCTGGAGGCCAAGGCCCGCCGTCGCGATATCCTGGCCGATGAAGAAACCCTGTTCGCCTTCTACGACGCGCGCCTGCCGGCGGAGATTCACCAGACCGCGACCTTCGACAGTTGGTACCGGGTCCACAGCCAGAAAGACCCGCAACTGTTGATCATGCGCGAAGAGGATGTGCTCGCCCGCGAAGCCAGTGAAGTCACCGCCGCGCACTATCCGGATACCCTGCACCTGGGCGACCTGGCCCTGGCCTTGAGTTATCACTTCGAGCCCAACCATCCGCGTGACGGTGTGACCTTGCGGGTGCCGGCGCCGCTGCTGCCGGCCTTGCCCGGCGAGCGTCTGGAGTGGCTGGTGCCGGGGGTGATCGAAGCCAAGTGCATCGCCCTGGTGCGCAACCTGCCCAAGGCCTTGCGCAAGAACTTCGTGCCGGTGCCGGATTTCGTCAAGGCGGCGTTGCAACGGATCGAGTTTGCCGAGGGCTCCTTGCCCCAGGCCCTGGGCCGCGAGCTGCTGCGCATGACCGGCGCGCGGGTCAGCGATGAAGCCTGGGCCGAAGCGGCGCAGCAGGTGGAAAGCCACCTGCGGATGAACCTGGAAATCGTCGACGCCCAGGGCAAGTTCCTCGGCGAAGGTCGTGATCTGGCCGAGCTGACGGCGCGCTTTGCCGAAGCCAGCCAGGCGGCCCTGGCCGTGCCGCAGACGGCGAAAAGCCAGCAGCCGGTGCAGGCGAAGGAATTCGCCGCGGTGGCCCAGAGCACCCAGCAGAAGATCGCCGGGCTGTCGATGACGGTATACCCGGCGCTGGTTGAAGAGGGTGGTACGGTCAAGGAAGGGCGTTTCTCCACCCCGGCCGAAGCCGAGTTCCAGCATCGCCGGGCCTTGCAGCGCCTGCTGTTGCAGCAGTTGGCCGAGCCGGCGAAATTTCTTCGTGGCAAGTTGCCGGGCCTGACCGAACTGGGTTTGCTCTATCGCGAGCTGGGTCGGGTCGAGGCGCTGGTCGAAGATATCCTGCTGGCGAGCCTCGACAGCTGCGTGCTGGAAGGTGAGGACAACCTGCCGCGCGATGGCGTCGGGCTGGCGTCCCTGGCCGAACGCAAGCGCGGTGCCTGGACCGAGCATGCCGAACGCCTGGCGCGCCTGACGTTGGAGACCCTCAAGCTCTGGCACGGTCTGCAAAAACGCTTCAAGGGCAAGATCGACCTGGCCCAGGCAGTGGCACTCAATGACATCAAGCAGCAACTGAGCCAGCTGGTTTATCCCGGTTTCGTCCGGCAGACGCCGGGTGTCTGGCTCAAGGAGCTGCCGCGTTACCTCAAGGCCATTGAGCTGCGCCTGGAAAAATTGCCGTCCCAGGTGCAGAAGGACCGGGTCTGGAGCACTGAGCTGGCTGGACTTTGGGCCCAATACCAGGCGCGCGCGGCCAAGCATGCCCAGGAAGGCAAGCGCGATCCGCAACTGGAGCTGTATCGCTGGTGGCTGGAAGAGTATCGGGTGTCGCTGTTTGCCCAGCAGTTGGGGACCAAGGCACCGATTTCGGACAAGCGCCTGAGCAAGCAATGGAGCCAGGTGGAAGCCTGATGCAGGTTTTTATGGCCGGGCTCCCAGGGGCCCGGTTGTGCTCCTTTGATCTCGGCCCTAGGGCCAAATCCCAATGTTTATGGCACACTTGGCGGCTATAAATGCCGATTCCATGGTTTGAGCGCTGCTTGCCCGACCAGGACGGAAGAAAACGACTCCAGGCCCTTTGCCGTTTTGACGGGATTGGCCCTTTTACGTATTGGTACGAATGTGCCAATGCCTTCTGCCTGAACAGAATAGAGGAACGAGCGTGCATAACGTCGTCATCAGCGGCACCGGCCTGTACACCCCGGCCAACAGCATTTCCAACGAGGAGCTGGTGCAGTCTTTCAACAGCTATGTGCAGCAGTTCAACCTCGAAAACGCCGCTGCCATCGAGCGCGGCGAAGTTCAGGCCCTGATCGAGTCGAGTGCCGCGTTCATCGAGAAAGCGTCCGGTATCAAGAGCCGTTTTGTCATGGACAAGGATGGCATTCTCGATCCCCAGCGCATGCGCCCACGCCTGCCCGAGCGTTCCAACGACGAATGGTCGATCCTCTGCCAGATGGCCATCGGTGCCGCCGAACAGGCCCTGCAACGCGCGGGCAAGACCGCCGCGGACATCGACGGCGTCATCGTGGCGTGCTCGAACCTGCAACGGGCCTACCCGGCGGTGGCCATCGAGGTCCAGGAAGCCTTGGGTATCCAGGGCTTCGGTTTCGACATGAACGTCGCCTGTTCCTCGGCGACCTTCGGTATCCAGACCGCCAGCAACAGCATTCAACTGGGCCAGGCCCGGGCGATCCTGATGGTCAACCCGGAAATCTGTACCGGCCACCTGAACTTCCGCGACCGTGACAGCCATTTCATTTTCGGTGATGCGGCGACGGCGGTGGTGGTGGAGCGGGCTGACCTGGCGACCTCGCCTTATCAGTTCGAGATTGTCGGCACCAAGCTGCTGACCCAGTTCTCCAATAACATCCGCAACAACTTCGGTTTCCTCAACCGCGCGGCGGAAGAGGGCATCGGTGCCCCGGACAAGCTGTTTGTCCAGGAGGGCCGCAAGGTGTTCCGTGACGTCTGCCCGATGGTGGCCGAACTCATTGCCGCGCATCTGCAGGAAAACCAGCTGAACATCGGCGATGTGAAGCGCTTCTGGCTGCACCAGGCCAACCTCAGCATGAACCATCTGATCGTCAAGAAGCTGCTGGGCCGTGAGGCCACGGAAGCAGAGGCGCCGGTGATTCTCGACACTTACGCCAACACCAGCTCTGCAGGTTCGGTGATTGCGTTCCACAAGAACCAGGACGATCTGGCGACGGGTTCGCTGGCCGTGCTCAGTTCGTTCGGCGCCGGTTATTCGATCGGTAGCGTGATCCTGCGCAAGCGTTGATCGGCGCCCTCCCGTCTGGCATCGTGTGCGCGCCAGGCGGGAAGGGGGGCTTCCTTGTTCCGATGCGTTTCAGGGAGCGATCGCTATTCTCGTGTTGAACATGGGGATGGAGCAGCGGCAAAAAAACTGATGCTCTATGACGTCCCGGAAATCCGAACGCGAGGTTGTGAATGGCGGCAATGGACGATAGTCAACTGCTCGAACGCTTGCTGGCAGGCGAACAACGGGCTTACAAGGAGTTGGTCAGCACCTACCAGAGCGCGATGCGCGCGGTGGCCTATGCCATTGTCGGCAGCCGCCAGGCCGATGAAGCGGTCCAGGATGCCTGGCTGGCCGTGGTGCGCAACCTGGCGGGCTTCCAGGGACGTTCCAGTCTCAAGACCTGGCTGTTGACCATCACCGCCAACGCGGCGAAGAATCGCTACAAGCAGAACCGCCGCGAAGTGCTGCTCGATGACCTGCCGTCGCCCCACGGTACCATCGGCGACGAACGCTTTGCCGCTGACGGCCACTGGGCACTGGCCCCCCACGCCTGGCATGAAGACACTCCCGAAGCCCTGCTCAGCGAGGATGAACTGCGCCAGTGCCTGGAGCACACGCTGTTGAGTTTGTCCGAGTTGCAGAGCAGTGTCTTGTTGTTGCGCGAACGCCAGGGGTTGGAGTTGGAGGAGATCTGTAATCTTCTGGGGATCTCGCTCTCCAATGTCAGGGTGCTGCTGCACAGGGCACGCTTGAAAGTTTTCGCGACCGTGGAGCATTTTGAGGAGACCGGCGAATGCTGACCTGCAAGGAACAAGTGGCACGTTCCAGCGACTATCTCGATGGCCAGTTGAGCTTTCGGGAGCGCCTGATGGTGCGCCATCACTTGATGTTCTGCCCCAACTGCCGGCGTTTTATCCGTCAGATGCGCTTGATGCAGGCCACCCTGAAGCATATGCCCGAACCGCCGATCGAAAATCTCGAGGCCTTGTCCGCCCAGTTGGCGGCTCAGCGCCAGGATGCTGGAAAACCATAGTTCTAAAAAGCCACTATTTTTCTGCCAAAGCCCCGTAAACCGGGGCTTTGCGATTATTTGTGCCTGTCGGAAAAAGTTCCGCTGTCACAAAACCTTAATCGACCAGAAACCGCTCTGAAATAACCCCACGCCAAGATTCCCTCCCAACAAAGCAGGTCAGGCCCCGGCAATGGCTGCGCACCCGCGTGATGGCAACGGACGCCACAAATAGACCCGAAAAAGTTTGAATCCAGAGGAGCGAAACAATGAACAAGTGCACCTTGGCCCTGGCAGTGGCCGTAGGGGTTTTGTCCCAGCAGGCGTACGCCGATGGGCAAGCTGATGCGAAAGGTTTTATCGAAGGCGCTACGTCGACCCTGGGTCTGCGTAACTTCTACATCAACACCGATAACCGTAGCAATAAACCCGCTCAGAGCCTGGCCTCGGAATGGGGTCAAGGCTTCGATCTGCGGTTCAACTCCGGTTACACCCAAGGTACCGTGGGTTTCGGTCTTGATGTGATCGCTCTGGAAGGCGTTCGGCTGGACACCGGTGGCGGTTCCAACGGCGCGACCAAAACGAACTACAGCAGTACCGTTTTCCCAAGCGAGGCTACCGGTGGCAACAACGCCAAGTCCGTCAACGACTTCGGTAGCGTTGGCCTGACCGGTAAAGTCCGCGTTTCGCAGACCGAACTGAAGATCGGTACCTTGTTGCCGAACAACCCGGTGATCAAGTACAACGATGGTCGTCTGCTGCCACAAACCTTCACCGGTGGCCAGATCACTTCGAACGAGATCAAGGACCTGACCCTGACTCTCGGCCAGGTCGAGAAAGCCAAGGGCCGTAACTCCACCAACGACGAAGATCTTTCGATCGCCGGTGCCAACAGCTCTTCAGACTTCAGCAAAGGCAAGTTCAGCAACAAGTTCCTTTACGGCGGCGCCGACTACAAGATCACCAAGGATCTGGTTGCTTCGTACTACTACGGCGAGCTGAAGGACTTCTACTCGCAGAACTTCCTGGGTCTGGTGCACAACTGGGCTATCGGTCCTGGCACGCTGAAAAGCGACCTGCGCTACTACCGTAGCCGTGACAATGGCGCCAACGGTAATAACTCTGCCTACTACACCTCCGGCTACTACCCCAACACCGCGAGTCCTGCCAAGGGTAAAGTCGATAACGATCTGTACAGCTACCTGGCGCTGTACTCGGTTGCCGGTCACACCTTCGGTGGTGGTTACCAGTACACCAAGGGCGACAGCGACTTCCCATGGTTGAACCAGGGTGACGGCTCGTCCAACAGCACCATCACCGACATGCAGATCCAGAAGTTCGCCCGCGCCGGTGAGCGTACCTGGCAAGCTCGCTATGCCTACGACTTCGCGAAGGTTGGCGTGCCTGGCCTGACCGCCGGCATCATCTACCTGCGCGGCGATAATATTAATCTTGCGAACGTTTCTGGTAGCCAGAGCGAGTGGGAACGCGATATCAGCTTGTCCTACGTGATTCCTGAAGGCACCTTCAAGAACCTTGGCTTCGCCTGGAAAAACGCCATGTGGCGTACCAGCACCGCCGTTGCTTCCACTGACCAGGACGAAAACCGTCTGATCGTCAGCTACACCATTCCACTGTTGTAAGCTCCGCTCTTTTGGCGCCCCGCTCGACGCTCTGTCGCGCGGGGCGTTTTTTTGTCTGGCTTTCGGACGTGCTCAGGGGGCTGTCCTTGCGCGTTACCTGCCCTCAAAGCTCTCGGTCGAACAGCCCGGCCGCTGTTCTGTAACCTTCTGGAATGGTGTTCCCAGGCGACTTTCAAGTCCAATGAAATAGTTTTTAAGATTCCCTTCCCGGCGGACTTTCAGACCGCTATCGGTTTTCCGCTCTACCTGTCGCCCTTCCTGCCACACATGCGCGATACTCGCTCTGCATGTTGCACCTGCCTGGGGATATCGATGCCGTTACAACGTCTGCAAAGCCTCTCTGAGGTCGCTGCCGAGCAATGGGATGCGCTGGTGCCCGACGGCCAGCCATTCCTCAGCCATGGGTTCCTGAGTGCCTTGGAAGACAGCGGCAGCCTCGGTCCGCACTCGGGCTGGCAGCCGGAGCATCTGTTGCATGTGGAGGACGGTCGGCTGCTGGCGGCCTTGCCGAGTTATCGCAAATGGCATTCCTATGGCGAATATGTGTTCGACCACGGCTGGGCCGAGGCCTGCGAGCGCGCGGGCATCGCCTACTACCCCAAGCTGTTGACCGCCGTACCGTTCAGTCCGGTGGGCGGCGCGCGATTGCTGGCGGCCAAGGCGGAGGACGGTTTCGAGTTGCTGGCCGCGTTGCCGGGTTATCTGGAGATCGAAGAGCTTTCCAGCGCCCATATCAACTTCACCGATGCCCTGGCCGATGCCGCCCTGGGCGAACAATCCGGCTGGTTGCTGCGTTACGGTTGCCAGTTTCATTGGCAGAACCGCGGCTACCGGGATTTCCAGGACTTCCTCGATACCCTGAGTTCGCGCAAGCGCAAGCAGATGCGCAAGGAGCGCGAGCAGGTCGCCGGACAGGGCTTCGATTTCCAATGGCTGGAAGGGCGCGAGTTGAGCGAGGCCCAGTGGGACTTCGTCTACGCCTGTTATGCCAATACCTATGCGGTGCGACGCCAGACGCCCTACCTGACCCGGGAATTCTTCAGCCTGCTGGCCGAGCGCATGCCCGAGTCGATCCGCGTGGTCCTGGCCAAGCAGGGCGGGCGGCCCGTGGCGATGGCTTTCAGCCTGATCGGCGGCGACAGTTTCTACGGACGTTACTGGGGCTGTCTGGCGGAGTTCGACCGGCTGCATTTCGAGACCTGCTTCTACCAGGGCATGGACTACGCCATCGCCCAGGGTTTGCAACGCTTCGATGCCGGTGCCCAGGGTGAGCACAAGTTGATTCGCGGTTTCGAGCCGGTGATCACCCACTCCTGGCATTACCTGCGTCATCCGGGGTTGCGCACGGCGGTGAAGGATTTCCTTGCACAGGAACGGGTGGGCATCCTGGCCTATGCCGAAGAGGCGAAGGCGGCACTGCCTTACCGGCAGGCCTGATGGGTCAACCGCCCCCTTCCGGGGGCGATGGTGACGTTCAATCGATACCGACAAACCCGCCGGTCTGGTGCTGCCACAGGCGTGCATATAGGCCGCCATGGGCCAACAGCTCGGCATGACTGCCGGTTTCGGCGATCCGGCCATTTTCCAGGACCACCAGGCGGTCCATGCGGGCAATGGTCGACAGACGGTGGGCAATGGCGATCACGGTCTTGCCTTCCATCAGGGTTTCCAGGCTTTCCTGGATCGCCGCTTCCACTTCCGAATCCAGGGCCGAGGTGGCTTCGTCCATGATCAGGATCGGCGCGTCCTTGAGCAGGACCCGGGCAATCGCGACGCGCTGGCGCTGGCCACCGGAGAGTTTCACCCCGCGCTCGCCGACATGGGCGTCGAAGCCGGTGCGGCCCTCGGCATCCGACAACAGCGGGATGAACTCATCGGCCCGGGCCTTGCGCACCGCCTCCCAGAGTTCGGCGTCGCTGGCATCGGGTTTGCCGTAGAGCAGGTTGTCGCGGATCGAACGGTGCAGCAGCGAAGTGTCCTGGGTAATCATGCCGATGCGTTCGCGCAGGCTTTCCTGGGCGACTTCGGCAATGTCCTGGCCATCCACCAGGATCCGCCCGCCTTGCAGGTCATAGAGCCGCAGCAGCAGGTTGACCAGGGTCGACTTGCCGGCCCCCGACGGACCGATCAGGCCGATTTTCTCCCCGGGACGAATCGTCAGGTTGAGGTCGCTGATCACCCCGCTGCGTTTGCCGTAGTGGAAGTCCACATGCTCGAAGCGCACCTCGCCCTGGGTGACCCGCAGGCGCGGCGCCTGCTCGCGGTCGGTGACGCTGACCGGTTGGGCGATGGTCTGCAGACCGTCCTGGACCATGCCGATATTTTCGAAAATGCCGTTGACCACCCACATGATCCAACCGGACATGTTGACGATACGGATCACCAGTCCGGTGGCCAGGGCAATGGCGCCGACCGAGATCAGCGACTGGGTCCACAGCCACAGCGCGAGGCCCGTGGTGGTGACGATCAGCAGGCCGTTGAGGCTGGTGATGACGACGTCCATGCTGGTCACCACGCGGGCCGCCAGTTGGGTTTTTTCGGTCTGCTCCACCAGGGCATCACGGGCGTATTGCTGCTCGAAATGGGTGTGGGCGAACAGCTTCAGGGTGGTGATATTGGTGTAGCCGTCGACGATCCGGCCCATGAGTTTGGAACGGGCCTCGGAGGAGATCACCGAGCGCGCCTTCACCCGTGGCACGAAGTAGTACAGGGCGCCGGTGTAGCAGGCGATCCAGATCAACAGCGGGATCATCAGGCGCCAGTCCGCTTCGACGAACAGCACCAGGGAGCTGATGACGTAGATCAGCACATGCCAGATGGCATCGACGGCCTGGACGGCGGAGTCACGCAGCGAGTTGCCGGTCTGCATGATGCGCTGGGCGATGCGTCCGGCGAAATCGTTCTGGAAGAAGTTGAGGCTCTGCCTGAGTACATAGCTGTGGTTTTGCCAGCGAATCAGGCTGGTCATGCCCGGGCTGATGGTCTGGTGCACCAGCAGGTCGTGCAGGCCGAAGAAAATCGGCCGCAGGATCAGGGCGACCACGGCCATCCACAGCAGTTCGCGGCCATGGACCTGGAAGAATTCGGTATTGGGCGTGCCCTGGGCCAGGTCGATGATCCGGCTCAGGTAGCTGAACAGCGCCACTTCGATCAGCGCGGCGAACAAGCCGACGATCAACAGTGCGGCGAAGCTTGGCCAGACCTGGCGCAGGTAATACAGGTAGAAGGGCAGGACAGTGTTTGGCGGAGCGGCAGTGGGGGCGTCGCGGAAAATATCGATCAGTTGTTCAAAACGACGATAGAGCATGGGTTCTGACGCCCGTCAGGCGGGCTCTCCTTGAAGATGAAGCGGCGCAAGCCAGAGGCACCCGGCCTGTGGCTTGCGCCTGCCATTAGTCGATCCGTTTGGCCGACTTGATATACACCGGGTCCGACGGCACGTCCGACATGCCCTGTTTGGTGGTGGTCGGCGAGTTGACGATGATATCGACCACCTCCATGCCCTTGACCACCTTGGCGAAGACCGCATAACCGGCATCGCGGCCCGGGTCGAGGAAGTCATTGTCCTTCACGTTGATGAAGAATTGGCTGGTGGCCGAGTTCGGGTCCGAGGTCCGCGCCATCGACAAGCTGCCGCGCACGTTGTGCAGGCCGTTGCTGGCTTCGTTCTTGATCGGCGCCTGGGTCGGCTTCTGCGACATTTGCGCGGTGAAACCGCCGCCCTGGACCATGAAGCCCGGAATCACCCGGTGGAAGATGGTGTTGTTATAGAAACCACTGTCCACGTAGGCGAGGAAGTTCTTGGTGCTGATCGGCGCATGCACCGGGTCCAGCTCGATTTCAATGGTGCCGTTGGTGGTCACCAGTTCCACATGGGGCGCCTTGGCGGCATCGGTGGCGGCCATCAGGTTGGCGGCGAACAGGACGGAGCCGGTGAACAGGGCGATTTTTTTCAGCATGGTTCAGTGATCCTGGGTGGTGGTTTCGACTGCGGTTAGAAACTCAAGCAGGGTTTGGTTGAAGACCTGGGGTTGATCCAGCGGCGTGGCGTGGCGTGAGTCGGCGATCACCACCAGACGCGCATCGGGAATCAGTTTGACATAGCTTTCCTTCAACGCGACCGGTGTGTAGTCATGGTCGGCGCTGACGATCAGGGTTGGACAGGCAATCCGTGAAAGTTGTTCCTGGACACCCCAGCCGACGATGGCATCGAAGCTGGCGAGATAAGCACGTTTGTCGTTTCTTGCCCAGCGTTCGGTCATCTTGCGCCGCAATTCTGCCTGTTCGGGTTTTGGGAACAGCATCACGCTCAAGGCCTTGCCGATACGCTTCGGACCCAGCAGCCGGGCCAGGCTCCAGCGCTTGGCCCATTGCAGGTAGTCGCCGGGCTTGCGGACCTTGACCTCGGGCGCGCTGTTAACCACGCACAAGCTCTTGAACATTTGCGGCTGATCCACTGCCAGTTGGAAGCTGATCATCCCGCCCATGGACAGGCCCACCAGGTGCGGAGGGTCCAGTTTCAGGTGTTCGATCAGGGCCATTACATCGGCGCTGAACCCAGCGATGCTGTAGCGCTGGCGAGGCTTGTCGGAGCGACCGTGGCCGCGCATGTCCATGACGATTACCCGGTGCTGCGCTGACAATGCCGGTATCTGCATTTCCCAGTCGAGGGTGCTGGACCCCAGGCCATGTATCAGCAACACCGGTGTGCCCTGGCCGTATTCCTCATAGTGCAGCGTACAACCTTCGTGTTCGAAATAGGCCATCGGTCAACGTCCTGTCAGGCTTGCTGGGGAGCGGCGAAGGGGGCGTCCAGCGGCGCGGTGTCGAAGGTGCGCAGCAGTTCGATGAGAATCTGCGTGGCCGGCCCCAGGGGTTTGTCCTTGTTCGAGTACAGGTAGAAGGTCGGGTGGCGGCTGCCGCCCTGATCCAACGGTAGCACCTTGAGCAGGCCTTCCCGGATTTCCCGTTCGATCATGTGTCGCGGCAGCCAGGCAAAGCCAAGGCCGTTGCCGATAAAGGTCGCGGCGGTGGCCAGGCTGCCGACGGTCCAGCGCTGCTCGGCACCGAGCCAGCCGACATCGCGCGGTTGCTGGCGGCCGGAGTCACGGATCACCACCTGCAGCTGGCTTTCCAGGTCCTGGAAGGTCAAGGTGCGTTGCAGGCGGTGCAGGGCGTGTTCCGGGTGGGCGACGGCGACGAATTCCACCGCACTCATCTCGGTGCCCAGGTAACCGGGGATATTGAAGCCACTGATGGCCAGGTCCGCGACGCCTTCGAGGAGGACTTCCTCCACCCCCGACAGCACTTCTTCGCGCAGGCGCACCCGGCAACCGCGGCTCTGCGGCATGAACGCGGTCAGCGCCCGGACCAGGCGGGCATTGGGGTAGGCGGCGTCCACCACCAGGCGCACTTCGGCTTCCCAGCCCTGCTCCATATGGTGGGCCAGGTCTTCCAGCTGGCTGGCCTGTTTCACCAGTTGCCGGGAGCGCCGCAGCAGCACGCCGCCGGCCTCGGTGAGCACGGCTTTGCGCCCGTCGATGCGCAACAGCGGCACCCCGAGCTGATCCTGCATGCGGGCCACGGTATAGCTGACGGACGACTGCGAACGATGCAGGGCTTCGGCGGCCTGGGCGAAGCCGCCGTGATCGACCACGGCCTGCAGCGTTCGCCATTGATCAAGGGTCACGCGGGGCGCTTTCAAGTTGGGTTCCTCTTGTCCTAAGCTGGCGGTCCCTAATGGAGACCGCCGAATGAGAAAAATCTGTTGTGTGTTGCTGGCCATGCTGCCCTTGACGGCATTCGCCTATCCCATCGAGGTCGAAAAACAACTCAACGGCCTGAGCATCGACTACACGACCTTCGATACCGATACGGATATCGGTTCCATCCAGGTGAACAACTACGGGAAAACCGACGCGTTGTGCACCGTGGTGTTCCGTAACGGGCCCGAGGCCCCACGGACCCGCAAACTCGATCTGCCGGCCGGGAAGAGCAAGAATGCCAGCGCCAAATTCACCCGCAGCATCATCCGGCTGAACCTGGGACTGACCTGCGTAGCGAAATGACCCCCGAGGAGCATTCTGCCAAGCATGCTCCGCCTATCAACAAATTTATAGATAGGTTGTAGTCATTTTTTCGGCTTTTTTATCGGCTAAGTGCTGTTTAATCTTCACTCCATCGACTTACCGCCCTTAGCGATGGAGCCTACATCCCATGTCCCGCGTACTGATCATCGAAAGCAGCGCCCGCCAGCAAGACTCGGTTTCCCGCCAGTTGACCCAGCAATTCATCGGTCAATGGCAAGCCGCTCACCCGGCCGATCCGATCACTGTCCGTGATCTGGCAACCGATCCGGTGCCGCATCTGGACAGCCACCTGCTGGGCGGCTGGATGAAACCCGTCGAGCAACGTACGGCCATCGAGAAGGCGGCGCTGGAGCGCTCCAACCAGCTGACCGACGAGCTGCTGGCGGCGGACGTGCTGGTGCTGGCCGCGCCGATGTACAACTTTGCGATCCCGAGCACCCTCAAGGCCTGGCTCGACCATGTGCTGCGGGCCGGCCTGACCTTCAAGTACACCGACACCGGCCCGCAAGGGCTGCTGGTCGGCAAGCGAGCCTATGTCCTGACCGCGCGCGGCGGGTTGTATGCCGGTGGCACCAACGATCATCAGGAACCCTACTTGCGCCAGGTGCTGGCGTTTATCGGTATCCACGACGTCACCTTCATTCATGCCGAAGGCCTGAACATGGGCGGCGACTTCCAGGAAAAAGGCCTGAACCAGGCCAAGGCGCGGATTGCCCAAGTTGCTTGAGGGCTTAATGTTCAGCTAATCGCCGATTGTTTTAGTAGCGACAGTTCTTCAAGTAACCCCTTCAAGTTGTACGCGCAGAACCTCCCTTTGCACTGGTTGCTCCCTGAGTGCATGCAACCCGATCCGGCCGCCCAGCCCGATCGGGTTTTTTTTCGCCTCGGATTCCTTGCGCGGCAGAAAGTCGCTAAGGTCGCGGCCATTCGATGGCAGGCCCGTTCATTTTGTGGGATGGGCGGCAATATGTGAGGGCTTATGGGTTATCTACTTTTCGTCACGCTGCTCCAGGCGTTTTCCTTCAGCCTGATCGGTGAATACCTGGCCGGTCATGTCGACAGCTACTTTGCCGTGCTGGTGCGGGTGCTGCTGGCCGGGCTGGTGTTCATTCCCTTGACCCGCTGGCGCCAGGTGGAGCCGGCGTTCATGCGCGGCATGCTGCTGATCGGCGCCTTGCAGTTCGGCGTCACCTACGTCTGCCTGTACCTGAGCTTCCGGGTGCTGACGGTGCCGGAGGTGCTGCTGTTCACCATCCTTACACCGTTGCACGTGACCCTGATCGAAGATGCCTTGAACCGACGCTTCAATCCCTGGGCCTTGCTCGCGGCACTGGTGGCGGTGGCCGGTGCGGCGGTGATCCGCTACGACCGGATCAATCCGGATTTCTTCATGGGCTTCCTACTGCTGCAATTGGCCAACTTCACCTATGCCGCCGGACAGGTGCTCTACAAGCACCTGGTGGCGCGTCATCCCAGCGACCTGCCGCATTACCGGCGTTTCGGCTATTTCTACCTGGGCGCGCTGGCGGTGGCATTGCCGGCGTTCCTGTTGTTCGGCAAGGCCCACTACCTGCCCGAGGGGCCGCTGCAATGGGGCGTGCTGGTGTTCCTCGGACTGGTCAGCACGGCGCTGGGGATGTATTGGTGGAACAAGGGCGCGTGCCTGGTCAATGGCGCCACGCTGGCGGTGATGAACAACCTGCATGTGCCGGTGGGGCTGCTGATCAACCTGTTGATCTGGAACCAGCATGAACCCTTGGGGCGATTGTTCTTCGGCGGCCTGGTGATTCTTGCGGCAGTCTGGATCAGCCGCCTGGGCGCGCGTCCGCTCAAAGCCTAGAGCGCGTGCTCCTGCGGCTCGGGAATATGGCTGGCGCCCAATAGCGCCGGCAACATCCCGGCCCGCAGGTCGTTGCCGCTCGGCTGCTGGTACAGGCTCAGGCCGAACTCCGGCAGCACCGCCAGCAGGTAATCGAAAATATCCCCCTGGATACGTTCGTAGTCGGCCCAGGCGGTGGTGGAGGTGAAGCAGTAGATCTCCAGCGGCACACCCTGGGCCGTGGCCTGCATCTGGCGGACCATGCAGGTCATGTCCGGCTGTACTTCCGGATGACTCTTCAGATACGCCAGGGCGTAGGCGCGAAAGGTCCCCAGGTTGGTCATGCGTCGACGGTTCGCCGCCATCGCCGCGACATTGCCCTGGGCTTCGTTCCAGGCCTTGAGCTCGGCCTGCTTGCGAGCGATATAGTCGGTGAGCAGGCGCACCCGGCTCAGCCGCTGTTCTTCGTCATCGTGGAGGAAACGCACGGCGCCGGCGTCGATGAACAGGCTGCGCTTGATCCGCCGGCCACCGGATTGCTGCATACCGCGCCAGTTGCGGAACGACTCGGACATCAGCCGCCAGGTCGGGATCGAGACGATGGTCTTGTCGAAATTCTGCACCTTGACCGTGTGCAGGGTGATGTCCACCACATCGCCGTCGGCGCCGACCTGGGGCATCTCGATCCAGTCGCCGACCCGCAGCATGTCGTTGCTGGTCAACTGCACGCTGGCAACGAAGGACAGCAGGGTGTCCTTGTAGACCAACAGGATCACCGCCGACATGGCGCCCAGGCCCGAGAGCAGCAACAGCGGCGAACGGTCGATCAGCGTGGCGATGATCACAATGGCGCCGAACACGAACAGCACCATCTTCGCCAACTGCACATAACCCTTGATCGAGCGCGTGCGCGCATGTTCGGTGCGTGCGTAGATATCCAGCAGGGCATTGAGCAGGGCGCTCATGGCCAGTACCTGGAACAGGAAGGTAAAGGCCAGCGCGACATTGCCGAAGAAGATCAGGCCGTTCTTGCTCAGTTCCGGTACCAGGTGCAGGCCGAACTGGATCACCAGCGAGGGTGTGGTCTGCGCCAGGCGATGAAAGACCTTGTTCTGCAGCAGGTCATTGACCCAGTGCAGCGCCGGCTGGCGCCCGAGCAGACGGGCGGTATGCAGGATCACATAACGCGCCACCCGGCCGAGCACCAGCGCCACGATCAGCAACAAGGCCAGGCCCAGCCCGGTTTGCAGCAGGGGATGTTGATCGAGGGCGCTGAAAAAGTCCTGGGCGCGCAGCCAGAGCTGTTTGATATCCATGGGGGATGACGAATCTTCTGAAGGAAATAACTGGGGGATTAGAGCATTTAACACTTCAAAGATGACTGTTACAGACAAATCCACTCACAAAAACAGAGCTGTTTGTCGCGCTTTTCACAAAGAAACTCGGCCTCGGCGCTCGAAACCGTTACCCTATGCCGCTGATATTTTGTATTTCTTCGAGGTAGCACCCGTGTTTTCCGAATTCGCCCTGCACGAACGCCTGCTCAAAGCCGTGGCCGAGCTTAAATTTGTCGAGCCTACGCCCGTGCAGGCCGCGGCCATTCCACTGGCGTTGCAGGGGCGTGACCTGCGGGTGACGGCGCAAACGGGTAGTGGCAAGACCGCCGCGTTCGTCCTGCCGATCCTCAATCGCCTGATCGGCCCGGCCAAGGTTCGCGTCAGCATCAAGACCCTGATCCTGCTGCCGACCCGTGAGCTGGCCCAGCAGACCATCAAGGAAGTCGAGCGTTTCTCCCAGTTCACTTTCATCAAGTCCGGCCTGATCACCGGTGGTGAAGACTTCAAGGTCCAGGCCGCCATGCTGCGCAAGGTGCCGGATATCCTGATCGGCACCCCGGGGCGGATGATCGAGCAACTGAACGCCGGCAACCTGGACTTGAAAGAAGTCGAAGTGCTGGTGCTCGACGAAGCCGACCGCATGCTCGACATGGGTTTTGCCGAAGACGTGCAGCGCCTGGTGGACGAATGCACCAACCGCCAGCAGACCATGCTGTTTTCCGCCACCACCGGCGGTTCCGGCCTGCGCGACATGATCGCCAAGGTCCTGAACAACCCTGAGCACCTGCAGCTCAATGCGGTCAGCCAGCTGAACGACACCACGCGCCAGCAGATCATCACCGCCGACCACAACCAGCATAAAGAGCAGATCCTCAACTGGTTGCTGGCCAACGAGACCTATCAGAAAGCCATTGTCTTCACCAATACCCGGGCCATGGCCGACCGTATCTACGGCCGCCTGGTGGCCCAGGAATACAAGGCTTTCGTCCTGCACGGCGAGAAGGACCAGAAGGACCGCAAGCTGGCCATCGACCGCCTGAAGCAGGGCGGGGTGAAGATCCTCGTGGCCACAGACGTCGCCGCTCGCGGCCTGGACGTGGACGGCCTGGACATGGTGATCAACTTCGATATGCCGCGCAGCGGCGACGAATACGTGCACCGTATCGGTCGGACCGGGCGTGCCGGTAACGACGGCCTGGCGATCTCGCTGATCTGCCATGGCGACTGGAACCTGATGTCGAGCATCGAGCGCTACCTCAAGCAGAGCTTCGAGCGCCGCACCATCAAGGAAGTCAAGGGCACCTATGGCGGGCCGAAGAAGGTCAAGGCTTCGGGCAAGGCTGTCGGCGTGAAGAAGAAAAAGACCGACGCCAAGGGCGACAAGAAGAAGTCGGCCGCCAAGGCACCGACCAAACGCAAGATCGCCAACCGGCCGAAGACCGATGCCCTGTCGTTGGTCAGCAAGGACGGCATGGCGCCGCTCAAGCGCCGCAAGCCGGAAGCCCCGGCTGCCGAATAACCCGCTATCGGTTGCGTGAAAACGCAGTGAAGCGGTTGCTCTCCCACCAATGCCCCGACTTGTCGGGGCATTGGCGTTTTTGTGGGGCGATGCTTGCGCAGCTGCCCTTCAAATAGTGAAGGGCGGTAGTGGCACTTTGCTAAAAAACGGCAGTCAGATGGGAACTTCAATAACGACGCTCTGGTATTATTTCGCGTTCACGTTGGCAGGATGATGGAGCCCTGGAAGGCTCCGTATAGGGAATATGCTCATGAACTACCTCGAACGCTCCATGTCTGCCTTGCGCTCCATCGGCATCACTTTCCCGGACCAGAATGCTCCCGTGCTGGCACTGCTGGACCAGGTATCGGTGTATGACGCCACCCGCGTCACCGCCATCGCTGCCACGCTGCAACAGTCCACGGTGTTCAATGCCGTGGTCCGCGACAAGTTGCAGAGCATGGACGTCAGCACCCGTTATGCCGATATCGCCGCCAGCTTCGATTCGATCCAGGCCGATGCCCGGCAGATGATGGAATGGATGGCCGACGGCAAGCTGCAATTCTCCGAGCGCATCCAACTGGGCTGGATGAATATGCGCCGCGGTTCGATCCCGGATCGCTTCGAGAGCATTCGCAAGAACTACCTGGATGTGGCGAAGTCGGCCAATGAGCAGATCCAGCTGGAAAGCCTGATTCTCGAAGCCTATCAGGACTATCGCCTGGCGATGAAAACGGCCGAGATAGATGCCTGCGAAGTGCAGAAAATCGCCCAGGCGAAGATGGATAGCGGGCGCCAGGGCCTGACCGAGGCCGGCGCGGCCCTGGAGGGTGCCGAGCTGGAAGCGACCGAACGGGCCAAGCTCGAACTGGCACGGGATGTCGCCTTGCGCGACCTGCAGGACGAGGACAAACGTTACCAGATCATCACCGATATCGCCGATCAGTTGAAGACCGCCTACAACGCGGCCGAGCTGGTGTTTGCGCGCCTGAGCCAGTACCACAGCGTGAAAGAGCGGCTGTACCAGCGTGCCGTGAGCTTTTTCGCCACCAACGAAATCGTCCTGACCGGCCTGGCAGCGGGCTTTACTTCGTCCGGCGGGCTGGCCGAAGTGACCAACACCCTGAATGCGATGAACCAGGGGATCAACTCCAGCCTGGAGATCCAGGCCAAGGTCGGCGGCGAGCAGCTGAATGCGGCGTTGAAGGCCGGCTACGGCTCGACCCTGAAGGCCAGCTCGGTCAAGGCCCTGGCCGATGCCGTGGTGGACTTCCAGGCCAGCAGCCTGAGTCTGATCCAGGAACTGCGCAAGGAGTCCTCGGCGGCGGCGGCGGAAATCGAGTCGATCACCGAGGACAGCAAGCGTCGCTTCAGCGCGCTCCTGCAAAAGGGGATCTGAAGTGAGCAACGTTGTCTCCCTCACCGAGCAGATGGGGGCCATGGCGCTGATCGACGAGATGCGTTTCAGCCAGGCCGAACTGCAGAAACAGCTGGACCTGCCCAAGCATCGCCTGCGGGTGGCCGAGCAGATCCGTGAGTTTTACCGGGCCAAGGGCATCGAGGTGGAGGATGCCCTGGTCGAAGAGGGCGTTCGCAACTTCTTCGCCAACCGCCTGACGTATCAGGCTCCGGCAACTTTCGGCTCGATGACCCGGCTGCTGGCACGGGTCTATATCACTCGTGGACGCTGGCTGCTGCCTACGGTAGGTGTCCTGGGAGTTGGGTTGTGGGTGCTGTTGGTTGCGCCGTCGGTCTCGGAGTTTTCTGCTCAGGCGTCGCTGAGCGCAGCACAGGGTCGAGTGGATGAGGCTAGGGCGCTGGTTGCAAGCCATGCCGGGCAGCGTGAGCAGTTGGAAAAGCGTGTCTCCACGCTGAAGGCCGATGGGCTTGTGGCGAATTTGCCGGCGGCGCGGCAGGTATTTGAACAGACCGGGTCGGTGCTGGAGACCGCGCGTGCAGCAGAACGGATCACGCTGCCGGTGCACGTCACGGAACAGAGTTACAAAGAGGACTCCAAGCTGGCCGCCTCGGCGGTCAAGAGCCTGAAGAAGGACAGTGCCGACATGAAGGCACTGGCGACTCAGCTGGATGCGCTGAGCGCGCAAACGGACACGATCAGGCCCTGGTTGACGAAGTTGCAGGATGCGCAGGAACAAGTGCGCAAGATGGGCTTGAGCAACGCCGATGCCGGGCAGTTCCAACCGCTGTTTGCCAAGGTCGATCAGGCCGTCAAGGTCATGGATGCGACGGCCGCCGAACAGGGATTGAAGGAGGTTGAGCAACTGCGGGCGATAGCGGCGACACCCTTGACCCTGGAAGTGGTCAGCCGTACCGGCGAGAAGTCGATGGTTGAGCGCAATTTCGATCCGACCGGGGGCAAGTCCTGGTACCTGCTGGCCGAGGCGCTCGACGCCTCGGGCAATGTCGTCCCGTTGCCCATCACCAGTGTCGAGACCGGGGAGCGGCGTTATGCCTCGATCTTTGGCGTGCGGGTCAATCAGGCCACCTACCAGGCGGCCAAGAATGACAAGCAGGCGGATGGCCTTGTCGATGATCGCCTGATGGGGAAAAAGGCGGCCAACTCGCTGTCCTTTGCGTTCGTCAAAGGACCGGTCAAAACCAAACCTGATTACATCCTGGAGTGGTAATGAACGCGAGCCGCATAGAAGCTTCCATCCGCGACAACTCCCGGAACCTGGAGGCACAGCTGCGCCAACTGCAGCTCGAGTTGTCCGCTGCCCACGATCAGGAGTTGCGCCTGCAGCAGGGGCTCGGCAACGCCTTTCCGCATATCGCCAATTATCAGCTGTCCGGCGGTGCCCCGCTGTCTGTCGAGGTTCAGCGCTTGCTCGACCAGCGCGAGCAGGCGGAGGCCGCTTTGCGTCAGGAGCTGGCGCAGGTGGAGGAGGGCATTGCCGGGCAGTTGCAGGTGATCTCGGGCTTGGCCGAGGCGCTTGAGACCCAGGTGGCGGACCTTGATCAGCAAGTCGAGCAGGACCTCCGGGCCCAGCAGCAGGCCGCCTTGATCAGCGAGGCCGACGAGCAGTCCTACAAGGAACTGCGCGATGAATGTCGGCTCAAGCTCCAGGCATTCCAGGCCGACCCGCTTTATGTCTATCTGCGCGACCGCGGATTCGGTACCGAGGGTTATGTCGGTCGGTTTGTCTGGCGCGGGCTGGACCGTTGGGTGGCGCGACTGTGCAATTTCACCCAGAACAGTGCCGCCGAGCGCACGCTGCTGGCCATGCAGCGGGCCAATGAAGCAGTTGGCAAGGAGCGTCAGGCAAATCGGGCGGCCCAGGAGGCCGAGCGCGCGCGGCTGCATCAACGTGCCCTGTCCGCCAGCGATCTGCCGGTCTTGCAAGAGCGTCAGCGGCAAGCGCAGCAGGCGCTGGAAGCGGGCAAGGCGCAGGCCAATGCGCTCCATCAGCGCCTGGCGCCCTACGTCAGCAAGCGTGACGAGGGTTTCGCCAAGGCCTCCGAGCTGTTGTCCCGGCAACTGGCCGAGATGAATGACCTGACCCTGGAGCAACTGGCCGGACAGACCCAGGGTGCGCAGGATGACGAGCTGGTGCGCAGGGTACGTGATCTGCGCGCTGAGCTGGAGGTGTTGCGGTTGCGCGTGCCTTCTCTGGAGCGGCAGTGCCGGGACGCCGAGGCCAGCTATGAGCTGGCCAAGCAACTGGAGCGTACGTTGCAGTCAGGGGGACTCATCAGTTCCCGCTACGACTATCAGAACGTGGATCTTGATGGCTTGCTCGTCGGGTTCATGCGGGGCGCCCTGTCGCTCTCCCAGGTGGTGAGTGAGGTGGACAATAACCGCGAGTTCATCAGGGTTGCTCCCAGCCCGAGCAGCAGTGCCCGTTCGAGCAGCAGTCGGAGCCGCGGTTCGCACAGCAGTTCGGGCAGCTTCTTTGGGGGCGGTTCGTCGGGCGGTTCCAGTTCCGCTAGCTCGTCCGGTTCTTCCAGCTCAGGGAGTGGCGGCGGGTTCTCCACCAGCGACAGTCTCTAGATCGAAAGGTCTGACGGAACAAGGACGGGGCAGCACAGGCTGCCCCGTGTCGTTTCTCCCGGGCTCGATCGGCCAGGCGTCGGGCGGTTTCCGCCCAATGGTCATCCGTGGGTGCAAACCGGCTGAACCGTCATGGCCGACACTACTCTATCCTTATGCAGGGCTTCTCACTCTCACACGTGAAGGGTTAATCAGGATGACGACTTACAACTGGGAACTGATCGAACGTTTGCTCCATGAGGTGCAGAACAGCGCCGGTCATAGCTTCGCCCCCCGGGCCTACGCCGAGGAGCACGCCACGGCCCAGGCCGCGCAGGGACAGGCGACGGGCAATCTCGATGACCTGAAGGCGCTGGCGGCCGATTACGAACGGCTGCTGCTCAAGCACGACTATATCGAGAGCCGCCCGGAGGACGAGGGCGGTAATGGCGAGAACTTTATCCTTACGCCGCGTGGCTCTGCCCTGTTGAGCCTGCTTGACAGCAGCATTCCCGGCAACGATCACCCTTTGCAGGTACTCGACGAGCAGGTTGATGCGCTGGACCCGGCCACCTTCGATCAGTTGGCCGCCAAGGTGCAGATCGCCTGAGCCCCGGGCCAACAGACGACGGCTTTTGCTCAACCGCCCTGAGCGGTTTTCAGGCATTTGAGCTGCGAGAAGTCCTGGCGCATTTCGTCGATCTTCTTCAGTAGCCGCGTCCGTTGGTCGGCGTTGCTCTCGGCCATCAGCGCCACCAGCAGGCTGCGGGTGGCCTGCTCCGCACGCTCGTGAGCCTGGCGGTACTCGGTGGTCCACAGGCTGTCCTGATCTTGCAGCAACTGTTCGATCCGTTGCGGGAAGTCCGCGCGCTGACGCTGTTCGACCGCCTCGCTCAACTGCATCTGCCAGTTCATCCGGTTGGCCACCCATAGCCGGTTCTGTTCGCCGAGGCTGGTGGACCAGGCGGTGATGCGCTGTTGCTGGCTCAGGCTCAATGGTCCCAGCCAGCCCTTGAGGCGCTTGCTCATGCGCTCGGCGCGGTCGCGGATCTGTTCGTCGACGGGCGGGGTCACGTACTCCGCTCGATGTTCACGCTGATCCTTGGCAAAGGCCTGGCGCATTTCGCTCACCTGCTGATCGCTCAGGCCACGCAGCAACTCGACCGCCGAGGGCGTGACGGTGCGCGTGACCTGGGCAATCGCCTGGCGGGCCTCGGCGGTGCGGGCCTGCACGTTGGCATCGGTGACCTGACGGGTTTCGACCATCTGCTGCACGCGCTCGAGCCAGTCCAGGTAGTCCGGCAGTTGCGTGGTGCAATGCCAGTGCAGGTGCTCCTTGAGGCGTTCGCGGAACCAGTCTTTCTGCCCGCGGTTCATGTCCACGTAGTCGCCGAGGGTCCAGGGAATGATCACATCGAGGTTGCGATAGGCCAGGCCTGCCCGCGAGCAGGCGCCGATGGCCACGCTCAGGAGCAGCAACCAGAAGAGGGAGGTCAGCCGGTACGACATGGATGAATCCTGATGGGGACATCTCTCCATGGAACGCTTCTGCGGCCAGTGGTTCAACCGCTCAATGGTTTCCATCGATGACCATGGCGGCTGATACGGGCGCAAGGGGACTTGTGCACGGGTGATCGGCGCGGTATCTGCAATGGGGGCGGGAGTGTTGCTTCAGCCCTGCGCCTTGAGGTTCAAAGCGCAGAGTGGCTTGGGTGTTGCGCGGGGGGAATTACTTTTTGCCGAGGGTGATCTGTTTCGACGGGCCGAAAGTCTGGCCGCTGACGCCTTTGGCAATTTGCTGGATCTCGCCGCCGGATTTCAGGAAAGCCGCAATTTGCTCGTTGATCGAATCGCTGGTTTCAACGGCTGGAGCGGGCTTTGCTTTGCTGTTCGATGCTTTTACGCGCATGGCGGCCATTAACCTGTGTAGATATTAACTGGATCGATCATTCTACCTGAAAGGCTTGACAATTGCTTGATAAATATCCAGGGCAAAGGTAGTGGGGTATTCGCCAAGACGTGGTGGGGGCCTTGTTATTATTGGCTAAGCTACTGTTTTGACTCGTAACCCGGCCTCGATATTTTCCACCCAAGGGTGGATTTTCAAGGGGGAGTGCAGCCAGCGTTCTGACGAACGGGCCTGTTTCTGTCGGCAACCCCTTGAAAATCAAGCCTTGCAGCGGGCTTTTCAGCCGGGGGCAAGCGCTGTGAAACAGCGTCGTCAAACTCGGGTAGAATGCCAGCCACGCAATGAGGGTATTGGAAATGGCTTTAGTCGGGCGTTATAACAGCTTGCAAGTGGTTAAACACACTAATTTCGGTTTGTATCTGGACGGCGGCGCGGACGGCGAGATTCTTCTGCCCAACCGTTATATCCCCAAGGATATTCCCAGTGAAGATGAAGACTGGCTGAATGTTTTCATTTATCTGGACAGTGCTGACAAGTTGATTGCCACCACGGAAAAACCCAAAGTTCAGGTCGGTGAGTTCGCCAGTCTCAAAGTCAAGGAAGTTAACAGTATTGGTGTGTTCCTCGATTGGGGATTGCCCAAGGATCTGCTGTTGCCGTATTCCGAAGAGAAGCGCCAGTTGAGCGCCGGCGACTATTGCGTGGTGCATGTCTACCTCGACAAGCATACCCGTCGTATCACCGCCACGGCCCGCCTGGATCGCTACCTGGACAAGACTCCGGCCAGCTACACGCCCGGCCAGGAAGTCGACCTGCTGGTGGCCGAAGCCACCGACATGGGCTTCAAGGCGATCATCAACAACAAGCATTGGGGGCTGATTCACAAGAACGAAGTGTTCAAGTTCCTGCGGGCCGGCAAAGAGGAAAAGGGCTTTATCAAGGAGATCCGCGCCGACGGCAAGATCAGCCTGAGCCTGCAACCCGTCGGCGAAGAAGCTTCCGGTAGCCTGAACAGCAAGATCCTCGCCAAGTTGCGTGAAAACAACGGTGTGCTGGCGGTCAGCGACAAGAGCGATCCGACCGTGATCAGCGGTTTGTTCGGGGTCAGCAAAGGCAACTTCAAGAAAGCCATTGGTGCGCTCTACAAGCAAGGGCAGATTGTGATCCATGCCGATCGCATCGAATTGAGCTGAGTGTGGATGTTGCCCGGGCTGACGTCATCGCCGGCAAGCCAGCTCCAACAATAATCGCGTTTCAGCGTGATTCTGTAGGCGCCGGCTTGCTGGCGATGGACTGCGTAGCTGTCCTGCCTGTCGCAACCCTGCAAGGCTCAGCGTCGCACCAGGGCCACCCCGGGCGCTGCGGCCGCCACCGGCCGCAACACCACCAATCCCGCCAGTACCAGGCCGCTGCCCGCCACGATCAAGGCCGGTTGCAGGCCACCGCTGAAGTGGCTGCTCAAGGCCGCGAGCAACGGCCCGCAGAGCTGGCCGATGGCGAAACAGGCGGTCAGCCACCCGGCATTGCGATGGGTGGCGTGCGGCGCCAGTTCCCGCGAGCGCTGCATGACCAACTGCATGCAGGCCAGGAACGGCGTACCGCAGAGAATCACCCCCAGCACCAGCCCCAGGCCGCTCGACAACAGGCAGGCGAAGACCCCGGCGGCCTGCAGCCAGAGCGTCACCATCAACCAGCGACGGGTACTGTCGGGTTTGGTGCGCCGCAGGCTCACCAGCACCACGCCAAGGGCCGCGACCAAGCCGAAGCCGGGCCAGAACAGATCGGCCTGCCATTGCCCGTGGAAGCGCGCACTGGCCATCTGCGAAAGAAAGGTCGCCGGAATGATGTAGCCCAGGCCGTACAAGGCATAGACCAGGCCCAGATGACCGATGGATTGCTGTTCTGTGTCCACGATCACGGGGGCGGCCGTGGTTGTGGCCACGGGTGTGGCGCTCGGCAGCGGCAGGAAGGGCAGGATCAACAGCAACATCAGCAGGCCGACGCCAGCGTACACCAGCCACAGGGTCGACGAGTTCTCTCCCCGCAGGTTCGAGCCCAGCGCCAGCAAGCCGGTGAGCACGATGCCCAGGCCGGGGCCGGCAAACACCCAGGCACCCAGACGTGGGCGGCCGACGGCATGGGCCAGCGGCTGGCTCAGGCTGGTGATCATGACCACTACCCAGGCACTCGCCACCCCGGTGCCGAAGCGCAGCAGCCAGTGCGACCAGAACCCATGGGCCCAGTACGAGGCCAGGGTCAACAGCACGCATAACCACAGGCCGGCGAGCAGGCGCAGGCGGACATGGTGCGCGCGCCGGACGAACATGGCGTCCACCGCGCCCAGCAGGTAGCCCAGGTAATTGGCGGCGGCGATCAGGCCGCCGGCGGTCAGGTCGATCTGGCCTTCGCTGATCAGGTGCGGCAGTTGCGGGGTCAGGGCAAAGCGGCCCACCCCCATGGCCATCATCAGGGCGATAAAGCAGGCGGTTAAACGAATCAGAGGTGACATGGCGTCATTTCCCGACAGAGGACTATGACCGTCAGGCTAGGATCGATTGACTTTCTTTAAAAATGAATAATAGTGAGTAACTTGTTCAGTTTTGGAGAGGGTCATGGAGTTCAGCCAATTGCGGATCTTCCACGCGGTCGCCGAGGAGGGTTCCATCACCCGCGCCGCCGAGCGCCTGCACCGGGTGCCGTCGAACCTGTCCACGCGCATCAGGCAGCTCGAGGAGCAATTGGGGGTCGAACTGTTCCTGCGTGAACGCCAGCGCCTGCAATTGTCTCCGGCCGGCAAGGTCCTGCTCGATTACTCGAACCGGCTGTTTTCGCTGCATGACGAGGCCCAGGCTGCCGTGCGTGGCGGGCAACCGGCGGGGGACTTCGTACTGGGCACCATGTACAGCACCGCGGCGATTTACCTGCCGTCGATGCTGGCGCGTTATCACCGCACCTATCCCGAAGTGAACCTGCAGGTGCAGTCCGCGCCCAGCGGCGAATTGCTCGAAGGGCTGGTCTCCGGGCGCCTGGATGCCGCCCTGGTGGATGGCCCGCTGCAGTTGGCGGGGCTCGACGGCCTTGCGTTCTGCGATGAAACCCTGGTGCTGATCGCACCGGCCGATCACCCGCCGGTGCGCAGTGCCCTGGAAGTACAGGGGCAGCCGGTTTTCACCTTTCGCCGCGGCTGTGCCTACCGCCTGCGCCTGGAGGCCTGGTTCGGCCACTATCACGCGGCCATGGGCCGGGCCATCGAGATCGAGTCCTATCCCGGAATGCTCGCCTGTGTCACCGCCGGCTCCGGCGTGGCGATGATGTCCGAGTCGATGCTGGCCAGCCTGCCCGGGCGGGAAAGCGTGTCGGTGCATCGGCTGGTCGAGCCTTTTGCCAGCGCCACCACCTGGCTGATGTGGCGCAAAGGCATGGTCGGCGCCAACCTGGCGGCCTGGATCGAGTTGCAGAAAAGCGCCTTGCTGCCCCTGGCGGACAGTGCCGAAGGGCTCCGTGCGTCGGCTTGAAGCGTTTTGCCATGATTTAAATCAAAGATCCTGCTGCAAGGGACAGCATTGCGTAGGACTTAGGGCTATGATCTGTGTGAAGCGGCTACAGAATCCCGTCGCTCGCATTACCCTGAAGGGGGCTATATGAAAGACAAACTGCAAACCTGGCTCCATGACCTCGGTGTTGCCCTGGGTCTGATCGAACCGCCACTGCAGCCGGTACCTATTCGTACCGACGATGATCGCCGTCGCCGCCAGCCGCGTCGCTAAGCGCCCACGGGTCGGCAACAGGGTTCAGCGCTGTTCGCCGTGCCGTGTTGGCGAAGTTCAATGCCTGGCGATTTTCTCCAGGAAACGACTCAAGTCGTTGACCGTGACCGCTTCCTTGAGCAAGCGGTCTTCCTCTTCGGTAAACGCCGTCAGATCAAACTCATCTTCAAGATGGAACATCAGGTCTTCAATGTCCTGGGTGTCGAATCCCAATCCCTGCAAGCTCTGATCGTCAGCGAACGCCTGGTGGTCGTCGAGCCGTTGGCTGACGAAATCATGCACGCTCTTGCGAATATCGGCTCTTTTCATGCGCCCGGTCTCCCTGTCTGCCTTTGCGGAAAGGGCGGCGGGATTGTGCCTGGGGGAGGGAATCCGGTGGGTTCGGCGGGCCGGGTTTTTTCATAGATAAATCGACTGAGATCGCCAAGGGTGGTGATGCCTATCAGGTCGCGGTTCAGATCCAGCCGCACATCGAACAGGCACTCAAGGTTGTGGAACAACTCGACGAGATCAAGGGAACAGGTGTTGTCCGTGGCCTTTGACGGATCTTGCGACCATTTCAGCGACAGTTGTTCTTCAATGGAATGGCAGATTTGCTGATGAATCTCGAGTCTGTTCATAAGAGCCTCGAAGAAGGGTTTCTTATTGTTCGACCCTTTCCTGGGGCATTGCGATAGTGGCCAAACTACGACACCCGCGATCCTTGTACCTTCCGGTTAATCAAAAAGGTAGTCGCTATAGGCCAGTACAGCACAAGTTTTGCGCGGGACCTGACCGTTCATCTCCCTGAGCGTGCGCAGGGCGGTCAATGGGGGGAAGGCGGCAGGCAAAAAAAACGGGTGCGACAACCGACGTCGCACCCGCTGAAGTAACCGCGGTATCAGATGGCGCTGGCGACGCTGGCCGGGCGCGGAGACAGCAGGCTGACCACGACGAAGCTGATCAGGCCGATGGCCAGGCTGTAGTAGATCGGGGTATTGGCGTCCAGGCCGTCCTTGATCATGAACACCAGGGCAGTGATGAAGCCCAGGGCCATGCTGGTAATGGCGCCGCTGGTGGTGGCGGGCTTCCAGAAGATTGCGCCGATCAGCGGAATCAGCATGCCGCCCACCAGCAGGTTGTAGGCCAGGGTCAGGGCGCTGATCACGTCGCTGACCACCAGGGCGATGCCCAGCACGACGATCCCGGTCAGGCAGGTGAACAGGCGATTGATCCCCAGGCTCGATTGCTTGCCGCCACGCAGTTTCGGCAGCAGGTCTTCGGTCAGCACGGTGGAGGCGGCCAGCAGGCCGGCACTGGCGGTGGACATCATGGCCGCCAGGGCCGCGGCGATCACCAGGCCACGAATGCCATCGGGCAGCGACTGTTTGACGATGGCGGCAAAGGCGTTGTTGACGTTGGCCAGGTCGGGAATCAGCACATGGGCGGCCATGCCGATCAGGGCACAGGCCAGGCCGTAGGCGATACAGTAGACCCCGGCGACGCTGCCGGCATACTTCGCGACTTTCTCGTCCTTGGCGGTGAACACCCGTTGCCAGATGTCCTGGCCGATCAGGATGCCGAAGAAGTAGATCAGGAAGTAGGTGATGATGGTGTCCCAGCCGATGGTGGTGAAGCTGAAGTTGCTCGCCGGCAGCTTGCTCACCAGTTGGTCCCAGCCGCCGACGCGGTAGAGGCAGATCGGCAACAGGATGAACATCAGGCCCACGGTCTTGATGACGAACTGGACGATATCGGTCAGCGTCAGCGACCACATGCCGCCGATGGTCGAGTAGACCACCACCACGCCGCCGCCCAGCAGTACCGAGAGCCAGAACGGCAGGTTGAACAGCACTTGCAGCACGGTGCCGATGGCGAGGATCGAGGTCACGCCGATCATCAGCGCGTAGGCCAGCATGATCACCGCGCTGGCCTGACGGGCCATGGGGTTGTAGCGCTTCTCCAGGACCTGGGTCACGGTGAAGATCTTCAGTTTAAGCAGCGGTTTGGCGAGGAACAGGTTCAGCGCGATGATGCCGAAACCCAGGGCCGCGCAGAGCCAGAAGCCGGAAATGCCGTGGACATAGCCCAGGCGCACGGTGCCGACGGTGGAGGCACCACCGAGCACCGTGGCGGCCATGGTGCCCATATACAGCGTCGGGCCCAGGTTGCGTCCGGCCACCAGGTAGTCTTCGTGGGTCTTGGCCTTGCGCATGCCGTAGTAACCGAGCACGAGCATGCCGGCGGCATAAATGAGTACAACCAATAAATCCAAAGCCATGACGGCGTGTCTCCGATTATCTTTTTTATGGTCGAGCAAAGTTCAAGGCACATGCTGTGGCGAGGGGCTCGCCACGGCAGTATCAGGCCGCCTGGCGCATCCCAGGCTTCAATGTTTTGCCATCCCGGCTGCGCGCATCCTGCGGTCCATAAACCTCTGCCGTCTCCGGGAACAGGCTGAGCAGCGCCAGGTACATCAGCGACGCCAGCCCGAGGGTGATCGGCAGGCTGATGTCGATGCCGTCGGCCAGGTTGCCCAGCGGGCCGACGAACTGCCCCGGCAGGTTGACGAAGCACAGGCCCACCAGCGCGCTGGGGATCCAGGCGCCCAGGCCGCGCCAGTTCCAGCCGTGGCTGAACCAGTAGCGCCCGCCGGTTTCGCCACGGGTGAAGACTTGCAGGTCATCCGGGCAGTAGTAACCACGACGTACCAGCAGGCCGATGATCATGATCACCATCCACGGGGTGGTGCAGGTGATGATCAGCACGGCGAAGGTCGACACGCTCTGCACCAGGTTCGCCGCGAAGCGTCCGATGAAGATAAAGGCAATCGACAGCACGCCGATCAGCAGGGTCGCCTTGACCCGCGACAGCAGCCGTGGGAACACGCTGGACATGTCCAGCCCGGTGCCATACAGCGAGGTGGTGCCGGTGGACATGCCGCCGATCACCGCGATCAGGCACACCGGCAGGAAGAACCAGGTCGGCGAGACGGCCAGCAGGCCGCCGACATAGTTGTTCGCGGTGATGTAGTCCGGTGCCTTGATCGCCACGATGGTCGCGGTGGCCAGGCCAAACAGGAAGGGGATCAAGGTGGCGATCTGCGCGGCGATCACCGCCAGCATGATCCGGACTTTCGAGGTTTCGCGGGGGATATAACGCGACCAGTCGCCGAGAAACGCCCCGAAGGAAATCGGGTTGCTCATGGCCACCAGCGCGGCGCCGATAAAGGCCGCCCAGAAACCGGCCTGACCCATCGCCACGGTTCCGGCGAAGTGACTGTCGAAGGCCGGTGCAAAGGCAAAGATCCCCAGCAGGAACAACAGGCTTGCGGCCCATACGGCGATGCGGTTGACCCACAGCATGAAGCGGAAGCCGTAGATGCACACCGTCAGCACCAGGATCGCGAACAGGCCGTAGGCCAGGCCCAGGGTCAGGTCGGTTTCCGGCATGTCGACCAGCCGCTTGGCGCCGCCGATCAGGGCATCCCCCGAGCTCCACACCGAGAGCGAGAAGAACGCAATGGCGGTCAACAGCGACAGGAACGAGCCGACGATCCGTCCGTGGACACCGAAGTGTGCCCCGGAGGACACGGCGTTGTTGGTGCCATTGATCGGACCGAACAGGCCCATGGGCGCGAGGATCAGCGCGCCTAGCACCACGCCCAGGACGATCGCCCAGACACCGGCCTGGAAGGACAGGCCGAAGAGCACCGGGAAACTGCCGAGCACGGCGGTGGCAAAGGTATTCGCACCGCCGAAGATCAGGCGAAACAGGTCGCCGGGTCGGGCATCGCGTTCGTGGTCGGGGATCTGTTCGACCCCGTTGGTTTCAATGCTGCCAAGGCTTTTTTCATTGTTGTTTTTATTCATGATCGCTCCGATCACTGCGGTGCCCTCGTCTTCCGCGAGGGCTACCGGGGTTGGCTAAGGGGAGGGCATTCCCTGGGGGTTCGCTGACAAATGCTCGTGGCAGGCCAGCCATGGGCCTGATTCTCGTTGTTTGCGAAACACAATGGTTTCGCGCTCCTGGCTGAAGAGAAGCTCCCCTTGCATGCGCAGCTCGGTGGCCACGTCATGGATGAAAATCGCCACATCGCCCTGCAGGCTGACGAAAGCGTTGCTCGAGGTGCACGAAATCACCTCGAAGCCGTCCTCCGCCCGCCAGTTGTCCCACAGCGCCTGATAGGCATCGCGTGACAGCAAGGGCTGTTCGAGGGTGTAGAAAACGAAGCTGGCATCGGCGCTGAAGGCGCCGAAGTAGGTTTCGCGATCATTGGCGGCGAAGGCGGCCACCAGCTCGGCGGCGGCCTCGAGTACCTGGTCACGGTCGTTCATGGCGACTCCTCAGCGGTGGGCCACGCCGGGCAGTACGCAGAGCATCTCGTACAGCAGGTTGGCGCCGAGCAGCGAGGTGTTGCCGGTGGTGTCGTAGGGTGGCGAGACTTCCACCAGGTCGCAGCCGACCAGGTCCAGGCCCTGGCAACCGCGGACGATCTCGATCGCCTGGATGGTGGTCAGGCCGCCGATCTCCGGGGTGCCGGTACCGGGTGCCCAGGCCGGGTCGATGCCGTCGATGTCGAAGCTCAGGTACACCGGGCCGCCGCCGACTTTTTCGCGCACTTCAGCCATCAGCGGAGCGAGGGATTTGTGCCAGCACTCTTCGGCCTGGACCACCCGGAAACCCTGCTTGCGGCTCCAGTTGAAGTCTTCGGCGGTGTAGCCCTGGGCGCGCAGGCCGATCTGCACCACCCGGTCACAGTCCAGCAGGCCTTCTTCCACGGCGCGGCGGAAGGTGGTGCCGTGGGCGATTTTCTCGCCGAACATGTGATCGTTGACATCGGCGTGGGCGTCGATGTGCACCAGGCCGACCTTGCCGTGCTTCTTGTGGATGGCGCGCAGGATCGGCAGGGTGATGGTGTGGTCGCCGCCCAGGGTCAGCGGGATGACCGGGTGTTCGAGGATGGCGTTGTAGGACTCTTCGATGATGCGTACGGCGTCCAGCAGGTTGAAGGTGTTGATCGCCACGTCACCGATGTCGGCCACCGACAACGAATCGAAGGGCGCGGCACCGGTGGCCATGTTGTAGGGGCGGATCATCACCGACTCGGCGCGGATTTCCCGCGGGCCGAAACGGGTCCCGGCGCGCAGCGAGGTGCCGATGTCCAGCGGGATGCCGATGAACGCGGCGTCGAGGCCGGCGGCCGATTGCAGGTGCGGGAGGCGCATCATGGTGGCGATACCGCCGAAGCGCGGCATTTCGTTACCGCCCAGTGGTTGGTGAAGAATCTTGTCCACGGGTAAGCCTCATCATTTATTTTGGTTATCAGGGGGCGATTCTGCGAAAGGCGCCGGGCGGGAAGAATCGCTGACGGCAAATAGTTAGTTCAGATTTTTCTAAACTAATGGGAAACTGGGCGGACAGAATTGTTTCCGGCAATGCAGACTTTCCCCAGGAACTCCCATGGCCAACGCTTTACCCGACCTCAAACTATTGCGCATCTTCGTCAGCGTGGTCCGGCACCAGGGCTTCGCCAACGCCCAGCAGGAGCTCAATCTATCGACCTCGGCGATCAGCACCTACATGAGCCAGCTGGAAGCGTCCCTGGGCCTGGTCCTGTGTCATCGCGGGCGCGGCGGCTTCAGCCTGACCAGCAAGGGCGAACTGTTCCATCAGGAAACCCTGCGCCTGCTCGGCGAGCTCGAAGGTTTCGAGCAATACGCCGCGGCCCTCAAGGGTGAGTTGCGCGGCACCTTGAACCTGGGGGTGATCGATTCCACGGTCAGCGAGCCGGCCTTGCCCCTGGCCGAGGCCATCGGCGCCTACAGCCAGGAGCACCCGGCCGTGCACCTGCACCTGTCGGTGATGAGTCCCTACGAATTGCAGCTCGGCGTGCAGGACAATCGTCTCGACCTGGCCATCGGCGCCTTTTCCACGCGCATGAGCGGGTTGGTCTACCAGCCGCTGTACCGTGAGCAGCACTGGTTGTATTGCAGCAACCGGCATCCGCTGTACAACGAACGGCGTATCCCGGAACAGGTGATTACCCAGCAACGCATGGTCGGACGCGGTTACTGGAGCCAGGCCGAGCTGGCGCGCCATGGTTTCAAGCACAGCGCGGCGACCGTGGAAAGTATGGAGGCGCAATTGATCCTGGTGCTGTCCGGCGCCTATATCGGCTACCTGCCGGAGCACTACGCCCAGCCCTGGGCCGACAAGGGTGACCTGCGGGTATTGCTGCCGGCGACCTTCGGCTACCAGGCGCCGTTTTCCATGATCCTGCGCCGGGGCCGCAGTCGCGAGCCGTTGATCCAGACGTTTCGCGACCTGCTCAAAGCGCAGCTCAACCAGCCCTGATCGGTATAACTCAATGTCCAGAGCCCGTTGTGAACGCTGCCTGCGTCCCGAAAGCCACTGCCTGTGCGCACTGATCCCACAGCTGGACAGCCGCACCCGCGTGCTGCTGTTGCAGCATCCCAGCGAGGTCAACCATGCCTTGAACACCGCCCGGCTGGCGGCATTGGGGTTGACCAATGCCGAGTTGCGGGTGGGTGAGGTTTTCGAGGACCTGCCCCAGTTGCTGCAACAGCCCGGTTACCAGGCGAAATTGCTGTTCCCGGCAGAGGATGCACAGCCCTTGCAGGTTTATGCGGCCGCACCGAGCGAGTTGCCGCTGTTGCTGGTGCTGCCCGACGGCACCTGGCGCAAGGCGCGCAAGATGCTCTACCTCAATCCATTGCTGGCGGCGTTGCCACGGGTGACGCTGGGGGCGGGGGCGGTGTCGCGCTACCGATTGCGCAAGGCGCCGGAGCCGGGCGCGTTGTCGACGCTGGAGGCGATTGTCCAGGCGCTGGAAACCCTTGAGGCACCGGTTTCGTTCGCGGCGTTGCTGCGGCCGTTCGAAGCACTGATCGAAGGGCAGATTCGGGCGATGGGTGAAGAGACTTTCCTGCGCAACCACGAAAAAAAACGCCCGGCAGTGCCGGGCGATTGAGTTCATGCCGTCAGCCGACTCAGTGATGACGTGGCTTGAGGATGGCCGGTTTTTCGTCCGGGGCGTTGCACAGCAGGTACAGCGCGGTCAGGGCTTCCGGGATCTGTACGATCATGTCGTCCATCAGGTTGGCATCGGCGGCGATATCGGCGAACTCGGGTTGTTCGTCGAACAGGCCGGAACCGACCATGATCGGCAGGAGCATTTCGCTGACTTCGTCTTCGGCGGTTTCGAACCAGGCCTCTTCACGCAGGAACACGCCTTCCATGAAGCCGATGCACCAGCCGCGCAGCTCGGAGTCGTCCGGGTCGTCGCCCAGGTCCAGGTCGCACGGCAGCTCGAATTCTTCATCGGACGCCAGCTGGCGAGCGATATGGGCCTTGAGCTGGATCAGCGTGGCTTCGATCTCTTCGCGCTGGGCGGCGTCGCTGTAGTGCGGCTCCTCGGCGAACAGGGCGTCGATCCATTCCCGATCGGGGACGATCTCGGCGCAGATCGACAAGGCGGTCAGGTAGCCGTGGGCGGCGACATAGTCCAGCGCCTCTTCGTGCAGCTCGTCGGCGTCGAGGAAGGCTTGCAGGCGGGTGAGTTGCTCAGCGAAGGACATTGAGGGGCTACCTTGGGAATAAACGATAAGCAATTCTAGGCGTTCTTGAGCCCTCAGGCCAGCAAGCACTGAATTCCCTTAACCGACCGGCACCGCCCATTGCCGTCGGACGCTCGGGTATACTGCCGCGTTTTGTGATGCGCTGCTGACCCTCGGGGCCGCTGGGAAATGCCTGCTTACGGTTTTTTTCGTGAAAACGGTGAATCTTCAGCCAGCCTTTGAACAAGCGTTTCGATGATTTTTGGAGTGGTTATGCTCGAACAGGCTCAACGCGTCCTCAAGGACATCTTCGGTTACGACAGCTTCCGTGGTCGCCAGGGTGCCATTATTGAGCGCGTGGCCAATGGTGGCGACGCCCTGGTGCTGATGCCGACCGGCGGCGGCAAGTCGCTGTGCTTCCAGGTTCCGGCGTTGCTGCGCGAGGGCCTGACGGTGGTGGTCTCGCCTTTGATCGCACTGATGGACGACCAGGTGGCGACCCTCGAGGAACTGGGCGTCGCTGCCGCGGCCTTGAACTCCACGCTGAGCGCCGAACAGCAACGTGACCTGGCGGCACGGATTCGTCGCGGTGAAGTGAAAATGCTCTACCTGGCCCCCGAGCGCCTGGTGCAGCCGCGTATGCTGTCGTTCCTGCAGAACCTCCAGATCGCCCTGTTCGCCATCGATGAAGCCCACTGCGTATCGCAATGGGGCCACGACTTCCGTCCCGAGTACCTGCAACTCGGCCAGTTGGCCGAGCTGTTCCCGGATGTGCCGCGTATCGCCCTGACCGCCACGGCCGACAAGCGGACCCGCGAAGAAATCGTCAATCGCCTGCATCTGCAGAATGCCGAGCGCTTCCTCTCCAGCTTCGACCGGCCGAATATCTTCTACCGCATCGTGCCCAAGGAGCAGCCGCGCAAGCAGCTGCTGGCGTTCCTTTCGCAGCGCCGCAGCGATGCCGGGATTGTCTATTGCCTCTCGCGCAAGAAGGTCGATGAAGTGGCCGCGATGCTTTGCGAGCAAGGCTATCCGGCGTTGCCTTACCACGCCGGGCTGGCCAGCGATGTGCGTGCCGCCAACCAGAAGCGCTTCCTCAACGAGGAAGGGCTGATCATGGTGGCGACCATTGCTTTCGGCATGGGCATCGACAAGTCCAACGTGCGCTTTGTCGCCCACCTGGATCTGCCCAAATCCCTGGAAGCCTACTACCAGGAAACCGGTCGGGCCGGCCGCGACGGCCTGCCGGCGGATGCCTGGATGGCCTATGGCTTGCAGGATGTGGTGATGCTCAAGCAGATGCTGCAGAACTCCGAAGGTGACGAGCGGCACAAGCGCCTGGAGCACCACAAGCTCGACGCCATGCTGGCCCTGTGTGAGGAAACCCGCTGCCGTCGCCAGACCCTGCTGGCCTATTTCGATGAAGACATGCCGCAACCCTGTGGGCATTGCGACAACTGCGTCGATGGCGTGCAGACCTGGGACGCCACCGAACCGGCGCGCCAGGCGCTGTCGGCGATTTTTCGTACCGGCCAGCGGTATGGCGTCGGACACCTGGTGGATGTGCTGCTGGGCAAGGAAAACGACAAGGTGCGCAGTTTCGGTCATCAGCACCTGACGGTGTTCGGTGTCGGCAAGGCGCTGGCCGAAGGCGAATGGCGCACCCTGTTCCGCCAGCTGGTGGCCCGCGGGCTGGCCGATATCGACCTGGAAGGCTACGGCGGCCTGCGTCTGAGCGATAGCTGCCGGCCCCTGCTCAAGGGCGAAGTGAGCCTGGAGCTGCGCCGCGACCTCAAGCCGCAGACCACGGCCAAAAGTGTCTCCGCCAGCCCCGCCAGCCAACTGGTACGCGGCGAGGAGCGCGAGCAATGGGAAGCCCTGCGTGCCCTGCGGCGCAAGCTGGCCCAGGAACATGGCGTGCCGCCCTATGTCATCTTCCCCGACTCCACCTTGCTGGAAATGCTCCGCAGCCAGCCGACTTCCCTGGCGGAAATGGCCAAGGTCAGCGGTATCGGCGCGCGCAAGCTGGAGCGTTATGGCGAGGCGTTCCTCGAAGTCCTCGGCGGCGAGGCAGAAACCCCGAAAACCGTGGCCGATATCCGCCACGAACTGATCAGCCTGGCCCGGGCCGGTATGACGCCGTTGCAGATCGCCGGCCAGTTGCAGTGTTCGGAAAAGAATGTCTATACCTTGCTGGCCGAGGCCGTCGGCCGCCAGCAACTGTCGCTGGAGCAGGCGCTGGACTTGCCGGAGGATCTGCTGGGGGAAATCCAGGACGCCTTCCTCGACGGCGAAGGCGAATTGCCTCCGGTGACCGCTATTGCCGAACTGTTTGCCGGCCGTGTGCCGGAAGGGGTGCTGTACTGCGTGCGGGCCGCCTTGCAGGCGGAATTTGAAATGTGAGGTCGGTATTGTCCCCGGTCACTGTCTTATTCACGACAAGTAACGATTCGGCGCCGAGCAAGCCTTGCCTCCGGGCATGGGTCATGCTTAGCTGACTAATAATTAGTTTTGTCTATTTTAAGTCTAACCCTGAGTGTTTTATGCCGTTGACCGATGAACACCGTTTTGGCATGCAGTTGGCGCACATGTCGCGAGGCTGGCGTGCGGAACTGGATCGCCGTCTGGCGGGCCTGGGCTTGTCCCAGGCGCGCTGGCTGGTCTTGCTGCACCTGGCGCGTTTTACCGAGGCCCCGACCCAGCGCGAGCTGGCCCAGAGTGTGGGGGTTGAAGGGCCGACCCTGGCCCGTCTGCTCGACAGCCTGGAAACCCAGGGGCTGGTCCAGCGCCAGGCCGTGCTGGAAGACCGGCGGGCGAAGAAAATCGTCCTGAGTCCCTCGGCACGGCCCCTGATTGAACAGATCGAGACCATCGCCACTGCGTTGCGCCATGAGCTGTTCGTCGGTGTCGACGATGAAGAACTGAGGATCTGCATGCGGGTCCATAGCCGGATCCTGGCGAACCTGGAAAAATCTTGAGGCATTCCCAGGCCGCCGGGCTTGGGAGTCCTCAGCGAGTTTGTAAAGCCTTCAACGAATTTTGATAGTCTTTGCGCCGCAGACTATAAGAGTTACTGGTTCTGTGTATTGTGTCGGTGTCCGGCCCGCGTGCGCGGGCCGTCACGCCAGTAAGGGATGCTCATGCTCGAGAGTTTGCAGTCCGCGTTGCGGTGCTCCATTGGAAAATCCACCCTGAACCGGGCTCGCCTGTTGGCCGTGCTGGCCGGCGGGTTGTTGTATTCGGCGCTGGCTCCGGCCATGGGGTTGGGGGATATCACCCTGCATTCGGCGCTCAATCAGCCGTTGAACGCGGAAATCGCCTTGATCGAGCCGGGCGACCTGGCCGACGGCGAACTGTCGGTCAGCCTGGCAACACCCGAGGAGTTCGCCCGGGCGGGCGTCGAGCGGGTGTTCTTCCTCAATGACCTGCGCTTTACCCCTGTGCTGCGGGGCAACAGCAGTGTTATCCAGGTGCAGACCAACAAGCCGGTCAGCGAACCTTTTCTGAATTTCCTGGTGCAGGTCAACCGACCCAACGGGCGCCTGCTGCGCGAATACACCGTGCTGCTCGATCCGCCGGGCAACCGGCCGGCCGGTTACAGCCTGCCTGCTCGCAGCGCAGCCCTTGAACAACCGGCTTCGGTGGCGAATATCCCACCGCCGCCTGCGCTGCAAGGCAAACACTACACCGTGGTCAAGGGTGACAACCCCTGGGTTATTGCCAAGCGACTGCGCGAAGCCGGCAGTCAGGCGTCGGTCAACGAATTGTCCCAGGGCATTCGTGCGCTGAACCCGGGCAGCGACCGTTTGCGGGTCGGCCAGAGCCTGTTGCTGCCGGACGTCGCAGTGGTTGCGGCCCCGGCGTCTTCCCCGGCCCCGACCTTGGCCGCCGCGGCTACGGCCACCGCGGCTGCCGCCACGCAGAATGCGCTTGCTGCCGTGACCGAGACAGCGCAAAACGCCGAGGAGCTGGCCAAGGCCGCCCTGGAAAACCAGCAGTTGCAGAAGACCGTCGAGGATCTGCAGGTCAGGTTGAAGGCGCAGGACGAGATGATTGCCAGCAGCCAGAAACAGGCCGTTGAACTGCAGACACAACTCGCGGAACTCAAGACCAAGGCTGTTGCGCCGGTCCCCGCCGTGGTGGCCGCGCCAGTGGTTGCGCCGACACCGGCTGTCGAGACTGCCGATGGCCCGAACTGGCTGCTGTGGGGGGCGGTGCTGTTGCTGATCGCGCTGCTGGCCGTGGCCTTTATCCTGCGCCGCAACCGCCAGCAGGCTGAACAGGTGCCCGAGGCGGTACCTCCGGTGGCTCCGGTTCCGGAGCCGATGGTCAGCCGAGTGGTAACGCCGGCCCCGCCGACCAAGCCGGCAACGCCCGCGTCGACGCGGGTCGAGCCGGTGGTGGCGCCGGTTGCCGCAGTGGCCTCGCGTCAGTCCAGCGAAGTGCCTGATGCCCTTGAAGGCGTGAGTATCTACATCGCCTATGGTCGCTTCAGCGAAGCGGCGGGCATTCTGCGCGAGGCCATGCTCAAGGAGCCCGAGCGCACGGACTTGCACCTGCGCTTGCTCGATGTGCTGGCCCAGCAGGGCGACAGTGCGGCTTACGCAACGGAAGAGCGCAAGCTGCTGGAGGCCGGGTTCAGTGAGTCGGCCCTGCAGGAGTTGCGCGCCAAGTATCCGAAACTGCAAAGCGCTGCCGCCACGCCAGCCCAAGCTCCAGCCGCTGCGTCCCCGGTCGCCGTTCTGGCGGCGGCCGGCGCCGTGGCAGCGGTCGCGCCAGTACTGGCGGCACACTGGAAAGAGCCGGCTGAGGAGACGACTGCAACCGCCCCTGTAGCGGACAAGCCGCTGGAGGACGAATTCCAGCTCAACCTCGATGACCTGTCCATGGACGCCGACTGGGACCTGGTCAGCCCGTTCGACAATACGCCCCATCCCCGCAGCAAGACCGCCGAAGAGCCGGTTTTGCCTGTCGAGCTGGAGCCTGAGCCCGAGCCGATCTTCACCAAGAGCTTCAATGAGCTGCCGGAAGTGTTCGAGATGCCGGACGAGCAGTTCCTCAGCGATTTTTCCGAGCTTGAGTCAGAGCCTGTGCCCGCGCCTGTGGGCGAAGTGGAGTTGAGCCTGCCCGACGACGGGGACTCACTGGACGACGCGTTTCTCGATGGTTTCATGAGTGATTCCGAGCCCCTGGACATCGAGCCCCTGGAAGTCGACTTTGACAGCCTGGAGCGCGAGCAGGCTTCGGCCAGCAAGCTTGAGCAGGCGCAAACCTGCATCAATGTCGGCGACCTGGACCATGCCAGCCAACTGCTCCTCGAGCTGCTGCGCGAAGGCGATGAACCCCTGAAGCAGACGGCGCGCACCTTGCTCGCCAGTATTCGCTGATACGGCTCGCCCCTGCGAATATCAGAAGGTCTGTCCCAGATTCAGGTACAGCGCCTTCTGATTGTCGTCATTGAGGCCATAGCTGAAGTTCAACGGCCCCAGTGGCGTATCGAAGCCCAGGAACACGCTGGCGGCGTTGATGTAACCGGTGTCGAATTGATTGTCATTGTTCCAGGCCCGCCCGCGTTCCAGGGAGGCGCCGAGGTACAGGGGGAAATCCAGCGGCAGGTAGGCCCGGGGTGTCAGCCGGCGGTAATAGACCGCGCGCATCAGGCTGATGTTCTGCCCGGCAATCGAATCCTGGCGGAACCCCGATAACTGCCGTGCGCCCCCCAGCAGGAAACTCGAAGTGACCACTTCGGCGTCGTCCAGGGTACGTCCGTAGCGCCCACCCAGGATCCAGGTATTCGGTCCCTGGCTCAGGGCCTTGTCCAGGGTGAACTCCCACTGCCGGTAGCGTTGGGTCGAACCCAGGCTCGGGTCGAACTCGCGCAGGGTCAGGTTGATGTTTTCCCCCCTGTGCGGGAAATAGACGTTGTCCAGCGAGTCGAAGGAGTATTTGAGCGCGTAGAAACCTTCGCTGAAACTCACCCGCGGCAGGCTGCGATCGCCGATCTTCACGTCGGCCTGGCCCCAGGCTTCGCCGATACCGAGACGGATCTCGCCGTTGTTGGCGATCTGGCGCCCGATGTTCAAGCCGAAGCCGTACCGTTCCAGGCGATATTCGGCAATTGGATCGTTATCCAGGGTCGCTTCCACATTCTGCGTTTGCAGGTTCACATAGGGCGCGACAAAGTAGCGCGAGCCGGTGTCCAGCGGTTGATAGAACTCGCTGTAGAGATTCTGCTGATCGCCGATCTGGGCCCGGGTCAGCCACTCGCCGCCGAGGCTGTTGATGCCGTTGACCCGATAACTGGCGCCGAGATTGAAGGCGCTGTCGCCGCGCATGTCATCCGACAGGTTCAAGCCCAGGCGCAGGTAGTCGGTGCCGCTGCGTTTGCCCCGGGCGCTGATGACCAGGGTGTGTTCCTGGCCCTTGCGCGCGACCCGGTATTGCACCTGCTCGAAGTAGTCCAGGCCGTAGAGAGTGCCCATGTCGATGCGCAGGCGCTCGAGGTCCAGCGGCTCGCCGAGGGGTTGGCGGATGTAATAGCGGATCACTGTGTCGCTGACCTTGGAGTCGTTCTCGATCCTGATCGTATTGATCACCGGGGTGCGCTGTTCGGGCGCACGGGCGGCGACCAGTTCGGCGTCGGGATTGGGCGGCGAACGCAAGCCGGCCAGGCGCGCGTCGAGAATGCGCGTGGCGCGATAACCGGCGTCGATGATGTCCTGGGCGCGGCCGAAGTCGGTGCTGCCGTAACTGGCCAGCGCCGGCTGGATCAGGATGTCATTGCGGTGCAGCGTGGCCAGCTGTTCTTCGGAGTTGCGCCGGGTCATCAGGGTGATCGACTGGTTGAGGACGTCGACCACGGTCGCCAGTTGTTTGCGTGAGCGCAGCGGGGTGCCGATATCCACCACGATGGCGATGTCGACGCCCATTTCGCGCACCACATCCAGCGGGATATTGTCGGTCATGCCGCCATCCACCAGCAGGCGCCCGTCCAGCTCGACCGGGGCGAATACCGCCGGGATCGACATGCTGGCGCGGACCACCTGGGGCAGGTGGCCGCGGCGGAACACGACTTTTTCGCCACTGGCGATATCGGTGGCAACCGCGCGAAAGGGGATCGGCAGCTTGTCGAAGTCACGGGTGCCGCTGGCATGGGCGAGCGTGCTTTCCAGCAGCAAGGCCAGGTTCTGGCCCTGGATCACTCCCAGCGGCAGGCCCAGGCTGCCGTCGTCGCGGAAGCTGAGCTGCTGTTTGACCAGGAAGTCGCGGTCATCCTGTTTACGCCGAAACGGGATGTCTTCCCGTGGCGGGGCGTCGGACAGCGCCTGTTTCCAGTCGATGCCCAGGGCGAGCTTTTCCAGCTCGTCGATCTTGTAGCCCGAGGCATACAGCCCGCCGATCACCGCGCCCATGCTGGTGCCGGCGATGGCGTCGATCTTGATGCCCTGTTCTTCCAGGGCCTTGAGCACGCCGATATGGGCCAGGCCACGGGCGGCACCGCCGGACAGCACCAGGCCGATCTTCGGTCGCGGCGGTTCGGCGGCTTGCAGCGCCAGGGGCAGTAGACAGAGGAGCAGGCAGGACAACAGGCGGCGCATCATGATCTCGGGAGGGGCGATAAAAAGATCGCTATTATAGCGACGACCTTTCCTTCCAGAGCCGGGTGCAATCATGACCGCACGTAAACCGCATATCGTCATCACCTACTGCACCCAGTGCCAATGGCTGCTGCGTGCCGCCTGGCTGGCCCAGGAACTGCTCAGCACCTTCGCCGATGATCTCGGCCAGGTGGCCCTGGAGCCGGGGACCGGCGGAGTGTTCCGGATCACCTGCGACGAGGTGCAGATCTGGGAGCGCAAGGAAGACGGCGGCTTTCCCGAAGCCAAGGTACTCAAGCAGCGGGTACGGGACCGGATCGATCCCGAGCGCGACCTCGGGCACAACGACCGGCCCCGATAGGCGCGGACTTACGACGGGCTCAGCTTCGACTTGATGAGCCCGACGATGACCATCAGCACCCCACCGCCCACGCCACCGCTGGCAATACTGCTGAGGATCGAGGTCAGGTCCAGTGCGCCGCTACCGCTGCCCACGCTGCCGTTGGTGAAGAGATCGAGCAACTGCCCGCCGAGACCGCCGCCGAGTATGCCGAGGATGGAATTGATGACCGGGCCCAGGTTGTATTTCTGCAGGACCGACCCGGCCACGTTACCGCCCACGGCGCCGCTGATGGCTTGAATCAAAAGACTGACGATGTCCATGGATGAAACCCTCCAACATGTTGATGGGGAGGGCCGCTCGAATCGAGTCGATTCAGGGGGGGAATCACTGCAGCTGTCGTCGAGAAACCCTGATCTCCGTGAACGACAGCAAACTGTTGCGGATGTCACCAGTATAGGCGGATTGGGTTTTCGTCAATGAACTGACGCGGCTTCCTGGTGTTCCCGCGGTGCCGCCGCGGCGCCCAGGCGGCTGGACACCACGATGGCGAGAATGATCAGGGCGCCGCCGATCAACATGCGCAGGGTCGGGTTTTCGCCGAACAGCAGCCAGGCTGCGGTGATCCCGTACACCGGCTCCAGGGCAAAGACCACCGCCGCGGTACGCGCCTTGATCACCGCGAGGCTGGCCACAAACAGGCTGTGGGCCACGGCTGTGCAGAACACCCCGAGCAGGCCGATCCAGACCCAGTCCAGCTTTGGTACTTGCGCAAGATCCGGGGCGGCCCAGGGCAGCAGGCAGGCGGCGACCACCAGGTTCTGGCACAACGCTGCCTGTACGGCGGGAATCCGCCCGGAGCCGGCCCGGTTGGCCAGTGACAGCAATGAGAACAGCAGGCCGGACAGTACGGCCCAGAGCAAACCGCCGGTGGCCTGGCTGGCAAGGTTGAAGTCGGGCGTGACCAGCACCAGGCCGATACTGACCAGCACCACCAGGAGGATTTCATTGAAGCGGATGCGCTCGCGAAAGATCACGCCTTCCAGAATCACCGTGAAGGCCGGAAAGCTGGCGAAACCCAGGGTCGCCACGGCCACACCGGCGACTTTTACTGCAATGAAGAAGCTGACCCAGTGCCCGGCCAGCAGCAGGCCGCTGAGCAGCAGGCGCCGCCAGTCCTGTGCCTGCAACGGTTGCCAGTGATGATTGCGGGCCAGGCGGGCGAACAGGCTGAGGGCGAGCACGGCAAAGACCGCACGGCCGAAAACGATGATCGCCGGGGCGGCGCTCGCGAGTTTGCCGAACACGCCGGTCAGGCCAAACATCAATGCGCCGATATGCAGGGCGCCCAGGGCGGAACGGGGAGTCATGGTGGTCCTTGAAAACGCTGACAGACAGAGCCGCAGTCTAGAGGGCGGCCAGTGTGCCTGTCTGTCGTGTGCCTGCTGTCGTTTGTCTCAGGACTCGCGTCGCAACGCGCCGGGTGTGCGGCCGAACTCGCGGAGCACGGCGGCGGCAAAGGCACTTTGCGACTGGTAGCCGACGCGGCTGGCGATCTCGCCGATCGGCAGGGTCGACTCGCGCAGCAGTCCCAGGGCGATATGCAGGCGACGGCTGCGCACATAGTCCATGGGCGTCTGCCCGCATTCGGCGACAAAGCGCGTATGCAGGCGGGCGCTGGACAGGTCGGCAATACGCGCCAGGTCCGTCACCTGCAGCGGGTGGGCCAGATGGCGATCGATGTGCGCGTTGAGGGCGGCCAGGGGCAGGCGCTTGCCAGCGAATGGGCGGCTGCCGGGGCTGTTCAGGCTGGCAAGCAGCAGCACGGCGCCCTGTTGCGCGATCAACGGGTCGTCCACGGGACTGGCCGCCAGCCACTGCACCAGTTGGCCCTGGGCGGCGTCGAGGGTGCGTGGCCCCGCGGTGTCGAGCAGACGCCGGCTGGCCTCGGCATGGTCGCCCAGGGTGTTCAGCAACCAGCGTTCGTCGGGCACATCCAGCACCAGGCAGCGGCTGCCGTTGGGGCTGGCGCAGACGTGATGGGCATCGCAGGGAATCACCGCGACGCTTTGCTGTACCACCTGGCTGCCGTGCCCCTCGATCTCGAAGTCGAGCCGGCCGGACAGGCCAAACACCAGCTGCGCATGGGCATGGCTGTGGTTGATCAGGTCGGGGCTGTAGTGGCGCAGGGTCAGGATCGGTCCCATCGCGGTCTCCTTGGCATCGTCGCAGTCTACACCGCTTGCCGTTCGGGCGGTTGTCATCGGACTGCCATGTAGCTGTCATGGACTATTAACTGCCCCGGTGCAAGCTCAGGAAAAATCCGGAGAATGCCCATGACCCGTGCGGAGCTTGCCAAACCCAGCCGTAAGCAGCGTGTGCGAACCCTGTGGATTTCCGACGTGCACCTGGGGACCCGCGACTGCCAGGCCGAACACCTGTCGCAGTTTCTCAAGGGCTATCAGGCCGACCGTATCTACCTGGTGGGGGATATCATCGACGGCTGGAAGATGCGTGGCGGCATGTACTGGCCGCAAGCGCACACCAACGTGATCCGCCGGCTGCTGACCATGAGCAAGCGTGGCACCGAGGTGGTCTATGTCACCGGCAACCACGATGAGTTCCTGCGCCGTTACTCCAAACTGATCCTGGGCAATATCCAGCTGGTCGACGAAGCGGTGCACCACACCGCCGACGGGCGCAAGCTGCTGGTGATCCATGGCGACCAGTTCGACGTGATCACCCGTTATCACCGCTGGCTGGCGTTCCTCGGCGATTCGGCCTACGAGTTCACCCTGACCCTCAATCGCTGGCTGAACCATTGGCGGGCCCGCTACGGTTATGGCTACTGGTCGTTGTCGGCCTACCTCAAGCACAAGGTCAAGACCGCGGTCAGCTTTATCAGCGACTTCGAAGAGGCGATCGCCCACGAATGCGTGAAGCGCGGGCTCGATGGGGTGGTGTGCGGGCATATCCACCATGCCGAGATCCGCAAGGTCGGCGAAGTGGACTACCTCAACTGCGGTGACTGGGTCGAGTCCTGCACCGCCCTGATCGAACACTGGGATGGCACCATCGAGCTGTATCGCCTGGCGGATGCCCAGGCGAAAGAGGCGCAGCTCAAGCTGGAGCTGGAAAAAGTCGCCGAGCCGGGTTAGCCCCTATCAGGCCGTCTGGTTCTGCGCCATCGCGGCCTTGTAGATCGACTGCCGGGGTTGGGCGAATACGCGCTCCATCATCGGTTCGAAAAAGCTCAGGGGCAGGCTCTCGTAGTCCGGGTCGAAGGCCGCCGCGTCGTATTTGGCGCAGAACTCGATGGTCGCCAGATACTGCGGGTGCTCGCGAAACTGCTCGCGCAGATGGCGATCCATTCCCAGGTAATGGAAGAAGTAGTAGCCCTGGAAAATTCCGTGCTTTTCCACCATCCACAGGTTTTCCGCGCTGACGAAGGGCTTGAGGATCGCCGCGGCGATGTCCGGGTGGTTATAGGAACCCAGGGTGTCGCCAATATCGTGGAGCAGCGCGCAGATCACGTACTCCTCGTCCCGTCCGTCGCGCCAGGCCCGGCTGGCGGTTTGCAGCGAATGGGTCAGGCGATCCACCGGGAAACCGCCGAAATCACCCTCCAGCAGCTTCAGGTGAGTCAGGATCCGTGCCGGCAGTTGTCGTGCGTAGGCGCTGAAGTCGGCGGCAATTACCGCCCAATCCTCCTGGGTGCCGTCCTGCATATGGGTAAAGCGGGCTTGTCCGGTCATCGGCTGTCCTCTTGTGGTTTTTATCGCTGCCGGACTCAGTCTAGGGCTTGCCCGCGTCCTGGCAGTGGCTGCGCAGGACGCTTTGCTGGCCCCCCGGGCCTAAAACGGTACCTTGCCGAGGATCATGTCGCGAAACATGACGAAATCGCCGAGCAAACTGTAGAAGGGGTGTTCAAAGGTGGCCGGGCGGTTCTTCTCGAAGAAGAAATGGCCGACCCAGGCGAAGCCATAACCGGCCACGGGCACCGCCAGCAGCAACCCTCCCGAGGCGCGACCGATGGCCAACGCCAGGAAAAAGATCACCAGGCTGGTGCCGACGAAATGCAACCTGCGGCAGGTACTGTTGCCGTGTTCACTCAGGTAGTAGGGGTAGAACTCTGCGAAGCTGTTGAATTTTCTGATGTTTTCCACGGGGTACTCTCCGCGTTGGCGACCTTGCCCATGGAGGGTTCCACGGGGAGCTTATTTGAGTCTAGAGTGATTGGCAGCGGCGACCAGTGACAATAGACGCCACTTTAGTATCCTTAGGCCATTAGTCGTCCTATACGACTTATCATGCAAGAAAAGGCCATGAGCGAGAGAACGACTTCTGCAAGCTGGGCGATGGGGATTGTCAAGGCGCTGGAGATGGATGGCCTGGACTGTCGCGTCCTGTTCCGGCAGCTGGGGCTCGATTATGCAGCCCTGGACGACCCCGATGCGCGTTTTCCCCAGGATTCGATGACGCGCCTCTGGCAGCGCGCGGTGGAGCTTTCCGGCAACCCGGCGATTGGTTTGAACATGGGCCGGGTGGTACGCCCGGCGTCCTTTCATGTTGCCGGCTACGCGCTGATGTCCAGCCAGACCCTGGCCGAGGGTTTCCGGCGCCTGGTGCGTTATCAGCGGATCATCGCCGAAAGCGCCGACTTGAGCTTTCGCCTCTTGCCCGAAGGTTATGCATTGATCCTGACGGTGCACGGCGACCATCTGCCGCCCACCCGCCAGAGCGCCGAGGCGTCCCTGGCCTGCGCCCTGGCGCTGTGCGGCTGGCTGACCGGGCGCACCTTGCAGCCGCGCAAGGTGTTGCTGCAGGGGACGGAGCCGGAGGATATCGGCCCTTACAAGGAAGTGTTCCATGCGCCGCTGGTATTCAACGCACCTTACGATGCGCTGATCTTCGAGCAGGCCGACATGGAAGCGCCGTTGCCGACCGCCAATGAGGCCATGGCCTTGCTCCACGACCGGTTTGCCGGCGAATATCTGGCACGCTTCTCGGAAAGCCGGGTGACCCACAAGGCGCGCCAGGTGTTGTGTCGCCTGCTGCCCCAGGGCGAGCCCAAGCGCGAAGTGGTGGCGCAGACCCTGCACCTGTCCCAGCGCACCCTGCAGCGCCGTTTGCAGGAGGAGGGCACCAGTTTCCAGGCGCTGCTCGACGACACCCGTCGTGAGTTGGCAGAACAATACCTGGCGCAGCCGCGCATGACCTTGCTGGAAATCGCCTATCTGCTGGGCTTCGCTGACCCGAGCAACTTTTTTCGCGCCTTCCGCCGTTGGTTCGAGGTCACGCCCGGCGAATACCGGGCGCGGATGTTGGGGGCGGTGGCCTCGATCAATGACGCCAGAATGCGGGGATACACAGAACGAACACCGTGATGATTTCCAGTCGGCCGAGCAGCATGCCCAGGGACAGGATCCACTTGGCAGCGTCCGGCAGGGTGGAGAAATTCCCCGATGGCCCGATTACCTCGCCCAGGCCCGGCCCCACGCCGGAGACGGTACTGGCGGCGCCGGTAAGCGCGGTCATCCAGTCCAGGCCCAGTAGCGACAGGGCCAGGGCGATGGCGCAAATGGTGATGGCGAAGAAGAACGAAAAGGTCAGGATCGAACGCACGATCTCTTCGTCGAGACGGTGACCGTTGTATTTCTGCTTGATCACCGCCCGGGGATGGATCAACTGGTTGAGGTTGGCCTTGAGCAGGATATAGGCGACCTGGAAGCGGAACACCTTGATCCCGCCGGCCGTCGAGCCCGAGCAGCCGCCAACGAAGCCCAGGTAGAAAAACAGCATCAACGAGAAGTTGCCCCACAGGCTGTAGTCGCCCAGGGCAAAGCCGGTGGTGGTGACCACCGAGGTCACGTTCAGTGCGACGTGGCGCAGGGCATCGAGCCAGTGCAGCTGGGTGGTCCACCAGTACCAGGTGCCGAGTACCAGCCAGGTGACCAGCAGCAGGCCGAGCAAGCCCTGCACCTGCTGGTCCTTGATCAGTGCCTTGCGGTGACCGCGCAGGGTCGCCACGTAGAGGGTGAATGGCAGGCTGCCGAGAATCATCACCACCACGGCCACCCAGTGCACTGCCGGTTGGCTCCATTTGGCCAGGGACTGGTCCGAGGTGGAGAAACCGCCGGTGGAAATCGCCGACATGGCGTGGTTGATCGCATCGAACAGGCTCATGCCGGCCCACCAGAATGCCAGGCTGCCGAGGAGGGTGATGCCGATGTAGGCGGTGACGATCAGGCGCGCCACCATGTGCGAACGCGGCATGACCTTTTGCGAGCGGTCCGAGGATTCCGTCTGGAACAGGCGCATGCCACCGATGCGCAGCAGCGGCAGGATCGCCACTGCCATGCCGATAAAGCCGATCCCACCCAGCCAATGCAGCAGCGAGCGCCAGATCAGGATGCCCGGGGACATGCTGTCCAGGCCGCTGAGCACGGTCGAACCGGTGGCGGTGATCCCCGACATGCTTTCGAAAAAGGCGTCGGTGTAGCTGGTGTGCAGGGTCAGCACGAAGGGCAGCGCGGCGAAAATGCACACCACCACCCAGCTCGAGACGGTGAGCAGATACATATCCCGGGGGCGCAGTTGTACCTGTTCCGGGCGACCGCGGATCACCAGTGCCAGGCCGGCGAGGAAGGTGATCGTACTGGCCCAGAGAAAGGCCGGCAGGTCGCCGGTTCGTTCGAAAGCCACCAGCACCAGCATGGGGATGACCATGCTGACAGCCAGGGTGATCAGGAAGATGCCGATGATGAAACCAATGATGCGCAGGGTCGGCATCGCCATGAAATAGGCTCGGGAAAGGGGGACGGGCGCCATTTTACCTGTGACCCCGATCATGTAAACCGGCACGGCCGCCTGGGATCTGGCTAGAATAGCCCGATCATTTTCCAGAGGAGGTGGCCGATGGAGGCTCTCGACAATTTGCTCAACCGTGTATCCGCACCGCGCCTGCTCGATCCGGCACCGACCCAGGCCCAGCGCGATATCCTCTTCGCCGCCGCCATGCGCGCACCGGATCACGGGCAACTGCGGCCTTGGCGTTTCCTGACCGTTGAGGGAGCGGCCCGCGAGCAATTGGGCAGCCTGCTGGCTGAAGCCGTGCGCCTGCAAGAGGGCGATGCGAACCCGGCGGCCATCGACAAGGCCCATGCCATGCCTTTGCGCGCACCCTTGGTGATTGTGGTGGTGGCGCGTTTGCAGGAGCACTTCAAGGTCCCGAAGTCCGAGCAGTTGCTGGCCGCCGGTTGTGCGGCCCACGGCATCCTGCTGGCGGCCCATGCCCAGGGGATCGGCGCGGTGTGGCGCACCGGCGAGCTGTCCTATTCACGCCATGTGGCCAAGGGTTTGGGGCTTGGCGATGACGAGGAAGTGATCGCCTTCCTGTACCTGGGCACGCCGCAGAACGAACTGCGCCAGCCACCGAAGGTCGATCTGACGCAGTTTGTCAGCGCCTGGTCGGCTTGAAGTTAAACCAGCGCCCCAGGCTCCAAAGGCAGATCCAGTTTTGCGATAAACCCACCCTCGGGGTGATTCGCCAGCACCAGGCTGCCGCCATGCCGTTCCGCCGCCCGCCGGGCAATGGCCAGTCCCAGGCCATGGCCCGGAGCGGTTTGCCCGGGCGCCCGGTAGAAGGGTTCACCCAGTTGTGCCAGATGGTCGGGCTCCACGCCGGGGCCATGGTCGCGCACGCTGATTTCGATGCGCTCACCCTGACGTTGCGCGGTCAGCTCGATGGCCTGGCCCTCGGGATTGAAACGCTGGGCGTTGCGCAGCAGGTTATCCACAGCCCGTTCGATCATGGTCGGCCAGCCCTTGAAGCTCAGCGGTGGTTCGCCGTCGAAGTGCACCGGCTGTTCCGGGCAGCCCAGGTTGGCGTCCTTCTGCAAGGTGGTGAGCAGCGCCGTGAGGTCTACCTCTTCGGCGCTGGCCTGGTCGGAGTCGACCCGGGCCAGGGTGAGAATCTCGCTGATCAGCGCTTCCAACCGGTCGCATTCGCGGGTCAGGCGTGGCCAGAGTCGTTCGCGCTCCTCGGGACCGGCGCGTTCGGCCAGGGCCAGGGCAATGCGCAGGCGTGCCAGTGGTGAGCGCAATTCGTGGGAGACATCCCGTAGCAATTGGCGCTGGCTGCTGATCAGGCTTTGCAGGCGCGCGCCCATCAGGTTGAAGTCCTTGGCCAGCACACCGAATTCGTCGCGCCGCCCCGCCAGTTTCGCCAGGCTGTTTTGCTGGTAGGTGGTCTGCCCCAGGTCATGCACTGCACCGCGCAGACGGCTCAGGGGGCGGGTGATGGACAAGGTCACCAGCAAACTGAACAAGGTCAGCACCACCAGGGCAATGCCCAAGGCGCTGAGGGGGCGTAGCAGGCTTTCGCGGTGCCAGGCGTCCAGTTCCGGGTGGGGAATGCGGTAGATCAGCAGGTAGGTTTCGCCGCTTTTCGGGCTGGTGTACTCGACCGTCAGGCGCCGCCAGGGCAGCTTGCGGTCATCGTTGTTCTGGCGTGCTTCAAAGGCCGCGGCCCGACGTGGAAAGGTTCCGCGGACCAGCGGATCGCCGCCTTCGTTGAGCACTTGCACATCAATGTGATAACGCTGCTTGCGCTGTTCCAGAATTGCCTGGGCGGCTTCTTCGCCCTGGCTTTCGTAGGTTTGCGTCCACTCTTCGGCCAGTGTGTTCAACCCCGGATGACGGCTGAGAATCCAGTTGTCCTGGTTGAGGATGTGCATGAGCAGAATCGATAGGCCCGCGACAAGGGCAATGGCCAGCCAGAAGCTGGCCAGGATGCGCCAGAACAGTGATCGCACAGCAAGTCCTCAACCAAACGGTACAAACGAAGAAAGCCCGACGGCGTTGGCCGTCGGGCTGGAGCATAAGCGGATTATTGCGTTTTTTGCGCTTGCTGCGCCTTCCAGGCTTTGAATTCGGTCCATTCGGCACGGCGCTCGGCCTGCTTTTTCTGCATTTCGTCGAAGGTCTTCTGCTGTTCAGGCGTCAGCAGGGCACGGATCTGGCCTTGGGTCTTCTGGTGAGCGGCATCCAGTTCGCCTTTGAAGGCAGCCTTGTCGGCAGGCGAGAGCTTTTCCAGATACTTGATGGCGATTGCCTTGCGATCATGGCGTTGTTCACCCACCAGTTTGCGGATCTGCTGGCGCTGCTCCTTGGTCAGGTCCAGTTTTTGGAAACCACCTTTGCCGTGATGCTGGTCGTGACCGTATGCCGGGCCGTCCATCGGGCCACCGTCTTGAGGCATGGCCATGGCCACGGTAGGGAGTGCAGCAGCGAACATCAGGGCGATAAGGGTCTTGCGCATGGTTTTTCTCCTTGTCTCGATTCCGGTCAGTCCGGATGAGTACAGATTAAGGAGTTCAAGGTCAGCGGCGGTCAGGGGAGGGTAAAGCTTGAGTAAAGAGGTTTTTGCCCCGGGTTGACACTTGCCTGACTGGCAATGCCGACCCTTGTAGGAGCTGGCTTGCCAGCGATGAGGTTGAATCCTGCATCGCTCTTGCGTCCTTGCGTCAGTCATCGCTGGCAAGCCAGCTCCCACAGGGGTTACAGGCTGTAGTAATAACCGCGGCTACGCAGGGCGACGATGCGTGGGCGGCCGTCCGGGTGCGGACCGATCTTCTTGCGCAGGTTGCTCACGTGCATGTCCAGGCTGCGATCGTACAAGGTCAACTTGCGGCCCAGGGCGATCTGCGCCAGTTCCTGTTTGTCCAGGGGTTCGCCGGGTTGCTGCAGCAGGGCTTCGAGCAGGCGGCTTTCGGAGACAGTGAGGGTGAAGTCCTGCTGGTCGATGGTGACCACGCCACGCACCGGGCTGAAGCACAGGTCACCCAGTTCCATCTGGCTCGGAGTCGCGGTCGGGTGGCTGCGGCGCAGTACGGCGCGCAGGCGCGCGGTCAGTTCCCGGGGGTCGCAGGGTTTGGCCAGGTAGTCATCGGCGCCCAGCTCCAGGCCGAGGATACGGTCCAGGGGTTCGCCACGGGCCGAAAGCATTACGACCGGCAACTCCGGGTGATCGCTGCGCAATTGCTTGAGCAGTTCCAGGCCGCTGCCATCGGGCAGCATCACATCCAGCACCACGGCGGCCGGGGCGCTGTCAGCCAGGGCCTTGCGCGCGCTCTGGCCATCGTGGCAGGCGCGTACCTGGAAGCCTTCCTGGCTCAACCAACTGGTCAGGAGTTCACACAACTCCTGGTCATCGTCTATCAGTAACAGGTCGCTCATGACTCTCTCGATTACGGATCGCTATTGGCCGCTCAATTCAGCCATTGCCGACGTTGTCTACGTCCGCCACTGGCGAAGATACCGCAGAGCAGGGCCACGAGTGCAACTCCCCCGCCAGTGACAAACCATTGCTGCTGATCAGTCAGCAGGCGCGGTCCGGCACTGGCCTGGGCTTCCTTGAGTTGCAGCTTCAGGCGCTGGTTTTCCTGGCGCAGGCGGCTCAACTGGGCACTTTCGCGCTCGGCGTCGGCACTCTGCAATTGTTTGCTCAACTCTTCTCGTTGTCGCTCGCTTTCTTTCAAGCGTTGCTGCAAATCGGTGATCTGGCTACCGGCGCTCAAGGACAGGGGGGTGGAATTACTCGACCCCTGACTCTCTTCGGCGTGGGCGGCGGCCCCTATCGACAAGATGACCACTAGCAGCAACAACGGACCCTGGCGCATCGCAAACTCCTGATTCCAATCGGCATTGGGCAGGTTGTCGGCTGCTGAACGAGAATAATGAGCGATTGGGCCGCGATGAACCCTGAAGGTTCATCGCGAGGGGAGAAATTTATGGCAGGACTTGCTTGAACGGCTTGACCAGCACCTGGGCGTAGACCCCGCCGGCGACGAACGGATCGGCCTCGGCCCAGGCTTGCGCCGCGCTCAGGCTGTCGAACTCGGCGACGATCAGGCTGCCGCTGAAACCGGCGGCGCCCGGGTCGTTGCTGTCCACGGCCGGGTGCGGGCCGGCCAGGACCAGGCGCCCTTGCGCCTGGAGCTGATGCAGCCGTTCCAGATGCGCCGGGCGCACGGCCAGGCGTTTGTCCAGGGAGTTTTCGACGTCGGTGGCGATGATCGCGTAGAGCATGTCAGTCCTCGGTTTTCGGGATGGTCGGGTCGGTGTCGTGCAGGTGGCGGGACAGGTAGATGCCCTGGCCGACCAGGAACAGCAGGGTCATGCCCAGGCTGCCGAACACCTTGAAGTCGACCCAGTACTGCTGGAAGGTGAACGCCACGAACAGGTTGGCGCCGCCGCAGAACAGGAAAAACACGATCCAGGCCAGGTTCAGGCGGGTCCAGATCGGCTCTGGCAGGTTCAGGGCGTGGCCCATGATGCGCTTGATCAGCAGGCGGTCACCGATGAAGTGGCTGCCGGCAAAGGCCAGGGCGAACAGCCAGTTGACCACCGGGGCTTTCCACTTGAGGAAGGTTTCGCTGTGGAAGGCCAGGGTCAGGCTGCCGAATACCAGGCAGGCGATCAGGGTCAGCCACTGGCTTTTTTCCAGTTTGCGGTGGGTGATGAAGAGGGTGCCGTAGACCACCAGGGAACTGATGATCAGCATGGCCGTGGCACTGTAGATACCGCCCACGGTCAGGCTGTGGCCGGCGATCTCCATGACCCGCGGTTCGATTTTGTAGACGATGAAGAACAGGAAGAGCGGGATGAAATCGATGAATTGTTTCACAGTGGCAGCCAGAAGCAGGATGTGACGGCATAATAACAAACATCATTGCCAGCGAAAGCGCCGCCTAGAGGTTATTCAATCCCCGTGGAAATCGATCTGCACTGCCATAGCACGGCCTCCGACGGTGCCCTCGCGCCCGCGATCCTGGTCGCCCGTGCGCACGAGAGAGGCGTGCGGGTCCTGGCCCTGACCGATCACGACACCCTCGAAGGCCTGGCCGAAGCCCGTGCGGCGGCGGATGGGCTGGGGATGCGGCTGGTCAACGGCGTCGAATTGTCCTGCACCTGGGGTGGCGCGACCATCCATGTGCTGGGCTATGGCTTCGACGTCGAGGCGCCGGCGCTGGTCGAGGCCATCGCCCGCTTGCACGAGGGCCGCTGGCTGCGTTCCGAGGAAATCAGCCGCAAGCTGGCGCTCAAGGGCATGCCCGGCGCGCTGGAAGGCGCGCGGGCGATCCAGCAGGAACTGGGCGATAGCGGCAATGCCCCGGCGCGTCCGCATTTCGCCGATTTCCTGGTGCGTGCCGGTTTCGTCAAGGACCGTGCCGAAGCCTTTCGCAAGTGGCTCGGCGCGGGCAAGCTGGGGGACGTCAAGCTGCACTGGCCGACCCTGGAAGACACCGTCGGCACCCTGCGCGAGTCCGGCGCCTGGGTCAGTCTGGCCCATCCCTGGCACTACGATTTCACCCGCAGCAAGCGCCGCAAGCTGATTGGCGACTATATTCAAGCAGGTGGCCACGCTATCGAAGTGGTCAATGGGCATCAACCCGCCGAGCAGGTAGGCAGTCTGGCGATCCTTGCCCGTGAGTTCGGGCTGCTGGTCAGTGCCGGCAGTGATTTCCATGGTCCTGGAGGCTGGTCCGAGATCGGTGAATACCGCCCGGTTCCTGAAGATCTGCCGCCACTCTGGTGTCGCTTCAAACATGAGCAACTTACTGCCGTCGTCTGAACAGGTAGAAAACGTGAGTCAATTTTTCCAGATTCATCCGGAAAACCCGCAGGCGCGCCTGATCAAACAGGCGGTGGAAATCATTCGCAAGGGCGGGGTGGTGATCTATCCCACCGACTCGTCCTATGCCATCGGTTGCCAGATCGGCGACAAGAATGCGGTCGAGCGGGTGCGCCGTTTGCGGCAGTTGGACGACAAGCACAACTTTGCGCTGATCTGCAGCGATCTGTCGCAGTTGGGGCTGTTCGCCAAGGTCGACACGGGCCTGTTTCGCCTGCTCAAGGCCCATACGCCGGGGCCCTACACCTTTATCCTGAATGCCACCCGGGAAGTCCCGCGGTTGTTGCTGCATCCGAAAAAACGCACCATCGGCCTGCGCATCCCCAGCCATCCGATTGCCCTGGCGCTGCTCGAAGAACTGGGCGAGCCGCTGATGAGCGTCAGTCTGATCATGCCCGGCGAGACCGATCCGATGATTGATCCCTACGAGATCCGCCAGTTGCTCGAACATCAGGTCGACCTGGTGATCGACGGCGGTTTCGGCGGGATCAAGGCCTCGACCGTGATCAACCTGGCGGACGGCGAGCCGGAAGTGATCCGCGTGGGCTGTGGCGACCCCGCGCCGTTCATGGTCGAGGCCTGAATGTCCGCCGTGGAAAACGTCGACAGCCAGGCCGATGCCCAGCAGGAACTGCCGTTCGCCCTGGTCTATGGCCAGGCGGTCACCGAGATGCCGCTGGACCTGTATATCCCGCCGGACGCCCTGGAAGTCTTTCTCGAAGCCTTCGAAGGCCCGCTGGACTTGCTGCTCTACCTGATCCGCAAGCAGAACATCGATATCCTCGACATCCCGGTGGCGGAAATCACCCGCCAGTACATGGGTTATGTCGAGTTGATGAAGTCGGTGCGCCTGGAGCTGGCCGCCGAGTACCTGGTGATGGCGGCGATGCTGGCCGAGATCAAATCGCGGATGCTGCTGCCGCGTTCGGCCGAAATCGAGGCGGAAGAGGACGACCCGCGGGCCGAACTGATCCGTCGCCTGCAGGAGTACGAGCGCTTCAAGAGCGCCGCCGAGGGCCTCGACACCTTGCCCCGGGTCGGCCGCGATGTGCTGGTGCCCAAGCTCGATGCCCCCGAGGCCCGGGCGCGCAAGCTGTTGCCGGACGTGAGCCTGGAAGAAGTGTTGATGTCCATGGCCGAGGTCCTGCGCCGTGGCGACCTGTTCGAAAGCCATCAGGTCAGTCGTGAGCAACTGTCGACTCGCGAGCGCATGAGCGATGTACTGGAACGCCTCAAGGGCGGCGGCTTCGTGCCCTTTGTCGAGCTGTTTACCGCCGAGGAAGGACGGCTGGGGGTGGTGGTGACCTTTATGGCGATTCTTGAGCTGGTCAAGGAATCCCTGGTCGAACTGGTGCAGAATGAACCCTTTACGGCGATCCATGTGCGGGCGCGCGCTGAATAACGAGCACAATCCATGAACCTGAGTGAACCCCGCGAGCTGGCCCCGCTGCTTGAAGCCTTTCTGTTGGCCTCGGGAAAGCCGCAATCCCTGGAGCGGCTGTTCGAGCTGTTCGAGGAGGGCGAACGGCCCGAGCCGCCGGTCTTCAAGAAAGCCCTGACGATCCTCGCCAAGTCCTGCGAAGGGCGGGCCTTCGAGCTGCGGGAGGTGGCCTCCGGCTATCGTCTGCAGGTGCGCGAGAAATTCGCTCCCTGGGTCGGGCGGCTCTGGGAAGAACGTCCGCAGCGTTATTCCCGGGCGATGCTCGAGACCCTGGCGCTGATCGCCTATCGTCAACCGATCACCCGGGGTGAGATCGAGGATGTGCGTGGCGTGGCGGTCAACAGCCAGATCGTCAAGACCTTGCTGGAGCGTGAGTGGATTCGGGTCGTCGGTTACCGCGAGGTGCCGGGCAAACCGGCAATGTTCGCCACCACCAAGGCGTTTCTCGATCACTTCAACCTGAAGAACCTTGACGACCTGCCGCCCCTGGCCGAACTGCGGGAGATGGAGCCCGAGCCGCTGTTCGATGTCGAGGATGCGCCAGTGCCCGCGAGCCTGCAGGCCCTGGCCGATGCCAGTCTCGATCCGGAGGGTGCCGAGGCGCCGAAGGAGGAAACCAGCTTCCATACCCTGTTGCTGGAGCTGGACTCCATGGAAGAGGGGATCAAGACCGACTTTGACGATTTGCTGCGTGACGGCGCGATGGTGCCGACGGGCGAGTTGCCGCTGCAGGAATCTGGGCTTGAAAGAGCTGAACCTGTTGAGCCCGCTGTGACAGTCGAGGCCGACGAAGTGCTCGAAGAAGAGCCGGAAACAGTCGAAGAGCCCGCGGTGCCAGAAGTACCGGAGCCGGATCTCGTCGGTGCCCAGCAGGCCCGGGAACAATTGCTCGCGGCGGTCGCGGCCCTGGACAAGGCCGCCGGCCGGCCGCAGCTGACCGATGAAGAAGCCGAAGCCCTGGCCCTGGCCGAGGCGATCGAACAGGAACGCCGCTTGCTCGATGATTGATTGCGAGAGTGCATAATGGCCAACATCGGCGTATGATTCGCGCCCCCGCGGCGATCCCTTCGCCCAGGCAACAGATTCAATTTCTTCAGGCCAAGGCCTGAATCGACACACCGGGAGGTGCCCAGATGAGTGATATCAAGCAGAAAGACGACCAGGAAATCGGCCCAGCAGGCGAAAAACTGCAGAAGGTCCTGGCCCGTATCGGCGTCGGCTCGCGCCGCGACGTGGAAGGCTGGATCAGCAAAGGCCGGATCAAGGTCAACGGCAAAGACGCCACCCTCGGCCAGCGCGTCGACATGCATGACGCCATCACCATCGATGGCAAGGTGATCAAGCGCGAAGAGGCGTCCGAATCGGTTCGCCGCGTGATCATGTACAACAAACCCGACGGCGAGATCTGCACCCGTGACGACCCGGAAGGCCGTCCGACCGTGTTCGACAAGCTGCCGCGTCCGAAAGAAGGCCGCTGGATCAATATCGGCCGCCTGGACATCAACACCACCGGTCTGCTGATGTTCACCACCGACGGTGAGCTGGCCAACCGCTTGATGCACCCGTCCTACGAAATGGACCGCGAGTACGCGGTCCGAGTCCGTGGTGAAGTGGACGAAGAGATGATTGCCCGGCTCAAGGCCGGCGTGATGCTCGAAGACGGCCCGGCGAAGTTCACCGATATCCAGGAAGCGCCTGGCGGTGAAGGTTTCAACCACTGGTACCACTGCGTGGTGATGGAAGGTCGTAACCGCGAAGTGCGTCGTCTGTGGGAATCCCAGGGTTTGGTGGTCAGCCGTCTGAAGCGTGTGCGTTTCGGTCCGGTGTTCCTCAACTCCGACCTGCCAATGGGCCGCTGGCGTGAAATGAGCCAGTACGAAGTGGACATCCTCAGTGCCGAGGTCGGCCTGACGCCGGTAGCGATGCCGCAGCTCAATGCCAAGAGCAAGGACAAGCTGGAGCGTATGCAGCGCAAATCCTCTCGTCCTGTGGGCAAGGGCGAGCGTGTGCGGACCCTACGTCCGGCCGCCGGTGCACCTGCCGAGCGCAGTGAGCGCGAGCCGCGGATTGAAGGCGAGCGTCCAGCCCGCAAGCCGGCTCCTCGTCAGGATGGCGAGCGCGCACCGCGTGCCCCGCGTCCGGCGGCCGGTCGTGGTGAGTCGACCCGTGGTACGCCAGTGGCGGATCGTCCGACGGACAGCAAGCGTCCGGCCAAGCCGGCACCCAAGACCAAGCGTCCAAGCCTGGTCCTGGACAAGGACGCGCCGTCGGGCAAGCGTCGTGGCGCCCCGGCCGGTTCCGGCCAGCGTCCGGGGTTCGGGCGTCGCAAGCCTGAGTAAAGCAGGCGCTTGAGCGCACCGCGAGACCCGAAACCCCATGACGAGCCAACGTCATGGGGTTTTGTTTTTTGGGGCAGGTCAAAACGCAAACTGCCCGTCAAACACCGGCTTGTCATCCAGCGCCAGCACGCCGCTGGCAAAGATCAGGTCCAGGTGATGGCTGCCCTTGGCGCCACCGCCCAACCCCAGGTGCAGGCCGCAATGGCGCTCCTCGAAACCCGAGTTGCGCGCATACAGGGCCTTGACCCCCTCATTCGTACCGATCCCCAGTTCCTCGACTCGACGGTTGGATGGATTGGCATTCAGGTACTTGTTGAAATCCGCCTCCAGCCCAGGCACTTCGGTGGCAATGCGGCGGATGGTCGAATCCTCGATCCACAGCGCCAGCGGCGACTCCAGCACTCCGTACTTGCGGGCAAAGGGAATGGTGCCGAGAAAGGTCCCGACAAACTTCACGCAACCGTTGATGGCGTCGCTGTGGGTGGCGATCTCCCCCGGGGCCAGGTCGTGGTTGCCCACGCCATTGATATTGGTCCACTTGCGGATACTGCTCAGCGGCGCCTGCAGGTGCGAGCCGTGGCGGTCCTTGAAGCTCAGGGTGGTGGCCCGGGACATGCGGCGGATCAGGCTGTCGTTGAGGTCGGCAATGCGTTGCGGGCTGACACTGAAGGTGTCGTAGAAGTAATCGCCGTAATCCTTGAACAGCAGCGATTTGCGCCATTGCTCGGCCATGACCCCATGCAATGCGTGGAGGAACTCCGGGCCTTGCGGGCGAGGCGGGGAGAGCATCGAGGAGTCGTAGAAAAAGATATACAGGTCGCTGTCGCTGATGGCCTCGATCAGTCTCGGGGCTGGCTCAAGGTCCAGGCGCAACGCGCTGAAGCCGAACTGTCGGCGCTCGGCGTCCTGCTCGATGATGGCCGCGGTGATCTCGCTGTAATCCGGGGTATGGCCGAGCAGGACTTTCGGCTGGTCGAGCCCTTCCAGGGCCGGATGGCGGGCGAGGTAGTAGAGAAAGTGTTCGAGGGCGCGGGTCTTGTCCATGACGTCGTTCCTGGGGCAACAGAGGGTAGGTGCGGTAAACCGCACCCACCTGGAGGCCTTAGAAAGGCCACATCGCAGTGCCAAAGGGCACGACAGCATCGGCTTGCATCATTTCCACGGCCGCGTCGTGGGTCGGGGCTTCAAACCAATCGTCCAGTTGCAGTTCAGTGCTCACGTCCTGATCCGAGACTTGCATGGTGAATCTCCTTGGGAATGTTATTGCTGGACGGTCGAAAAGGCTTTTTGCTAGGAAAATTCCTATGCATAAAAACCGATTCTCCGGCTTGCCGACTGTAGGCTTCGGCAAGTGGCTGAAAACCTAGTGCAGTATCTCGATAGGCGCAAAAAAATATTTTCAAATTTTTTTTGCAGCCTTGCAGAGCAAAAAACTTCTTCTGGAAAAACAGCGATTCACCCGCTAAAGCCCGTGCTAAACAGTCTGTCTGTCAATTTTCGAACGGGGGCCGTATACGGCTTTGTTGGCAAGAAAACGTGACACTTTGTCAGGAAAACCTGACGATCTGGACAGTAAAAGCGCCTGAAAATACGAGGTTCGGATTGGCGTAAGGAATAGTTGCCGAGGGGCTCTGTAGGATTTTTCTTTATGGCGAAAAGGCCCCTTGTCCTCCCGCGCTGGGGGCGGTGAGATGCGCGGATGCCTGCCAGTGGTGGTCTGGCGGTGTACAATGCGCGGCGTTTTACCTGTGACTCAACTGCGTACCCGCGCATTTTTGTGGCTTTCGACGGCGGCCTTGCGATGCTCCGAAAGCCCGTGCACTCAAGGCTACCCGCCTTGTTCACTCCATCGCGTCATAAGCGTGATGGGTTCGATTTCGTCACAGATAAAAACAAACAGGTGACGCATGACCCCTGATACACCCCTTGCTTCGGGCGAGCTTAAACGCGGCCTGAAAAATCGTCATATCCAATTGATCGCCCTCGGTGGCGCCATCGGTACCGGCCTGTTCCTCGGTTCGGCCGGGGTGCTCAAGTCCGCCGGTCCGTCGATGATCCTCGGCTACGCCATCTGCGGTTTTATCGCCTTCATGATCATGCGCCAGTTGGGCGAGATGATCGTCGAGGAGCCGGTCGCCGGTTCGTTCAGCCACTTTGCCCACAAGTACTGGGGCGGTTTCGCCGGCTTTCTGTCGGGCTGGAATTGCTGGATCCTCTACATCCTGGTGGGCATGTCGGAGCTGACCGCCGTCGGCAAGTACATCCACTACTGGTGGCCCGATATCCCGAGCTGGGTCTCGGCAGCAGCCTTCTTCGTCCTGATCAACGCGATCAACCTGGCCAACGTCAAGGTTTTCGGCGAGGCGGAGTTCTGGTTCGCGATTATCAAGGTGGTGGCGATCGTCGGCATGATTGCCCTGGGCAGCTACCTGCTGGTCAGCGGCCACGGCGGTCCGCAGGCCTCGGTGAGCAACCTGTGGGAACACGGTGGGTTCTTCCCCAATGGCGTCAGCGGCCTGGTGATGGCCATGGCGATCATCATGTTTTCCTTCGGCGGCCTGGAAATGCTCGGTTTCACCGCCGCTGAAGCCGACCAGCCGAAAACCGTGATTCCCAAGGCCATCAACCAGGTCATCTACCGGATCCTGATTTTCTATATCGGTGCCCTGGTGATCCTGTTGTCGCTGACGCCCTGGGACAGCCTGCTGAGCACGCTGAACGCTTCCGGCGACTCCTATAGCGGCAGCCCGTTCGTCCAGGTGTTCTCGATGCTGGGTAGCAACACGGCGGCGCATATCCTCAATTTCGTGGTGCTGACGGCGGCGCTGTCGGTGTACAACAGCGGCACCTACTGCAACAGCCGCATGCTGCTGGGCATGGCCGAGCAGGGTGATGCGCCGAAGGCGCTGGCCAGGATCGACAAGCGCGGCGTGCCGGTGCGCTCGATCCTGGCCTCGGCGCTGGTGACCTTCATCGCGGTGGTGATGAACTACCTGATGCCGCAACAGGCCCTGGAATTGCTGATGTCCCTGGTGGTGGCGACCCTGGTGATCAACTGGGCGATGATCAGCTACTCGCACTTCAAGTTCCGCCAGCATATGAATAGCACCCAACAGAGCCCGCTGTTCAAGGCCCTGTGGTACCCCTATGGCAACTATGTGTGCCTGGCGTTCGTGGTGTTCATCCTCGGCGTCATGTTGATGATTCCGGGGATCCAGGTCTCGGTGTACGCGATTCCGGTCTGGGTGGCGTTCATGTGGGTCTGCTACGGCATCAAGAATCGGCGCAGTGCCCAGCAGGCATTGGTGGCGGTGAAGTAGGCTTTTATCCGTTGCAAGCACAAACCCGGCGGCCGCCGGGTTTGTCGTTTCTGCACGGTCGGGACACGGGCGAACCGGCTCGCCGTGGTACAGATCAGGTATCCTGAACGCCCTGATGTCGGACGCTTTTCAAATGCTGGTGATTTCCAACAATGTGCATCTGCCGGATGCCGAGATCGAATGGACGGCCATTCGTGCCCAGGGCGCGGGCGGGCAGAACGTCAACAAGGTCTCCAGCGCGGTGCACCTGCGTTTCGATATTCCGGCTTCGTCCCTGCCGCCGTTCTACAAGGAACGCCTGCTGGCCCTGCGCGACAGTCGCATCACCAGCGAAGGGGTGATCGTGATCAAGGCCCAGCAATACCGGACCCAGGAGCAGAACCGCAGCGATGCCCTGGAACGCCTGGTCGAACTGATCCTCACTGCCACCAAGGTGGAGAAGAAACGCCGCCCGACCAAGCCGACCCTCGGCTCGAAGAAGCGCCGCCTGGAAGGCAAGTCCCAGCGTGGTGCGATAAAGGCCGGGCGCGGCAAGATCGATTTCTAGGCCTTCAGGTTTTTTCCCGCAACGCTCGCTGCTTCGGTGCCTGCCGGTAGAGATAAAGGCTCAGCAGCAACCCGGAAAACGACGCCAGGGCGGCGAACAGGAAGATCGAGGCAAAGCCCAGGCCCGCGGCAATGGCCCCGGCCAAGGGCCCGGTGATGCCCAGCGACAGGTCGATAAACAACGAGTAGGCACCCACCGCCGCGCCGCGACTGGAGGCGGGCACCAGGTTCACCGCCTCCACTCCCAGTGCCGGGAACACCAGCGAGAAACCGAACCCGCTCAATGCCGCCCCCGCCAGTGCCCAATGGGCATCCGGTGCCAGCCACAACAGCAGCAGCCCCAGGGTTTCCACCGACAGGCAGGCGATCGCCACGCGAAAGCCGCCGAGGCGATTGATCAGGTTGCCGAACAGCAGCCGCGCACCGATAAAGCTGGCGCCGAACAGGCTCAGGCAGAGCACCGCGTTGGCCCAGTGCTGGGTGGCGTAATACAGGGTGATAAAGGTCGCGATGGTGCCGAAACCGATGGAGCCCAGGGCCAGGCCGGTGCCGTGGGGCAGTACGCGGCCCAGTACATGAAGGAAGGGCAGGCGCTCGCCGGCGACAATCGGTGCTGCCTGTTTCGGCCAGGCCAGCAACAGCCCCAGCGTGGCCAGCAGCAGGATGCTCACGCCCATGCTCCACAGGCCCAACTGACCGACCAGCCACACGCCCAGTGGTGCGCCGATGGCCAACGCGCCATAGCTGGCGATGCCGTTCCAGGAAATCACCTTGGCGGTGTTCGCCGCACCGACCCGGCCGATCCCCCAGCCGATGGACCCGGAGCCCACCAGGCTTTCCGCGCTGCCCAGCACCAGGCGGCCGATAAACAGGCTGATCAGGCTCAGCAACGGCATCGCCTGGAGAACACTCGAGACCAGCATGAACACACCGCTCAGGCCGCAGCCGAGCAGGCCGATCATTACCGCGCGCTTGCTGCCCTGGTTATCGATGATCCGGCTGGCATAGGGACGACTCAACAAGGTCGCCAGGTACTGGACGCTGATCACCAGCCCGGCGATCACCGTGCCGAAGCCCAGGTCACTGTGGACATAGCCGGGCAGCACGGCCAGGGGAATGCCGATGTTCAGGTAACCGATAAAGGTAAACAGGACAATGGAAACGACTTGCAGCGTGACCGCCAGGGGGCGCTGGGTATCAGACATGGACAAGAACCACCGTTGCCGCGGAGAAAAAAGATAGGAGGCTTATGATAACGGTGCGAAGCGGGTTGCATGGGAGTTAAATCGAAAAAAGCTTGGCGGGCGCCTGTATCCGGTTGCGTGAAAAACACCAGGGAACGGGCTTTTCACGCGACCGGTTGAGCAAGCGTTCAGTCTTCGCTGTCGGCCTTGAGGCTTTCTGCGGCCTCGTTGTTTACTGGCTGCTGGGCAGCGGCTTGTGGCGGGTTTTTCTGCTCAGTCTCGTGCAGGCTTGGGAAGGGGAAGTTGGGTATCTCATGCATCGTCGTCGCTCCTCGCAAGGTCTGTTTTTTAAATCGCTGGGTAGATCCGCGCTTTTAAAAAGCCTGGGCAGGATACAGCAGGGGAAATGACAGAAAGATTTTTTCGCCCCGGCTTCGACAGCCATTCGTCAGTTCTGTGGGAGCCGGCAAGCCGGCTCCCTCGGTTCAGGGAGTGACGATGATTTTCCCGATCATCTGTGGATGCAGGGCACAGAAATACTCGTAGGTGCCCGCAGTCTTGAACTCATAGGAAAAGCTGTCATTGGTGTCCAGCGCGCCCGAGCGGAACAGCTTGTGGGTTTCGGCCACCGTATGGGGGATCTGGTCGTCGTTGACCCAGGTCACCTTGGTACCGAGCGCAACGGTCAGGTCCTTGGGCCCGAACATGAATTCCTTGATATCGATCTTCACGTCCTGCGCCCACACCGGGATCGAGACCGTCAGGCAAATCAGCGCCAGTCCGTGCAAAAGTCTTTTCATTCGAATGTTCTCCTAAATCAGTGTCGAATCAATCAGTGCCAATGGGTGATCGCCTTGTGTCGCGCGGACATCGGTAATCCCCAGGTAATTGCGTAACTGATCGGCGGCCACGGTCATCGGCCCCGGTGACGGTGCCGCCCCTGGTGCTGGTTGCGGGTAGGCCGTGCCGCGCGCGGTGTGAAAGGTGATATTGCCTTCGACCTTCTGGATCACCTGATGGATATGGCCGTTGAGCACGGTCACCGAACCGTATTTGCGCAGCAGGGCAATGGCCTGGTCGCCGTCCTCCGTGCCCCAGCCCCAGGGTTGGTAAATGGTCCACAGCGGAATATGGGTAAACACCACGATCGGCGTGCTCGTCGACACCGCCCGCAGGTCATCGGCCAGCCAGGCGATCTGCTCGGCGCCGAGGTTGGCTTCATGGCCGGCCTGGAAGTTGAAGACGTTGACCAGCGCGATGAAATGCACGCCGTGGTCGTCGAAGCTGTACCAGCCGTTGCCCTTGGTGCCCTTGCCGTACCGCTGCAGGTAGAGCTGGCCGCCGCCTTCGTCAAGGGTGTCGTGCTCGCCTGGCACATAGTGCACGGGGGCGGGCAGGGCCTTGAGCAATTGTGCGGCGGTGTCGAATTCCTCCGGCTTGCTGAGGTGGGTGATATCCCCGGTGTGGAGAATCAGCGCCGGCCGCTTGGGCAGGGCGATGACCTTGTCGATGGCCACTTGCAGGGTCTTCACCGGTTCGGGATTGGCCTCCTTGTTGAAACCGATATGCGAATCGCTGATTTGCACGAAGTGAAAGTTCGCGGCCAGCGCGGCCGGGTCGCTGGTCTGGCCATTCTGGTCCAGGGCAAAGGCCCGCGGGATGCCGCCGCTCAGGGCCCAGAGGACCCCGGCGCCGGCCCAGGCCGAGCATTTGAGCAGGGTCCGGCGGTCGGGGTCGAGCGGGCCGTCGGTACGTTTGTCGTGGGGTGTTGGGTGCAGGTCCATGGGAACGCCCTCGCTGGCGGTCTACAGTGATTGAGCTCACATCTGTAAAACCGGGCGGCGCGGGGCTTTATTCCAGGAAATAAAAAAATTCTTTCGGGAATAAAACAGGACCTTTCACCGTTATAGGAACAAAGGTATCGGAGCCACTATGAAGCGATTCGAGGCGCTGTTTGCGCCGCATCTGGATGCGGCCTATAACCTCGCGCGCTGGCTCACCGACAGTGAGAGCGCCGCGCAGGATGTGGTCCAGGAAAGTGCCTTCAGGGCCTTCAAGTTCCAGCACCGTTTTGTCGACGGCAATGCCAAGGCCTGGTTCCTGACCATTGTCCGCAACGAAAGCTACAACTGGCTCAAGGCCTCGATGGGCGCACGTTGGGTAGCCCTCGACGAGGAGTGGTTGCAGGACGACCCGGCAATGGCCGATGTGTGCACACCCGAGTCACAGACCATCCGCGCCCAGGCGGCCGAGCAGGTCCGCCTGGCACTGCTGGCGTTGGCGCCGGCGTTTCGCGAAGTGATCGTCCTGAAGGAGTTGGAAGACATGCCCTACAAGGACATAGCGAAAATCGTCGATATCCCCTTGGGCACCGTCATGTCGCGGCTGGCCCGGGCCCGCGCGATGCTCAAGCGCGAACTGCTGAAGTTGCACCCTTATGAATGACCTCGACTGCAAGACCTGTGATGAATTGATCCATGGCTACCTCGACCATGAGCTGGACGCGGCGACCAGGGCGCGGGTGGCCGGGCACCTGGCGGGCTGCGCGGAGTGCGCACGCCGGTATGAGCAGGCCCGTCAATTGATCGACGACGTCAAAAAACGCGCACCCTATTACCGCGCGCCCGAGGCCCTGAACCTGAGCCTGTTGGGCGCTGCCCCAGAGCGATCTTCGGCCATGGCGGGTTTCATGCAGGGGTTGCGGGCGCTGTCGGGGCGCTGGTGGGCGCCGGCGTTTTCAACCCTGGCGTTGAGCCTGGCGGTCATGCTCTATGTGGTGACGCCGTCCGCCGAACAACCCTGGCTGGATGAGGCGGTGTCCAGTCATGTGCGTTCGCTGATGGCCGAGCATTTGAGCGATGTGGTGTCGTCCGACCGGCATACGGTGAAACCCTGGTTTACCGGCAAGCTCGATTTCGCGCCGCCGGTCTTCGATTATGCGGCGCAGGGTTACCCGTTGTTGGGCGGGCGATTGGATTATCTGCAACACCAGACCGCCGCAGCATTGGCGTATCGGCATGCCAAGCACACCATCAACCTGTTTATCCTGCCGACGGCCGAAGCTGATCGGGCTCGGGAGAGCTTGTCTTTGCGGGGGTACAACGTGGTGTCGTGGCGACGTGATCACCTGCGTTTCATCCTGGTCTCGGACCTGGAGAAGGGCGAGCTCGAGGGGTTCGGGCAGTTGATCGAGAAGGGTGGGTAAGTGTCTGATCTGATCGTGAGCACACAACAAAACC